>CATVXH010000001.1 GCA_958347955.1 uncultured Sutterella sp.
GCCAAAATTATAAAGGACATGGATGAGCGACTGATTTCACGCTTTAGCTCTGGTTTATTTGTGGAAGTAGAGCCTCCCGAACTTGAAACCAGAGTAGCTATTTTGCAGAAAAAATCTTTTGCTCAGCACTTTGATCTCCCTGATGATGTTGCATATTTTATTGCTCGTCATTTAAAGAGTAATGTTCGCGAACTTGAGGGGGCCTTGAATTGTGTTATTGCTTACTCAAAGTTCAGCAATGAGGGAAGAGTTACCGTTGAAAAAGCAAGGGAAGCTTTACAAGGCATGTTGGTTGCCTCTACAGCACAATTAACTGTTGAGCGAATCCAAGGAGTTGTAGCCGAGTATTACAAGATTTCACTGGCAGAAATGTACTCAAAAACACGAGTAAAAAAGATAGCCATCCCTCGACAAATTGCTATGTATCTCTGCAAGGAATTAACCAAAACCAGCCTAGCCGAAATTGGAGATCGTTTCGGCAAAAGAGACCATACAACCGTTTTACACGGAGTGAAAAAAATTACAGAAGTTAGAGCTAAAGACAAAGACTTGAATTACCAAATTCATGTTTTAGAACAAATGCTTAAAAACTAAAGAACATAATAAAAAATCAGTCTCCCAATTCATAATAAAATTCACTAAAATTGAGAGGTTAAACAGGAGGCTTTTGTCTCCTTGATCGATTTCTTGTTTAATAAGGATAAGGGAATGCTAATCATCAAGAGCCCGCGGGAAGCTTTCGCAACTCCGGTCCAGGTTGTCAGCGGTATTGTGGGTAAGCAACGCCAGACGTTACCTATTTTGTCGAATATTTTGATTTCCAAAGTGGGTACGCGTGTTGACTTTACCGCTACAGACTTGGATATCGAGATTAAGACCTTTGCTGATATCGGCGCTGAAGGCCCTGACATCAGCGTGACGGTTGATGCGGCGAAGTTGCAAAGCCTCATTAGTGCTTTAAACCATGGCTCTGAGGTGACTTTATCTCAACCTAGCCAATCAGATCCAACAGTGGAGTTAAAACAGGGAAAGAGCACTTTCAAACTTAACACCCTGCCGGCCGATGAATTTCCTAATCGTCCACTTGCTCAGTTCAGCCAAACATTGACCATCCCGGCCAATCAACTGCGCCATCTCCTCCAGTTAGTGCATTTTTCAATGGCTCAACAGGATATCCGCTATTTCTTAAATGGCATGTTACTGTCAGTGCAAGCGGACGTTATTCGTGTGGTCACCACCGATGGGCATCGTTTAGCTTATTGTGAAGGTAAGTTGGAAGCCCCCTTATCAGAGAGTATCCAATGCATTGTGCCTCGCCGCACAGTCATGGAAATGTTGCGTTTGATTCCGGATACAGAGGAAGCGATCACCATTGCTATCTCCACCACCGAAATTCGTATTACGTGGGGAAATATCACACTATCTTCCAAACTTGTGGAAGGTAAGTTCCCGGATTACAACCGCGTCATTCCTGTAAATAACACCAATATTTTTGTCATTAAGCGTGATGTATTGTTAGGAGCCTTAAAACGCACTGCGATTTTGGCTAACGCTAAGTTGCGTGGTGTTAAGTGGGAACTGAAAAATAACACTTTGACCATTCAAAGCACAAACTCCGATCAAGAAGAAGCAAAGGATGTGTTGGATATCAATTACAACGGAATTGATATTGAGATTGGCTTCAACTTGTTGTACTTACAGGATGTTTTAAATAATCTTCGCAGCGAGGAAGTTCAGTTTGCTTTACTTAGCAACACAGGTGCAATGCTTGTCACCATGCCGGATAATTCTTCGTTCAAGTATGTTGTGATGCCAATGCGCACCTAGTGGACGTCTTTATCCCGCCTATGTTTGCACCCGCTCTGAATACTTTCAGAGCGGGTGTACTGATAATTAATAGGTCCGGTTTTTTATTTAATGACCACGATTTTTTGAGAGTAAAGAGAACAAAGTTATGAGTGAAGTTGAAAAAAATGTTAGTGTAAATGACTATGGCGCTTCCGCCATTGTCGTTTTGGAAGGTCTAGAAGCTGTTCGCAAGCGTCCCGGAATGTACATTGGTGATACCGCCGATGGCTCCGGACTGCATCATCTCATTTATGAAGTCGTGGACAATTCTATCGACGAGGCCTTAGCGGGTTACGCTAATGAAATTGTTGTTACCTTGCATACAGATGGCTCTGTCTCAATTGAAGACAACGGTCGTGGAATCCCGACTGATGTCAAGATGGATGATAAACACGACCCCAAACGCAGCGCAGCTGAAATTGCCCTAACAGAATTGCATGCTGGGGGTAAGTTCTCTGAAAACAGTTATAAAATCTCCGGTGGATTACATGGTGTAGGCGTCTCGTGCGTCAACGCACTTTCCACATGGCTCAAACTAACGGTATACCGTGATCATCGTGCTCATTTCTTAGAGTTTGAACGTGGAAAATTAATCAACAGAAAAACTGAAATCATTCAAACAGTCAATGGCCCTGTTGAAGTTTCTCCAATGATTGACTTGGGCGAGACTGACAAACAAGGAACATTAGTTCACTTCTACCCAGATAAAGAAATTTTCACTGATATTACCTTCAGCTTTGAAAGATTATCTCAGCGACTTCGCGAGCTGTCATTCTTAAATTCTGGAGTCAATATTTTATTACTTGACCAAAGAACGGGGAAAGAAGAACGTTTCCATGCCCAAGGTGGTGTGCGTGGTTTCGTCGAGTTTATCAATCAAAATCGGGTAGTTCTACATAAGACTCCTTTTTACGCTTTAAAAACTGTAGAGTCTCAAGGTGTTCCAGTTACCGTCGAAGTCTCTATGCAGTGGAACGATACTTACAATGAAAGGTTAACAGCCTATACCAATAACATCCCACAAAAAGACGGAGGAACGCACGTTACTGGCTTAAGAAGTGCCATGACGCGTGTTATTAAAAACTACATCTCCAAAGAAGGCTTGGACAAAAAACTAAAAAATGATATTGACGGCGAGGATATGCGAGAGGGCTTGACCTGCATTCTGTCCGTGAAAGTTCCTCAACCGAAATTTAGTTCACAAACAAAAGATAAACTCGTCTCTAGTGAAGTTCGTCCTGCCGTTGAGGATGTGATTAATACCGAATTAGCAGCTTTTTTGGATGAAAATCCCAATGAGGCTCATGCCATTTGTGAAAAAATCGTCGCAGCCTCTAGAGCACGTGAGGCAGCTCGAAAAGCACGTGATATGAGCAGAAAGTCAGTTTTGATGTCAGGGTCCCTACCGGGAAAGTTAGCTGATTGTCAAGAAAAGAACCCGGCTCTTAGTGAACTTTTCCTGGTGGAAGGGGATTCCGCCGGCGGCTCTGCGAAGACAGGGAGAAATCGTAAAAACCAGGCTATTTTACCTTTAAGAGGGAAAATCTTAAATGTAGAAAAAGCTTCCCATGAAAAGCTACTGGATAGCGAGCAAATCAGAACTCTGGCCCTTGCTCTGGGGTGCAGCATTGGCAAAGATTTTGACATTGAAAAACTTCGTTATCACCGCATCATCATCATGACCGATGCTGATGTGGACGGTGCTCATATTTCCACCCTATTGCTGACATTCTTTTACAGACAAATGACTCCTTTGATTGAAAAAGGATACGTTTATATTGCTCAACCGCCACTATATAAAATCACTGTTAATAAAAAGGATATTTATGTGAAGGATGATCATGAATACAACAAGATTATCCTTGAGATTGCTTTAAAAAACGCGGAGCTGTACAGAAATCAACAAGATTTTGAAAGTGGAAATAAGATTTGGGGAACCGAGCTGGAAAATTTAGCCAATAGCTACATTCAGAGTTCCGAGGTTCTCCAAAGATTAAGTTTAGTTATTGACCGCTCAGTGTTACTAGCCATCACAGCAGGAGTCAAAATCAATCTCGATACGATGGCCAATGCTGAAGAGTCAGCACAAGCTTTAATGGCCCAAATTCGTGATAAGCATGTAAAAGTTATTGCTAAGCAAGATGAGGAAAACCATCGTGTTTATTTGGCTATTGAAAGAATGGTGTATGGAAACATTCGTCATTCCAGAATGGATGCTCACTTCTTGAATACTGCTGATTATTCATTGCTGACTAAAACGGCGCAAACCCTTCAAGGCATAGTACAAGAAGGGGCTCGTGTGGTCCGGGGAGATAAGTCCAAGGTAGTAAAAAACTTTGAAGAGGCCGTGCAGTGGTTAATGAATGAAGCTAGTTCAGGGTTAACTCGTCAGCGTTATAAAGGGTTGGGAGAAATGAAAGATACCCAATTGGCTGAAACAACCATGCAACCCGAAAACCGTCGCTTACTTAGAGTGCGTTTGGAAGACGCAGCCAGTTCAGACAATGTCTTCTCTATGCTAATGGGGGATAACGTTGAACCTAGAAGACGGTTTATCGAGGACAATGCATTATTCGTCAATAATATTGACATCTAATATACTGACGGGAGAAATACTTCTCCCGTTTTTTTTAAGGAAAAACACCATGCCCGACATCCAACATGAAAAATTAGTTGTTGCTGTTTCCAGTCGAGCGTTGTTTGATTTAGAAACTGAACACAATATTTTTGAAGATCAGGGGATTGAAGCCTACAGAAATTATCAACTAGAACATGTTCAAACTCCCCTTAACCCTGGAGTCGCATTTCCTTTCGTTAGGCGTCTTCTAAGTTTGAATGAGTATTTTCCAAAAGAAGAGGAACCTTTTAAGGTTATAGTTCTTTCAAGAAACAGCCCAGAATCCGGTCAGAGATTTTTTAACTCCTGTAAACATTACAAGTTGCCAATTCGAGGAGGTGCATTTACATCTGGGCAACCAACTTTTCCATACATGAAAGCCTACGGTGCTTCGTTATTTTTAAGTGCCAATAGTAAAAGTGTTATTGAAGCAACTCAAATGGGGTACCCAGCGGGTCTTGTGTTACCCTCTCAAGCCAAAGATGACTTGGAAGATAAAGGGCTGAGAATAGCATTTGATTTCGATGGTGTGGTCATTGATGACGACAGTGAAAAGCAGTATAAAAAATCTGGATTAGAGGGATTTCAAGATTACGAGAGTCGTCACGTTGATTCTCCTCATAATGCGGGACCACTAACAGAATTATTTAAAAAATTAGCCTACTTCCAACAGCTTGATATGCAGAGAAGGGGGAAAGAAGATCCCTATTATCAACCAGTTATTCGAATATCAATCGTAACAGCGCGAGGAGCTCCCAGCGAAGAAAGATTAATTACAACACTGAAGAGTTGGGGAATGAATGCAGCAGAGCTTTTTTTAATGGATGGAATGCCAAAACAATTCGTTTTGGAACAATTGAGACCTCATATTTTCTTTGATGATCAAATTCAACACTTACAATCTGCCGCTCATGCAGTACCCAGTGTGTTAATTCCGTTTGGAGTAACAAAAGAAAGTTCTGTCCGCACACTATTGAGCGTAAAAAAATAATTTTTATCCACAAAGTTATCCACAATTTATATTTCAATAAAACCCCTGTATTACAGGGGCTTATTGCTTAAAACTCATTATTCTGTGAATTAATAGTTTTATAAAAAACTTTTAAAAATCATAAAGTTACAAAGTAATATCAGAATTATGAGGTTTATAGTTTTTTATTAGGCATAACAAGAACTTACTAGTTTTCAAACAATTTATTCACAAAGTTATCCACTATTTTTTAGATAAAAATAATGAGAAATGGAAGACAAATAGATTATTGAATATTTTTTTATATTAATTTAATAATCGTAATAATAAGGCATGTTTTCAATGTGGATAAGTTATTTTTGTTTTTATTTATCAATTAGTTATTGTGTTTATATTGTGTTGGAAATCTATGTGTTTTTTTTGAGTATTTTATGTTAATAGATGTGGATAACTTTTTTTTATATTGTATTTTTTTTGTTTATCCACAAAATTCAAAAAATATTCACCAAATTATCCGAAAGTTATTCACTATGACCGAAAAATGATGTTAACTTAAAAACGTTTTTCTCTACTGTAAGAATCGAATAGTCTATACTGAACAAATACACACTGAGGTTATCTAATCATGCGCATGAAATCCATCTTTTTATGTTTTTCCGCTTTATCTCTTGGAGTTACAGCGTTAAGCGGTTGTGTGCCAGTTTTAATTGGCGGTGCAGTCGGGACAACGGCTTTTGTGACTACGGATCGTCGTACAACTGGAGCACAAATGGCTGATGAGGTAATGGAAAAAAGAATTCATTACGAAATAAGTCAAGCTGTGCCTAATAATTTACACTTAACAGTGACTTCTTATAACCGTCGAATCTTGTTGACTGGGGAAGTGGGTAGCGAAACTGATAAGTTGACAGCCCAACGTGTTGCTCAAAACAGTCTGGAAGTTAATTCTGTAGTTAATGAATTGATGGTTGGTCCAGTAACTTCCGTGACGCAGAGAATGTCTGACTCTACTTTGGCCGGTAAAGTTAGAACTCAATTAGTCACCACCTCTGGTGTTTCGTTGAATCAAATGAAAGTTACCGTTGACCGAGGTATCGTTTATTTAATGGGGTTAGTTACAAATCAAGAGGCACAAAAGGCGGCGGATATTGCTTCTCGTGTACCGGGAGTAAAGTCTGTGGTAACTGCCTTCCAAATACTGACTGACGCTGAAGTTCAAGAAAGACTAAAGTTGGTTTCTAACCAACAACAGCCTCAGCAGTCTTATACAACTACAAATAATGTTTCTATAGAATCTACGAGCGGTTCTTCGTCAACAGAGGTACGTCTGCAATAAGATTTCGCGATTAAGTAGTACCGTGCGTTCGTTCTTATTGTCCTTTTGGATGCCTTTGGCGCTTTTTGCGCTTTGGTGGTTGGCTTCTGCGTTTGCTTGGGTCAACCCTTATCTTTTGCCGCATCCTGAGGCTGTTTACCAAGCTTTTGTCGAACTGTTGAAAGACGGAACGCTCTTTGAACATGTCTGGGCTAGTTTGGGAAGAGCTTTCGGAGGGTATATCGCGGCTGCTCTGTTAGCCCTGCCTATGGGATACCTTTTTGCAAAGTATGAGACATTACATATTCAATCTCGATTCATTCTCGAGAGTTTGAGAATGATTCCCCCTCTGTCTTTGATACCTCTTTTAATTCTTTGGTTAGGTATTGGTGAGGTCGCTAAACTTACAATAGTATTGTTAGCGAGTTTCTTCCCTATTTATCTGAATGCCTATAGCGGTTTTAAGCAGCTTGATTATCGATATGGAGAATTGGCAAAAACACTCAATTTAAGCCCTATAGAAAAAATCAGACATATTGAATTTCCAGGGGCATTGCCTGCGGTGTTTACGGGACTTCGCCTTGGCTTTGGTTACAGTTGGCGTGCTTTGGTTAGCGCCGAATTGATTGCGGCCTCATCGGGGCTAGGCTACTTGATTTCAGATGCTTCTGAGATGGCAAGAACTGATCAAGTCTTTGTCGGTATTCTAATGATTGCACTCTTGGGGATCATTGGTGATGTTCTATTTCAGTTGGGCTTGCGAAAGGTTGCCCCATGGAGTGTTAAATGATTGCGGTTAGTATTCAGAATCTCTCATTTAAGTACCCGGGACATGACGATTGGATATTAAATAACTTTTCGCTTAACTTGCAAAAGCATAAGGTTTTAGCTGTTATTGGTAAAAGCGGTTGTGGAAAAAGTACTTTAGTACGACTTATTTCAGGTCTTTTGTCGCCGACAATTGGCAAAATAAGCATAAGTCCGTCGTTACGTGTCGGAGTGGTTTTTCAAGATCCACGTTTGTTACCTTGGAAAACTGTTTTTGAAAATGTGGTGCTACCGATTCGTAATGAATCAGTTCAACGTCAAAAGGCAGTTGTCGGAGAAGTTTTGGAATTGGTAGGGCTGGCACATACAGAGAGGTATTATCCTTCGGAGTTATCTGGAGGAATGGCTCAAAGAGTGGCGTTGGCTAGAGCACTGGTGCAATCACCGGATGTTTTGCTCATGGATGAACCTTTTGGGGCACTTGATGCTATTACACGTGCTCAAATTCAAATGGATTTTGAAGCCATACAGCAGCGTAAAAAAATGACAGTTGTTCTTATTACTCATGAAGTGAATGAGGCAGTCCGTTTAGCTGATGAAGTAGTGATCTTGGCCAATGCAACTATTCATGAGACGTTACATATTGATTTAACTCACCCGCGCTCTATCACGGATATGCAAGTAGTTCGATACGCTGCAAAAGTCTTAGATTTTTTAACTCACTCTTAAAGAGGTTGAAAATGAAATTAAAGAAAGTGTTGATGGTATCGGCAATAGTCTTAGCCGGTTCCTGGGCTTCAATATCCCAAGCAATGACGGAGCAAATCAATATAGCTTACGTTAAATCTCCGTTTAATCTTCAAAATATCGTCATGAAACAAAATCAGTTATTGGAAAAGGAATTTAAAAAAGACGGTATTAAGATCAATTGGGTTTCCATCAACTCCGGTGCCCAACAGGCTCAAGCCATGGCAGCTGGCGCTCTGGATGTTAGTGCTGTTATGAATACAGCCTCTTTATTGATGGCCAACGGAGCTGGTAATAAAGTTTATGTGGCTACCGGCGTGGCTCGTCCTACTCAAGTATTTGCTGTTGTCGGTAAGCCGGGTCCTCAAATGAAAATTGAGGATTTGAAGGGTAAAAAAGTGGCAGGTCCTAAGGGAACTGCTTTGCATCAGGTTTTAGTAGCTGCGCTTAAATCAAAAGGTATGAGCATTAACGACGTGGAATTCCTCCAAATGGATCCTGGAAAAGCTCATGCTGCAGTGGTGGCTGGACACGTGGATGCCGGTCTATTGGCTGCAGGCCTGATTATTAAAGCAAACGAGGCCGGAGCAAAAACAATCGTTACCGCTGATGGATACGTTAATCCGTTATTGGTGATGGCTGTCAGTGAGAAATTTGTCAAAGAGAACCCGGCATTGCTTAAGCGTATTGTCAAAGTTCACCGTGAAGCTAAAAAGTGGATTGATAGCAATTATGATAAAGCGATCTCTATGGGAGCTAAAGAAGAGGGAGTTAGCATTGAAGATGCTAAGAAGTTAGCTCAATGGAGCCATTACTTTGACGTTGTTACTGATGAAGATCTGGAAAGTTTGAAGCTTGATAAAGCATTCTTACTTGAAAATGGAATGATGAAAAATAAAGTAGACACCGATAAGTTGGTTTTGCCGATGGCCCGTCAATAACCTTAATACGATGCGTTGAAGCGAAAGCTTCAACTCATCATTGGTTGAACCAGCGTAAATAAGCGTGGATTAAAGCTCCAACAGTCAGGCATAAAGAGAAAAGAACTTCGAGTTTAACTGTTGCAAATAAAGTTTTATTTAACTCATAGCCATTTTTTTGTGATAATTCCCGAGGTAATTTCCAAGATTTCAATAGTGTAATAAGTACCAACAGATACGGATAGCGAGTCCAGTCCATAACCACAATGCAGACAATGAGTGCGTAGGGAACAAAAAGCATCAAGCGATAAGCCACTATTGTCCACTCTCTTCCAAGAACAACTGCCATGGTGTAACGTTCAATTGACTCATCGTGCTCCCTATCTCGGAAATTATTGACGCACAATACAGCCGAAGCGATTAATCCCAAGGCGCATCCTACAATGAGAATATTGATAGAAATATCATTGACTTGTAAGTAATAGGTTCCGGTTGTAGCCACCAAACCAAAGAATAAAAAAACAACAATTTCCCCATATGGCGAGTAGGCAATAGGACGTGGCCCCCCCATGTAGAGATAAGCAGCCGCAATGCTTAGTAAAGTAATCAATAAGAAAAACCAATGTGTGAGGTATATAAAATAAATAGTGATCGCCAGTCCAATTAGCGAGGCTAATCCTATACCCCATTCAACTTCTTTAATACTAAGCAATCCTAAAGATGTTGCTCTAGGAAGGCCTTTTCTATTACTCCTTTCTGCTTTACGTTTTGTGTAACCAGAGTCATTTTCCATATTGGTAATGGCTTGCATTACAACAGCTAAAAGAGCAGTCAGTATGGCTGTTAATGGCACAAAAATTCCAGTGTCTGACAAACAAACAGCCAAAGAGGCTAATACAGGGGCAACAGCTACCCCAAACGTCTTCGGACGGATGGCTAGCAACCAAGCTTGTACAGAGTGAGGTGCGACGTTTTCAGGATAGGTCATCAAAGCACAACCTTAACCATTGGATGGTGTGTCAACGCCATGTAAATAGAATCAAGTTGTTCACGACCGGTGGCGTGAACAACGATATGTAAGGCTTCATAACGTCCTTCTTTACTGGTACGCCTGGCAATTGTTTCAGGGTTAAACAACGGATCGAATTCTCGGATCAAAGCGCCAATAGTAGGAGCAAATGAAGGATCTGAAAATCCCATGACCTTAATCGGAAAATCACACGGGAACTCTAGTAACTCTTTTTCTTGCATTTTCATTTTGTTATTGTAAACCGACAATAGCTTTTAAACGTTGAAGCTGACGTCGCCAAAAGTTTGATTTTTGCACATCATGTAAAGCAATTAACTTGCTTTCGGCGACTACTTTTTTATTAAATGAGACGGTAATCTCGCCGAGAACATCTCCTTCTTTAATTGGGGCTACCAACGGATCTAATCGTGTTACCGTAGCAGAGAATCCTTTGACGCCCTTTTGCAAAATAGCGTCCCTTGGAAGGGTGACATAAACATTTTCACTTACTCCGACTCGAACTTTGCCATTATCTGTCAATTCGACAGGAATTCGTTCAATTGTTTGTGCCGCCGGATATAGCAGAAGTGTTTTGTAATTATCCGCCCCCCAATTAACAAGTTTCATGGTGTCATCGGCATTTTGACTGTTGCTATTTCCCCCAAGTACAACAGCTATCAGTTCCCGGGAAAAGCGCATGTCTCCTTCAAGATAATCACGGGAATAGTAAATAACACTATTCCAATTCTTCATCTGAAAATGAGATCGATGCATTCCTCTTATAGCATCTGTACGCCAAAGAAAACTATTGCTATTGTTATGATCAAGTACGCCATTGTTCAATGTTTTGATTGTCCAAAATTCATTCAATTCTGGACAGTCATTCAGCAATGCATTGGCTAAAATCAGAGTATCACGGGCGCTTGTGTATTGTTTTGTATCGTTTGTGCCAATGAGTGAGGTGTAGTGTGTATTTTTCATGCCAAGATTCTTGGCATGTTCGTTCATTTTCTCAATAAACTTGTCGGTTGTCTGATAAATGCCTTCCGCAAGAGCAACCGCGGCATCATTTGCCCCTATTACAGCAATTGCTTTTTGTAATTCAGAAACGGAAATTGATTGATTGGGTTCTAAGTAGTAACGGGCTGCGTTCAAAGCGGGAATTGATAAAGCATCATTATTGACCGTTATCGAGGTGTTGCGCGAGATTTTCTTTTCTTCAATGGCCTTTTCTGAGGTATATAACACCATTAACAATACGCTATCACCAGGGTTAAGGCGCAAGTCAGCATTTTTATCTGTTAGTGTTGTATTGGTTAAACGATCAACAAGGATCCAGGCTTGGGATTTTAATTGGGGAATATCGGCAGCCTGTACAGGGATTAAAACACTGAACAAATAAAAAAAGAGGATCAAAAACTGTTTTATCATTCTTGAAAAAGTCGTTCTGAAGCTTGGTTTCTTTATTTTAAAATAATCGAGAAATTTTAAAGGCTTTAGGAGATTTTGTTACTAATTGGTCAGATTTTTCCAAAATTTTAATTAAGTCAGGTCATGAATATAGATAGCAATCTCTTCAACTCAGTGATATATGAATGTGTTGAAACTACTGGTTCAACCAATACAGATTTATTACAGAGAGTGAAAAATGAGGGGGTGAAAAATATCGTCGTTCGAAGAGCGCTTTCTCAAACCCAGGGGAGAGGAACTCGAGGTCGTACTTGGGATGGAAATCGCAATTGTTTGATGTTTTCTGTTGCAATTCCCGTTGGAAACGACCTACGAATTATTTCTGCAATCCCTCTAGTCATAGGAGCAAATATTGTAGAGGCACTTAATAGGTGCGGTGTAGCGGCGAAAATAAAATGGCCCAATGATATTTTGCTCAATGGTAAGAAATTAGCTGGCATATTGGTAGAAGCGGCTAAGTCACCAAATCAAGATTATGGTTTAGTGGTGGGAATTGGGTTTAATTTAAAAAATCCCTATAACGGAGCAAGTTATGGTTCAGCAGGTCTATCAGATGTTTTGCATGATGACAAACTTGATGCAAACTATTGGATGTGGCTTTTAATTCGATGTGTTTTGGATGCTGTTCAAGAAATCCAAGCAGAAGGTTTGACCCGTACAAAAGCTCTCTGGGATACAATAGCTGCTTATAAAAACCAAACGGTTTATATCATTGAAGAAAATCATACCCTTTATGAGGCAAAGGTAATCGGTATCGATGATGACGGCAGGTTACTGGTTCGGTGCGGTTCCTTAGAAAAAGCTTTACTTTCGGGGACGATCAGCATACGGTTGAAAAATGAATCTACTGATTGATTTAGGGAATACAGCTTTAAAATGGGCGACATCGGATGATCCAGAGTCTCCGCATACATTAGTGCATGGGGGCTCTCATCATTTTTCGGAAAAGCTTTTATTTGCGTTGAAACAGCAATCTTTCAGTCGTGTGTATGGTTGTTCGGTTGCTTCCCGTGATCTAACTTTATCTGTTACTCGTTTGATTGAGTCTCTGGGGGCTGAGGTAAAGTGGCTGAAGGCTCAGGATCGTTATGACGGCAACTTCTCATTGCTAAATTCCTACAAAACTGCTACTCAATTAGGCTCAGACCGTTGGCATGCAGCACTAGGGGCCTGCTTTTTTATGCCAGGGCGGCCACTTTTAGTAGTCCATGTTGGTACGGCGACAACGGTGGATTGTGTTTTCCCTCGTGACAAAGAGATGGTTTTCGCTGGTGGCCGCATAGCTCCAGGTGTCGTTTTAATGAGGGACAGTTTGGTGACTGGTACAGCAACCTTACCGAAAGCGGACGGCAACTATGATGACTTCCCTACGGATACCATGACAGGTATCGTGACCGGAATCGTTGATTGTCAATTAGGGTTGATTGAGAGAGGAATGAGAGTCATGCATGAGCATGGGTTTGAGCCAACTCTAGTTTTAGCGGGGGGCGCTGTTGGTCGTTTCGCACCCTATTTAAAGAAGGAGTTTCCAGACAGTGTGATTAAGCACAATCTCGTGCTCCGAGGGTTGGCACTTCGCTCAGACAAGGACAAATAGAGATGCGGAATATTGCGATTATTCTCTGTTTGATTTGCATAGGTTATTACGGTTGGGGATCATTGGAACAATGGCTTGTTGCGCCAGATGATCTAGCGGGAAATTCAAAAGGGATAGAGCGCGGGGAGGTTTTTCCTGATGCGATATCTAATATCGTGCCAGTCACTAATTTATCGGAGTACATAAAACAACAGAAACATCAGGCTGAGATTAGAGAAACCCAGCTTCAAGAGAAAGTACTCTTACAAAAACAACTTGAACTTCAGCAATCTTCTGAGGAGTTACAGAAGCTACCCTCAGCGCCATATCAAAAGCCGGAAATCAATAATGATGAGTTTAGTGCAGAAGAAATAAGTTCATGTTGGTGCATTGGACCAATATCAAATAAATTATTACCAACAATCAATCGCTCCATAGAATCCGCAAAGCTGTTGAAAAACGTGCAGGTTGAAGCGATCTTATCTCCTGATTCATATGTTGTTTTTATTATTCCAACAACTACTCAAAAAGGTGCGCAGGCTCTTGTGACTCAGGTACGGAAGCAAGGATATCTCAAGGCTCATGTTATTTCAGAGGGACCATTACTGAACGCTGTTCAATTAGGCAGTTTTTCGGAAGAGGTGGACGCTCAAGAATTTTTAGTGAAAGCTAAAGATCGTTTAAAAATGAAAGACTTGCGAGTCACTCGATTGATTGGACGCCCGACAGATAAAGTAAACCTGATTTTTACGTCTTTATCTGATAAACAAACGGAAACTTTGAAAGGGCTTGCCCGTCGGCACGGACAAACCCTTCATGAGTGCGTGTTTTAAGACAATAACGCCGTTAATTGATCAGCGATCAGACGAGCTGTTCGATCAGCTTGTTGTTTTAGAATCTTAAGCTTCTCCATGTTGGGATTTCTTTGTTGAAGTCCCCAGATGGATTCCGGGAAGTGTGAGTCGTCTTGATAACGGGCTATGATGTGCCAATGAAGATGGGGAACCATATTACCGAATTGAGCCCAATTCACCTTGTCTGGTTGCATTATTTCTCGAACGGCTTTTTCAACAATTAATAAGGCCTTTTCCAAGTGAGCTCTATCTTCGTCTTGCAAGTCTGACATTTCCGCGACATGGGTGTTCCAAATTACACGGAAGTATCCAGGAAAATTCGGATCGTTGACTTGGATAACTCTTAGTCGCTCGTTTTTCCAAACAATATTCTCAAATTCGGGATGACATAACACACAATCTTTTGTCATTTTCAGCCTTGTATTAGTGAATTGGTCGATAAAAGGAACCCGCCTTAATAGGATCACCGGCAACTAGTTCAACACCGCCTGAACCGTCATCAATTAATTTGTAATCCCATTTTTTCCGTCCGTTGGAGTCTTCTAGCCATGCTGATATTGGCCAATCTAACTCGTCTAAATTGCCGTTGATGTAATCTTGGGCCTCTAGAACCGTAGCGAAGTTTTCTGTAAATTCGCCGTAATCTACAATGACTTCCGTTACAACATCTCTTCTCATTGAATTTTCCCTGCATAACGGTGAATGGCACTGGCTATGACCGCAGTGAGTTTTTTTGTGTATTCAATATCCAAAGATTCATCAGGCGCATGGGCGTTAGATTGTGGGCCAAGCACGCCGGTTAAAATAAAACCACTTTGTGGAAAGAGTTCTTCAAAAGTATTGACGATGGGAATTGAGCCGCCTTGACCAAGGAAAACAGCTTCATTTCCAAAAATTTCTTTTGCAGCGTCGTCAAAAAGATTTTCTATTTCTTCAGAATTATCTTTAGCCGACCACCCCGGATGGTTTTCTGGGTATTGCCAAGTCACCAGACACCCGTAAGGGATGTTTTTGGTTAATGCCTCTGCAATATCTTTTTCGGCTAATTCAAAGTTGATGTCTGGTGGCAAACGCATGGAAACACGAAGGGCTACAGAACTTTGAATGACGTTGCCGGCATCTTCAATCTTTGGTAATCCATCTAAACCAGTGATTGTCAAAGCTGGTTTCCAAGTTTCTTGAATCAAAATTTCATGATTGGTAAAACATTTTGTTGAAACACCGGGTAAAAGTGGGGCATGATTCCAGACTAAATCTCCCAAAATGTCACTGGCTTTTTTCAATTGTTGTACACGTCTTTGTGGAATTTGAGCATAGCAAGAACTGATTTTTACAAAACCGGACATTGGGTCATGGAGTCGACTAACTAATCCCTGAGCAATCGCCAAGGGATCCGGGACCATTCCTGAATAAGTGCCGGAATGCACGCCATAGTGCATGCTTTGCACGCGTAATGTGCCGGAAATCACACCACGAACAGAAGTACTTAACCAAACGTGCTCATAATCCCCGCAATGATTGTCTAAAATAATGAAAAACTTCGGTTGTCCGAATTTTTCCTTCAACTTACTCAAGAAATAGGGTAAGTCATTGGAACCAGATTCTTCTTGGGTTTCAAAGATACCGATGATTCTTGGATGAGACAACTTGTGTTTTTTTAGTGCATAGACAGCGCTGATCATTGAAAAAAGACTGTAGCCGTCATCGGCAACTCCCCTACCGTAAAGCTTTCCGTTTTTTAAAACTGGAGTCCAGGGACCTAACCCTTCGCTCCATCCTCCGGCCTCAGGTTGTTTATCGAGATGGCCATAAAAAACAACGCTTTCTTCTCTATTGCAAAGTGAAGGGGGAATATCTACCAGAAGGCAGGGGGTTTTTCCTTTTTCTTTAATGATTTCTACTGTTGCTTCGGGAATATTTTTAACGATCCAATTTTTTCCTAACTCACAGCACTGATCCAGATAACCGTGACTTTCCCAAAGTCTGTCATAGGCAGTGGACTTCGCGGGAATTTGAACGTATTGCATCAGAACAGGTTGTGCCTCATTTTCCCAGAAAAGATTTACAGTTTGCAGTAACGACATTTTTTACTCCTAAGGGATTTGAATGGGTACTAATTTTTTACCCAAAAAATCCCCTATTTTTTGGGCTTGATCAGAGGCCTCGCTTTTAGACGGGAACTCTCCTGTAACCACTCTATATAAATTTCCATCCTGTTGAACGCTTACAATTTTTCCAATTTGCGACTGGATGTCCTTTGCATAATTTTGGGCATTTGTTTCTGAGCCGAAAGCTCCGAGCTGCACACTCCAGTGACTTGCGGATGATTGACCAGCTACGGAGGATAGATCCACTTCAGTGCTTACCATTTCATTTTGAGCTGCCTCCGTCAAATTAACGGCCCCAGTGAGGTCCTCTGGTTCTTCGGTGAGAGTCAGGGAAGTGGTTGGAGACGATTCCAATACAATCACATTGGGAGAGGGAGCTTGTGCTTGGATGGGGGCAGATGTAGCTTGGTCTCTTTTTTCTTCGTC
Organism: uncultured Sutterella sp.; assembly: GCA_958347955.1. Lineage (GTDB taxonomy): Bacteria > Pseudomonadota > Gammaproteobacteria > Burkholderiales > Burkholderiaceae_F > Aphodousia. The sequence continues at coordinate 16,629 of CATVXH010000001.1, forward strand.
TCGTTTTTCTTTGATAGTTTTCGCAACACTGGCAGCAGTGCCGATAACGCTTGCAATAGCAACAATGTCAGCACTACTGTCAGAAATTTTGCTGTCATCAATTAACTGAATCAATCCCCCGGCGGATGCGGGCAATCTTCCACTCTTGATATCCGCCATACGAATGCGCTCGACCTTGACTGGAGCTGTCCCGTTGTTGACATAACCGAGCTTGCTGGCTGCGGCATACGATAGGTCAATGATACGATTGTCCACGAAAGGTCCTCGGTCATTAACTCTAACAATAACGCTTCGGCCATTTTTAAGGTTTGTAACCTTAGCGTAGCTCGGTAATTCCATGGTTTTATGAGCCGCTGTCATCGCGTACATGTTATATGTTTCGCCAGTTGATGTTTTGCGTCCATGGAATTTCTTCCCGTACCAAGATGCCGTTCCTCTTTGTGTCATCGGTTGGTCGCCGGTGATCGGGACGTAGCGTTTTCCCCCAACCACATAAGGTTTATTGGCGCCTTTATGGGGCGTCTCATATTTTGGTGTGGCATTGGGCAGATTACTGAAGTCAGAGTTGGCAAAAAAGCCTGATGGCGGACCGTCGTCTTTGTAGTAACCGCCTCCGCCTGAACATGCCGTCAATAAAGCGGCGGATGCGATCACGGTCAGTCCAGTAATGATGAGACGAATTTGCATGATTCTTAAAAATATTGACAGTGAAGTGATTATTGCCCAAGTATTTTGTAAAAGCAACGAACGACACATGTCATTACCTTTCTAAAAGCAGAACAAAATTGCGCTAAAGAGGGCTCCTCTTTAGTAAGCTCCTAAAAAGATGAGAAAATCATTAAAATTCCCAGATTAACGGTGATTTTTATCAAAATAACTCTTTAGTTAAAAGACGGAATCATTGTCCGTTTACTTTGGAATTTTCTTATGTCGCTGGCTCTTGAAGACATTCGCCGAATCGCCAATCTGAGTCATCTGGAATTAAGTGATGATGAAGCTGTGCGCATGCAAGCGGAATTAAACAATATTTTCAAAATGATTGAACGTATCCAGGCTGTTGATACTGAGGGGGTAGAGCCAATGCCTCACCCCCATGACGGCTCACAACGTCTTCGTGAAGACATTGTGCGTGAGGTCAACGATCGGGAAAACAACATGAAGAATGCTCCCGAACAGGCTGAGGGACATTTCTTGGTACCGCAGGTGATTGAATAATGGCAGAAAACGAACTTTTTCATGCTTCCGTGGTGCAGTTAAGCGATAAGCTTGCCCGCAAGGAAGTGTCCGCAGTGGAATTGGCACAGGCATTTTTGGACCGAATTGAACAACACAAGGACCTTAATGCATATCTTGATATTCGTCCAGAGGCGACATTACAGCAGGCGAAGTGGGCCGATGAGCGCATTGCCCGTGGTGAAGCGACTCGATTAACCGGTATACCAATTGCCCATAAAGATCTTTTTGTTACTAAAGAATGGGCAACGACAGCAGCCAGTAAGATGCTTGAGGGGTACATGAGCCCCTTCAATGCAACGGTGGTAGAAAATTTGAATCGTGCCGGTATGGTTTGCCTCGGAAAGCTAAATTGTGATGAGTTTGCCATGGGGGGCGGAAATGAAAACTCTGCCTATGGCAATGTTTTGAATCCGTGGAACAAGGGGTGTGTACCGGGGGGCTCCTCTGGCGGATCAGCTAGTGCGGTTGCGGCTAATTTAGCGCCAGTGACTACAGGCACAGATACCGGAGGCTCCATTCGTGAGCCCGCAGTCTTTACCGGTGTGACTGGTTTGAAGCCGACTTATGGACGTCCCAGTCGTTGGGGGGTTATTGCTTTTGCTTCCAGTCTTGATACGCCTGGGTTGTTGGCACACTCTGCTGAAGACTGCGCTTGGGTTATGAACGAAATGATTGAGTTTGATCCCAAAGACTCTACCTGCGTGGATTTACCCAAAGAGGATTTCACTCGCTGTCTTAATATGAGCATGGACGGCGTCAAAATTGGGGTGCCTCGCAGTTGGTTTGCTAAAGGGTTGGATGAAGAGCTTGCGGCAAGCATTGAAGACGTGATTCGCACCTATGAGAAGATGGGAGCCAAGATCGTTGACATTGAGCTGCCTACGGTTGATTTAGGCGTACCCGTTTATTATGTCGTGGCCTGTGCTGAAGCTTCTTCAAACTTGAGTCGTTATGATGGTGTGCGTTACGGCTACCGTGCCAAGCGCTACACGGATATCCAGGATATGATCAAGCGTAGTCGTTCTGAAGCATTTGGCCCGGAACCCCAACGCCGTATTATGATCGGAACCTATGTGTTGTCTCACGGCTACTATGATGCGTACTATATCAAGGCTCAACGTGTGCGTCGTTTAATAGCCAATGAGTTAAATAGTGTCTGTCAGCAAGTGGATGCGATTATTAGTCCGGCAGCGACTGGACCCGCGTATCGATTTGGAGAAAAGAGTGATCCTGTGCAGGCATATTTGAGTGACCTTTATACCGTTCCTATTTCTTTGGCCGGTTTGCCGGGGATGGGATTGCCTTGCGGATTCCATTCCAACGGCCTGCCGCTTGGTTTTCAATTAGTCAGTGCTCGTTTCAATGAAGCGAAGCTTTTGGGTATTGCTCACCGTTACCAATGTGAAACGGATTGGCATAAACGTGTTCCGACCGGATACTGATAGGGGATGAAATTATGCAGTGGGAAGTCGTGATCGGTCTTGAAACGCATGTTCAGCTCTCGACCAAAACAAAGATTTTTTCGGCAGCTTCTACGGATTTTGGTGCGGAACCCAATACTCACGCCTGTGTTGTAGATTTGGCGTTGCCTGGTACATTGCCGGTACTGAACAAAGGCGCAGTTGAAAAAGCTATGAAATTTGGCATAGCTATCGGCGCTAAAGTTGCTTCACGTTCTATTTTTGACCGTAAAAATTATTTTTACCCTGATCTTCCTAAAGGCTATCAAATCAGTCAATTTGAATGGCCAGTTGTTATAGGCGGACAGGTATCATTTATGGTGACGCCGAAAAAAGGCGAGCCCTATAGAAAAACGCTCAATCTTACCCGTGCTCACCTCGAAGAAGATGCGGGTAAGAGTGTGCATGGTTTAGAGGTCGGTCAAAGTGGTATTGACTTAAATCGTGCGGGTACCCCGTTGCTCGAAATCGTTACAGAACCAGAACTTCGTTCAGCCGAAGAAGCTGTTGCTTATGCGCGTACGTTGCATGCATTGGTGGTTTGGTTGGGCATCAGCCATGGTGATATGCAAAACGGTAATTTCCGATGTGACGCTAATGTAAGTGTGCGTCCATTGGGGCAAAAAGAGTTTGGCACTCGTTGCGAAATTAAAAACCTTAATTCTTTCCGTTTCCTACAAGAAGCGATTGAATACGAGGTACGTCGGCAAATCGAATTAATAGAAGACGGCGGTAAAGTGGTGCAGGCTACACGTTTGTACGATCCGGAAACGGGCGAGACTCGTGAGATGCGCTCCAAAGAGGATTCTATGGATTATCGTTATTTCCCGGATCCTGACCTCTTGCCGTTGGATATTTCCGATGAATGGCTACAACAAGTTCGCAATGAAATGCCAGAGTTACCGGAACAAATGCGGAAACGATTGACGGATGATTTTGGTCTTTCTGATTATGACGCTTCCATTTTAACGGCTTCAAAAGAGTTGGCTGACTATTATTTGGCTGTTGCTGAAAAAGTTGCAGATAAAAAGATTGCGGCTAACTGGGTTATGGGGGAGGTCTCGGCTGCATTGAATCAGTCTGAAAAAGCTCTTGATCAATTATCTGTGACCCCAGAAAAATTGTCTAAACTCATTAGTCGTATTTTGGACGGAACTATCAATAACAAAGGAGCTAAAAAGATCTTTGCCTCTATTCTGGAAGGCAATGAAGCGGATGTCGATATTATCATCGATCAACTTGGTTTGAAGCAGATTTCCGATACAGGAGCCATCGAAAAGATCGTTGACGAAGTGATCGCCAACAATCCAAAGAATGTGCAAGAGTTTAAAGCAGGTAAAGAAAAGGCTTTGAACGGTTTGGTTGGACAAGTGATGAAGGCGAGCAAGGGTAAGGCCAATCCGGGGCAAGTCAATCAACTGCTGAGGAAAAAGCTGTCCTAAATAAACTTCCCCTTGAGTTTACTAAGAAGCTCAAGGGGGTGGCAGTTTCTGGCTAAATTTGCCGTTTAGGCGCCGTAACGATCACGGTATGCCTGGACGGCATTTTTATAGGCTCTGGCTTGCTGAGCCATTGGAGTATCTTCATCCATAAATGCCAATAAGTCGTGCAAATTGATAATTGAGATGACGGGCATATGGAAAGTATTGATGACATCTTGAACGGCAGACACTTCGGTCATTTGCTCAGCATTACCGCCTTTTTCCATGCGATCCAAAGCAATTAAAACACCGCTCGGTTGCGCTCCGGCGCTTTCAATTAAGTGCACAGATTCGCGGACAGACGTTCCAGCTGAGATTACATCATCGATAACCACAACTTTTCCTTGTAAAGGGGCTCCGATAATCATGCCGCCTTCACCATGGTCTTTTGCTTCCTTTCTATTGAATGCGTAAGGAATGTCACAGCCCATTTCGGCCAACTTTACCGCTACGGCTGCGGCCAGAGGGATTCCCTTATAGGCCGGTCCGAAAATCATATCGAACTCAATTTTCCCTTCCTGACGGGCAGAAAGCAGAGTTTGAGCATAAAACTCCGCCAGTTTGTTAAGCGTTTTTCCGGTATTAAAGAGTCCGAGATTAAAGAAATAAGGAGACAAACGACCCGCTTTGGTTTTAAATTCGCCGAAACGAAGAACATTTGTGTTTAGTGCAAATTCGATAAATTGATGTTGTAAGGACATAATAAGAATCCGACAAAATTCTTGACGATTCAGGATAATTACCCAATTATTGAATTTTAACGGGAAAAACTATGTTGCGCATCATTACCTTTAACGCCAACGGCTTGCGATCGGCCGCAAAGAAAAATTTTTGGCAATGGTTTGATCAACAAAATGCGGATATCCTGTGTGTCCAAGAACTAAAAGGTCAAGAAGCAGACTTCGACGAAACCGTGTTACATCGATCGAACTATCACATATTCATGCATACGGCTCAAAAGAGAGGTTACTCAGGTGTTGCTCTTTATACAAAAGAAAAACCTCTATCTGTGCACATAGGCTTTGGTAATGAAGAGTTTGATGCGGAAGGACGCTATGTTCGCGCAGAGTTCGAGGATCTTATTGTAGTATCCGTTTATTTTCCCTCTGGAACCAGTTCAGAGGAGCGGCAGGCGGCCAAGTATCGGTTTTTAAAGAATTTTGAACTCGAATTAGAAAAATTAAAATGTAGTGGCAAAGAGGTCGTTTTTTGCGGTGATGTGAATATTGCTCACAAAACAATTGATCTTAAAAATTGGAAGGGCAATTTAAATCACTCCGGTTTTCTTCCCGAAGAAAGACAGTGGCTAACTGACGTGCTTTCAAATGGTTGGGTGGACGTTTTTCGTTATTTGGAGCCCGAGAAGGAACAATACACTTGGTGGAGCCAGCGTGGACAGGCTCGTGCAAAAAATGTCGGTTGGCGTATCGATTATCAAATCGCTACGCCAGCTTTGGCTCATCGCGCTATAAAAACTTCAGTTTATAGTGAGGAAAAGTTTTCCGATCACGCCCCTCTAACCGTTGATTATGAGGTTTAAGTATGCAGCTTGAGCAAATCCTTTTTTCCCAAGGATTCGGCACACGGCATGAATGTCGAGGCATTATTGCCGGGGGGCGCGTTACCGTTAATGGTGTTGTTATCAATGATCCTTATGAAGATTTGGGTACAGAGGGACTTATCTTCAATGTGGATAATGTGTCATGGCCTTTTTTTCAAAAAGCCATCGTTGCCATGAATAAACCTGCGGGGTATGAATGCTCGAGGAAACCTCTTCATCATCCCTCCGTTATATCTCTTCTTCCGCCACCGTTGAGAAATCGGGGAGTGCAACCAGTCGGGCGCCTTGATGAAGATACCACCGGACTTCTGATTTTTACAGATGACGGCGCTTTGCTTCACCGACTTACCCATCCTAAAAAGCATGTGAGTAAGGTTTATCGAGTAACCACTAAACATGCGATGACAGAACTCATGTATCACCGATTGCTCAAGGGAGTGCTCCTTGACGGAGAGCGTGAGACAGTGGCTGCCGAGGTGATTAATCAGGTTGGTAATAATATTTTTGATATGCAAATTAGCCAAGGTAAGTACCATCAGGTCAAACGTATGGTGGCGGCTGTTGGCAATAGAGTGGTTGATTTACAACGGATTGCGTTTGGTAAGTTTGCTCTTCCGAGCACGCTCGGTGTCTCACAGTGGTGTTTCATTCGTAGGGAGGACTTAATCTAGGATGTCACCAAAAGTTTTTCCTACTTCCAGCTTGTGGCTTTCCGCATTGCGGGTGTACACAAAACCACAAACATTGCGAATGTTTTTTCTGGGATTTTCTGCCGGCTTGCCGCTTTTGCTGGTTTTGGGGACATTGTCTTTTTGGCTTCGAGAAGCTGGAGTGGAACTGAGCACAATCGGGATGGTTACATGGGTTGGTTTGGTTTATGGCTTTAAATGGGTTTGGGCACCTCTGATTGATAAGTTGAAATTGCCATTATTGAGTCGGTCTTTGGGACGAAGAAGGTCGTGGCTTATTTTTTCTCAGTTGGGGGTTTTGCTTGGCTTAATTGCCATGGGAGTGACTGATCCGAAAGAAAATTTGGCACTGTTGATCGGTTTTACCGCTCTGACTGCATTTGCTTCCGCCACACAAGATATCACACTAGATGCCTATCGAATCGAGAGTGCAGAGTTGTCTGAGCAGGCGGCTTTGGCAGCAACTTATCAAACAGGATATCGATTAGCGATGATTTGGGCTGGAGCTGGAGCATTGGCTCTCGCAGCATATTTTGCTAATCCTGATATTCCTTACGATTTTCAGGCATGGAGTATGTCTTACTACATTATGGCCGCCAGTATGTCTGTAGGAATTCTGACTGTTTTGTGCTCACCAGAACCAGATGTGTGTCAGAAAGGTTGTATGAGTCAGCAAACAATGCTATTGCTCGAGCGTTGCAGGGAAAGGCATCCGTTTTGGTCCAAGCGTGCAATTAAGCTAAGCGTATGGTTTTATGAAGCAGCTTGTTTACCGTTTTTAGATTTTTTCAATCGTTATCGTTGGCAGGCAATTGTTGTTTTGACTTTAATTGCGACTTATCGCATTTCCGATGTAGTAATGGGAGTTATGGCTAATCCTTTCTATCAGGATTTGGGATTTAGCAAAGAAGAGGTCGCCGCGGTCTCCAAGGTGTTCGGTGTCGTAATGACCTTGACCGGTGCATTTATCGGCGGGATGATTAGTGCGAGATTTGGGGTAATGAAAACACTTTTTTTGGGGGCTCTGCTTTCTAGTATCACTAATTTATTATTCTCTTGGTTAGCTCTCCAGGGCCACGAAGTTGGATATTTGGTTTTAACCGTCAGCGCGGATAATCTTGCTGCAGGTATTGCTTCTGTGGCTTTTCTTGCTTATTTATCAGGTCTGACTAATGTCGCTTATACAGCAACTCAATATGCGCTATTTAGTTCAATTATGTTATTGCTGCCTAAGTTTTTAGCAGGTTTTTCCGGTTTTGTTGTCGAAACCATAGGCTACAGCCAGTTTTTTGTAGCAACAGCGCTTATTGGATTGCCAGTACTGGCTTTAGTTTTATGGGCGTCAAAAATTAAACCGCGGGATTAATGACAACGTCGATTACTCTTATGTCTCCGATCTGAATGTTTTGGAGGCTGTTTTTCTACAAAGCCTCGTGTAACGGCGGCGATCTGTTTGATGCACGTTGCAATGTCTTCAATGGCATCGTCAAGATTTTCTATTGGGGATTCGGACAAAAGTTCATCTCTAACGGCGGCAAAATCTCCAATCTCATCGTCTGGAAGATGTCGCCAAATCCCTACCAACGCACTGGTTACACTAGGATTTTCTGAATCCAATAAGCCGCTCCATGTTTGGGCTGCCGTCAGAAAACCCGAGGCAAAAGGTTTCAATGCTACAGTTTCATCTTCACCCTGCAATGGATTTCCATTCTCATCTTCTGGCTCAAAAACAATGGGATCTAATGGTTGTAAATGCGCTAGACGAGAATTGATTTCACGATAACGCCTGTAAATCAGTTCCTCAAGACGGTTTTGTTGTTGAGTTGGCAATTTTGACGGTTGAGCTGAGGGGGCGCAAAAAACGATCGGCATCCATTCGAGCGGACTAACCTCTTTAGGTAATAAGCAAAGAGCAGTCATGAAGCCATCGGCTTGAGAGGCATCCATGGCCAGGCAATTCTCGTCAATTTGAGACAAAAGCTCGTCAAGTTCGGAAAATTCTTCTTCTTTAAGAGGTGTGGAAAATGCTGGGCGTTTCATGAATTTATCCTTAGCCTGTTGTTGAGAGAAATTATACTTTCGCGTTAGTATTAGACAGAAAACTTAATGATGGAATTTTTACATGGCAGTTGTTGTTTTTCGGTCAAAGGCTAGTGGCGAAGTGATTATGATGAGGAATCACGTTGAGCCTGTTTTTAAAGAAGCCGGCATTATCTTTCACGATAAAGGCGCTTTCTTAGCTGAAGATTTGCCGCAGGTTATTTCGTCTCTGGAGTCTGTTATAGAGCGAATGGCGAAAAATGAAGTTCCAGAGGATGAAGATGAGGCAAAGGAAAAACCCGCAATGCTCGCTACAGTTGCGGTTAAGACTCGTTTCTATGCGTTGATAAAAATGTTACGTAAGGCAGAAATCAAGAGGGTGAACGTCCATTGGGAGCCTCTGTCTTAACTTCTCCAGAAAGATCGAGTGAAAATTACGAATACCGTAAATAACTCTAAGCGGCCCACAAACATACAAAAAGAACCGACCCAGAGGTGAACAGGATTGCAGGCGGCATAATTGCCGGCCGGACCAACAGAACCCAGCCCCGGACCAGTGTTGGCAATGCAAGCAATCACTGTAGATAGCGCTTCAGTAAGCTCCACACCTGAGAACATAATCAGCAAAGTGCAGATTAGAACTACAAGAATGTGGAGAGTAAAGAATGCGGATACATTGGCACTCAAACTGCCGGAAATGGTGTGTTTCCCGAGCCTCAGCGGGAGGTAGTCACGAGGTCTTAACAGGGTGTGCAGACACAGAATCGCTTGTTTAATGAAAATTAACAAGCGAATCATCTTTACACCTCCTCCGGTTGAACCTGAACAAGAAGCGAAAACACTACCGATTAGTAGCAAAAATCCTAACGATGAGGGCCAAAGTTCATAATTCTCTGTTGTGTATCCAGTTGTAGAAAAAAGGGAAGCAACATTAAAGAGGGCGTGCCTAAGGGTTACCTGCCAGGTCGGGTAGACGTGATGGAAACTGAGTACACCAAAAACTATCAGAATGCCCGCTAAAAGAACCAATATCCAGGATCGGGCTTCAATATCGGTGAAATAAGTTGAAATAGAACGCTGACGCCAAGCTGTAAAGTGAAGAGAAAAATTAAATCCTGAAAAAATAATGAAAGCGACGGCAACCATTTCAATCGCGGGAGAATTGAAGTGTCCGATGCTTTGGTCATATGGGGTAATCCCGCTCAAACTCATAGTTGTGAACATGAACATAATTGAGTCGTCCCAGTTCATGCCCGCCCAATGGTAAGCTACTGTACAAGCAATGGACGCAAGGATGTAAATGCTGTAGAGAGCTTTAGCAGTGTCTGCAATTCGCGGAGTTAGTCGATCATCTTTAAAAAGATTGGAATTTTCAGCTTTGAATAACTGAGCACCTCCGACGCCTAACAAGGGCAAAATCGCAACGGCTAGAACAATAATCCCCATGCCTCCCAACCAGGACAACAAGCATCGCCAGTAGTTTAGAGATAATGGTAAGTCTTCAATATTGGTTAGTGCCGTTGCTCCTGTAGTCGTTAGGCATGAGACAGCTTCAAAGAAAATTCGATAATACGGGATTTCCGGTAACAGTAAAGTCAAAGGAATAGAACCAAACAGTACAGCTGAAAACCACGATAACGTTACCAGTAAAAAACCGTCTCGAGGCTCAAGTTCCCGCTTGAATCGTTTAGTGAACAAAAGAAAAATTAAACCAAAGAAAAAACAGATAGCGACTGAAATGAAAAATTGGGATAAAACGGGTTCTCCATCACGATAGGCAATGGCTATGGGTAATAACTGAGCTCCCGCTAAAAAGATTAAAAGTGGGCCCAACGCATTGAGTACTGGGAATAGTAACCGTTTTAAAGTCCGAAACATGGCGCTTTCTCTTAGAAGAAGCCGACATCGACTTCAAATAAACGTTCAATGCGCTGGATGACTTTTTTATTTGGAACAAACAAGATTAAATGGTCATCATCCATTACTGTCAAATCTGGTTCAGCCATTAAAACATCTGCCTCATCGCCTTCACCTCTGACAATGGCTCCGACGGAAACTCCTCTAGGAAAGGGGATGTCTTTGAGGGCTTTACCAACAACTTTTGAGCTTTTTTTAGTTCCGTGGGCGATGATCTCCAAAGCTTCAGCTTTGTCCTGATAAAGTTCTTGAGCATTCACAACGTCCCCGTAACGAATGTGGCGTAAAAGTTCACCGAGTGAAGCTTGAGTCGGAGAAACCGTTACATCCACCTCCGTGCCGCGAACGAGGTCGGAATACACTTGATTTTCCAATAAAACAATACTGCGTTTCGCACCTAGCCGTTTGGCTAGCAATGCAGTCATAATGTTGATTTCATCGTTATTGGAGAGGGCTACGACCACATCTGCGTGGTCAATCCCTTCCTGCATTAGCGCATGAGTGTCGTCATGTTTGACTAAGGAGACCGAGACCTTGCTGCTGCTCAGGCGATTTGAAAGGTCGGCAGCAACTTCTTCTTTGCCTTCGAAGATTTTGATGCGTCTTTTTGATCTCGTTGGTTCTAACTTATCAGTTAACAGTGCGGAGAGCTCTCCACCGTTGATCATTACAATGTTTTCTGCTTTTTCAAATGGGTGGAGGGCTTCAATAACGGATTCGGCGCAATCACTGGCCACTAATACAGTAATTTCGTCATCTGCCTCTATTACAGTGTCATTGCGGCATTCTAGGCGGCGATTGCGCCTGTAAATCGACACAAATCGCATTTTAGCGTTAGGTAGTAGCTTAAAAGCGTCTTCCAAAGTTTTGCCAAATAACGGAGCATCTTTGATGCAATTAACTGTAAAAAGAGTCAATTTGTCATCGGCAAAATTGAGTACCTGTTGAGCGGCCGGGAAGGTAATAAGTTTAGAAAACTGGGTGGCCAAAGCCTCTTCTGGCCAAATGACACTGGTAGCGCGAAATCCCTCATCTCCCAGAATTCTGGGGTAGTGTCTCAATTCGCTGTCTCGGACACGAGCTATTCGCATAGGAATGTTGAAAATTTGAGCTGCAAGTGTACAAGCAACTAAATTGGTTTCATCACTAGCTGTTAAGGCGATCAACAGGTCAGAGTCCATAGCGCCGGCACTGCTCAGAACCGAAGGGGAACTGGCATTACCGACGATTCCTCTGAGGTCGAAGCGCTCCTGCATTTGAGCAATGCGATCGGCAGACTCATCCACAATAGTGATGTCATTGGCATCACTAACAAGATTCTCTGCGACTGAACGGCCGACACGGCCGGCCCCCAAAATCAAAATTTTCATAAATTACGGTGCGAATATAAAACCGGCATCTCATTGAAAATAATAAATTAGTTATCGTCTTTCGACCATTCAATACCTAATTGTCGCAATTTTCTATAAAGATGGGTTCGCTCAAGTTGCGCCTTGGCAGCCACACGTGTCATGCTATAGTTCTCCTGCTCTAGCAGATGCGTGAAATAGGCGCGTTCAAATTGATCTCGAGCCTCTCTCAGAGGAAGTGAAAAATCAATCTGATTGCCCAAGGCTTCCACATGAGTTTCTTGTAGTTTTTTTTCAGATTGAGAAGTCGGATTGTTTTTTGGGTGAGCAGAGGCCGTACGCTCCATCGTTTGCTTGGCTGCCAGTGCGGCACGCAACGCTTCTGTAAGCGTCTTAATGGACGTTGGTTTTTCAAGGAATGAGTAAGCGCCAAATTTGGTCGCTTCAACAGCCATGTCAATGTTGGCATGACCCGACATCATAATGATCGGACAGGGCAACGGTCCTTGAGAGGCCCACTCTTTCAGCAACGACATGCCATCAGTGTCAGGCATCCAAATATCGAGCAGAATTACGTCCGGTGCGCAAGTGAGCAAGGCACGACGTGCCTCGACACTATTAGCCGCAACGTTAACGGTATAGCCCTCATCGGAGAGAATCTCGCTAAAAAGCTCGCGGATACCAACTTCGTCATCTACAACAAGAACGTTTGCCATTTAAAAAACTTAAGTCTGAGAATAAAAAATCAGGCTAAATTGACAAAACCAATCGTAACTATAGCACCATTTGGTTTTTGGTCTTGGGAACTTATTCGGTTCGCCAATTTAATCCAACCGCCATGTTCTTCAATAATCTTTTTGACCATGGGTAAACCAAGACCGGTACCAGTTTCTTTGGTTGTAATGTAGGGTTCAAAAGCATGGTCCAAAATTTGATCACTGAATCCAGGACCGTTGTCCGCAATAGTCAAGATTACGGATCTTGCTTTGCCATCGCGTTCCGAATGAGTTGATATTTCGATTTTACAATCATTATCGGGTTTGCTTGCTTCTTTGGCATTTGAAAGCAGATTATGCAGAACTTGCAACAACTGAGCCCGATCAGCTAATAAAAGCGGGAGATGATCTTCCAGGGACAAAGACACATATCCACCCGCCTGACGATATAAAAGTGCGACATCATCAAGAAGATCGTTTAAATTTAACGGGCGCAATGTAGGTTTGGGTAATTTGGCGTAGTCTCGAAAATCATTGACCATTTGTTTAATTGAAGAGACTTGTTCAACGATGGTGTTGGTGTAACGATCAAGGAGCACCACATCTTCTTCAGGTAAGTGTTTGGCCAGTTTAATTTGCATTCGTTCTGCGGCAAGTTGAATTGGGGTGAGAGGATTTTTAATTTCGTGTGCCATGCGTCTGGCAACCTCACCCCAGGCAATGACTCGCTGTGCGGCCACCGCCTGAGTCATGTCGTCAATAACCACCAAATACCCCGGACCATCGTTCAATGGCACTGAAGAAGTGCGAATCATTAGTGTTAAGGGCTCCTTTTTACCGTCAACCAATAGGGAGGCATTTTCCTGTTTGACGGTTCGAGAATTTTCTGACAGCATCGGCAGAATCAACTCGGCAAGAGTTGGGTTGGCTTCCTTAAGCAATACGCCGACCTGTAACACACTATTGCCTAAGATTTTGACTGCTCCCATATTGGCAGATCGCAGCCGCTTCATATGGTCTAAGACGATAATACCGTTGGAGAGGTTTTCTAAAATACGTTCACGAAAAATATTAGATTGCTCTAATTTTTCACGCCGACTCTCGAGAGTATCCATGGCATCATTGACTTGTCGGACCATCACGTTAAAAGCGCGAGTCAGTTCATTGATTTCATCAGCGCCCGTAAATTCCTTAATTGGTTGGAAATGACCTCCGGTTACTCGCCGTGTACCTTCGGCTAGTTGTCGGATTGGTGCGGTCATACGGCTAGCAAAGGAAAACGCAGCTAGCACAGAACAAAGTACAGCAAGAAGCAAACTCAGCACCAGTGACCAGTGATAAATTGTTTGTAAACCGCCGCGAGTAAAAATAATTTGCTGATAATCCAAAAGCCCATTGGTGACGGCATTGATATTGCGTGCGACAGCAGGAGGTATTTCCATACTTACCTGCAAAAAAAATTCCTCAGATGATGAGTTATTGTGAATAGGAACGATGGTGCGGATCCGTAAAGAGTTAGATTGCCCCTGTGAGTCAGGTGTTGTCTCTTCCAAATCAGAAAAATATCCCTGATGACGCACGCTCTGAATATCCCGCATAGGAATAACCAGATCAATGGAAGGTAGAGGTGAACTTTGAGTGATGATTTGGCCGTTTCCGTCAATCAAAAACAGGGTGGCGGAATTAGTCAGATCGCTCATGCGAATGAGTTCGTCACTCATTTCTCCGAGTGAAATGTTGCTAAGGCGATCAGCAATTGTCCTCGTGGTTACTAATTGGTCATTTTGAATGCGCAACAGTGAGTTCTGAGCCAAGGTGACACCGGAATCCAAAGCTGTTTCTACACGGGAGTCAACCCCGGAGTCAAAGGCTTGAGAAATTAAGTGTGTGGAAATGGTGTAAATCAGTAAAGAAGGCAACAGGGCAACAAAAGAGATCACGCAAACCAAAGTTGCCAACATGCGGGAACCAAATTGACGCTGGCGGAATCGTTTGATTAATTTGGAAATTAAAGAAATAACGGCAATCAATAGGGCCAGGGCAACCAAGGCGTTGATAATGAGTAAAAGAGGGAAGTAAGGTTCTAGTTTATGCGAAGTAGTTCCAGCGGAAGTCAGCAAAAAAAGCAAAACCACCACAATGGCTAACCCGATGCTCGCTCCGTACCTGAGGCGATATCTCATTGCTGCATATCCTCATCAGGGTGGGTAATGCTACGATCTAACACAACCTCATGCCATTCGGAGCGAAGGTCCCAATCATTTTCACCGATGGTTACTTGCATGGGTAATGGTAGCTGCTCCGTGTCCAATCTGATGCGAACTTCGGCAACACAATTATTAGGACTTTCAATAATCGGGTTATCAGACACCCGCCAGCCGTGTAAGGATTTAAGGATGGCAAGAGTCTCAGACAGTGAATCAAAGGATTGTGATAATCCTCCTCGAGATAAACGATACTGGCGGGTCAAAGGACTGTACGACAGTCTAGTCATCAGCGAGGTTTCAACAAGAGGTTTATTGACCCAATACCAACGTTCAGATTGGATGGAGAAGTCCGTTACAAAATAAAGAGGAATGCCGCGATTTAAAGCATCTTGAACACTGCGAGGCAGATCAAATTCGATATTGACATCAAGATATAAACCTGCCGGTTGATAAGCTCGTGAAGATAAGGTGGCGGACATAACAGTAATGTCATTCGCCCACGAAGGGGCAACACTTCCCAGCCCGATAATTAGGGCCAATATCCAGCTGAAGAAGTGTCTGACCGTGTTCATTAGCTAATTATTCCTTTTTAGTGAGCAATGCATAGAAGAAACCATCGTGATTACTTGGCAAATTTTCATCTGTTTCATGCTCTGTCGGAATTAACCTCAGCATGCCGGTAGGCATGAAGGGTGTGGTCTTTAATGCCGCTTGAGGATGCCGTTTAAGAAAACGTGTTATTTGTTCTGGTCCTTCCTCAGGAAAAAGTGAGCAAACAACGTATAGCAAATCCTTTCCGATGGGTAATTTTCTCCAAAGAGCCTCTAATAATTTTTCTTGTTTGGAAGATAGTAATTTTATATCTTCCGGTCTTCTTGACCAGACGATATCCGGATGTCGCCTCACAATGCCGGAAGCTGTACAGGGAGCATCCAGCAAAATAGCATCAAACTCTCCAAGTTGCTGAAGAAGCTTTTCGTCAGCAGCGTCACCAACCGTGATTTTAGCGGTTAAGCCTAAGCGATCGAGCGTATGTTTTATGCGGGGAGCCCTAAGTGGATCAATTTCCATGGCCGTTACATCAAGGCGATATGTTTCCAATAACTGTGCGGTTTTACCACCGGGAGCGGCGCAGGCATCTAATACTTTGTCCCCGGAGTTCAATAGCAAAATGTCTGTTACCAATTGGCTACCAGCGTCTTGAACGGAACAAAATCCCTCGTTGAATCCGGGAATCTGTTCAACGGGGCAAGGGGGATCGATGATGACCGCCCAGCGTCCAATTTGTTGGCCGTTGAGACCTTGCTCTTTTAATTTTTCCAAAAACGCATCAACGCTGATTTTTGCACGGTTAATTCTTAACGTGAGAGGAGGTCGTTTATTTTGTACGCTGAGTATGTTTTCCCAATTTTGGGGATAATCATGTCTGATCTTGGAAATCCACCATCCGGGAGCGTTAAAACGAGCATTCAAATTCGTCTTAAAAGCTGCAAGTAATTGAGAGCGGTTACGGAGAAAATTTCTGAGAACCGCATTGATAAAACCACTTGACCAGGCGGTCTCCGAATCCGCTTTAGCTGCTTCAACTGTCTGATTTACAACAGTAAAGGGCTTTTCTTTATTTTCCAACAGCAAAGCCAAGGCAATGCTTAGCATGGCTCTGACTTTTGCCTGGGGCGCTTTCTTGATGAGTTTGGTCAACAAGATTTCTACTTGAGCCCTATGTCTTACCGTTGTATAAAGTAGGCTCTGCACAACCCCTTTAATATCTGTGCGCTGTCCAATTAAGCATTGGCTGAGTGCTTTTTCAAGCGAACATGATTCGGTTAGCATTTTTTGCCAACCGACAGCACCTATAGAGATAGCCTGACTGAGGAGAGCGCTCATTTAAAAAACTCCCCCTTATGGATCGGATAACCTTGAAGAAAACTTTGTACGGGCATTTTAGGTTTCCCTGGTCTTTGAAGGACTGTTGCGCGAATAGCTCCCTTGGCGCAGGAAATTGTGATCCCGTCTTTATCAACAGCGACAACCTCTCCGGGTTGACCGGAAATAGCTTCGCACAGCCGAGCTTCCCAAATTTTGATCATTGTTCCGTTATGTTCGGCAAATGAGGATGGGAACGGACAAAAGGCTCGAATTTTCCTTTCAAGCTCGGCGGCTGATAGAGAAAAGTCCATTCGCCCTTCTTCCTTGAGAACTTTGTGCGCGTAGGTTATTCCCTCTTCAGGTTGTTCAGTGATGCGGATTTCATCAGGGTGCGCTAACAGACGCACCAACATGTCCGCTCCCAACTTCGAAACAGAGTCCGTTAGGGAAGCGGTTGTCTCGGAGCCATTAAGCGCAAAACTTTCTTGCATGAGCATGGGGCCAGTATCTAGACCGGCATCCATTTTCATCAGTGTCACTCCAAAATAAGAATCGCCAGTTTCGATGGCTCGAGTAATGGGGGCGGCACCTCGCCACCGGGGCAATAGACTGGCGTGAATATTGATGCATTTAACTGTATTTTGCGGGCCGATTCCTTTAGGAATGTCCAATACAGTTTGCGGCAATAACATACCGTAGGCGGCCACTACCATGATGTCGGCATTCTGCGAGGAAAGTAGCTTGTGCATGGCGGCAGCTTCTTCCGCATCTTTTTTCGAAGATAGAGTTTTAGGGGTAACTACCTTAATGCCTTTTTCAATGGCTAGAGCTTTTACCGCCGACGGATTTAGCTTCATACCGCGTCCGCTTGGTCGATCAGGTTGAGATAACACAAGGCACACTTCGTGTCCAGCACCAATGAGCGCATCAAGCGCACGAGCAGCAAAAGGAGGAGTTCCGGCAAATATAATTCTCATGTTCTTAATTTTAGTGTGTTCAATTTCAGGTGAGTTTTATTCGGTGGCTTTTTTTGACACCCTTTTAAAAGTTGTTGGTAAAGCGATACACTTTCCGAAAAGTTGAGGAATTTTATGCAGACATTAAAAACAATTGACAATATCCGCATAGCCTATGAAGTTTTCGGTGATGACTCGGCGCCAACCATTTTACTGATCATGGGGTTGGGCATGCCATCGGCAGCTTGGCCGAAAACATTGATTGAACAGTTGGTTCGTCAAGGGTTTAGGGTCGTTGTTTTTGACAATCGGGACAGCGGTTTGTCGACAAAGCTGGATCAGACAGTTGGATATTTCTCAGTTTTTTCGGCGATTATAAAGACGCTTTTAAAGCGGCCGGTGGCCGGTTGTTATTCTCTGGAAGACATGGCTGCGGACACGATTTCTGTTCTGGATGAGCTGCAAGTCAAACGAGCCCATGTCATGGGGATTTCCATGGGCGCTATGATTGCTCAGGTTTTAGCTTATTTGTACCCTCAAAGAGTCGCCTCTTTGATTTGCTTGATGAGCGCTTCAGGCAATCCCCGTACAGGCTTTGGCAAATTGCGGGCAATTAGGGGGTTATTGAGTAGCCCCACTCAAAGCAACGATTTGTTTGCTATGAAAAATTATCTGCGCAAAATGTTTAAGGCAATCGGCTCTCCGCATGCGAGTTATTCCGACGAACAAATCACAACGCTTGCACACTCGATGATAGAAAGTGGTTACAGTCCTGTGTGGGCCAAGCGTCAATTATTAGCGATTTTGACTTCAGGTGACCGTTCTAAAAATCTTCGTAGAATTATGGCGCCGACTTTAGTTATTCATGGGCTAGAAGATCCGCTGTTGCCTGTAAAAGCGGGTGAAGAGGTGGCTCGGTTGATTCCTAATTCAAGAATGATGGTCGTCAGGGGAATGGGGCACGATCTGCCAGATGAAATGATCGGCCAAATTGTTCCTGCGGTGGCCAAACATTGCCACCGCTATAAAAGTTAGTCCTATTTTCCTTTTGTCTCCTGGTGGCGGCGTTTTTTGAGTTTGGCGCATGCTCGATCGTATTTCAAGCGACTGAGGTGGTCAATAAAAACCGTGCCATCAAGGTGATCTAATTCGTGCTGCAGACAAATGGCCAACAATCCGTCCGCTTTAAGTTCTTGTTGTTGACCATCGAGATCCAAATATTGAATGGTAATTGAAGCACTGCGCTTAACTTTCTCCCAGATCCCCGGCAGTGAAAGACAGCCTTCTTCACCAACTTCCGTTTCCTCGCTGTGCTCCGTGATGATTGGGTTTACCAATGTCAGTAATTGATTTTTTTCTTCACTGACATCAACCACAACCATTCGGATAGGTTCTCCCACCTGAGGAGCGGCAAGACCAACTCCCGGCGCCTTGTACATGGTTTCCCCCATATCTGTTGCCAATTGACGTATGGAGTCAGTAATTTCAGTAATCGGCTGACACTTCATTGCCAAAACAGGATTGGGAAATTGCACAATCGGTAGAATAGCCACGGGAGATCTCCAAAAGAGAAATTTTAGGATCCAGAATTTTAGCGCAAATACATGGAATTTCTACTATGTCTTTGGAAAATCAAAGAAATTGGTTGCGGTTGGCCCTTTTACAGAAGGTGCAGTTCACGGATGTGTATGCGTTGCTGAGAACATTCGGGTTGCCAGAAAATATTTTTTCGCAAAATTTGTCTTCCTTGTTAACTGTATTGCCTCAAGAGGCTGCGCTGGAAGTTCATCGTTCTCCTGAAGAAGAAACCGAAAGAAAGATAAGCAAGGTAATTGATTGGCTCACCAATATCCCGTCTGTTCGCCTTCTGGTTCCAAGTGATGTGGATTTTCCGAAAAAATTGTTGACGGTTTCTCAGCCACCTTTGGTGGTGCTTGCCGCCGGCGATATTGAATTATTGAAAAAACCAAGTGTTAGTTTGGTGGGGAGCTCCCATCCAAGCTTGCTGGCGCAATCCACTACACAGTCGTGGGCTCAAGCGTTAATGTCGAAAGATTTAAGTTTGGTTCAGGGAGAGTCAGACGGAATTGAGAAAATCGGGTTAAAGGCAGCATTACAGTCAAAAAAGCGGTCACTTGTAATTGTTTCTAAAAACCCACTAAAAGATTGTAATTTTGAACAAAAGTTGTCATTTATGTGCACTAGAGGTTTGCTGTTAACTTCTTTGGAAAACAATATTGATCCATGGTTGCCGCGTCATAGATTATTGATTGCCTCAACGGATCATTTTGTTGTCATTGAGGCAAGCATTCGCTCTAAGGTCCTATCGTTGGTTCGTGAGGCCGCTGATGCGGGACGAAACATCATGGCTGTTCCTGGTTCTATTCACTCTCCCTTGTCTAAGGGTTGTCATAAGCTTATTCGTGAGGGGGCAAGATTGGTGGAATCCGTTGATGATATTTTCAATGAAATTAAAAATTAACAGCACTGAAATAAAAAAATCACTAAAAGCTGTTATTTTCTCTTTTTTTAGTGCTACTCTAAAAAAGCGTGTGGGAAAGCCCACTAAGAGTTGAGTTTGTATCAAATGAGTGAAAAAGTTTTAGTTATTGCAGAAAAACCTTCAGTTGCCTCTGACATTGCCAAAGCGCTAGGGGGCTTGACTCGTGAAAAGGATTATTTTGAAGGTGAGCGTTTTGTTGTTAGTTCCGCGGTTGGTCACTTGTTGGAATTGACTGTTCCTGAAAAATATGATGTTAAGCGTGGTAAATGGACTTTTGCTCATTTACCCATGTTGCCGCCGTATTTTGATTTAAAGCCAATTAAAAAATCAGAAGACAGATTAAAACTGCTTAAGCGTTTACTCAAACGGAGTGATATTTCTACGGTTATTAATGCTTGTGATGCCGGTCGTGAAGGAGAACTAATCTTTCGCTACATCATTCAAGCCAGTAAATGCAAAAAAACCATCAAGCGTCTATGGTTGCAATCGATGACTCCAGCGGCCATCCGTGAGGCTTTTGAACATTTAAGAACAGATGAGGAAATGCAACACTTAGCTGATGCAGCTCGGTCGCGCTCGGAAGCTGATTGGCTTGTGGGGATCAATGGTACGCGTGCAATGACGGCTTTTAACAGTAAGGATGGAGGCTTTTTCCTGACTACAGTTGGCCGTGTCCAAACACCAACGCTTGCAATCGTAGTTGAGCGTGAAGAGAAAATAAATGCTTTTGTCAGTCAGAAATACTGGGAAGTGCATGCCAAAATTCAAGGTAAATCCGGCCAATATGAGGCAGTATGGTTTGATCCTGAGTTTAAAAAAAGCGATGATCGCCCTCATGAGAAAGCCGAACGCATCTGGCAGCGGGATCGGGCTCTTGCTTTGTGTGAAAAGATTAATCACCACCAAGGGAGTGTTCAGGATACTGCGAAACGGACCACACAATTGTCTCCTCTCTTGTTTGATTTAACCAGCTTGCAACGAGAGGCAAATAATCGATTCGGTTTTTCGGCGAAAACAACATTGTATCTGGCTCAATCTTTGTACGAAAAGCATAAGGTTTTAACTTATCCGAGAACAGACGCAAGGGCGTTGCCGGAAGACTATATCCCGACAGTCAATCAAACATTAACAATGTTGGCTGAACAACCCCGTTATGGTGGCAGCGTCAAGGAGATCCAGTCTCATAAGTGGGTTAAACCGACCAAACGGGTCTTTGATAATTCAAAAATTTCCGATCACTTTGCCATCATTCCGACTCTGCAGGCTCCGAAAAAACTAAGCGAGGCAGAGGAGAAGATTTATGATTTGGTCGTTAAACGCTTTTTAGCCGTTTTCTTCCCCGCGGCTGAATACGACGTGACTACACGCATAACAACGGTTGAACAGGAAACTCTTAAAACCGAAGGTAAGGTGTTGGTAAAAGCGGGTTGGCTGTCTGTCTATGGGAGAGATCCTGAGGGTTCTGAAACGCTGCCTGCTGTCTCAGTCGGTGAAAAGGTGCTTGTAGATCAGGTGACTGCTCAAGAAAAAGCGACAAAAGCTCCCCCTCGTTATACGGAAGCAACACTTTTGTCCGCTATGGAGGGCGCAGGAAAGTTAGTTGAAGAAGATGAACTTCGGGAAGCTATGTCTGGCAAGGGTCTGGGAACACCTGCTACCCGAGCCTCGATTATTGAAGGTTTATTGCTCCAAAATTATTTGAGGCGTGATGGGCGAGATCTTGTTCCAACGTTTAAAGCCCGGCAGTTGTTCGCTTTGCTCAAAGGACTCGGTGTTTCCGAACTATCAGAACCGGAATTAACTGGTGAGTGGGAATATAAACTCAGTCAAATTGAGCAGGGGAATTTGTCCCGAGATATCTTCATGAAAGAAATTCGGGATATGACTATTGAGATTGTTGATGCGGCAAAGCGTTATGAAGGTAATACGGTTCCGATTGAAAATCCGGCGCATCTGAAGAATCCCTGTCCAAAATGCGGCGGAGAAATCGTTGAAAATTATCGTCGTTTTGCCTGTACGCAATGTGATTTCAGTTTGCCAAAACATCCGGGAGGACGAACTTTTGAAGTACCGGAGGTCGAGGCATTGTTGAAGAATGGGGAGATTGGTCCGTTGGACGGTTTTATCAGTAAGATGGGGCGTCCGTTTTCTTCAAAATTGCGTTTGACAGAGGATTTTAAATTAGAGTTTGATTTTGGGAACGAGGACAAGGAAGATAACGAGCCGGTTGATGTTTCAGCATTGCAGGTCGTTGGTAAATGTCCAAAGTGTGGCGCTAAAGTTTTTGATAGCGCTAAGGGCTATGTGTGTGAGAACACATTGGATAAAAAATGTGATTTCCGAATTGGCAAAACGATTTTGCAACAACCCATTTCTTCTGAGGAAGCAACAAAGATTCTTTCTGAAGGTAAAAGCAGTGAATTGAGTGATTTCGTTTCCAATCGTACGAAACGGAAATTCTCTGCCTTCTTGGTACTGGGCAAGGATGGGTCGGTAGGATTCGAATTTTCGCAGGTAAAGCCTAAAGTTACCCGTAAGAAAGCTTCTGCCAAGAAATAGACGCTCAAATAAAAGCAGCCGCAAAAAACGCGGCTGTTTTTATTACTTTTCGTTGGGAGAGCTTTGTGGAAGTTCAGGTTTGATTACGGAAATCAGAACCTGATCAACCTTGTTTTTATCCGTATCGATTACCTCAAAGCGAAAGCCTCCGTAAACAACTTTATCAGTTCTTTTGGGGATCTTTCGAAGCATGTACATCATAAAACCCGCCACTGTTTCGTACGTAGAGTCTTCTGGAAGGCTGTCCACATCCAAAAGCCTTTCTAAATCATCCACGGGTGTAGAACCGTCCACCAGCCAAGAACCATCTTCGCGTTCTAAAATTTGTGATTCTTCCTCGGTAGTGACTAAATCCCCCATTACAGTACTCATAACATCATTGAGAGTGATGATGCCGACAACAAGCGCATATTCGTTGATAATCACAGCAATATCGCTATTTGTGCGTTTGAATGTGTCAAGGATTTCTGACAGTGTCAGTGAATCGGGAACAAGTTGAACAGGATGCACCAAACCGTCATCTTTTAAGGAAAGCGGATGGTCGCTCATGATGCGTCCCAGAAGAGCCTTAGAGTCAATAACCCCGACCACATTGTCAAGAGTTTCATTGCAGACAACATACTGGTTATGTGGTGAGTTAACGACTTTTTTGCAAATTTCTTCTTCAGTATCGTTAAGAAGGAAATAAACAATGTTTTCACGAGGCGTCATTGAACTGGGAACCGTGCGGCTTTCCAATTCAAAAATATTTTCAATAGCGGCCTTTTCTTCATCGGCAATTACGCCGGCAGCAGTTCCAGCATCAACTGCCGCAACAATATCTTCCGAAGTAATTTTGTCTTTGGTACGTTCGGGTAAGCCGAGACTGCGTAAAATCACGTTGGCTAAGCCATTGAAGAACCAAACGAATGGTCTCAAGAGTTTGATGAGGAAACTCATAGGACCGATGACTGCCATTGCAATCGTTTCTGGAGCGACAAGCGCAAGGCGTTTGGGGATTAAGTCGGCAAATAAGATAAATAATGTGGTTGAAGTAATAAAACCACACCAAAAACCGACATTATGTGCCAGGGGTGTTTCATGGATAACGAAGGAGGCCAAAGCCGTGAAGTTTGGCGTAAAAAGTCGTTCGCCTAAAATACCGCCGGCTAAGGATAACGCATTGACACAAATTTGAATGACCGTAAAAAAGTGCCCCGGATGCTCTTGTAATGCCAAAACGCGAGAAGCTTTTTTATGGCCTTCGTCAGCTAAGGCGCGTAAGCGAATTTTCTTTGCCGCTGCTAATGAAATTTCTGAAATAGAAAAAAAACTACTGGTGATGATCAAAGCAATCAAGCAAAAGAACAATAATGTAAAAGACATAAATAAAAATGAGTTTGAGACACGCTAAGTATAGCAAAAATAAAGACTTTTTCATAAAATGAGCAAAGGTAGTCACTATTGAATATTGTTGTTTTTTCTGATTTAGGTGACAATACGGTAAGTCTCGTCGGATAAGTGCTGTTATTCGAAGTGGCGATTGCGTTTTTTCTGCGGCTTGATGGGTCGTAGGGATAACCTTGCCTAACGAATTGTTTGTGAGGAATTTATGAATAAAAAATTAATTGCCATATCCGTAGCCTGCTTAGGTTTAGCCGTCAGCGCCCAGTCTTTGGCCGCTTCCGGTACGCTTGAAACGGTAAAGGCCAGGGGACAATTAATTTGCGGTGTCAATACGGCTGCTCCAGGTTTTGCTTCCGTTGATAGCAAAGGAAATTGGACTGGTTTGGATGTTGATGTCTGTCGCGCGGTGGCTGCGGCAACATTGGGCGATGCGAGCAAAGTAAAGTTTGTTCCGTTGAATTCACCTCAACGATTTACGGCCTTGCAGGCTGGTGAAATTGATGTGTTGGCACGAAATACATCATGGACGATGAACCGTGATACGACCACTGGCGCGTTATTTACGGCGGTTACGTACTATGATGGTCAGGGTTTTATGGTGCCTAAGCGTTTGAATGTGAAAAGTGCCAAGCAATTAAACGGCGCAACTATTTGCGTTCAGTCAGGTACTTCCAGTGAAAAAAGTCTTGCAGACTTTTTCACAACAAATAATATGAAATTCAAGACAGTTGTATTCGATACGACAGAGGCTACTCAGGCGGCTTTCTTTTCCGGGCGTTGTCAAGCTTATACAACAGACATGAGTGACTTAGCCGGAGCCCGCACGAATTCAGCCAATCCCGCCGATTACGACATTTTGCCGGAAGTGATTTCCAAGGAACCGCTGGCACCGGCTGTGCGCCGCGGCGATGACGAATGGTATTCGATTGTGCGCTGGTCTATTTTTGCCATGATTAACGCGGAAGAGTTGGGAATCACAAAAGCCAATGTTGACGATAAGAAAAAGTCGGATATGAGGCCGGATGTTCAACGTTTGGTTGGAGCATCTGAAGATATGGGTAAAATGCTTGGTTTGGATAAAGATTGGAGTTACCGTATTATCAAACAAGTCGGCAATTATGGGGAAAGCTTTGAGGCCAACTTAGGGCCGAAGTCTAAGCTTGGTTTGCCTAGAGGCAACAATAACCTCTGGACTCAAGGAGGTTTGCTCTACGCTCCTCCGATTCGCTGATTATTAGAGAGACAAAGATAATGGCGGTTGTCTCAACCGCCATTTTAGTTAAGATGCAAACGAGTACAAAAGGTAACAATAACGGTTTATTAGGCAATGCCGCTTGGCGACAACGCGAGGCATATCGCCGCCGCAGGGAGTGGTTTTGGCAACTTGTTGTTTTTGCGATAGTTGCCGCGATTGTTTACCTTTTTTCCCAAAACGTCTTTGATAATTTGCAAGCCCGTGATATTCGATCAGGGTTTGCCTTCCTTTCCGATCGCGCCAGCTTTGAGATTGGAGAATCTTTGATTCCAATTTCTTCAAATGACAGTTTCGGTCGAATGTTTTTGGCCGGAATGCTTAACACATTGAGGGTGGCGGTTTTGGCGATTATTACTGCGACCGCGTTGGGGGTCGTGGTCGGTTTAATGCGATTGTCTCAACATCCATTGGTGCGGTTTTTGGGTGTGGCTCATGTTGAGGTTTATCGCAATATACCGCTATTGATTCAACTATTTGCCATTTATTTGGTGATTACAGAATTTTTACCGGATTCTTTTGATCCTATCCATTTTGGCTCTTGGGCAATGCTCTCAAAGGCAGGGTTGCAATTCAGTGTTCCAGTACATTTGTGGCAGGCAAATCTATTGGCTTTAGCCGTCGGTAGCGTTACTTTTCTGTGTATCCGTGTTTATCTAAGAAGACGGTTCACTGCTTTAATGGCCAGTTGTAACGCTGTGGTAGTGGCTTTTGTTTTAGCGGTGCTTATTTGGATTTCTGCTGGTGTGTTTTTTGGTTGGAGCCAACCTCATCAAGAAGGTTTTCTTGTTACAGGAGGTGCCAGTGCAACACCCGAATTCATTGCTCTGTGGGTTGGACTGACGACTTTTACCTCTGCGGCGATTGCCGAAATAGTTCGTGCTGGCGTACTTGCTGTGCCTACTAACCAGTGGGCAGCATCTGCTGCTCTTGGTATGACTCGTTTGCAGACTATCAGCAATGTGATTTTTCCTCAATCATTGCGTTTAGTGATTCCGCCGATGGCCAGTCAATATATGAATCTCACTAAAAATTCATCATTGGCCGTTATCATTGGGTATCCGGATATTGTTAGCGTAGGCAACACCTCCATTGTAATTATGGGGCAGGCCCTTGAAGCCATTCTGATTATTATGTTGGTCTACCTGGTTCTTAATTTGGTTATCGCAGTTATCATGAATCGTCTTAATGCGAATCTGATTGCCGCTCCAAGATAAGGGGAGATCACTTATGGTTGCAATGAATGTCTCCCTTACTCAAACACTTAGGAAAGATTATTTTGGGTCCCCGAGTCGCAGTCTTTTAACTTTGTTAATTGCCGGTGTTTTATTTTGGTTCGCAATTAAGTTTTTGGATTGGGGCGTCATCAACGCAGTGACTCAGCCGGATTTGGCTCTATGCCGTGATGCCTCCGGTGCATGCTGGGGGTTCGTTTCTGAAAAGTGGCGACTTATTCTTTTCGGTCGCTACCCCTATGATGAGCAATGGCGAGCAGGATTAGCCACCGCCCTTGTTGTGCTCATGTTGGTTGCCACTGCTGTTCCGTATTTTTGGACTAAACGAGGTTTTAGAGCGCTGACATTGGGTTGGATAGTTGTCTTTGTGCTTTTCTTTACTCTGATGGCTGGCGGCGTTTTTGGTTTGACTACGGTTGATTCCGATGCTTGGGGTGGTCTGCCTTTAACGGTTATTTTGACATTGATCGGGATGACTTTTTCGGCTCCGATCGGCATTCTTCTGGCCATCGGAAGGCGATCCTCTTTACCAGTGATTCGGGTGTTATCCGCTAGTTATATTGAGCTTGTACGTGGAGTGCCATTGATTACGGTGTTATTTGTGGCAACCTATATCTTCCCGTTGTTGCTTCCGGAGGGATGGGCCATTGATGGTTTTTGGCGAATCGCTTTCGGTATTGTTTTGTTTCAGGCGGCTTATATGGCTGAGACTGTTAGAGGAGGTCTTCAGACTATTGGTCAAGGACAATTTAGCGCGGCGGCTTCATTGGGATTTAAATCTTGGCAAACGTACCTTTATATTATTTTGCCTCAAGCGTTGGTGGCGGTTATTCCAGCTCTGGTCAATAGTCTTTTGTCTACATTTATGGACACCTCTTTGGTAACAGTGGTTTCTATGTATGACCTGACGGGAGCGTTGCGTTTGGCACTGGGGGATCCTCAGTGGAGACAGTTTTTCATTGAAGGCTACTTGTTTGTCGCAGCGATTTATTTCTTTGCCAGTTTGGTCATGTCAAGATATAGCATTTGGTTGGAAAAACGAATAAATCGGATGGCACATCATGGTTAAAATACACGAACATACGGTTGAAGTGGTTAATCGAAATGATCCGTTATTCCCCTTCCTGACAGGATCACATTTATTTAGACACTTGGAACAATACGCACGGCGTCCCCACGAATATTTCGATCCTATAGAAAGTTCCGAGGTGACTGAAGACATTGAAAATAATCGACATGTGTTCCACAGAGTGTTGCATTTCGGTCCTATGACTGTAGAGGATAAGGTTACTTTCTTGGATTCAACGACAATGGTGACTGATATTTCGCCAACGAAAGACTACCCTGCCAGTCGTTTAACCGTCAAAATTGAATCTTCAGACGACGATGCCGTTTTCCTCCACTTCGTTTATGAAGAAGACTCCGAAACGCCGCCAGCGGAGGACATTTTCCTGTCTTTAAGACGTAAAGCTTATGAAGAGAAGGACAGGGATATGGTAGATCGCTTCAGACAACAAATAAAGAACTTGTCGCCTTTATCTTAATTCATCATTTTACGAAAGAAGATATCTCATGAATTTGACTCCAGAAGCCAATAATCGGGTTATTTTGACTTTATCAAATGAAATTCATGCTTCCCTCATCCAGGTCGAGGCTGCTGTCAATTTATTAGACAGCGGCGCCACTGTTCCGTTTATTGCTCGTTATCGAAAAGAAGCAACTGGTGGATTAGATGATTCTCAACTGAGACTTCTGCAAGAAAGACTGATTTACTTGCGTGAACTGGAAGAACGTCGAGCCTCAGTGATGCAATCAATTGATCAACAAGGGAAACTTACCGAAGAGCTCAAGCAAGCTTTAATTCAAGCCGATACCAAACAACGAATTGAAGACTTGTACTTACCTTATAAACCGAAGCGCCGCACACGAGCGCAAATTGCAAAAGAAGCAGGTCTGGATCCCTTGGCCCAACTTCTTTTTATGGATCCCAATCAGAATCCTGAAATTGTTGCTCTCCAATTTTTTAATGAAGAAAAAGGAATTAAGACGACCAAGGACGCTCTTAATGGGGCTCGTGATATCTTGGCTGAAAGATTCAGTGAAGATGCGGAGCTTCTAGCAGAGTTGAGGGTCTTTTTAACAAAGAGAGGATTCGTTGTTTCAGAATTAGTGGAAGGCAAGGAAACTGAAGGAGCTAAGTTTAAAGATTATTTCGATTTTGATGAGGAGTTAACCTCCATCCCTTCACATCGGGCGCTGGCGCTTTTTCGAGGACGTCAGGAGGGAATTTTGACGTTAAGGATTGCGCTCACGGAAGAAGAGGAAAATCAGAAACCGCACCCATGCCAGGCTATTATTGCCGAACATTTCGGTATTAAGGATTTATCAAGGCCAGCTGATCAGTGGCTTATGGATGTGTGCCGTTGGACTTGGCGAGTGAAAGTTTGTTTAAATTTAGAAAGCGAGCTTTTTGAAACTATTCGACAAAAAGCCGAAGAGGAAGCTATTAAGGTTTTCGGTATTAACCTAAAAGATTTGCTCTTGGCACCGCCCGCCGGTCAGAAAGGGGTAATCGGTCTGGATCCCGGTTTGCGAACTGGAGTCAAAGTAGCAGTGATTTCTCCAACGGGTAGTGTTTTGGAGACTGGAGTGATTTATCCTCACGAGCCGAGAAGAGAATGGGATAAATCTATTGAGATATTGGCGGCTCTTGCCAAACGTCACGGAACTAAACTCATCAGTATTGGTAATGGGACGGCAAGTCGTGAAACCGATCGTTTAGCCTCGGATCTGATTGCTCGGTATCCCTCTCTTGGATTGACGAAAGTTGTGGTCAGCGAGGCGGGCGCAAGTGTTTACTCAGCAAGTGAGCTGGCGGCTAAAGAATTTCCGGATATGGATGTCAGCTACCGTGGAGCTGTATCCATAGCAAGACGTCTTCAAGATCCACTGGCGGAATTGGTCAAAATTGACCCCAAAGCTATTGGAGTGGGGCAATATCAACACGACGTGAATCAGACTCATTTAGCACAGAAATTAGATGCGGTGGTCGAAGATTGTGTTAATGCGGTCGGTGTCGACTTAAACACCGCCAGTGTCGCGTTGCTCGCCAGAGTGTCAGGTTTAACAAAGTCAGTTGCCCAATCTATTGTGACCTATCGTGACGCTCACGGCGTTTTTAAGGATAGAAAAGATTTGCTTAATGTGCCCCGCTTAGGTGAGAGAACTTTTGAACAGGCAGCGGGATTTTTGCGCATTAATGGAGGGAATAATCCGCTGGATGCTTCAGCGGTTCACCCAGAAGCTTATCCTGTGGTGAAACGAATCCTAGATAAAACCGGTTGTGATATTCAGACGCTGATTGGCAATATTGGGGTACTTAGAAAACTGAAAGTTTCTGAGTTTACAGATGAGCGGTTTGGTGTGCCCACCGTAAAAGACATTTTGTCTGAGTTGGAAAAACCGGGGCGCGACCCCCGTCCAGAATTTAAGACGGCGGTTTTTCGTGAAGGAGTGGAGAGCATTGCAGACCTCAAAGTAAATATGGAATTGGAAGGCGTTGTTTCTAATGTGGCAGCTTTTGGGGCGTTTGTGGACATTGGTGTTCATCAAGATGGGTTGGTTCATGTGTCTGAATTGGCTGACCACTTTGTTAAAGATCCCAGAGAAGTGGTTAAAGTTGGTCAGATAGTGAAAGTTCGGGTAATTGATATTGATATTGCCCGAAATCGAATCTCTCTATCCATGAAGAGCCCGGGGCAAAAAGGTTCTCAACCGAAAGTAAAAAATTTCCCAAATCAACGGACTACTTCTATGAACGCAATGGCAAGCGCTTTTGCAAAATTGAAGCGTTAAGGTGTTTTGGTCGATTTTGAAGGAATAATAAGTGATTTTGCTTAGCTGAAACTGTTAGAATCCTTAGGATGTGAAAACATCCAGTTTTCAGTTAGTTCAACAATATCGAGGAGTTGAATATGGACAATCCTAAGGATGCTAAACCCCTGGAAATGCCGCCGGTTTTGGCTCATGTTCAGGCAGCTGTTGATAAATTGGTAGCTTGCGAAACCATCAAGGCAGCAATTGAAGCGGTTAAGCGTGATGACGAAAAAACGCTTGCTGATCAAATTGCTATCACAGAAGTCGAAGCACCGCCTTTCCATGAAGAAAGGCGCGCCAAGGATTTCGTCCGTCGTTTGGAAGAATTGGGCCTCGAAGCTTCGATTGATGAAGAAGGTAACGTGACAGCTCGTCGCGCAGGTAAGGGCAATGGGCCGACGCTTGTATTAGCGGCCCACTTGGATACGGTTTTCCCGGCGGGCACCGATGTTAAGGTTCGCCGTGAAGGCAATCGTTATTTGGCACCTGGCATCAGCGACGACGCTCGTGGTTTGGCCGCTATTTTGCAAGTTTTGCGTACTCTTCAAGAATTCAAGATCGAAACTGTTGGGGATATTTTATTTGTGGGTAGTGTGGGTGAAGAAGGTAATGGTGATCTGCGTGGCTCCAAGTACCTTTTCAATAAGAGCGGAATTCACATTGACGGTTTCATCTCTGTAGACGGAGTCAACGTCAATCGTGTTTTGTGTGGTGCCACCGGTTCTAAGCGCTATCGTGTTCATTTTGATGGCCCGGGCGGACATTCTTGGAATGCTTTTGGCACACCGAGCGCCATCCACGCTATCGGTCGCGCCATTGCTAAGATTGCGGATTTGCAAACAGTCAGTGATCCGAAGACAACTTTCACCTGCGGCACAATCAAGGGTGGCACAACAGTTAATTCCATTGCAGCTCACGTTGAAATGGAATTAGATATGCGCAGCGCCGGCGCCAAAGAGTTAGATGAACTGGAAGCTCGCATTCTGCCGATTTTTGAACAAGCAGCGAAAGATGAAAATGCTCGCTGGGGTTATAAGGATGAAGATGGTGTCAAACTTACGCTAGAACCGATTGGTCATCGCCCTGGTGGTGGTCAAAAGGATGAGGTGAGTGTTTTGCAAGCCGCCCGCGGAGCCATGTCTGCTTTAGGTATTCCGCTTTATTCTTATGCCTTTGCTTCGACTGATCATAACGTGGCAGTTAATAAGGGAGTTCCTGCGACGACATTGGGTGGCGGCGGTAAGGAAGGCTTTAACCATAACGTTAAGGAGTGGTATGAGCCGGTGGATGCATATCAAGGTCCCCAATTGGCAATGCTGACAAGTCTCGTGTTGGTTGGTGTTGACGGTGTCACAGAACCTGTGCTTGAGAAGCGCGCTTAGTTACCTTGACAACAAGGTGACAGGTTTTTAACTTGTACTAAAAAATCCCGGTTCACGTCGTAAGTGTCTGAACCGGGATCTTCTTATATTAGAAACATTTAACTTAGCGCTCGATCAATGGTTCTCCGTCCCTGTAGCTGCCTTGGTTCATAAGCGCATTAAGCAAAATGGCACCGAAGGTTGCTGTGCCGATACCACCGAGGGTGAAACCTGCGATGTTAATCGTAAAGTCACCGGCTCCCAAAATTAAGGTAACGGCGGCAACGATTAAATTACGGTTATTGCCAAAGTCGACGTGATTGACTACCCAAATTCTGGCTCCGGCCACCGCAATAAGCCCAAACACAACAATAGACACTCCGCCCAATAAAGGCTGAGGAATTGTTTGAATGATTGCGCCGAATTTTGGTGAAAAACCTAAAACAATGGCAAAGCAAGCCGCTACAACAAAAATTAAGGTTGAATAGACACGTGTGGCGGCCATTACACCGATGTTTTCTCCGTAAGTTGTAACACCTGTGCCACCAAAACTAGCGGCGAACATAGTGGCTAATCCGTCACCCAAAAATGCTCTACCCATATACGGATCCAAATTTTTGCCTGTCATTGCGGTTACCGCTTTGACGTGCCCCAAATTTTCGCCGATCAAAATAATGACGACGGGACTGATAAGTAATATGGCATTAAAATCAAACGTCGGAGTAGAAAATTTCGGCAGGCCGAACCAAGCAGCATTAGCGATGATCGAAAAATCTATGCTCGGTCCCATCCCTAAAATATTAGCCAGTACGAAGTAGATCATGTAGCTTAAGGCAATGCCGACTAAAATCAACAGTTTTTGTATGAGTCCTCGAGTATAAACAGCTACAGCACCGACACAGATCATAGTGATGATAGCGATGCAGGCGTTAAAAGTGCCGTCTCCAACGCTTCTGCAGGCAGTAGGAGCTAAATTCAGTCCGATGACAGCAACTACGGCACCGGTGACCACCGGTGGCATGAGTTTTTCTATCCACTTTACTCCGGTAGACATAACAATCACGCCGACAATGGCGTAAATTAAGCCGCAGGCTATGATTCCGCCTAAGGCAACGCTGATGTTGGCGTTAAGTCCGGAACCGGCGCTATAACCGGTTGCAGCGATGACCACTCCAATGAATGCAAAACTTGATCCCAAGTAACTTGGCACATTACCGCCAACAATGAAAAAGAAAATGAGAGTGCCGATGCCGCTCATCAGAATGGCAACATTGGGATCAAAGCCCATCAGGAGGGGAGCAAGAATGGTGGAGCCAAACATGGCAACAACATGCTGAATGCCCAAGGCCAAGGTTTGTCCTGTTGGCAATCGTTCATCGGGAGCGATAATGCCGTCTTTTTTTAATTTCCACTTGGGAAAGTAACTCATTTTGCTTCTCCGCAATACGTTTTGAGCATTTTAACTCGAGAGGTTTTGCAGCAGGGAAAAAAAATCAAATACGGTACAATACCCCACCTAATTGCTGACTTTAAGTATTGAATTGTCAAAATAAATTACAAAATGGCTTCTTTAGATACCCAATTGGCAAGGGATGTGAAAAAGCGTCGTACCTTTGCCATTATTGCTCACCCTGACGCAGGTAAAACCACATTAACGGAAAAGCTTTTGCTTTTTGGTGGAGCGATTCAGATGGCCGGTGCGGTTAAAGGAAGAAAAGCCGCCAGGCACGCCACCAGCGACTGGATGGAAGTCGAACAGCAGCGTGGTATCTCCGTGACCAGCTCGGTGATGCAGTTTGAATATGACGGACATGTCATTAATCTTTTGGACACACCTGGGCACGAAGATTTCTCTGAGGATACCTATCGAGTGCTGACAGCGGTGGACGCCGCGGTGATGGTGATTGACGCCGCCAAAGGTGTTGAAGCGCAGACAATCAAACTGTTGGAAGTTTGCCGTTTGCGCAACACGCCGATTATCACCTTTATCAACAAGATGGACCGTGAAGTCCGAGACCCGATTGATTTGCTCAGTGAAATTGAAGACATACTGAAATTGGAATGTGTCCCCATTACTTGGCCAATCGGTATGGGAAAAACTTTCCGTGGTGTTTTTTCTCTGACTAAGGATCATTTGGTTCGCTTTGCGCCGGGTGAGGATCGCTTGTCCGGTAATGAAGAGTTGATTGAAGGATTGGATAACCCTCGACTTGATGAGCTTTTCCCAATGGAAATGGGTTATGTTCGCGAAAGTATTGAGCTCATTAAAGGGGTAAGCAATCCCTTTGATATTAAAAAGTTCCTTGCCGGTGAGCAAAGTCCTGTATTTTTTGGTTCAGGTGTCAATAATTTCGGTGTTAAAGATGTGTTGGAGGCCTTGGTTCAATGGGCTCCCGAACCTCAACCTCGAGATGGTGGGGTGCGCATGGTCGAACCGACTGAAAAACCGTTTACAGGTTTTGTCTTCAAGATCCAGGCCAATATGGATCCTAAACATCGCGACCGTATTGCTTTTTTCCGAGTCTGTTCTGGGCGATATACACCGGGGATGAAGGTGAAGCATTTGCGTGAGGATCGGGAAATGAAAATTCCCAATGCCTTAACTTTTATGGCTAACGACCGTGTGACCATGACCGACGCTGTGGCCGGCGACATTATTGGGATCTATAACCATGGTCAACTTCATATTGGTGATACCTTGACCGAGGGTGAGAAACTGGGCTTTACCGGAATTCCCTATTTTGCGCCGGAACTTTTCCGTTCTGCCCGGCCGAAGGACCCATTTAAAGCTAAACAGCTCCACAAGGGGCTGAAAGAATTGGGAGAAGAGGGCGCAATTCAGGTTTTTGAAAACGATCTCGGCCATCTTTTCCTAGGCGCAGTTGGCTTTTTGCAATTTGAAATTGTGGCTCAACGTCTGGCGACTGAATATAAAGTTGATGCTTTATATGAAAACACTGATGTCTCGACAGCTCGTTGGTTATCGTTCCCCGATGAGTTGACTCAGAAACGGTTTATGGATGAACAGGCTTCACGATTGGCTCGTGATGCTGATGGGAATTTGGTTTATTTGGCCACATCCATTTATAACTTACAAACTACTCAGAAGCATTGGCCGGAAGTTCAATTCCATACAACTAGAGAGAAAAATCAGAGTTTTTCTTAGAAGATAATGTACAATCGGCCGCTTTTAGCGGCCGATTAACAAAATTGGCAAGTACTTTATTGCTTGGTCCTTTTTTCCCAGTGCCTCGAGCTGCCCAAAATATTCAGACCAACATTACGGCCAGTGGTCTGGATGCTTTTTTGTAGGTAATGATTGGTGTCGCTCGGTTCTTGTTCAATGAAGGGCTTATTAGTGTAAAGCTGATAATTTTTCCTAACGATCCTCGGTGTAATGTTCGGCATGATGACATTGCAGCCATGGAGGATGCCCTTTTCACGACCGTTCTCCTCTAGAGCATGTAATGCTGTAGCGGCGGCAATGTTGATATCAGGAATTACCAGGCGGGTCACGGCTATCATGTTGAGGGAAAGGCGCATCAAAGCCTTCTTTTCCATCATCCCCTCGTTGAGCATGTCAGCTCCTTCGCTTGTGATATAGGGGCCCATTCCAATCATATCCAGGTCCAGCTTTTGGAATGTTCTGATGTCTTGACAAAGATCTTCAAGAGTTTGACCGGGAATGCCGATCATGACGCCTGAGCCGACTTGATAACCGGCACGCCTTAAATCCTCAAGTGCTTGATAGCGTCGTTGAAGACCTTTTTCCTTACCCGGGGCGCAGTGAAGGTGGTCAAAAAGTTTAGGATTGGAAGTTTCAAAACGCAATAGGTATCGTAATCCAACCGGATTGCCGCTTGCCAATGCCCATTGTTTATAGACCTCGTAGCTCTGCTCCCCGAGTGAGAGTGTGATCCCCAAACCGTTGGGTAGATCTTGGCTTACGGTCCTTTCATGAATGGTCTTTAAGACATCCGTTACAAAAGCAATAAATTTCGGATCTCGCCGCTCGCCTGATTGTAAACAAATTGAGCCGTAATGATTACGGGAAGCCCACAAGGCTGCCTCAACGATAGTATCTTTGTCCAGTTCGTATCGAGGAACATCGTGATTAGATTTGCGGATGCCGCAGTAGCGACAGTCCAGTGTGCAAATATTGGAAAACTCGATTAACCCGCGGTAGTAGACATCATTGCCTACAACCTGAGTGGTTCGTTCATAGGCGGCTTTTCGCAGAATCTCCGCCTCTTGTAAATCAGTAATGCTAAGTAGGCGAATGATATCCTCATCGCTGAATTCAGTTTGTTTAGTAATATCAGTGATGCTTTTCATACACAGGGTCCTTAAAGGGTAGTCAATGCCTTATCAAATGCAGCCTTAGCGTCAGGATGGCATGCTAAAACACGGGGCAAAACACCCTGCAGCAAAGAAATCGTCACGCCGTAATTAGTCATTGGCACTCCTTGGGATTTTGCTTGGCGGAGCCGTGCAAGCATATGGCGTCGTGTAACAATACAACCGCCGCATTGGATGATCACTTTGTAGGGTGTTAGATCTGTCGGAAAATCTTTGCCGACAGCAATTTCTATTTTTAAATCACCAAAATTCTTTTTAAGCCAATTTGGGATTTTTACACGTCCGATATCATCTTTTAACGGATGATGAGAGCAAGTTTCTGCAATCAATACTCGATCACCAGGTTTTAACTTGGTCAGAGTGGCCGCGCCGATTGCCATTTCCAATAGATCACTTTTGGAATACGCCATCTGAATGGAAAATGTCGTGATGGGAATCGGTTCTGGTACCTCCTTAACGACGCGCAAAACCACCTGACTGTCTGTGACAACTAATTGCGGCGGGGCTTTGAGTTCATTGAGTGTTTCTGTGATCCTATCTTCCTTAATGACCATGCATTTGGCCCCGGCGTCCAAAAGTTCACGAATTGCCTGTACTTGAGGCAAAATCAGGCGTCCTTTAGGAGCCCCGGTATCAATTGGGGTCACCAATATGACTGTGTCGCCTGCTTTGGCTAATTCTCCCATAAGGGGGCGATCAGGTTCAGTTTGTTCCAGCACTGTGGCAATAATGGCATCTCTCAGTTCCCCAATTCCTTCGCGGTTAGCCGCGCAAGTTTGAATGACTTTATAGCCTTGCGATCTAAGGTTTTGGATTTCGGTATTGCTGGGTTTATGTAGATCCGTTTTATTAAAAACAACAATGGTGGGAGTGCCGTTGAGTTTGGTTTTTTTTAGGATGTTTTCTTCGTGTTCGCTCCAAGTGCCCGCCTCGCAAACAACAATGGCGATGTCCATCCACTCAAGTACGGAAAGGCTTTTTTGTACACGGGCAGCCCCCAAGTCACCGACGTCATCGATGCCTGCCGTATCCATGAAAACCACCGGGCCGATCGGTGAGAGTTCAAAGGCCTTTTCTACGGGATCTGTGGTTGTGCCGGCAACACTGCTAACAATGGAGATATTTTGATTAGCCAATGCGTTAATTAGGGAAGATTTCCCAGCGTTGCGCTTTCCGAATAGACCAAAGTGAAGCCGAAGGCCCTTCGGCGTTTCCATGCGACTGGTTGCCATGATGAAAGATTCCTTGAGTACGAAAAAAGGGACCCGCTAATGATAGCGAATCCCTTTTTGTTCAGACGAGTATCAGAGCGATACTTTCGTACAAATTATTTCTCGAGGTTTGTACGAATAACGTCTTTTTCAAGCCACTTCGGAGAGTGGTGTTCTGCAGCTTCGTAAGAGATCGTGCCTTCGCCCGGACCCCAAATGCCCTTGAAGTGTTCCCAAGAGAGGAGAGCCAACGGGATGTGAGCACCGACGACCATCAACGAGCAGATGATGGAACCCCAAACATGGAACATGTACATCCACCAGAAAGCGCCTTTCGGAATCGCCGGAGCGAAGTAAAAGAGCATCCAACCAGTGACAGCGAGGCCATACATCATAAAGAAGAAAATGAGATAGCTCATCTTTTGGCCGCCGTTATAGCGACCCTGAGGCGGAACCTCCACCGGACCGAATGGGATCTTGAAGAAACGACGGGGATAACCGCCGAAATTGCGGAACCACTTGATCGTATCCATATCCCAAGTCAACAAGGCATTGAGCGTCGCAGCAAAGCGATGCGGCGCAAACACCAAGTAACCGATCAGATTAAAGGTGTAGACCACGGCAATCCAGATGTGCCAGATCATCAAATTGTTAGCCGTTTCATCGGAGAGGTTGCAGAAATAGACAGCCGCACCGGTGAAGAGCAAAGCAAACCACGTTACCGCATTGACAGCGTGGAAGATCTTGTCTGCGGGGTGGAAACGTAAAATTCGTTCAGCCATTATTTACCTCCCAAAACCGCCAATTGTGTGCGCGGATAGTAGTGGGTGTGTAAAAGGTGGTGAGCCAATTCACCGGTAGCCGGTTGCGTACGCATGTCAGCGTAGAAACGCAATACGGACTTGTTCTGGTGAGAACAGGTCAGACCGTTTTCTTGGCAAATCTTGTCATCACGATACAAACCGGCTTGACGGGCTTTGATCACATCGGAGCGACGTTGGATGAGGTCAACAACGGCATAGCCGGTGACACCGATTGCTAAGGCGGTCACGCCAACGACTTTCAAGAAGCCGCGGCGACCGAGCATGGCAACGGTTTGGCGTTCGGTATATTCATACTTTCGCATTTATTGTCTCCATCCAATTAGATTTGCACGGGAACCGGCAACGTGGGATTGAGCCACGTGGCGCTGTCAGTGCGAACAGGTTGACCGCCGCCGTTGACACAGCCGCCAGGACAGTTCATCACTTCAATGAAGTGGTAGCGGTTCTTGTCTTCTTTGATGCGGCGAAGGACCGTTTCAAGACCTTGCAAAGCACCGTTTACAACACAGACGCGGACTTCAAATACCTTGCCACCCAATTTCTTGATGGGAACAGGGATGGTGGCTTCAACCACGGCGTCAGTATGACCACGAACAATCTTGATGTCGGGGTTCTTCAACTCTTCACCTGCCAACACAAAGTAAGCAGTACGCAAGGCGGCTTCCATCACACCACCTGAAGCTCCAAAGATCGTGCCAGCACCCGTATAGACTTCCATCGTGCTGCGTTCGCGAGTCTTCGGCAATTCTAAGGGGTTGATACCCTTGCGGCGGAAGATTTCAGCGATTTCACGAGCCGTGACAACAGCGTCAACGTCTTGGAAGGAAGGAGTATTGGCAGGGATACGACCCGTTTCGACAAGATGGTGCCAAGCGGCATTCATTTCCGGACGGGCGGCTTCGAAGATCTTAGCTGTACAAGGCGTCACAGCGACTACATAAATGTCGCGCGGATCCTTTTTCCAAACATACTCGGCAGCCCAAGTCTTGGCCACCGGTCCGCCCATTTGAATCGGGCTCTTTGCCGTAGATAAATGGGGAATGAGGCCCGGATGGAAGGTTTCCACGTTCTTTACCCAAGCAGGGCAGCAGCTCGTGAAATGCGGGAAGGGGTGCTTAGCGGCTTCTTCCAATTCGGGGCCGCGTTCGCCCAAGACCCAATAACGGATCTTGTTAATAAATTCAAACCCTTCTTCCATAATCGTTTGGTCTGCCGATTGATTCACGTCATAGGTGACAAAGCCAGCCTTTTCCAAGGCATTGACGAATTGTTCGGTCACCAATTCGCCGGCTTTAGCTCCGAACTCTTCACCGACGGAAACACGGACAGCAGGAGACGGGTGCGCAACAACGAGTTTGTTGGGGTCATCAAGCATCTTCATGACTTCATCAACAAAGCTCATTTGTTCGATCGCATTGAAGGGGCAAGCGATCAGGCATTGGCCGCAAGACACGCAAGCGTCTTCGCGGATGGAGTGGACAACACCCAAACCACCGGAGATGGCGTGCACCGGGCAAACCTTACGGCACGTATCACAACCAACGCAGTTGTCCTTGTTGATCTTGATAATGCCGCGCAATTCACCGCGACGGAGGTTGCCAACGTATTCAGGTCCGTTTTCTCCGTGCGCATTGGGCGGCGGAGTAAACGTATTGACCATAATCGTTTTGGACATGTTTAAATCTCTCCCAAGATTTACTGAAAATAGAATCTCTAAGTTACAAGTGCCTTGTGCACAGGTTCTCTTGGAACTCAGGGATTGTACGTACAATTCCTATCACTAAAACAGGCCTTGGCCCCGGCCAGTCTTTAGGTGACGGTGGAACTATAAAGAAATATTAACCAAAATAAGAAAAAATTAGGCAAAAACAAGATACCTCCAAGGAGGTATCTTCTCTACATGTCAATGGCTGACAGAGGTTTGCGCAGCTCAGCGCGAACATTGTCCATGCCAGAATAAAAAGCCTTCATCATCACCAACCCTAAGAATTTTCCAGCGTCAGTTACGATAAGGTTATCAGGATCGGCAGGATTGTCCTTAATGGCCCCCGCCAATTTCAATCCCAACATTTCCTTAAATAAGGCTTGGTCAAGATTGACTCCGTGAACTTCGCGGAAATACTTTCTGGACAGTCGTGCGGCAAATAGACCTAACAGAAGACGGTATTGCAAAATAGCGTGTTTATCAAAACGTTTTCTACGCTCGACTCCCATTTTCCCTTCACTGATACGTTCGTTATAACGGCGAAGGCTGAATGTGTTTACGTAAAGCGAATCTCCAAGGAAGCTGAACGCACCGGAGCCCAAACCCAAGTATTCATCGTGATCAACCACGTATTCATCAAAGCCCTCATCATGAGAGCGACCAAACGTCCACGATGTTAATTGATTGTAGTTCTTGCCTAACGTATCCAAAATAATTCGATATTGGGCAGCTAAATCTGCCGTCGGAGCCGCAATTGTGTTTCTTACGCTCGCTTTGGTTTGCGTCGTAACCATCAACGGATAAGTAGTTATTTGTCGAGGATTAAGCTTCATGAGCAAATCAACATCACGTTGCAAAATTTCCTCGGTTTGCCCACGGAAACCAAAAATCATGTCAACGTTCATGATCGGGAAAAGCTCTTGAGCGGCCTGAATTCGCTCGAAAATTTGCTCACCACTGCCAAATTTTTCATAACGATCAATCATTTTCAAAATGTTGTCGTCAAAGCTTTGCACGCCGACAGACATTCTGTCGACCAGTCCTTTCAGATTTCTGAAACTTTCCGTGGCCAAGTGTGCAGGATCTGTTTCGCAAGACACTTCTTTCATGGAGGGGAAAAGTTTTCTTGCAAGTTCAATCGTTTTGATTAATTCATCTTCGAGAATAGTCGTGGTGCCTCCGCCAATATACATGGAGGTAAAGTCATAACCCATATCACGAGCCATCTGCATTTCTTTTCGCAGATTCACAAAATATTCTCGAGCTTTGTATTCTTTGAAAATAAAACGATGGAAGGTACAGTAGGAACACAACGTATGACAGAACGGAATATGCGCATACATCATGTATTGATGACCGTCTTGAGGTTCAGGATGACGATCCAAAATAATCGGCTCCACATTGAGCTCTCGGTCAATGTAGTACTTCATGATGCGGTCGGTTAATCCGATCATCCAATCCGGTAATAATTTGTTGTGTTCTGCCATGATCTGCATTGAAGATGTTCAGAGAAAATCAAGTATTTTAGCGATGACCGGCGTAAAGTGCTTGAATTTGCGGGGCAAATTTCTCATTTAACGCTTTTCGCTTAAGTTTCAGTGTTGGAGTAATTAGGCCATTTTCGATGGTCCAAGGCTCCAGAGTCATACATACGTTTCTCGGAAGAGCGTATTGCGGGAAACCTTTCGCGGCGGCTTTAATGCGCTTTAAAACCGCATTGCGCGTTACTGAGGCAATGAGGCTTTCAGGATCGTTTGGATCCAAATCCAAGGTTGAAGCTAACTTTTTCCACTCTTCTCTGTTGAGAACCACAATAGAAGAAATAAAGGGGCGGTTTTCTCCAATTACGTAGACCTGCTCAAAAAGAGGATCAATTTCAATGGCCAATTCCAAATCAGCGGGAGGAACCTTTTCTCCAGTACTGGTGACAATAATCTCTTTGATACGTCCGACAATTTTTAAGAAACCTTCTCGATCAAACTCGCCCACATCGCCCGTTTTAAGCCATCCGTCATCGGTAAATGCCTCACGAGTAGCTTGAGGACGATTCCAATATCCTTTCATTATTGAAGGGGATTTAACTTGGATTTCATTGCCTTCGCCTAGCCGAACCTGTGTTTGAGGCAGAGGTTTGCCGACGGTGCTCGGATGATTATAGGCAAGAGAATTACCGGCAATAATGGGACTCGATTCAGTCATCCCGTAGCCTTGAATGATCGGTAAACCTAAGCCGCAAAATGCCTTAGCAACTTTGGGATTCATGGCGGCACCGCCGCTGATGGCGATACGAAGCTGTCCGCCGAATTGGTTTAACAGTGTTTTGGAGACCAAGCGTTCAAGAATCGGCCAAACGAGAGGATCCAAAACAGATAATGAACCTTGCTGCGTCGGCAGACGGTATTTTGCGC
Source organism: uncultured Sutterella sp. (assembly GCA_958347955.1). Lineage (GTDB taxonomy): Bacteria > Pseudomonadota > Gammaproteobacteria > Burkholderiales > Burkholderiaceae_F > Aphodousia. The sequence goes on from CATVXH010000001.1 coordinate 58,789, forward strand.
AAAAACGCCGCCAGCCGACCTCAACAGCCCAATTAAACATGAACCGAACGAATTTGGATTCCCTGGCGAGTTTAGTTTGAACCTTTGCAAAAATCCTTTCATAAATACGGGGCACAGAGATGATGACATTCGGACGAATAATCCGGAAATCTTCTGCCAACTGCTGAATGGAACGCGTGTAAACAATAGTGCATCCCATTCCAAGCGCCAGGTAATAACCTGCCATCCGCTCAAAGGTGTGTGAAACGGGTAAAAATGATAAAAAGATATCGCCGGGTTTCGGGCATACCGTTTTGAGAGTATTGATAATATTACTGACGACATTTTTATGCGTGAGCATGACACCCTTGGGTTTGCCAGTGGTTCCTGATGTGTAAACAATGGCGGCAAGATCATCTTCAGAGGGGCCTTGCGGCAGTTCGTTGACACCGTGGCCGGTAGCGAGCCAACTTTCCAAATCCCAGTGGTTAACGCCGTCTTGTCTCGGTTCAGGAGAGGACTCATCGGTGAAAATCACATTTCTGAGATATGGCATCACTGTATGAGTGAGATAAATGGAATCCCAGCGACTTTGACGATTGGTCACTAAAACACTTGACTGACTGTCAGCGATAATAAATGCGCTTGAACCAGCTGTGTCAATAGCGTGAAGAGGAACCGGCACCAAGCCGTTGGCTAGTACCGCCTGGTCGCAACAAACGGCATCAACCCCGTTGGGAAGCAAAATGGCAACACGATCTCCGTGTTTAAGCTCCATTTTGTAAAAAGCCTTTCTCCATTGTTGGATACGTTCATTTAAATCCCGGTACGAAACACGTTCCCAGGTGTTGGTTCGCCGATCAAATTGCCTCAAAGCCTCAGTATGAGGCGCAATTTTTGCGCGAGCAGGAATGAACTGATCCAATGTTTTTAGATGACTTAATGCTTCAAAGCGAATTTCAGCAGAATCTAAGGCCACGGTTTACCTCAAAACAGCAAGAGATTTTTCTTCAACTCGCCAATTGTAAGCTGAATGTAATTTTCATGTTTCCAGAATCACTATGATTTTGTCTGTTTTTAAAAACGTAAATCCCAATCAGAAAGCTGATGCTTCGGGCAACACAAAGAGCATATTTGGCCCGTATGCATAAAACAACGCAAAGATCCCGATAGGCGAGAAAAGTCCTTATCTATTGTTTTTCGCTTAATGCCTTTTTGCTTTCGAGTTCTTCCCAGCGCTGATAGCCCTGATTGATCTCTACTTCTAATTTTTGAAGTTGCTCAGTGTATTCCTTAATGGATTGTGCATCATGCTTGGAATAGAAATCCCCTGAATTAATTTCGGCAAGCAAATCGTCTCGTTTGGACTCAAGATGCATTAAGTGATCGGGTAGAGTTTCCAGTTCTTTATTTTCTTTATAACTAAGTTTAATTTTGGTCGGTTTAATCCGTTTTGGGATAACCTTTTCTACGTTTTCAATTTTTTTTGTTTCCGGTTCAATCTTAGGACGGTAGTGTTGCCAATCAGAATAGCCACCCACATATTCTCGCCACAGTCCATTACCTTCCGGAGCCAACACTTCTGTAACGACATTATCGAGAAAACAACGATCGTGGCTTACCAAAATTAGTGTTCCGGGATAAGTTTGAAGCGTTTGCTCCAAAAGCTCCAGAGAATCAATGTCCAAATCATTGGTCGGTTCGTCCAAAACCAAGAGGTTGGCGGGTAATGCGAAAAGCCTGGCTAATAACAACCGGTTTCGTTCTCCGCCAGAGAGATTGGAGACCGGTACATTGGCACGTCTTGGAGGAAAGAGAAAATCACCAAGGTAGGCCATGATGTGTTTTTTGGTGCCCCCGATCTCGATCCACTCACTGCCGGGAGAGATTGTTTCGGCCACTGTTTTATTGGGATCAAGTTGTGCGCGCAATTGATCAAAATACGCAATTTGCAGATTGGTGCCCAATTTTACTTTGCCGCTATCAGGTTCTCTTTTACCGAGGATAAGTGAAATCAATGTGCTTTTCCCAACCCCGTTATGACCAACTAAACCCAAACGATCGCCCCGTAGGAGTTTAAAGTCCAGATCTTTTACGATGACTTTATCGCCGAAAGCTAAACTGACCTTATCAAGTTCTGCGACAATTTTGCCGCTTTTCATTCCGGCATCAATATTGAGATTAATTTGCCCTAAACGGTCACGGCGTGCGGCTCGTTCCTCGCGCAGACGTTCAAGCCGTCTGACGCGTCCCTCATTTCGAGTTCTTCTGGCTTCAATTCCTTTGCGAATCCATACCTCTTCTTGTGCCCAGAATTTGTCAAACTTTCTGCGAGCGATTTCTTCTGAAGCCAATTCTTGCTCTTTGCGATCTTCGTATGCCCGAAAATTGCCAGGGTAACTTCTCAGAATTCCACGGTCCAATTCAATGATTCGTGTGCTGACTGCATCTAAAAAAGCTCGGTCATGTGTGATCACCATGAGCGATTTAGCACCTCGGTATTCATTTTTAATCAGATCTTCGAGAATGAGAATAGCGTCAATATCAAGGTGGTTGGTTGGTTCATCGAGCAATAACAGATCTTTGTTTAAAGTAAAAGCAAGCGCTAGCGCGGCGCGTTTTCTTTCGCCGCCGGAAGCCCCAGACAAAGTCCGTTCGGCATCAAGACCGAAGCGATGAAGGTACTCATCAAGACGCGCAATTTGACGCCATTTGAGTTGCTCGTCCGGCTCTTCTTCAAGGCGTCCTCGCAACAACAACGACTCTTTAAGCGTTTGGGCATCGGGCAAGTAGGGTTCTTGCTCCACATAGGCAATGCCCAAGCCGTCCATAACAGTTTTTGAGCCATCGTCGAGCTTGTCAATGCCAGCAATAATTCTTAAAAGAGAGCTTTTACCGGTGCCGTTTCTTCCAATTACGCCGATTCTTTCACCGTCCATGACAGTGAGGTTGGCATGGTCCAAAAGGGGGTAGTCACCAAAGGCAAGCTCGGCGTCCTGAAGGGTTAATAGTGTTGTCATGTGGGGTTTACGGACGTTGTAAAGGTCTAATTAATTGCTCAATCGTTACACTTTGCACTTTTCCATTTACGACTGTTGCCGGTTCCGCAATGCGAACCACATCGGCTGTAACTTGCTGGTCAAAAGATAAAGTCCCCGTGGTGGCATCCATATGAATTTGAGGTTGCCACTTCATCCATGCGCAAGCGAGACGATAGGCATCTACGCCGAAAGAGAAGAGACGACGCTCCATCAGAGAGTTCGGAGGGTTGACACCGAAACCGGCTTTGAAGTCGGAGTCGTTGTAACGAACAAGAAGCGGGGAGTCGACAAAGCCGATATTTTGTAAATCATAGGCAAAAGATGCCGCCGCATTTTGCTCCGCGCTTCCCGGATTGATCATGCTGGTTCCCCAGACACGAGTGGTGCGAGGCAAACGAGGTTTGACAAGAGCGGCTGTACGGGCGTCCATTGCCAAAAATGCTGCTTGATAGGGAGCTTCTTCAAATTCAAGTCGAGCTCTGTACTGAGCCATTAAGCGCTCGTTGCGGAGTTTGATTCGCTGATAGGCATACGCATCTTCGTAGGGATCCGGTAATTCTTCCAGTTCAGGTTTGGGAATTGCGCTGTCGTCAATGGTGTAGAACTTCGGCTGAGCCATCAGCTCTTCGGTGAGCGTTTGGCGTGTAAAAGGAATATTGGCAGCAAGAAGTTCACGCGCAAAAGTGTCGGCAATGCGATGCTCCAAAGACGAATCGGCTTCAAAGATGGCCACATTGGGCATTGTTCCATCTTCGCGCGGTGTCAGACTTTTGAGTGCGATAGCCACAATTTGTTTAGCTTCCTCTTCCTGAGACAGAGAGAAGTTCATCAAAAGCTCGGGGGAGGCAACGCCATCATAAGGTAAATTAAGCGACACAACGGGCAAGGGCAAGAACGATAAAGACGAGACCTCATTGACGTCGTCCCTGCTGATCGGGCCAATTGCCACGGATGCGCCCATTAAAGCGGCGTCTTGAAGATGTGAGAGCGCATTTTGTCCGTTTTTCCTCGGCAGCAAAATGATTTCGTAAGGAGTCATCTGCTGAGAATTTTCCGCGCGAATGCCGTTGACGATGGAATTGGCAAAAACCGTTAACGGACTGTCAGTACGGGGCATCAGAACAGCAACTTTGATTTTATTTTCTTCAGGAACAACAGCGGTATCGGAAACCGCAAAGGAAACTGCTTGCTGAGCAGAACTTAGTGAACCAAAGCTCGCTAAAATAGCCACACAAAGAATACGAACAAATGAACGAGTACTCACGATGCAATCCACATCCAATCAATGGTCAGAACAATTGCTAATGCAGTTGGCCGGTCTCGATACCCAAACTTTTCCGAATTCCACCCTCTACATTGTGGGTTTGCCGATCGGAAACGCCGCCGATATCACACTCAGGGCCTTATGGGTTTTAGCCGGTGCGGATGTGATAGCCGCGGAAGATACGCGCGAGACCAAAAAACTTTTAGAGCGTTTTTCCATTTCTGTGCCGACGGTAAATGTTCGCGAACACAATGAAATTGCTCAGTCCAATATGATAATTGAACGCCTGAAAAAGGGCGAAAAAGTAGCGATGGTGACCGACGCCGGGACGCCTGCCGTCTCGGACCCCGGAGCCAGACTTGTTCGCGAGGTACTTAAGGCCGGATTCCGTGTCGTACCGATCCCGGGTGCCAGTGCCGTGGTGACCGCATTGTCAGCGGCAGGGCTCGAGCCGGCGGGATTTCACTTTGTCGGTTTTTTACCGCCGCAACCCAAAGCAAGGCATGAAGCGCTTCGCACCTTATTGGGACAAAAAGAAAGTTTTGTTTTGTACGAAGCGCCGCACCGTATCAAAGACGTTTTAATGGATTTGGCTCAGCTGGCTCAACCTGAAAGACGCGTGGTTGTGGCCCGAGAGTTGACCAAAAAGTTTGAAACATTTTCTGTTTTGTCTGCCGCAGAACTCTCAGATTGGACTCAGGCGCATGAGCCCAGAGGGGAGTATGTGATTTTGGTTGATGTTGCTGCGCAAACAGATAGGTTTGACTTGAGTGAAAAAGATAAACAGTGGCTCAGGGCGCTGGCGGGTACGATGCCAGCTTCTAAAGCCGCTGCGGCCGCAGCAAAGATTATCGGCTGCAGCCGCGATGAAGTGTATCGTTGGCTATTGTCTGAAAAAAGCTCAGGCTAATCATCGTCAGAGTCTTTTCTCAACGCATCAGGAATCAGTGCCTTGAAATCGTAGAGGGATTTGTCCATCAGGTGCGAGGGCGCAACCCGCGTCATGCTCATTAAGATGTTGTAGATGCGGCTGTCGTACATTTGATCCCATTGCCGCATCAGGGCTTTGATTTCTGCCCGTTTTTTATTTTCAATTTTTCTGCAGATTTCTTTGGAAATAATGGGATAGTCCCTGTATTTGATCCAACGCTCAATCTCGTACTCTCGTACGTAAGCCAGAGGTCGTATGATGACGTTTTGTCCGTCATCGCTTCTGAGAATAGGCGGCATGCCTTTAAGTCTGCCGCCATAGAACATGTTCAAAAGCAAAGTGCTCACGATGTCATCCATATGGTGGCCGAGGGCAATCTTCGTTACGCCCAATTCCTTGGCAACCCGATAAATAATTCCCCTGCGAAGACGTGAGCAGACAGAGCAGACATTGCGTCCTTCCGGAATCACACGCTGAACAATCGACCAGGTGTCTTGATCTTCAATGTGGTAAGGCACGCCGATTTTTTTTAGATAATTCGGGATCACATCTTTGGGGAAATTAGGCAGGTGCTGATCCACGTTGACAGCAATTAGTTCAAAAGGAACGGGAGCCCTTTTTTGAAGTTTCATCAGCACATCGAGCAGCACATAGCTGTCTTTGCCCCCGGACATACAGACCATTACCTTGTCGCCTCCCTCAATCATGCCGAATTCGGCAATGGCTTTACCCGCCAGACGCATGATCCGTTTTTCGTTCTTTTTTTCAGCGACGGATTTTTTGGGTTTTTTGTTCTCCGAAACGCTCTCTTGGATATCGTCTTCTATGAGAATTTCTCGATCTTCAATGATGGGGATGATTTTTTCAGTCATGGCGAGCTCTAAAAATTTCGACTGAGGCGCTTTTAACATCAGGGTAAGCTTTGGTCTTTTCACTGCGAACCACAACGGCCTGAACCTGCGGATTGTTGAGAAGTTGCAGAGCAAGGCTATCGACAAGCGTTTCCTGCAGGCAGATATGTCCCTGTTCCAGCACCTTATCGATTGCTTCGATCACTTCGTCATAGTTGTAGGCATTTTCCAGCTGATCGCCCTCATCGGCAGTGCGGACAAAAAGCTCTACATTGATGACAACGGGTTGCGGGGCCTGCTTCTCATGATCGTAGGCTCCGATCATCATATTGCGTTCAACGTCTTTAATGACGATGTGTCGGCAATTTTTCAGTTGCGGATCACAATACCAGGGCATATCAAAATAATTCCTCAATGGCTTTCAGTCGTGCTTGGTGCAAAGCCTGACCGATTGCAGATTTGTCAGGACAGGAGGCGGCGATTTTAGCGGAATTTACCGATTTAACGCACTCATTGGCTTTGAGCCATAGCGTAATATCGATTCGGTAGATTGCGCGCGCAACGTTTAAGACGCTTCTGAATCTGTTCGGTCTTCTGATCGCATCGCACACTTCAATCAGGGACAATAAACTTTGGGCATCAGAATTGGCAAAGCAGTCTTTGACTCTATTCCACAGAAAAACAATGTCGGCGATTTCGGCAGGAGGTTTCAATGTAGAGAGAAAGTCTCTGATTCGCTCGGAATCATTTTCACTGTGAGTGAGCAGTGCAAATTTTTCGCATTCCGCCAGATCATGATTTTCGTCTAATACCGAGAGAACAGAGGAATTAATAGAGAAATTTTTAAAAAATCTCTGCCACAGTCCACAGCTTTGCAAAACAGTGATAAATCGAGAGGGAGTTTTTTCCCTGAAAGTTTTTCGCATCTCCAGAAAAACACGTTCCGCGACAAGGCTATCGGCCTCACCGTTTTGAACCATAGTTTTAAGCAGCTCGAACGTTTTTGGGGCAATGGTGAATTCAGGTAATTTGGCACTGAACCGCGCAATGCGCAAAATACGAACAGGATCTTCTTTAAAGGCTTCAGAAACGTGTCTGAGAATTTTTCCTCGGATATCGTTGAGACCATTGTTGGGATCAATCAATATGTCGCCGTCAAGAGCCATGGCGTTGATGGTCAAATCCCGACGCTTGAGATCCTCTTCAAGAGTAATGTCTTTGCCGGCTTGGAAAACAAAGCCGTGATAACCCGGCGCAATTTTCCGCTCGGTTCGTGCCAATGCGTATTCTTCGTGCGTCTTCGGGTGTAAAAAAACAGGAAAATCCTTTCCGACGGGCTTGTAGCCCTTACTGATCATCTCCTCGGGGGTGCTGCCGACCACAACCCAATCACGGTCGCCCTCATTTGCCGGGTAACCGAGCTCACGTGTTAAATACAAATCACGGACATAGCCGCCTACGAGATAAACATGCATCGTTAAATTTTTTCTTCAGTACTGGTTTGTGCTTCTGGGTCAATATTTCCGAGCCAGTTGCGGAACGAAGGAATGGTCTTTCCTTCGCTGTGCGCATATTCGACAGTGTTGGCCATTACATTTTGCACGTAATTACGCGTTTCCGTGAAAGGAATGGTTTCCACGAAAATAGCCCCCTCAGTTAATTGAGGCAATGCCTGCTGCCAGCGGCTAGCACGGTTCGGTCCGGCGTTATAACCCGCGGTCGCTAAAATCATGTTGTTATCCAGGCGATTGAGCAGCGATCTCAGATAAGTTGTACCGAAGTAAATATTGGTATTGATTTCATAGATACTTTCGGGTTTGAAATCTTCAATCTCCAATTCCTTGGCAATCCATTTGGCGGTAGCGGGCATGATCTGCATCAGACCGTTGGCGCCGACATGAGATTGTGCCGCAGCAATAAAGCGGGATTCCTGTCGGATTAGACCGTACACCCAGCTGCTGTCAATGTCCGCCTTTTGAGAAAACTTTTCTATTTGATCCTTAAAGGGGAGCGGATAAAGCAATTCATGCTCAACAGGGTAATGCTCTGCAACATTGATGGCAGTGTTAATGGCTCTGTGCAGCAGCAAGTGTTTTTCACCCCACTGAGAAGCGGCAAGCAGTCGGGCGGGATTCATGGTTCTTGTTGCCCATTGCCATTCAAGGTTACCCTCATAGAACATTCCCGCCTCATAAAAGGCTTTGGCTCGCAACAAACCGGGGTTTTCTCCCATGGATTTGACGGTATCAGGACCGGCTTCAACCGTTTCATTGCCCGAGTAGTAAAAGGATTTGCCAAGCGCTTCGGCCGCGAGCTTACCGTAGAAGGTCCTCACGGTTGTGATACGTTGCCAGGACTTGCGGGCGGCTTCCGTTTGTCCGCTTTCGTACAATGCTCGCCCTTGCCAGTATCTCCATACATCCTTACTGGCTAAGGAAGCAGGCATAGAGGCAATGTAATGAGAGAGAGTCTTCCAATTTTTTTCTCTTAGTGCGGCTCTGGCACGCCACTCCAGACAATCCGTGGTCAATGCACTGTAAGGTCCCGTGCAAACAGCAGCTCCTCCCTTTGAATACCATTTAAGCGCATCGGGTTTGTGACCGATGGCTGCAATGTATCCCATCCGTCCCCAAAGCGCTGCTTTTTCCTGTTTGTTTAATCGTCCCTGCAGAGATTCGGCTACTCGAATTGCCCAGTCAAAGTTCACAGAGGTAAGTCGATAAGCGGCGATAAGACGAACATGTTTATTTTGTTTTGAAAGCTTATTGCGATGCGTTCGGTACCATCTGGAGGGATTGTTGTAGGCCAGTTTGGATGCAGAGGCCGGCAAGCGCTTTTTCTTTACAAGTGTGTTAAGCACATGGCGTCCTTCAGCAATTCTTCCCTGTTGGATCAGAACCACCAAGCGCGTAAAGGCTGTCGAAGGAACTTTTTCGATAAGTTTATCCGATACCTTTCTGCAAACCCCGTTGCTTTTGTATCGTTGAGCGTTGATCACGTCCAGAATGTCGGTTGCCTGCGATTTTGTGATCGTTTTTTGATTGTTTAAACGATGCAGAAGATTCCAGCAAACAATGCTGGGATCCGAGCGATTCCATTGAAGTGAGGAACGAGCGGCAGTGAATTGCTTCCACTGCTTGTTTTCCTCCCAAATAGGCGCCATGATTAAAAGTCTGTCACCTTTGAGTCGTTCGGCGACAAACTCATTTTTGTGCTCGGCAATAAATGTCTGAATATCTTTTTGCAGGGTTTTGTTTTCAGGATCTTTTTTGAGTTGAGCGGTTAAAGACCATGCTTTCACATAGTTTTTGAGGGGATAGCTCTCATCGAAATATTGATCCGGATTCTCAAAAAGGTGAAGTTTCTGTTTTTCAAAAGCTTCCCGAAAGAATTGAAGCTTTTCTTCGTTATCGCTTTTGTCTAAAAAGGAAATTACCGCCGTATTGGTTTGGGGCTGATCGGTTTTCAGCAGTTTATCGATATCGACCGAGTTTGAAGCAAAGGAGGACAAACTCGTCAAAGACAAAAGGACAGCTCCCAATGTCATGACTGAAAGCTTAAGTGCTAACGGGAATGATGAAGAAATTGATTTACACTGCATGAGCATACTTTAACTAAAAATAGCGGTCCTGAGTCATGTGTGAAAAATCTTTTTTCAGAAAAAAGTTTTTGCAGATAAGAAGAGCACGTTCGTGGGAAGATTCTGCCCGGTGTATCGGCACGCACGTAGAACAGTATTTTCGTCAGAATCCCGTTGAGATTGTCGGTTTTTATTATCCGATACGAAACGAAATCGATTTGCGGCCGGTTTTAATTGAGCTCAAAAAAGAAGGGACGATTAAAACACTGGCTTTGCCTCGGATCAGTGACGGCTGGATGAGGTTTATTCAGTGGGATGAAGGAGATTTCCTTGAAAAAGATGAAAGCGGTGTACCGTCGCCGATCTCTTCATCATATGTTTCACCTCAGTGCTTATTGGTACCCTGTTTGGGAATCGACAGAGAGGGTTATCGTTTGGGGTACGGCGCCGGATGGTATGACAGGTTTTTGGCAGATGCCGCCATTGAGACAATCGGTGTCTTATCTGAAGAATTTTTGCTTCAGAGTCTGCCTCATGAGGCGCACGATCGACCGTTATCGGGTTACGTTAATGAAAACGGCCTCACGTTTGTGAAGCCGTTACCATCGGGAAACCCAAGAAAAAATCAATAACGGTAGGCGTCGCTCTTATAAGGACCTTCCTTAGGCACACCGATATAGGCGGCTTGTTCATCGGTCAGTTCAGAGAGTTGAGCGTTAAAGTTCTTAAGCTGCAAGCGGGCGACCTTTTCGTCAAGAATCTTCGGCAACACATAAACACCCACGGGGTATTTGTCGGTGTTGGTAAAAAGCTCGATCTGAGCCAGCGTTTGGTTGGCAAAGGAGCTCGACATCACGTAGCTCGGGTGACCCGTGGCACAGCCCAGGTTCACTAAGCGGCCTTCTGCAAGCAAAATAATCTTATTGCCGGAGGGCAGAATGATGTGATCGACTTGGGGTTTAATGTTTTCCCATTGGTACTTGCGCATGCTTGCCACATCGATTTCGCTGTCAAAGTGACCGATGTTGCAAACAATGGCTTCGTTTTTCATGCGAATCATGTGGTCATGGGTGATCACATTGATATTACCGGTGGCGGTGACGAAAATATCCGCCTTATCTGCCGCCCAATCCATTGTGACCACACGGTAGCCTTCCATGGCCGCCTGAAGCGCACAAATCGGATCCACTTCAACCACCCAAACCTGCGCGGCCAAAGCTCGCAGGGCTTGAGCACAGCCTTTGCCGACATCACCGTAACCGACAACCACAGCAACTTTGCCTGCGATCATGACATCGGTGGCACGCTTGATGCCGTCAACCAAGGACTCACGGCAACCGTAGAGGTTGTCAAATTTGGACTTCGTGACAGAGTCGTTAACGTTCATGGCAGGGAAGCGAAGCGTGCCTTTGGCTGCCATTTGATAGAGACGATGAACACCGGTGGTGGTTTCTTCGCTCACACCCTTGATGTGAACGATACGCTTGGAGTACCAATGCGGATCTTCCTTGAGGTGGCGGTCAATGGCGGCAAAAAGCGCTTTTTCTTCATCACTTTTCGGCGTTTCAATCACGCTGTGATCTTCCTCAGCTTGAGCACCTAAATGCAACAGCAGCGTGGCATCGCCCCCGTCGTCCAAAATCATGTTGGAATAACCGCCGTCATCCCACTGCATGATCTTGTGGGTGTACTCCCAGTAATCGTCTACGGTTTCACCCTTGACGGCAAAAACGGGGATGCCTTCGGCAGCAATGGCGGCAGCGGCGTGATCCTGCGTAGAGAAAATGTTGCAACTTGCCCAGCGCACTTCTGCGCCAAGCGCAACCAACGTTTCAATCAAAACGGCCGTTTGAATAGTCATATGCAAAGAGCCGGAAATACGAGCTCCCTTTAACGGTTGGGCGGCAGCATATTCTTCACGAATAGCCATCAAACCGGGCATCTCCGTTTCAGCGATTTTGATTTCTTTTCTTCCCCAATCGGCCAAGCCGATATCGGCGATGATGTAAGGCGTACTCATCAAAAAGTCTCCAATTAAAAGAAGTTGTATCAGGTGAGCGCCGTTAGGATTTGTCTCAAGCCTGGGAGCTTTCATGAAAAAGGAAAGTCTCGCAGCGCTCCTTGAGAAAAACAGAGGCATACGCCCTTGCGGGCGTATGTCAAAATCAGTTATTGAGCGTTCTTTTTACGCTTTTCTTCTTCGGCGGTGCGGATGGCGCACAAGGCTTCTTGAATTTCTTCGCGGCTGACACCGGGGCACAACTGAACGCATTTCACCGTCACGTTTTCACCGTCTTTAACGATAGCGACGACTGACGATTCATAACAAAGCCCCGAGCACTTCAAAGAGGCCACCACATGACCGCAGTCTTTGCCGCTGTCAAAAGCCACGCTTTGCAACAGTTCCTTACCGGAAGCACTTGTCAGTTTGAAATAAAACTTTCCGTCTTTTTCACGATACTGTTTAAAAATCGGCAAAGAGCTCTTTTTCTTCTCGACCGTCTTTCGCTGCATTTCACCAAAATGCGCAAAGTTTCGTAAGCCGACGGCCTGACGGACTTTCTGCATAAAGGGCACGGAAATTTCACGAGCTTTGCGGGCGCCTTCCTGCAAAATGGCTTCGATCTGTTCGGGATGCTTCATCAATTCTTCGTATTTAGCGCGCATCGGTCCGATCTCAGCTTCAATTTTGTCGAAAAGCTCTTGCTTGGCTTCTCCCCAGCCGAGACCTTCCTGCAGGCGTTTGCAGAATTGTTCGTACTCTTCAGGGGTGCTGAAGGCTTCATAAATGGCCGTTAAAGAGGTCGATTTCGGGTCTTTCGGTTCTCCGGGAAGTTTTGAGTCGGTCTTGATGCCGGCAATGGCTTCCTTCAGGGCTTTGCTGCCGCCTTCAAAAAGAGGAATGACATTGTTGTAGCTCTTACTCATCTTGCGGCCGTCAAGACCGGGAAGCACTTCGTGGGTTTCATCCACCACAGCCTCTGGCATTACGAAGAAGGGATTATCTTCGGTAGCGTAAAGGTAATTAAAGCGCGTAGCCACGTCACGGGCCATTTCCAAATGTTGAATCTGGTCTTTACCGACCGGAACCTTGTGAGCGTTAAACATCAGGATGTCGGCTGCCATCAAAATCGGGTAGCTGTAAAGCCCCATGGAAATGCCGGCATCGGGATCATCAGAATTTTCCACATTGGCTTCCAGCGCAGCCTTATAAGCGTGGGCTCTGTTCATTTGGCCCTTAGCTGTAACGCAGGTCAGCATCCAGCTTAAGAGCGGAATTTCCGGAATATCGCTTTGGCGATAAAAAATAACATGATCGGGATCCAGACCCGCGGCAAGCCACGTGGCGGCAATCTGAAGACGCGAGCGCTCGATACGGTCCGGGTCTTGGCACTTAATGAGCGCATGAAGATCGGCCATGAAAAAGAAACTTTGTACGTCTTTTTTATGGCTTGCCTGAATTGCCGGTCGGATTGCACCGACATAATTGCCGATGTGCAAAGTACCTGTAGTGTTGATGCCTGTTAATACACGAGTTGTCATTTTTTATCTCAAAAAACAAAATTCTGAAGCTCTAGATTGTATGGCTCCGATATCTAAAGGTCAAAGAAAATGACAGAGGGAGAGTTTCAGAGTGTTTTTTGTGAATTTAAATAGTCGAAAGAAGCATTTAAAAGGAAAGTAAAGCGTTCTAAACTGGAGAAATCAAAAGGAGAAATCGTTATGTCCGAAAATAAAATGCTTCAAATTGCCCGTGAACGCTACACCACCAAACACTACAACGGAAAACAAATTCCACGAGAACAATTCAATGAGCTTCTGGAAATTTTGCGTTTAGCCCCATCATCGGTGAATGCTCAGGCTTGGAAGTTCATCACAGTGAGCACGAAAGAGGCGAAAGAAAAAATTTTAGAAGGTTTTTTGGACTTCAATCGTGCGCGTGTGGCCAACGCAAGTGACATTATTGTTTTTGCGGTGCCAGAGACAATTACAGAAGAGCATCTGAAAAAAGTTTTGGATAAGGAAATTTCTGACGGAAGGTACGACAAAGAGTCTGTCATTGAGGGGTTAGATGCCGGACGACGCCACTTTGTAGGCTTGCATAGCCGTACAGTTGCAGACACTTTGGCTTGGGAAACGGCACAAGCTTACATAGCGCTCGGGATTGTCCTTTTTGCCTCTGCGGGTATGGGAATTGATTCCACGGCACTGGAAGGGATTGATTACGAAAAACTTGATGCGATTTTAGGGCTTCGTGAACGCGGGTTAAGGAGCGTCGTAGCTGTAAGTCTGGGTTATCGAACTGACGACGACAGCAATGCGAAACGACCGAAATCACGTTTAAATAAGGAAGATATTTTCGAAGAGTTCAAATAATAAAATAGCCTCAGCTCGGACATGAACTGAGGCTACTTCTGTTTGAATTTCCGAATTTATTAGAAGGCGTCAGCCTTTAACAACTCGGCCTTATCGGTATGCTCCCAGGTGAATTCCGGCTCTTCGCGACCGAAGTGACCATAAGCGGCGGTTTTCGAATAAATCGGGCGTAACAAATCGAGCATCTTGATGATGCCGCGGGGACGCAAGTCAAAATGACGGCGAACCAACTCGGCGATCTTTTCATCTGCAATCTTGCCAGTGCCGAAAGTACGTACGGTTACATTGATCGGCTGTGCAACGCCAATAGCATAGGAAACCTGAACTTGGCAGCGTGAAGCCAGACCGGCGGCGACGATATTCTTAGCCACGTAACGGCAAGCGTAGGCGGCGGAACGGTCAACCTTAGAGGGATCTTTGCCAGAGAATGCGCCACCACCGTGGGGGCAGGCACCGCCGTATGTATCGACGATAATCTTGCGACCTGTTAAACCGCAGTCGCCTTGCGGGCCGCCAACAACAAAACGTCCGGTCGGGTTAATCAAATAACGGGTGTTCTTGAGCCATTCAGGCGGCAACACCGGCTTGATAATGTGTTCAATGACAGCCTCAATGAATTCAGGCTTCATTTTGTTACCGTCGCTCATGCGAGGGTGGTGTTGCGTTGACAGAACGACTGTGTCGATGGCTACAGGTTTGCCATTTTCATAGCGCAATGTGACTTGGCTCTTAGCATCAGGGCGCAGAAAATCCAGTGTGCCGTTACGTCTGACGATGGATTGCTGTTGCATCAAGCGGTGAGCGTAGTAGATGGCAGCCGGCATCAAAGTCGGTGTTTCATCGCAGGCGTAACCAAACATCAAGCCCTGGTCACCGGCACCTTGTTCGAGATAGTCATCGCTGGCTCGATCGACACCTTGAGCAATGTCATTGGATTGTTTATCGTAGCCCACCAATACTGAACAACCCTTGTGGTCGATACCGTATTCGGAATTGTCGTAACCAATGCGTTTTAAGGTTTCACGGGCAATATCAATGTAATCGACGTTGGCTTGGGTTGTGATTTCTCCGGCCAAAACAACCAAGCCGGTGTTGCACAATGTTTCAGCGGCTACGCGGCTATAGGGGTCTTGAGCCAAAATGGCATCGAGAATTGCGTCTGAAATTTGGTCGGCGACCTTGTCCGGATGGCCTTCGGAGACCGATTCGGAAGTAAATAAATAAGAATCCATGGTGCTACATTCCTTTTGAGTGAGATCCTGTGGAACGAGCGTCCACCGCGGAAAGATCCGGAATGCGGCTGACGCTTTAGCGGTATTTAGAAGACGCCCCGCAAGTTGTCCTTAACTCGGCGTAATCCGCTATCCTACTCTTAATGAAATAAAAATCAAGTAGCTTTTTCGAACAATTCTTAAATCCGTTTCCTTAAAAGTTTGGCAAAATCCCTTTCATGAAATTCTTAATTTATTTAATTTCTCGCTTACCGTTGAATTTTTTGCGAACAATTGGGCGCGTGGTCGGCGTGCTCATCTATCGCTTTGACGAGGCTTACCGTCGTGAAATTCACCGCAATTTATCCAGGGCAGGGATTTTTACAGCGGAAATGGCTTACACGGTTGCCCGAGAGCAAGGCGCTCAAGCTGTCGAGGCGCCCTGGGTTTGGGGACGCAGTAGACAAGAGGTATTGAGCAAGTGTCGAATTGACGATGAATCGTTTCCCATACTTAATGAGGCCTTTGCCAGTGGCAGAGCTATTGTATTTCTGACGCCTCATATCGGGTGCTACGAAGTCGGTCCCATGATGGTTGCTGATCGTTGGCTAAAAGGAACCGAAAGGCAATTGGCTATTCTTTATCGAATTCCAAGAAAAAGTTACCTGCGCGAGATCGTTGGTCAGGGGCGAGCATCCGACAATATTGTGCCGGCGAGCGCAGACCTCAAAGGTGTGAGACAGATTTTGCGCATTATGAAAAAGGGGGGAATAGCAGGAATTTTGCCTGATCAGGTCCCCTCTCATGGTGAGGGCGTTTGGGTGCCTCTTTTTGGAGAAAAGGCGTACACAATGACATTCCCCTTAAAGCTGGCCAAACAATTCAATGCGCTGGTTCTCATGGCTCGTATGCAACGTGAAGAAGATGGATGGTCGATGCACATTAAGAAGTGGAATTATCAGTTGAGCGGGGATGAGAAGTTGGATGCCGCGGCAATGAATAAGTTAGTCGAGGAAACAATTTTGGATTGTCCACAACAATATTTGTGGTCTTACAAGCGTTACAAATGCCCCCGTGGCGTAACTCGTGAAGAATAAGGTGGCAAATGCAGTCAATATTAAATTTTTTCACTCACATTTGGTTAAATGTGGTGGAAATGATGGCCGGCTGGTCGCCGGCTTCCAGAGATAGGGCAGCTCGTTTTTTGGCTTGGTTATTCTGGCATGTCGTACCGAAACGCAGAAAAGTGGCTCTGACCAATTTGAAGCTGTGTTTCCCGGATTGGAATGAAATAAAAAGACAACAGATCGCCAGACAATGTTTTTACAGATTGGCCAGAGCTGTCCTTGACCACAGCGTGCTGTGGAAGGGCAGCGCCGAACAGGTTCGCAATTTTGTGCGTTTTGACGAAGGTGTTTTGGAAAAGATTACAAATTCAGAGAACCGTCCGCTGATTGTCATAGCGCCGCATTTTGCAGGACTTGATGCCAGTGGTATTGGGCTCAATCTTTATGTTCGCGGTGTGTCCCTTTATCAGCGCCAGAGTAATCCAGTATGGGATAAAGCGGCTTATGACGGTAGGAAACGTTTCAGCGATCCGATATTGATTGCTAAAGGAACGCACCACGATTTAAGACCGATTATTCGCGCGATGAGAGAGGGTTTGCCGTTTTACTATCTTCCAGATATGGATCACGGGCGTAGAAACAGTATTTTCGTTCCTTTTTTTGGAGTGCCAGCCGCAACCCTTCCGATGGCCTCGCGTTTGGCTAAGCTAACTAAGGCAAAGGTCATCATGCTGGTAGCGGAAATGACAAAAGATGGTTATCAAGTTCACGCCAGTGACATATGGGAAAATTTCCCGACAGATGATTATGAGGCGGATACTGTTCGTGTTACACGAGAATTAGAGGGCTGGATTCAAAAATTTCCAGATCAATATATGTGGACGCACAGGCGATTTAAAACTCGTCCTGAGGGCGCTCCATCTTTGTATCAGTAGAGAGAAGAACAATGACGGATTTAATTCTAAAAAAGGGAAAAGAACGGTCGTTGCTGCGACGCCATCCGTGGGTTTATGACACCGCGGTGCAGAAGTTAAACGGCAAGGCTAAAAGCGGGGATACCGTCAGAGTGCTTTCTTATGACGGTCGTTTTTTGGCTTGGGCTGCGTATTCTAAGGATTCGACACTTAGAGCTCGTTGTTGGTCATTTGACGAAAAAGAAAAAATTGATGCTTCATGGATTGAGGCAAAAATTCAAAAAGCGCTGAAAGCGAGGGAAGCGCTTTTTGCTCGCACTTCCGCCGTCCGAGTTATATTCGGTGAAGCTGATCAATTACCGGGCTTGGTGGTTGATCGTTATGGACAGTGGTTTGTAACGCAATTTCAAGCCGCTGGCGTAGAGGCTTTTAGAGAAGTAATAGCCGATATTTTGATGAATGTGCCTGGAATCAAAGGTGTTTTTGATCGTTCAGATGCTGCCACTCGTCATCGAGAAGGATTGCCGGAGCGCATAGAGTTGCTTCGAGGAGAAGAGCCGCCTCAAGAGATCGAGGTTGTGGAAGATGGGGTCCGATACGGCGTCGATGTCCGCATCGGTCACAAGACAGGTTTTTATATTGACCAACGCGAGAATCGCTATCTGGCGCAACGTTTGGCGAAGGCCTTTAAAGAACGTACCGGTCGAGGCATGAGAGCTCTTAACTGTTTCTGCTACACCGGAGGATTCAGCTTGGCATTATTGGCCGGCGGCGCAGAGGAGGTGATTTCCGTGGACTCCTCCGCTGAGGCCTTGGCAATGGCGGCCAGAAATGCCCGGAGAAATGGTTTTGAAGATACACGGACTCAATGGGTACAGGCCGATGTGTTTGAGTATTTGAGAAAAGCCAAGGAAGCGGGGGAAACCTTTGATTTGGTGATTTTGGATCCGCCAAAATTTGCTTCCAGTCATCGACACATTGATAGGGCAGCCCGAGCTTATAAAGACATTAATCTTAATGGCTTGCGTTTAGTGGCTCCCGGAGGAGATTTATTGACTTTTTCCTGCTCTGGGGCGATGGATGTGGATTTATTCCAAAAAGTTATCGCTGGAGCGGTAATCGACTCTAAGCGGGAGGCTTGGATGATTTCTCGGTTGGGAGCTGGGGCGGATCATCCGTTAATGATGACCTGTCCCGAAGGGGAGTATCTGAAAGGACTACAATTGACCCTTCGTTGATTGAGCGACCGATAGCCGCAGAATTTATAAAGAGGCTTGAAAATGGATGTTATGGATATGGTTCCGCAAATCCCAGTGACAATTCTTACGGGATTCCTCGGTGCTGGTAAAACAACGCTTTTGAATCGTGTTTTGCGTGAAGATCATGGTCATAAAATTGCTGTGATTGAAAACGAGTTCGGCGAAGAAGATGTTGATAGTACTCTATTGGTTCAAACGGACAAAGAACAAATTGTGCAGATGAGTAACGGTTGCATTTGCTGCACAATACGCGGAGATCTCTCCCGAGTCTTAACCGACCTTAGACATCGCCGTGACAAGGGAGAAATTCATTTTGACCGAGTCATGATTGAAACAACGGGGGTGGCTAACCCAGGTCCGGTAGCCCAAACATTTTTCATGGATGATGCTGTCGCGGCTTTCTACCGTTTGGATGGAGTGGTAACGGTAGTGGATGCTAAGCACGGTAATGAGACTTTGGATAAGGAATTGGAAGCTCAGGCTCAGGTGGGGTTCGCCGATAGAATTTTCTTGACGAAAACCGATTTAGTTACCCCTGAAGAAGTAAAAAACATTCGCACCAGACTTCGTGCCATGAATCCTCGAGCTCCAATTAAAGAAGCCCATATGGGGGAAGTGCAGATTTCTGAAGTATTGGATATCGAGGGATTTAACCTTAATACGGTTCTAGACATCGACCCAGAATTTCTGACCGATACAGGGCATCACCATCATCACGGTGACGAAATCGGCTCTTTTGTGTTTACGTCATACACTCCTTTTGATCCTTTCCGACTTGAGCGCTTCTGGGGGACGATCACTCAAGTCTACGGTCCAGATCTTTTGCGCTACAAGGGGGTGCTTTATCTGCAAGGAACGGATCATAAAATGATCACACAGGGAGTGCACATGTTGGTTGCAGCTGATCTTGGTCCAAAGTGGGCTGAAGGTGAGAGACCGATGTCCAAGATTGTTTTTATCGGTCGAAACCTGCCAGAACAAGCGATTATTACTGGATTAGAGACTTGCCTGGTGGACGCTCCGTAGGTTTATGAAAAATTTGACAAATTACTAGAATTAAGACACAATTTGCCCTCCTTCTTGGAGGGTTTTTGTTGTTGTGACAGAATATCCCGACAAGTGTTTTATGTTGTAAAGCGGGCAGCAGAGGGCGTAAGTTCTTTGCTGACGGTATTGATATATGGCCACGAAAAAGAAGTTGTTGACTGAGCAAGAGTTGCTCGCAATGTCCGAAGATGAGTACATGAATGATCGTCAGTTGGCGTTCTTTCGACATCGCCTGGAAGAGATGGAAAAAGAACTGCGTAGCAATGCCGGTCAAACGACGGAACACTTGCGTGAAACAACTGTGGTTCCGGATCCTGCGGATCGAGCAACGATTGAAGAAGAACATGCGTTGGAATTGCGCACCAGAGATCGTGAACGCAAACTTCTGAAGAAAGTTCAAGCTGCCATTCAGCGCATCGATAATGGTGATTACGGTTGGTGTGAAGAAACCGGAGAGCCGATTGGTGTGGCACGTTTGCTTGCCCGTCCGACGGCAACGCTTTCTTTAGAGGCGCAAATGCGTCGCGAGATCCGTCAGAAAATGTACGGTGACTGATTCGGATTGCGATTAAATTTTAACTGTTCGCTCTAAAACAGCGAAACGGGGGGTTGCGGGCGTTTAACCAACGCCCGCTTCCTTTTTAGTTCAGCGGTTCGAGTAAGCTGTGCGCATAGATCTGGCGAGTTTGTCTGTCTGAAGCACTCTGTAGCATGGTCTTTGATTGTTGAATCTGTGTCTGTATAGATTTAGGGATACCGATTTCGCCCAAGGGGTTCATCCATTGGCCTAGACTTTTACGCAGCATTGAGCCAATATCGGTAGTTGGTTCGAAGAAATAAACGCAAGTTGTTTTTTCACTAAGTTTCGCCAATTCCCTGGCTAGATTCACCGCACTCTCAAAACCGCCGATAGTGTCAATTAACCGACGATCAAGAGCTTGCTGCCCAGTCCAAACTCTGCCTTGGGCAACTGTCTGAACGTACTGCGGGGAAAGGTTTCTGGATTTTGCCACCACGCCGATAAAGTTTGAATATGTTCTTGCCACCGACTGGGTGAGAATATTTTCCAAACGGGGGTCCATGGGTTGTGTCAGGCGTTCAGCGTTTGCCAACCAAGTTGTGGAGACGCTACCTTGACCAATTTTCGCCAATTGCAAAGAGTGCTCAAAAGTAGGAGCTAAACCGAATACGCCAATGGAGCCGGTGATGGTATTGGGTGAAGCGACAACTTTGCTGCCGCCCATGCTGATCCAGTAGCCTCCCGATGCGGCGAAATCTCCCATGCTGATAACAACTGGTTTAACTTCTTTTGTTCGCTCAAGGGCGTGTCTAATTAGTTCACTGGCAACCGCGGATCCTCCAGGAGAATTCACACGTAAGACAACTGATTTAATACGTTTGTCGTCCCTTGCTTGATCGATGAGTTTGACTAAAGTATCCGCTCCCATAACGCCGTTTTCGGATTCTCCTTCTCGAATTTCGCCCTCGGCGATGATAACGGCAATTTGTCCTGGTTCATTGTTAAGAGTAACGGAATAGTTATCGTATGTGACAAATTGAACCTTTTGTCCTTTTGCGATTTTGTTTTCAATGGTATGCACGAGTTGATCGTACGTTTGAGCTCCGTCAATTAAGTTGGCGTTTAAGGCGGCTGTCGCTAAGTCCCCGTTGGCTTCCCTGAGTTTTTCAGGCAAGTTGTTAATATACTGATTGATTGAGTTTGGCATCAGGCCACGGGCGTTTTCAATGTTGCGTGAAAGCGTTTTCCAGGCGTCTGAGAGCCAAAATCGCTCACTTTGTACCCATTCTTCAGAAGGTTTGTCGGCAGTGAAACTTTCTGGGAAACTCTTGTAAGCTCCGGCCTTGAAAACGTGAACATTCACTCCTAAAGTTTTGAGTAACTCGCCGTAGTATAGACGGTTCGATGACAAGCCCTTAACTAACACTTCACCCATTGGGTGCATATAAATTTCGTTGGCGTGGGCGGCTAGCGCATATTGTATTTGGGAGAAATTTGTTCCCCATGCCCAGATGGGCTTTCCACTTAATTTATAACGATCAAGCGCCTTGCCAATTTCATCCAGCGAGGACAGTCCCACACGCTCCAAACCATCGAGCTTCAGCAAAACAGCGGAGATCATGGGATCTTTAGCAGCTTTATCCAACGTGGCGCAAAGTTCGTGCAATGAAACATCTGTCGGCGCCTGAGCTAAGCCAAGCGGCAAAGTCGGCTCTGTTATCGGGAGCTCTCTGACTGTTCCCTCAAGGTTCAAGACCAAGACCGACCCAGGTTGTATCGAAGGGGTTCTCGATAATGAAAATGCCCCAATGATTAAACCAACGATGACGATAAACTCAATGGCGTATAAAAGGGTTTTGTTGAAATAACCCAAACAAGTTCCGATCAGTCGAAATAATTTTCCAATCCAGCGAAAGATAATCAAAATAACCTCTGACTTTCAATTGTTGACGGCTTAATTATAGGGGTTTAGAAATTTTGGACGTTTTGATTTTGGGCTCGGTTTTTTTTGATGAAACCAGTATTTTTTTTACGTCACGAATGTGTGCCACACAAGCGTCAATATAACTGCATGGGCGAACCGCCTCAATACCATGATGGTGCCAGCCTTTACACAGCACTGTTTGTATTCCTACGCTTTTTGCAATTTTTAAGTTATTAAGGCTGTCATCAATCAGGCAGCAATGATGTGCAGACACATGATGCTCGGCAAGAACTTTTCGTAGCATTTGTGCTGAAGGTTTGGGACGCCATTGTCCGAAAACTTTCATATTTTCAGCTCGATATTGGGCGTCGAAACAATCACTTAGGTGAAGTTTCTTTAGTATTTGATCGGCAAATTGATCTGGTGCGTTTGTAAAAAGAATCTTCTTGCCTTGCAGTGACATGATCGCCTCACGCATTCTGCCCTGAGTATGAATGCTTGATGTGTCAACCAGATGGGTTTGCGTGAGAAAATCATGGGGATCAATGCCGTGATTAAGCCATAGCCCGTAATAGGTTACGCCGTATCGGCGCCAGTACTCTTTTCTTAAGTTATTGGCTTCTTTTGCGGTCAGTCCCAATTTTTGGACGATATATGCATCCATCAAAATATGAATGTCATGAAACATTCTCGCTGAGGCGGAATATAGTGTGTCATCCATGTCAATGAGCCAAACCTTAGGGCTAACAATTCTGCCGCCAGTTGGACAAAACTTAAATGCACTCATAGTTAAAAAGAGCGCCAATGAGGCGCTCTTGAAGTTAGTTAACGATCTTCTGCAACCCGGATGGCGGTTACCATTCTCTCGGCATCTTCATCAGAAAGCCAGGGCACCCAGCAATTAATCGGAGCTGGTTCTCCGGCTAAAACGGCTAACATATGTCCCAAATCTGTTAAGGACTCTGCCCCCTTAACTCCTAAAGCGTATTCGGACATTTCTGCCGTCGGTAATTTCAAGGAAATACGGTTACCGAAGTAGTCACGAACTTCTTTTGGCAATACTCTGGGATCGGGCCACTGGGTGGCTAAAATCAAGTGGTAACCCGTGCTCCAACCTTTTGTCGAGATAGTTTCAAGCGCTTTAAGTAGCTTGGCTTTGAAGTCATCATCTATCATCCAAACCGCCACTTCATCGATGATGACAAAAGTGCGCAATAACCGTTTCTTCAATCCCAAGACCTTGTTGCATTCTTCAAGGGTTTTAACTCCCAAAGTCTCAAACAATCGTTCATGAGCTTCAATGGATTTCGTGATGCCTTCCAAATAGGTTTTAGCTGTCTCGATATTGGTTTCCACACGCATTCTATGGAGTCCTTTGAGGCTCTCAAAAGACCATCCGCCATTGGGGTCGAAAACTTTAATGGCTGCCAGATCTGGTGTGTTGGTGATAGCGATGTCTAAGATTAAATTACGTAAGAAAGAACTTTTGCCGCTACCGGTCATACCTGTGACCAAGGTATAAGGGGCGTGGGCGGCAAAGCCCTCAAAAGGAGACTCAAAATTTAAATAGAAGGGTTTGTCTTTATCCGCAGTACGGCCCAATACGAAAGAGTAGTTACCACCGTACGCATTTCGATTAACTTGGCGTTCGCGCCAAATACTCCACATACTGTCACTGCCTTCATCGGCATGTTTCTCAATCAACGCTTCGATGGCGGCCGAATAACGAAAACTGTTTTTATCTAGCATGACTGAATCCTTTTAAAAACGGATACCTCTAGTTCAATCTTAGTCGTTTTTAACTCTTCGGCAAGATTTACTGTTTAATTTTGTTTTTTAAGTGTTACAAGAGTAATTTCGTTGGGTATTCCCAAACGGACAGGGAAACCGTACCAAAGTCCCGTCCCACGGTTAACGTAAAGAAGCATATCGTCGATTTGATATTTATCTTTTACAAAGCCTTTATTGATGACTTGTGCTAACCAATGCATGCCGAATATTTGCCCTCCGTGTGTATGGCCAGATAGTTGAAGAGCAATGGGATATTTTGCATGTTCCCGACTGTATTTGACTTGATGGGACAACAAGATGGTAGTGACCTCAGGTGAGACTCCTTGCAAAGCCTTTTTTAAGTTGGGGTATTCTCTGTGATAGCGGGCCGCCATTGGATCCGTAAGGCCTACGATGGCTAATTTCTCCCCTTTAACATCTAAGATGCGATGAGAATTTTTCAACATGATCATATTTAACGTTGGGTAGGTCGCCATCCAGGCATCATAATCCACATAGTGCTCATGATTACCTTCAACGCCAAAGACTCCGTAGGTAGCCTTAAGGTTCTTCAGCGGAAGCACATCACTTAAACGAGCTTCTGTTTTTCCGTCGACGATGTCGCCCGTCACGACAATCAGGTCAGGTTTTAACGCATTGGTATGCTCCACAATTTTGACAAGGCGGTTCCGGTCCAAAAGAGGACTGGCGTGAATGTCTGAAAGCTGGGCAATAGTGAAACCGTCAAGCGCTGTCGGTAAATTTTTTATTGGAACATCTAAACGATAAACAGCCGGTTGTGATAACGCACTATAACTGCCGAACGCGGCAATTAACATAGATAGCCCTAAAAGGCTAACGGCCGTTGTAGTTGGATGTGGAAGAGAAGTTTTTTTGATGAAACGATAAATCAGTCCTGTAGCGTCTTTTGCAAAAGCAAAAATAACTAAGATAAGTTGAGTCGAGAATAACCAGCAATAAAGAATGATTCCCAGATGCGGGATTTGGTTGTCATAGCCAACGAAAAAAGAACGGCAAAACGCTGGATATTGGCAAGACAACAATATCAAAATAGCCAAAATTGCCTTGATACTGACATGCAGTTTGGTCTTATGGAAAAGACTGACATACATGTACAAAGCAAAGAAAACCGGAATAACGTGAATCAGTACTTGCTGCATAGGACAATATTTTTTTCTTTACTATTTTTTATCTGAAGATTTCTGACTTACTTCTTTAGTCTTTTCGTCTTTTTTTTCAAAGCCGGTGACAAATTTCTCACCCTTGAGAATCTTTACCGCTTGTTGCAACGGGAAGTCCTTCTCATCACCAAAGAAATAGCGAAGTTCAGGTTGCTTATCGTTTTGAGCCTGTTTTTTAGCTTCTTCCTGTTGTTCTTTCTGGTATGCGATTTTTTCCTCTTCACTCTTTAGATGATGAGCCAGATCAGCCTCCCTGATATTGAATGTAGCGTAATTGCCCTCAGCGGTATCTGCAATTTCAATGTCGGGTGTGATGCCTGTGGCTTGAATCGAGCGACCACTCGGAGTGTAGTATCTTGACGTTGTCAGTTTAATGCCGGTGGTTGGCTCTCCGCCGTCCAGGGGACGAAGTGGCAGTACGGTCTGTACGCTGCCCTTACCGAAAGATCGTTGTCCTAATATTTTGGCTCGCTTATGATCTTGCAGAGCGCCTGAAACAATTTCGCTTGCGCTTGCGCTTGCCGCATTGATTAAGACGACCATGGGAACGGTTTTTGCCTCAGGCGGAACCTTGGCAACCCAGTCATTGCGGGAATTTTGTCCGTAGTTGAGATAATCGGCCGGAGTGGTTTTGAAGTTGCGGTTAGCTTCTTTGGCCCTGCCTTTTGTACTGACGACTACTTTATCCTTTTCTATAAAGGCGGCGACTACACCAACTGCGGCATTGAGCAATCCGCCCGGATCGTTTCTCAAATCGAGAACAAGACCTTTAAGATGATTCTTCTTTTGAAGGTCAATTAAGTACTTCGCAAGATCGTCGGCGGTATGTTCTTGGAATTGTGAGATTCTGATGTAGGCAATACCGTCTTTTAGTTCTTTCATTTTCACTGATTGCACTTTGATAATGTCACGTGTAATCGTGAAATTCAGAGGTTTATCCTCTCCTTTGCGAGCAATGACAAGATTAATTTTTGTTTTAGGTTTGCCCCGCATTCGTTTGACATTTTCTGACAGCGTCATAGCACGAGTGGCCTGGTCGTCAATTTTGACGATGATGTCGCCGGCGCGAATGCCGGCACGAGCAGCCGGAGTATCGTCAATCGGAGCGATAACCAAAACTCCAGTGGCGTCCATGGTGACTTCAAGACCTAACCCGCCGAATTCACCTTCAGTGCCTTCTTTCATTTCCTCATAAGCCTCTTTATCCAGGTAGGCAGAATGCGGATCGAGTCCTGAAAGAATGCCGGCCAACGCATTTTCCAGTAACTGGCGATCAGTCGTTTGACTCTCATCAACATAAAAAGCCTTAACTGCTGCGTATACATCAGTAAATTGGCGGATTTCCTGCAAAGGCAGTGGACTCTTAGCCGAAGAGTCGTTGGCAGGTTCCGCGCCAAAGCTCAAAGGGGAAAGGCACAAAACGAGTGCGGTTGCCAAGACGGTTTTACGTAAGGGAGATATTATTTTCATAATAAAAGTTTCTAATCTTTTCCAATCCAAGGCAAAGGATTGAATGGTTGACCGTTCCGTCGAAGTTCAAAATACAAGCCCGGTTTTTCTTCACCACCGGTGTTACCGACAGAGGCGATAGTTTCACCTCGGGTGACTCTGTCACCTACGCTCTTAAATAGCGATTCATTGTTAGCATAAATTGATAAGTAACCGTCACCATGGTCGACAATGATCAGATTGCCGAAACCGCGTAGCCAGTCAGAGAAAACGACCTGGCCATTAGCACAAGCCAAAACATCACTACCTTGACGAGCCTGAATCATCAAGCCTCGCCATGTGGTGCTCTTACCGGAAACATTGGCACGAGCCTGACCATAGCGGCCGGTAATTTTACCCAAGGCCGGCATTAGCAACTTCCCACGTTGTTTGGCAAAAGCGCCGGATGGGGTTTTCCCGCCCACAGATACCTTTCCACTTGCCGGTTGTTTCTTGCGCGCTTCCTGGGCTCGTCTTTCTGCTTCCGCTTTACGTTGAGCAAGAACCTTGTCAATGTTGGCAACCAATTGACCGAGGCGCTGTTGATCTCGTTCGAGTTTGTCGATGGATGCCCTTTGTTCTGAAATTTGTTTTTTTAGTTTTTCGAGCGTTTCTTTTCGGGTTTGTTGCTCGCGCACCAGTTGCTCACGTCCCTTTTTCTCATTGGCTTCAATATTTGCCAGTTCTTTGCGTTTGCTTTGGGTTTCTTCTGAAACAGAATGAATGCCTGCTCGTTGTTCGGAAAGCTGATTGACAGCTTCTTGCTGAGCTTTAGCAAAATATCGAAGCGAAGCGGCATCGCGAGCTACTTCATGAGGATTGGTGCCAGCGATTAACGTCTGCCAGGATTGGCGACGTGAATTTAAAAATTGCGCACGAGCGATGGCGCGATTTTGTTTTTCAGCACTTGTCAACTGACCGCTGACGGCCAGTTCCTGCTCCCTTAATTCTTTCAAGCGATTTTCAACCCGAGAACGTTCAGTGCTAAGTTCACGCAGCCTACGATTTGCTTTTGAAATTGCTTCTTCACTAGCAGCTAAAGCATCACTTGCCTCATTTTGACTGGCTTCAGCTTGAGAGAGTTGCTTTTTGAGAGAACCCAGTTGTTCCTGCAAAGACTTTTGTTGGTTTTGAAGCTCATTGCGCCGCTTTTCACTGACATCGGAATTGTTTTTTTGAGTCGACGCAGAAGTCTTCTTTGCACTTGAAGGTTTTTTCGCGGATTTATTTTTAGAAGCGGAACGAGTTGTTTTTTTTGCATTGGCTTTTTGTTGCGCAGTTTGAGCGCAAGCCTGCCCGAACCCGCTGTATGATGAGAGCGGGGTCACACTCAAACAGAGCAAAGCGCTCGCTAAACCGAGCGCTTTGATGAATGATAAAAAAGGGCGCTCGATCAATCTCACTTCTTGGCTTTGCCCTGAGCGGCCACAGCGGCCATCGCTGCTTCAATTTCAGCCTGATTGCCGAGATAGTAGTGACGAATAGGATTCATGTCGTCGTCGAACTCGTAGACAATCGGGCGAGCAGTAGGGATATTTAAATGGACAATATCCTCGTCACTGATATTGTCAATGTACTTAATCAATGCACGTAAAGAATTACCGTGAGCGGCGATCAACACACGTTTGCCGGAACGAATCGCAGGCTCAATCTCTTGCTTCCAGTAAGGAATAACACGAGCCACGGTATCTTTAAGGCACTCAGTCGCTGGAATTTCTTCTGGCTTTAAATCGGCATATTTGGGATCTCTGCCAGCCCAGCGTTCATCGTCGGGAGAAAGCGGGTTGGGCGGAATAGCATATGCGCGTCGCCAGATTAGCACTTGTTCGTCACCGTATTTGGCGGCGGTTTCGGCCTTGTTTAGACCCTGTAACGCGCCGTAGTGCCGTTCATTTAAGCGCCAGGAGTTTTTGATTGGCAAGTACATTCTGTCCATGGCATCCAATGCAATCCACAGAGTGCGAATGGCCCGACGCAAAACGCTGGTATAAGCGAGGTCGAAATCATAGCCCTCAGCCTTTAACAGCTCGCCGGCTTTACGAGCTTCCTCTCGGCCTTTTTCGGTCAGGTCCACATCAGTCCACCCTGTGAAACGGTTTTCCAGGTTCCATTGGCTTTCGCCGTGTCGCATCAGAACTAGCTTAAACATAGAATGGGTCTCTATAAAAATAAGAAAAAAGAAAGCTGATTTCACAATTTTAAGAGAAATACCAGAGTCGGAGAATTTTGAATGCACAAAAAGTTGTAATTTGTTGTACTATCCCAAAACAAGATGCGATTGGGCTATTTTTTGACCGACCGCTTTTTCTTTGACTAATCGCCAGCGAGAAAATCGTGTTTGAATTTTTACTTGACAATATCGTTTTGGTAGCCGTGGTTGTAATTTCCGGCGGCTTTTTGCTTGAACCTTACATTCGTAAGCGTAGCCTTGGAGCGAGCTTGAGCAATGATGAAGCCATTGACTACATCAATAAGAAGAATGCGTTCGTGTTAGATGTTCGCGCAACCAAGGACTTCAAGCGAGGTGCGATTGCAGGCTCCAAGAGCATTCCAATCGAAGGATTCGAGGGCCGCATGAATGAGGTGCCCACCGATCGTCCCGTTATTGTTGTGGACACCGTGACGACCTCCAGTGTGAAGGCTGCGAAACTTCTGCGAGCCAAAGGATACAAGGATGTCTTCATTCTTGAGGGCGGCATTAAGGGATGGGTTGACGCGAAATTGCCTTTTACCCGTTGATATGTAAAGAATTTAACTCAAAAAGTCATTAAAAGGATTGAAAAATGGCCGACGAAACCAATACGACCGAGCAACAAGATCAACAGCAAGCTGCACCCGCTTTCCAGCTTGAACGCTGCTACATGAAGGATGCTTCTGTGGAAATGCCGCATGCACCTGAAGTGTTTGTCACTCCTTTACAAAAGCAGCCTACCGTTGACATGCAATTTGAGGTGAGCTTGAAGTCACTCAATGATGTTCATCGTGAAGTGACGGTGCGCGCCACTGTGACAATCAAGGCTGAAGAAAGTGTGATGTTAATCGCAGAGGTGAAACAAGCCGGTATTTTCCAAATTCACGGTTTTAATGATGAGCAATTAGCCCACATTGGCAATGTGATTTGTCCGACGATTGTTTATCCTTATTTGCGTGCCAATGTTGCGGACTTGATTACGCGCACGACAATGGCTCCGGTTAACCTTCCGGAGATGAACTTTGAATTGCTCTATCAACAACGATTGGCTCAAGCTGCCGCGGCGGCTGAAAAGGCTAAGGCTGCTGAACAACAAAACTAAATTCTGAAAAAAAATCAGTTAGTTAAAAGGGGGAAGCGGGGATCGGCGTCTTAGCCGGATTCCTTCTTCCTTTTTTTCTTATGACGGTAAACACAACTCCTGAAGCCCCCCAACTAACCAGTCGCCTTCTCAGATTGGCGCTTCTTTGGGTTATCGTTTTAATTGCTTCAGTCGTATATACCCTTTTTCTATCCAGACAGATGGAAATAACGACAGAAGTTACCCGACGCGCGGCCGATATTCGCGCAGAGCTCTATCAAGTCGGTTACGATTTGACGACCACACAGGTCAGAAGTCCTACATTGGATATTCAGGGTGTGGTTTGGCGAGTTGATCAGATGCTTAATCTGGCGATGTTGGGAGATGAGTCCACCTATCGTGTGATGGCTAAAGATGAGCGTATTGATGACATCATGGTCCATATTGATGAAACATGGCGTCAGAGTGTTAAGCCGTTGCTTTTACGTTGGAATGAGAGTCATCAAGTCAATGAGCAGGGGCGACGTGAGATTTTGTTAGGTCTGGATTTGCTCAATAATGAGCTCGATGAGTGGCAGAGCCTCACAGATGAAGAAGTTAATCGTAATATCGTTGTTTTGCGCTTTACACAAGTAGCTTTAGGTGGTCTGTCTATCCTCAGTGTCATTGTTGTGATGTGGTTTCTTTTTGCCTCTGTCCTCAGGCCTCTCAATCAGCTCCAGCTTGGTATCGAGCGTCTGAAAGCCAGCGATTGGAAAACCCGTGTGCACGCAGAGGGTACGTTGGAATTTTCTGAAATCTCAGCCGGTTTTAATGAACTGGCCAGTCACCTGGATGATGTGTACTCAAATTTGGAAAAAAAGGTTGCGGAGAAAACTGCCTCACTGGCGGAAAAAAACGCACACCTTACTGCACTTTATGGACTGACTGCCTTTTTGGGAGAGCCGCATCCCATGGAAGAAATGTTGGAGTCCTTTATAGCCAGGGTTTTGACATTAACCGGTGCGCCTGCCGCCCAAGTGTGTTTTTGGAATGAAAGAAGAAATCGATTTGAGAGTTCATTGACAAAGGGGTTAAGTGAAACAGTAGCCAAGGAGTGTGAGAAAGTTTCTCCTAAGTTTGCCGAAGAGATATTTTCAAGCCCTTACCCGCTTTGGACGGACAACCTGCCTCTAGAACAATCCAAGGGCGGATTTGTGCAAAAGGTAACCTATCATATTCGTTACAAACAAAAAAATATTGGTGTTTACGTGTTGTTTTACCGTGAACATCTTCAAAGTGATCCGGCGCTTGATACGCTACTAGAGAATTTAGGCAGACACCTTGGAGCAGCCATTGAAAATATGCGGTTGGCCGCTTTAGATCAACAGATGGCAGTGGCCCAGGAGCGCAATATATTGGCTCAGAACCTTCATGACTCCATAGCTCAGACGTTGTCGTTTGTGAATCTTCAGGTGCAGATGCTGGAGGGGGCGCTTAAAGATAAAAATCAAGCCCAGGTTGATGAAGGGATCAAGCAGATCAAGGCTGGTGTCCAGGAGTGTTACGATGATGTTCGAGAGCTACTTCTCAATTTCCGTACGAGAGTTTATAAAGAAGAATTAAGAGAACTGATACAAAGTGTCCTGGAACGCTTTGAAAGGCAAACCCATGTCAAGGCACACTTGACCATGCAAAATGATGGGGCAGATCTGACTTCTGCACAAAAGTTGCAAGTGATTTTTATTCTTCAAGAGGCGCTTTCCAATGTGCGCAAACATGCACATGCTCAAACAGTTATGGTAAATGTTCGCAATGGTAAGCAGTTTGAAATGACGGTGATGGATGATGGGGTGGGGATCGATCCTTCGCTGTTGGCGGAAAGAAAGCAAAGCCACGTTGGATTGTCTATCATGCGTGAACGGGCTCAGAAAGTGAACGCCCATATTGAGATCGAATCAGAGATCGATCAGGGTACTACAGTTCGATTAATTTTGTCCAGAGAGGGACGCTAATGACTATTCGCATTTTGTTGGTTGATGATCACACCTTGTTTCGTTCGGGCCTGAAGGCGTTGTTGAGTCGTCAGCCCGATTTCGAAATTGTGGGAGAAGCCTCCGACGGCCTGGAAGGCGTTAAGTTGGCTGAACAGCTCAAACCCGATCTGGTTTTATTGGACTTGGATATGCCCGTCATGAACGGCACCGAGGCTTTGGCCCAAATGTTGGCTGCCAATCGTGAATTGCCTGTGGTGATGCTGACAGTTAGTGAAGATGCGGAAGATTTGAAAGAGGCTTTTGTTTTGGGAGCCAGGGGCTATTTGGTTAAGAATATTGATGCCGAATATTTGGTCAACAGTGTTCGGCAGGTCGTGTCTGGTGAAAGTGTGATGTCTCCGGAAATGACCAGTAAATTCGTTAACGGAATTCGAGCTAAGCACCTTTCTTTAATGCCCGAGGTTCGCCCGGAAACGGTTAAGAGCTTGACCGAACGCGAACGTCAAATCCTTGGTTGCTTGGCTCAGGGGGCAAGCAACCGGGAAATGGCGACTTTGCTCAATATGTCAGAGAGTACGGTGAAGGCCCACTCGCAACGAATCATGCGCCGCTTTGATTTCAGTTCTCGTGTTCAGGCCGCGGTATTCGCAGCTGAACGCCACATGGATCGGTATCTGCTTGAGAGTTTAAACCAGAAAAAACGGTAGCAAGATTAAATTCCGCCTTCATAATTGTTTTGTCTCCATGCCTCGTAAACGGTGATGGCTACCGTATTTGAAAGATTCAAAGAGCGGTTATGAGGGCGCATTGGTAAACGAATCCGTTGGCTTTCGGGGAAACTATTGCGGATGTCATCGGGAAGCCCATGACCTTCGCTGCCGAAAACAAACCAGTCTCCGGGCTTGAAATGTGATTGAGCGAAGGGGTGCGATCCCTTGGTTGTCATGGCAAACATTCGCTCCCTGTTGGGACGCTCTGTATCTAAAAAAGCGTCAAAGCTTTTGTGGACCTTGACCGTTGCGTATTCGTGGTAATCCAAACCGGCGCGGATCATGTGCTTGTCTTCAAGGGTAAATCCAAGGGGTTCCACAAGATGGAGCTCGCAACCGGTATTGGCTGACAGGCGAATGATGTTGCCGGTATTGGGAGGAATTTCTGGAGCTACTAAAACGATTTTAAACATACTCATCTGCAGGCGCAGTCAGCGCCTTTCTCATCTTAGTTAATGCGTTTTTCTCAATTTGACGAACGCGCTCAGCAGAGATCCCAAGCTCTTGGGCTAACTCTTGTAATGTTTTTGGCGTATTGTTGCCATTTTCATCAATGTTAAGCCATCGGGCTAAAACAACATGGCGGCTTCGTTCATCTAAACTGGCCAGTGCTTGACGAATGCCTTCTTGTTGCATTCGTTCTTCGTCTTTTTGTTCAAGAATGACTGTCGGCTCATTTTCGACGGACGATAACCATTGAATCGGCGCACTGTTTTTCTCATCATTGTTGTCATCATCATCCGCAGGCAAATCAATCGGGGTTTCATGCCCGTACATCCGTTGTTCCATTTCAAGAACTTCAGAGGGTTTGACATCCAATTCTTTGGCAATTTTGTCCGCCTGGGAGTAAGTGAGCGCGTTTTCTCCTCGCATGGAACGGAGATTGAAAAAGAGCTTCCTTTGTGATTTTGTGGTAGCCAGTTTAACCTGTCGCCAGTTCTTCACAATGTAATCTTGAATTTCTGAGCGAATCCAGTATTCAGCAAAAGTCATTAAACGGGCGCCGTGGTTGGGATCATAGTGTTTAATGGCTTTGAGTAGACCAATATTGCCTTCTTGGATAAGGTCGGCGTGTGGAATTCCATAACCCAAATAAGATCTTGCGATAGCGATGACCAGTCTCAAATGTGCCATCACCAATGTACGGCCGGCTGCCATGTCATTGTTTTTGTGCAGTCTTTCCATCAGCTCCTTTTCTTGCTCATAGGACAGAATAGGAAAGCGATTGGCGGCCTGAATGTAAGCATCCAAATTTCCAAGGCTAGGGATGACACTAGGCACCTTGCTCTGGTAGGGGACAAGGGCATTGGTGTGTTCTGTTGTTTTGGATTGGGGTTCTTTCATTGAAAAAGCCTTAGGAAAGCAACAAAGTTGTCTCAATTGAAGCGCTCAATTTTTGATATAGCGCGCTGAGTAATGATACTCGCAATAAGACCGCCCAGTAATGCACAAAATACAATGAATCCGGCGTTAAATTGCCATGGAAGAGGTGAAATGGCTATTTTCGTTCCATATTGCTCCCCAACGGCCAGCAATGCTTCGTTAAGGTATCCTGTGGCGAATGAGGACAGACCGATGGCAATGACTGAAGCCAGTCCCATTGTCAGAACTCCACGCCAAGCATAAGGCCGGATTGAAAAAGAGGGTGTCGCACCGAACAGATAAAGCATGTTGAGTTCAGTTTTTTGAGTGTCGGCGGCTAGACGCACGCTTGCTGCAATGACACAAATAATGAGCGATAAAGTGATAACGGCAAAAATCAGCCCGAGGTTTCTGATTGCGTGAGAAATCGCGTCAAGTTTTGTCAGCCAGGTGCTGTCATAGGCGACCAAACTTACTCCCTTCAGTTTTTCAATATTTTTAGCGGTTTTTTCAATGTCTGCCGCCGGCATATTGGTGTCAAGCGTAACGATAATTAAATCGGGCAAAGGATTGTCGGCACTATCTTGTGTTTGCTTGATTCCTAGATTTTCATTTAAAGATTTGTAGGCTTCATCTCTAGGAATCGTTGTGATTTTCATCACGTGTTCATGCCGGCCAATGCGTTCCCGCAAGTTGTCCATCAGAGCCTTATTCATGTTTTGATAGGTGAACACGGTAATTTCCGGCGCAACCGGAATAGCTCTAATTGGCTCAGAGAGACTGTAGAGAACACTTGCCACAAAAACAGGGATGGTTAGGGATAAGCTTGCTAGCATTAAAGCCAAGAAAAACAATCCCTTGGCATTGCAAATACCCCGAAAAACTTGTTGCAGAGCCCAGGCGCGCGAGGAAGCAAAACTCATGACATTGCTCCGTGCTGAGAAGCGAACTTAACCTCCCGATAGGCAATATCTCGTGGCGCTAAAAGGAGGTGAGAAGCTACGATAACCGTGACCCCGGCACTGGCGAATTCCCCCAAAAGATTAATGACGGTTTGAGCATTATTGGCGTCAAGATGGGCGGCGGGTTCATCAGCCAGGATCAGTACCGGCTGATTAACCACTGCTCTTGCCAGGCAAACCTGTTGACGTTGTCCGGAAGACAGGTCAATTGGGTAATTTAGGGCCCAATCGGACATATGGCAGCGGGAAAGTGCCGCTAACGCCTGTAGACGCGCTTGCTCAGTAGTGGCTTCTGCAGCAAGCGCGGGAAGCATGACATTTTCCAGAATAGTCCTGTCTTCCAGAAGCGGAGAGTTTTGAAGCATCAGCCCAATAGCTCTGCGGAGCCAGCGGCGCTGTAAAGTTGAAAATTCTTGAACGTCTTCGCCGGCTACCCTCACAGCACCGCGCGTTGGGTTGAGCAGTCCCGCAATGAGTCTAAGCACGGTTGATTTGCCACATCCGGTATCGCCGTGCAGGACAACAAACTCCCCTCGGTAGATATCTACCGATACATCTCGCAACACCTGCAGCTCATCAAACTCCACGAAAACATGTGAAAGCTGTACTAAAGGTGCTTCTTGGTCGGGGACAGTGGGTGCAAACATTAATCAAAAACTATTTCTCGAAATCAAACCGATATTGTACGGCTTTCCAGGCCTCAACTTCTCTTTGTAAAAGAAAATGTGTTAGAGGATGTTTTGAAAGCCAATCATGATCTTGAAAAGAAAGGCGCCAGTGGTGCTCTGCATTCTGTGAAAGTTCAAATTCGGGTAAAGAAATATCTTCCCGTTTATGAGCAATGATGCTTGCTAACCGCAAGACGAGCAAAGATTTTGCCCACTCGCAGTCTGATAGCTGGGACTCGATCTTGTAGAGTCTTCCTCGATGACCAAGAACCAGTTGAGAAACCCAGTGCCGATCGTTGATGGAAAAACCTTGCAGGTCAAAATGTTCAATCAGGTAGGCACCGAGACGGTGAAAGCGGTTGTGGCTGATCAAATTGCCAGTCTCATGCAGAAGCGCAGCCCAGTGCAAACGTTTGCGCACACTTTCTGGAGCCTGAGGATCGAGGCGTTGCAGAAGCAACAAGGCGATTTGGCTGACTCGCTTAGCTTGAGCCTCGGAAACGCCGCTGTACTTCAGTAATTCCCATGCGCTGTTTTCTCTGAGATCGATGCCGTTTAAACGAGATAACTGTTCATAAAGCAGTCCGACGCGTAAGGCTCCAGCGGAGAATCTTATCTCTCTGATATTCAGAGCATCACAGGCCGCGTGAAGCACCGCCAAACCGCCGGTAATGACTTCTCGGCGAGAGTGATGAAGATCCGGAAAGTTTAATTTGCTGGTATGTCCCGCTTCAATGATTTTGTCTCGAATTGCGCATAAAGATTCTTTTGTAATAATCGGCGAA
The DNA here is from genome assembly GCA_958347955.1 of uncultured Sutterella sp. Taxonomy (GTDB): domain Bacteria; phylum Pseudomonadota; class Gammaproteobacteria; order Burkholderiales; family Burkholderiaceae_F; genus Aphodousia. The sequence continues at coordinate 95,009 of CATVXH010000001.1, forward strand.
TCAAAACCAAAGGAATTGGCTAGGCTACAAATGGCTTCCATAGAGCCTGATGAGCCATAAGCCTCGTCCCATAACTTGGAGTTGAATCGTTCGCGGCCTTCTTGGAATTCAGCCATGGCGGCTAATTTTGCTGCTTCATATCCCTCACGGGTAATGACGCCACCCGGAAAATATTTAAGCGATAAATTAACGCAACCGACATGAAAAGATTCACAACGGTCTGCATGATTGGCACAGCCGGTGACTAATTCTGTGGAACCACCGCCAATATCAATAACCAATCGTTTTTTATCTGAGAGTGGAAGTCGGTGGAAACATCCCTCAAAAACTAGTCGAGCCTCCTCCTGACCGGGCAAAATTTCAATCGGGAAACCCAATACTTTTTGCGCTCTAAGCAAAAACGACTTGTTATTTTGAGCAATGCGAATCGTTTGAGTGCCGACTGCGCGAACATGTTCAGGAGCAAAGTTTTTAATCTTTTGGTGAAAACGTTCAAGCGTCAAAAGTGCTCTTTGTTGAGCCTCTTCGGTTAATGCGCCATGCTCATCAAGCCCAGCGGCCAGCCTTACGCCTTCCTTACTGTAATGTTCACTGACAATTTTATCGTTTTCAACGCGTCCGATTTCCAAACGAAAACTGTTGGAACCAAGGTCAATGGCGGCAAGTCGGGTTACCATGTTATTGTGCTCCGATACGTTTGGCCTCTAGAGCGCGACAAACTGGTGGCCTAACAAAAGCGGAAACATCGCCCCCCAGTCGATGGATTTCTCGGACTAACGAACCGGAAATAGATTGAGTTCCGTTCATCGGTGGAAAGAAGACGGTTTGAACGTGTTTGTTGAGGACATGATTGACGCATGCCATGCGAGTTTCATAGTCAAAATCACTGCCATTGCGAACGCCTCGTATTAAAACAGAGGCCCCCGTGGCTTTGACAAATTCACTCAGTAAGCCTTGAAATCCAACGACTTTAATACCGGGAATTCCTTCCAGAACTTCTTTAGCCAATTGCACTCGCTCTTGAAATGAAAAAAATGTGTTTCTGCCAGTGTCGGCTGCAACCGCAACAATAACTTCGTCAAAAATCTGTCTGGCACGGTTTAAAACATCTTCATGACCCAAGGTAAATGGGTCGAACGTACCTGCATAGATGGCAATCGTCATAATGAATCCTGAGCCTTTGTTGCGAGGCGAAAAGTAACAGCCCCCGCATCAGATTGACGCACTACCGACAATTGTAAGTCAGTTAGAATTCTTGCGTCCCATTCTTTTGGGGCTTCAATATAAAGTAAACCGCTTTCTTTCAGATGAGAAAGTGCATTTTTTATGGCTTTTTCATGCAAGTTAAGCGCAAATGGCGGATCAATAAAAATAATGTCAAAATTTTTGTCTGTTTTTGAAAGAAATTGCAAACAATCGCCACAGAGAATATTTAAGTTATCTCCGGCATTCAACTTGTCCCGCACGGCGCATAATTTTGTATAAGCCGACCGATTTTTTTCGATGAGCGTAACGTGGTTGGCGCCGCGGCTGGCCAGCTCAAAACCAAGAGCCCCTGAACCAGCGAACATGTCTAAACCTTCAATGGCAGAAAAATCGCCCCAGAAATGAGTCAGCCAGTTAAAAAGCGTTTCCCTTACACGATCACCGGTAGGCCGCAATCCATTTAAGTCGCAGACCGTCAGTGGGGTGCGGCGCCATTTTCCCGCGATGATTCGAACGGTACCTGAGGCTTTCACTCTTGGTAAACTTACGCCTTGTGATTGATTTTGTTTCTTTAATGGATGCATACGTTAATGATAACGACAGAAAATAAAAAAACGGGTTGGTTTGAGCGATTAAAAAATGGTTTACATAAAACCCGTGTCAATATTATCGGACTTTTTACCGGCGGTAAGATTGATGAAGACTTTCTTGAGGAACTTGAGTTCGCACTAATCTCAGCGGACATGGGGGTAACAACTGTCTCCGAACTTTTGAGTAAGCTGAGGGAAACTATTCAACTGAAAGGACTTAAGACCCAAGAGGAGGTTCGTGAGGCTCTTCGGGAGGAGATTGTTGCCCTTTTAAAGCCTGCAGAGGGGCAAATCAGTTTGGATAGAGTTAAACCTCTTGTCATGATGATGGTGGGAGTTAACGGAGCCGGTAAAACAACTTCAATTGGCAAAATCAGCAAATGGCTTTCCGGACAAGGTAAAAGTGTGTTATTGGCCGCTGGCGACACATTTCGTGCCGCTGCTCGTGAACAGTTGGCTGTTTGGGGCGAAAGAAATAGGGTTGAGGTCATTTCTCAAACTGGAGGCGATCCTGCGGCAGTGGCTTTTGATGCTGTCAGTGCCGGTAAGGCGCGTGGCGCTGACGTTGTGATAGTGGATACGGCAGGACGTTTGACCACGCAAACGCGGCTCATGGAAGAACTCAAACGAATTGCTCGCTCACAGAATAAGTCACTAGAAGGAGCCCCCCATGAAGTCATTCTCGTCATTGATGGGACAAATGGTCAGAACGCCTTAGCTCAAGTGAAGGCTTTTGATGAGGCAGTTCCCTTAACCGGACTGATTATTACAAAGCTCGATGGGACAGCGAAGGGAGGGGTATTGGTCGCCATCAGCCGTATGAGGGCTGATAAGCCGATTCCTATATATTTCATCGGTGTTGGTGAAAAGATAGAAGATCTTCAGCCGTTTAATGCTCAGGAATTTGCCAAAGCTTTGGTCGGTTAATGAAAAAGGCGGAAGCAAAGAGCTTCCGCCATTGATCAGCAGTTAAGTTTAAAAGCGATCCCTGAAGAAGTTTTTCAGTTTGTCCCAACCGGATGGTTGGGGGGCTTCTTTGGGTTTCTCCACCAGATTGTTATCCTTCTTTATCTTTTCTACATCCAATAGAGCAATGGGGCTTTGCCATTGTCCTGACAAAGTCATAGTCAAATCAAGAGCAGAAGAGTCTTTTGCCAAAAGTTGTCCGCTTAAAGTACCCTCCAAGAGGTTAATTTCAGCTTGGCCTCGAGCACGAGTGTGGCCAAAATCGATCATCAACCGTTCAATAACTGCCTTGGCATCGTGAATGGTGGCGACGCCACTGACTAGGTTTGTTTCAGTAAACAGATTGGCATTTTGAGCAGGTTCTTTATAGGCTTTAATCGCTTTCAGGGCATCACTAAGGTTAAAACCAAATAATTTAGCTCTAGCAGCGGAAAATCCAACTTGCCCATTTAACGTTTCCTGTGTAAAGCCGCTGCCATATAAATTGGCTTGCAAACTCAGTACGCCGCTGGTCTTATTGTTACCGTTCGCATCCGAAAACAGAGAAGACAAATTAACACTTTCTGCCTTATAGGAAACATTCCAGTGTCCTTGAGAGTTAATTTGCGCATCGAGTTCTGTTTTTCCATCATAGGTTAACGCTTGAGCTTTAGGCAGACGCAAAATGCCGTTTTGCACGTTCATATCTGACTTAAGTTGAACCAGCTTTACAGGACCGGTAACCAATTCTCCGACCACAAGAGTGCCATTGAAATCAAAATGATCCAGAAAATCAAAGTCTTTTTCTTCTGAAAGAGCTGATAGATCCTGTTGTTCAAGCTGAGTTTGCGCTTGAATTGTTGTCGGATCAACAAGTTGAGGTTCTGTTATTGCATCGCTTATTTCGGGTTGTTGAGTCTCACTTTCAGAATTTGTAGTTTCGCTTGTCGAAGCAGGAGCGGCCTTATCGTTAGCTGTTGCTTCAGTGCCATTTTGGGAAGTAGTGGAGTTATCTAACTCGTTTCCTGTCCCTTCGGAGGAAATGTTGTTCGAGGTTTCAGTGAGCTTTGAGCCTTCTGAAAACTCAGAGTTTTTCATTGTGTCAATTGAAAAGGCCTGTTGAGCTTTTTGCAGAGAATTCAAAACTGATAGATCGCGAAGCTCCAAGCGTCCAAATACAATATCACCCTTGACCGAAGGGTGATCAAAACCTGCGCTTTCTCCCAAAAAGCTCATTGGAGCGCCGTGAACACGTGCGAAGAATTCTCCTTGGATCTTTTCATTATTCCAGTCCATAGAGATTTTGCCGGAAAGCGGAATGCTTTCGGCTTGCCCAGGCAAAGTGATGGTTCCTTGGATGTGATCAGCCGAGTAGAGAGTTTTTTCACGATCAAAAATCACGGGAGAACGTAAATCCAGTTTAAGAGTTTGGCTACCGCTTCCCTTGCTGTATTGCACATACAGATCAGGCGCTTGCCATGTAATCTCATCGATCTGAAGTTCGGCAGCGGATAGGGAAACATCTCCTAACGATTGGTCACCTGTGATTTGAATCTCAGCGGTTTTTGCGTACAACTTATCTTCGGTGATTTGGGCAAGAGGCGAATTTAACTTGACACGGAACGAGCGTCCTTGTTGCGTTCCGCTGGCTGAGATCGCTACATTTTCAAAAGACATCTGTCCGCTTGCCAAATTCAAGTCTAGGGAAAGTGCCGCCTCCATATCTAAAAGGAGATTGTCCGGTAACACTTGTACTTGGGCTGCCATTGCCACCGGGGCGTGCATCTGCGGGGCCGGGGCTGAGAAAGTGGCTCTAAGATTCTGAAGGTTTACCAGGTAGCCGTCTTTTCTGATTCTTAGATCCGAATTATTTAATTCAACGGAGCCGATGGTGACATTGTCAAAAAGTTTGGTTTTATCGGTTACGTTGTTTTTTAACCACATAGATGGAGTGGAGCACTCTGTTTCCTGAAGCGAAAAACCATCAATGAGAACGTTGTCTATATGGATTTTTCCAAATGCAAGCCACCAAGGGCTGACAGAGAATTGAGCTGATCGATAAAAAGCGATCAATTTGTTTTGATTGTCAAAAAGCTGACCGCTCGGTAGCGAAATCGAGATTGTCGGCAACAGGCGCACAGAAGGCAGCTCGTTGGTACGGATCGTCAGACCAGTTTCTCCTAAAGACGATTGAAGGCGATTTTGTATGGCCTGCGGAGTAACTAGAAAATATAAAGCGACAACGCTGCCGATAGCCAACAGTGCAAGAACACAGATCACCCAAAGTATGGTGCGAAGAATGCGCATGGGAAATGTCCAGAATATCAAACCGTACTGGCAAACATAGCACGAAATGTCACTGGATGGAGAAAAACAAGGATTTATTTGTTACGCCATTTATCTTGGATGGTTCGTTTGAGATTGGGAGCCAATCGTTCAAGAGCATCCAAAGTCATGAAAATGGAGTTTCGCCCGCGATTTGAGAGTTCTCGAAAGCGAGCGAGAAGCTCACTTTCCTCCTCAACAGGGTTATGACGTTCGCTGGTAATGATGAAGAGGACATCAAAGCCACAATCATTAAGAGGTGGCATACGAAAAATTCCCGGATCTTCCTGTCCTAATTCATACTTTTGATAAGTTTCTAAAGGAACACCCAACAACTGTGCGATTTGCAGTTCGGTATAACCCAAACGCTCTCGCTCTGTCCGAAGACGTTCACCAAATTCACGTTTCCGTTTAGAAAGCACAGTTGCCATAATTTTTATTGTGAAAGGGCTTCTTTAAAGACAGAGAAAATTCTCTGCGTATAGGAATTACTATACAGGATAAGAGAACTTGGCGCCCCTTATCCTGTGATTTTGTTTCGCTTTATACGTTAAAAAGGAAGTTCATGACATCGCCATCTTGGACGATGTAATCCTTGCCTTCAGCTCGCATCTTCCCGGCTTCTTGAGCGCCTTTTTCACCTTTGTGTTCGATATAGTCGTTAAAGGAAATCGTTTGCGCTCGGATAAAACCGCGTTCGAAGTCAGTGTGAATAACGCCGGCGGCTTGTGGAGCTGTGTCACCCTTGTGAATCGTCCAGGCACGAACCTCTTTTGGACCAGCGGTAAAGTAGGTCTGCAAGCCAAGCAGATCGTAACCGGCTCGAATCACACGATCGAGACCAGCCTCGTGCATTCCCATGTCTTCTAGGAACATTTTTTTATCTTCATCGTCAAGCTCTGCAATTTCGCTTTCAATCTTGGCGCATAATGCGACAACAGGAGCATTTTCCTTGGCCGCAAACGACTTTACAGACTCTAATAGAGGATTATCTTCAAAGCCGCTGTCATCTACGTTGGCAACATACATTGTCGGTTTGACCGTTAACAAACATAACGGTTTGATGATCGCCTTCTCTTCAGTTGAGAGTTCTACTTGGCGAGCAGGTTTGCCCTCATTGAGAACGGGTTGAATCTTTTCCAAAACGGTGACTAACTTCAACGCTTCTTTGTCTCCGCCTTGTCGAGCTTGCTTAGAATACTTATTAAGCAGTTTTTCCACCGTAGCTAAATCCGCCAACGCCAGTTCAGTGTTGATGACTTCTATGTCTTCGATCGGATTGACATGACCGGCTACGTGAACGATATTGTCGTCATTAAAACAACGAACAATGTGGGCGATGGCATCACATTCACGAATGTTGGCCAGGAATTGGTTGCCCAATCCTTCTCCTTTACTGGCGCCAGCCACAAGACCTGCGATGTCAACAAACTCCACCACAGCCGGTACGATACGCGCCGGGTTGACAATGTCGGCTAATTGTTGAAGACGGCTATCAGGCACTTCTACAATGCCGACGTTAGGTTCAATTGTGCAGAACGGATAGTTCTCCGCTGCGATACCTGCTTTAGTTAAAGCGTTAAAGATGGTGGACTTGCCAACATTGGGCAAGCCGACGATACCACATTTCAATCCCATGATTGTATTTCCCAAAAAATAACTAACGCATTTTAGCATTAGGGGGAGTTTGCCAAATGCTGCGATGACTTGGACACTAAGAAATTTTAATGCTAGAGATCAGTTGATCAATTTGTTGCTCATTGAAAACCTTTATTCCGTTTTGGCTTAAAAGCTCGCAGGCAAGACCACGCCCCTTCTTTAACGATCCGTCAAAATAACCGCTATGAATTAGTGAACTGCCACAGGCGGGACTTTTTTCTTTCAATAAAGCAAATGAGACACGATGCTTTTTGGCGATATCAAGGCAGAATAGCGCACCTTGGCGATACTGTTCAGTGCAGTCCATTCCCTCGTCATTCGTGATGCGGCACTGTCCTTTTAAAACTTCTTCTGATGAACCGGAAGGATCAATTTCACAGGGACGCCGAGGTATGGGTAACCCCCCTGCGCATTCCGGACAAACTGGGATCAGTGCAATTCCCCGATTAATGAGCTTGTTAAGGTCTGCTGCCTTGCTTTGGCCATCGTAGCGGACAGCTTGCCCCAACAAACAGGCACTGACCAAAACGACGGGAGTGAATTGAGCCAATTAGTGCGCCTCCTCACTTTCCGTGACTTTTTGTGGTTTGGAGCTACCAAATTTAGCAATCGCTCGCTGAACTCTTGACATGTCGCCACAAGCAATATCATTGGTTGTTTTAAGAGCTGCGTCGATGCAGTCTTCAATTAGTTCTCTATGTTGAGCACTGGGAGCGTGTAAAACAAAATCGGCCACTTGTTGCGCCATGCCGAGACTTCTGGGATGGCCTGTCCCCAAGCGCAAGCGCCAAAAATTGGGTGTCGAGAGTTTTTCAGTAATATCTTTCAGACCATTATGGCCCGCGTTGCCGCCTCCTTTTTTCAATTTCATGCATCCCGGCATTAGGTCTAACTCATCATGAATAACCAGAATTTCTTCGGGAAGTATCTTGTAATAAAGCGCAAGCGACACCACAGATTGACCGGAGCGGTTCATATAAGTTTGGGGTTTTAATAGCCAGATATCTTGACCAGCCAATCTGACTCTTGCAACTTCGCCGAGAAATTTCTTTTCCTCGTGAAAAAAAACTCCTTCTCTTTGAGCTAAGCGATCAATGAACCAAAATCCTGCGTTGTGGCGAGTGTCGGCGTACTCTGCACCAGGGTTGCCGAGACCGACAATTAATCGAATGGCGGGCATATTTAAAATCCGATAATCAGTGACGAAAATTGTACTCTGCTGAGTCTATTCGAGGCAGAAAGGCGATTTTAGGAGGCAGCAAAAAAGGGAATTCCCGGTAAGAGAATTCCCTCTTTATTGCGTGCTAAAGACGGCTCTCGCTTAGGCAGCGGGTGTAGCCGCAGCGTCAGCGGCGGGAGCGGCAGCAGCAGCATCGTCAGAGGTTTCTTCTTCCTCCTCAACCTGCGCAACCACAGAAACCACAACCGGATCTTCGTTGCCGTGGACAACAGCGGAAACGCCTTCAGGCAACACGATGTCAGAAACACGCATCGTCGTTTGAGCTGTTAAACCAGACAAATCAACAGACACAAATTCCGGCAAATCCTTCGGTAAGCAGCTCACTTCGATGGAGCTACGAGCGTGGCTGATCAGGCCCTTGCTAATCTTGACAGCGGGGCTGTTTTCAGCGCCGAAGAAGTGCAACGGCACGCTCATGGTCACCGGTTCATCCGGATTGACGCGTTGGAAGTCAATATGCATGACTTGGGGTTTGTACGGATGCATTTGGAAAGCGCGCAAAACAACGAGCTGATCCTTGCCATCCAATTCCATCGTCAGAATCGAGGCGTGGAACTTTTCCTTACGCAAAGCGTAGAAAATGGGATTATGTTCGAGCTCGATCGGCGTGGCCGCAACGTTGCCGCCGTAAACGATACCGGGCAACTTATCGGCGCGGCGCAGACGGCGGCTCGCACCCGTACCTTGCGCTTGACGCGTGGTGGCGATGATTTTCATGTTTATTCTCCAAAAATAAAATTCCCGGGACGCGACCATCCACTGGGAACAAAAAGATTGTTAAAAACAATCGAGGACGCTATTTTACAGATTTTGTACAAAAAGGCGAGGACCTACCCCTCGCCCTTGTTTCTTAATTCAAAGATTACTCTTCAAATAAAGCGCTGACTGAGTCTTCCCGAGCAATGCGAGAAATTGTTTCGCCGAAGATGTTCGCAACGGAAACTTGCGTAATCTTTTCGCACTTTTGCGCATCTTCTTTCAAAGGAATCGTATCGGTTACGACCAATTCGTCCAATTCTGAGTTAGTGATGCGTTCTACGGCGGGACCAGATAACACCGGGTGGGTAATATAAGCGCAAACTTTAATGGCGCCACGCTCTTTCAAAGCTTTGGCAGCATTGCAAAGTGTACCGGCAGTATCCACAATGTCATCGGTAATGATGCAAGTGCGACCGGAAACGTCACCGATCAAATTCATCACTTCAGCAACATTGGGACGAGGACGGCGTTTATCAATGATGACAAGGTCAGTGTTTAAGGACTTGGCCATAGCACGAGCACGCACAACACCGCCGATATCAGGAGAAACGACTACGGGATTTTCATAATTACGGCTCTGCAGCTCACGCAAAAGAATCGGGGTGGCGTAAATGTTATCGACGGGCACGTCAAAGAAGCCTTGGATTTGGTCTGCATGCAAATCCATCGTCAGTACACGATCAACGCCAACCGATTGCAACATGTTGGCAACCACTTTGGCAGAAATAGCTACACGGACAGAGCGCGGGCGGCGATCCTGACGGGCATAGCCGTAGTAAGGCATCACTGCCGTAATGCGACGCGCGGAAGCGCGACGCAGAGCGTCGACCATAATCATCAATTCCATCAAATTGTCATTGGTGGGAGAGCAGGTGCTTTGCAGAATGAAAACATCGCGACCGCGAACTTTTTCACTGATTTCCACCATCACTTCACCATCGGAGAAGTGGCTGACAACAGCTTGGCCGAGGGGAATGTTGAGATGATCTGCGACAGCTTGGGCAAGTTTGGGATTGGCATTGCCCGTAAAAACCATGAGATTGTCCGGAACCATTGGGACCATGATATGACTCGCCGAAAGTTAAGAAGAGAGAACTCTTCGGTTAGTAGTGGCGGTTTTATCTAAACCGCTTCGTAAAAAAACAAACGGGAGCTAGCACAACAATGCTTGCTCCCGAAAGTTGGCAGGGGAGGAAGGATTCGAACCTTCGAATGCCGGAATCAAAATCCGGTGCCTTAGGCCAGCTTGGCGACTCCCCTACAAATTTTGGTTCAGCATGATAATGCTGACAACGTCGGGTGTATTGTAAGACTTTTTACCGAAAAATGTTTCCAAGTTTTCGGGATTTTCTCAAACACCCTTTCCGCCTCATCTTTTTGCATCAGCGCAAATACAGCCGAGCCAGAGCCTGTTAGGCGGAATTGAGGTAAATCAGTTAATACTCGGTTTACCTCGGGATTCACAATTCTTACGATCGGTTCTAGATCATTGTGTCCCAGACTCATCCAGTCGCCCGTTTGTCGAGCGGCGTTGAGGATCGACATTTTGACGTATTTCGTATTTCTTGTCAAGTCCGGATGAGAAAAAATTTCAGCTGTCGGTTGACTGACGCCCGGCCATATTACCGCAAAAGGTAAAGAGGGGATATCAATCGGCTGTAATTTTTCACCGATTCCTTCAACCCAGGCGTTAGACCCTAACAGGAAAAATGGAACATCGGCTCCTAATTTGGTCGCTAAACGCATCAGTTTCTCTGTCGAAATGTCAAGTTTCCACAGGTAGTTTAATCCCATTAAGGTGGTGGCCGCATCAGAGGAGCCGCCGCCGAGGCCAGCTCCTGCGGGAATTCTTTTGATGACTTCAATGTCCGCTCCTAACGGTGAACCGGTTTCTTTTTGAAGTAATCGGGCAGCTCTGACACACAGGTCTTTGGAGGGGTCGCCGATAATATCGCCACTTCGGCTGATCACGCCATCGTTGCGCAAGGCAATGCGAACAGTATCGCATAAGTCAATCAAAACGAATACCGATTGCAGTTCGTGATATCCGTCAGCTCGCCTGCCGACAACGTGCAAAAACAGATTTATTTTCGCAGGAGCTTGAAGTTCAAGATGCATTTCTATTTGAGATTAACAAAAGGATTGATATAGACGGAGAAGTCTCTGACGCTTGCCTCTGAAGGCGAATTCTATTTGGAAGCCCAGACGCATCGTACCTTTCGTATTGAATCAGCCATCCATTTTGTTCAATTTGACGATATGGAGTCGTATTGGGTTGTGTTTTCGCGGCACTTCCAGGGACAGGCGTTCCATCAAGCCAATACTGTAAACCGTTAACTGGAACACTGAATCCCAAGGTTTTTACTAAAAGTGATTCAGCGTCATCGGCCTCAACAGTGGATTTGCCGAGAGCTTCCAATGAAATGTTTTGAGGGGTTTGGGTAATTCGGGCTAATGTGTTGCCTAACGGGCTTTTTAAGTCCAGTATTGTCAAGACCTCCTTGCTATGAGTGAGAGTGAATCGTCCACTGTGGTTTTCACGTTGAGTTGCTGACTCAGCAGAAATGGAGAAGCGCCCCTGCCATGTCTGCTCTAAATCAGGTGTTGACAATGAGACACAACCGGTCAGCCACACCGATATCATCGAAATTAAAGCAAACGTTCTCAGTGACATTGTTTTCCTTAAAACCGAAGATGTAGGCGATCCATCAAGGCGTTGACAACCGGATCATCAGCGTTTTCTTTAAGCATTGGTCTTAAAATATCCATTGCTTTCTGCGTGGCGCCTTGAACCTGATAGACCTCTGCCAGGTGCAACAAAATTTCTTTATCTTTCAGAAGTGCCGCGGCTTTCTCCAAATACTTTTGCGCTTCTGTCAGTTGACCTTTTCGGAATAGAAGCCAGCCCATGGAATCTAAATAAGCAGCGTTGTCAGGCTTTTTTCCCAATGCTTTTTCAATCAAGGCTTGGGCTTGATCTAGATTGACGTTGTTTTCAACCCAAAGATAACCTAAGGTGTTATAGAAGTCTGGTTCATCCGGGTAGAAATTGATGGCGTCCTGAAGATATTTTTCCGCATCCGAAAGACGATGCAACTCATTGGCCACAATAGCACATTGGTAAAGCAAAGTGGCATTGTCAGGATCTGTTTCAAGGGCCTGTTTCATTGCTTCGTAAGCGGCCCCTATTGATCCTTGATCGTGAAGAATCTGAGCTTTCTTATACAAAAACTCCGTCTTTAATCGCTCATCTATCTTAGTATTTTCCAAAATTTCGATTGCTTCTTTGTAGCGTTCTTCAGCGGCTAAACACTGAGCCAAAAATAGACGTGATTGGGGATAAAACTCACTGCTTGTATCTACTTGTTTGAACCATTCGGCAGCCGCTCCAAAATGTCGCTGTTTGTAGTCAATCATACCCAGTGAAAGGTAGGTCCTTGGGAGACGATCTTGGAGTGATTTTTGATTTTTTGCTAACCGTTCAAATGTCATTAAGTAGCGTTTTGTTTCATCCGTTAATCCGACATTGTCACAGACACTGGCTAAGGTAAAAGCTAAGTTGGGTAATGTTTGTGCGAATGAATCTAAAACTTGTATTTGTTTTTGGACGCCTTTTTTATTTTGTGTTCTCGCATAAGCTTTAGCCAGGCCAAGTTGCGCGTCATAGTCTTTAGGATGTTTGCGGACGAAATTTTCTAGCAACCGAATGCTTTCCTTGGGTTGTTTTGAAATCAGCACGTCGGCATACTCAAGCAAAGCGCTGGAACTGTCGGGAAGTTGTTGCCAGGCTATTTTCGCATAGCGTTCGCCTAATTCGATATTGCCGGTGCGGCGATAAAGTTTCGCTAGTGTGAGAGCTGACTCTTTTTGATCTTTACAGAGAGTAGCGAGCGGACGCAAAAACTGAAGCATTTCCTGGGGTTGCCAGTTCCCTAGTTCCGCCTGAATGGCAATGGCTTGGAAGCGTTGAAGTTTTTCAGTTTGAGTCGAACCTTCGGCAATAAGTTTTTGTGCTTTAACAGCCAAACTCTCTGTTGACTCACCTTGACGAACTTGTGTCAGTAAATTGGCTAATTGCGCGTTTTCATTTTGAGGAGCCAATGTTTCCCAAAGTTTGGCGGCTTCTTCTGCTAATTCAAAAGCATGAGCGGCATCAGCGATTTCGAACGCGCGTTGAGCTAAACGAGGGTCTTTAGTGACGCGAGCTGTTTGCATGTAAGTCTGGAAAGCCGTGCCGAGATCGTGTCGTTGCAAGGCGAATTCAGAAGCAATAATTTGGAATAAAAGTCCACCCGTCAATTCAACATTTGGGAGGGTTTCTTTTGCGAAAACGGCGCTGACCATGCAACAAACAGTTGCGGCACTACAGAGGGTTTTCTTTATAAAAGATGATTTCAGTGGCATGGCTTTATAATCCAACGAGACTTCGCTATTGTACTGTTTTCCGTAAAAATCAATGCATCCGAAACAATTCTCCCGCACGCTTATTTCATGGCAAAGAGACCATGGCCGTCATCATCTTCCCTGGCAAGTGGCAGAGCCGTATGCGCGCTGGATATCGGAAATAATGCTTCAACAAACACAAGTGGCTACGGTGATCGAATACTATGACCGTTTTATGCGACGTTTCCCGACGGTGCAGGATTTGGCTAAAGCCCAAGAAGATGAGGTGATGCAGTATTGGTCAGGTTTGGGTTACTACAGTCGAGCAAGAAATTTGCATAAAACCGCTCGTATTATTGTTGAAGAAAAATCAGGCATCTTTCCCAAAAAACGTTTGGAATGGGAGTGTTTGCCGGGAATAGGGCGCAGTACTGCGGCGGCTATTGTTGCATTTAGTTTCGGGGCTAAAGAGACAATCCTAGATGGAAATGTAAAACGGGTTCTCGCCCGTTTGTTTCGGATTGAGTCGCCGGTTAATGAGACCAACACAATTAAAGAACTTTGGACCTTAGCGGAAAAACTTTTGCCGGATCAAGACATAGAAGATTACATTCAAGGATTGATGGATATGGGGGCGACGGTTTGCACTCGCAATCCCAAGTGCGTGCTTTGTCCTTTTCGTGAGGAGTGTGAAGCATTGAAAGCCGGTCTTCAAAACAAAATACCGCTCACTTTGAAACGTTCCAAACGCCCACAAAGAGAAAAGACTTTTTTATTACTTTGGGACGATGACGAGTGTTTCTTACAAAAGAGGACGACTAAAGGGGTTTGGGAGGGGCTTTATTGCCTTCCGGAAAAAGACGGAGCGCTGACCCAGGAAGCGGTGGAAGCAATAGTCACGGGAATGGGATTTGGAATCAAGAACTGTAGGGCAATTGAAAGTTTTTCTCATGATTTTTCTCATTATCGGCTGATTCTTCACCCGTTTGCTGTTCGAGTAACCCGAAAAACTGCGACATCAAGTATTGAGCGATGGGCGAAGATAGCCGATTTACCGGACATCGGCTTACCCGCTCCAATAAGAAGTCTTTTGGAAAGGTTCTTTTTTTAAAGACACTGAGAAAGACCTTTAATTGGGGTCCTGGCTTGACCGATGATTCGATGACGAATCGTTACAGAAGCGGTTTTTTCTGCAAAATACTTGGCCAAGGTTTCAGCAACATAAACAGAGCGATGCTGACCGCCCGTGCAACCGATAGCTATGGTCAGATAATGACGGTTAGTGGCTTGGTAGCTCGGGAGCCATTTTTCAATGAAATGAGCGATGTCCGTAACCATCTCATTGACTGCGGGCTGTTTTTGCATGTATTCGATGATTGGCCTGTCTTTTCCTGTCAGCGGTCGCAATTGCGGATCGTAATACGGGTTGGGTAAATTTCTGACATCAAAAACAAGGTCTGCGGCGATGGGAATGCCGTGCTTATAGCCAAACGATTCGAAAGATAAACTTAAATCCGCATGCGGCGCATCCGCAAAATCTTTTACCCAGGTACGAAGCGTATTGCTTTGCAGGTGAGTAGTGTCGACGACATGTGCCTGCGTGCTATAGGGTTCAAGCAACTCTCTTTCTTTGTTGATGACTTCCGCCAGCGTAACTTTTTCTTTATTTGCACTAAAGCGCAGTGTCAGGGGATGACGGCGTCTTGTTTCAGAAAAGCGCTGGATAAGTTCCTGCGTGGAGGCGGTAAGAAACAGAATTCTGACATCCCAATCTTTTTGTGCGTTTAATTCGTCAATGAGCTTTTCAGGGGCGTATCCCTCGAAGTCACTCCTGGCATCAATAGCGAACGCCACATATTCCTGAGATTGCTGTAAGGATTTTGCTACAGGAATGACAAAAGACAGCGGCAGGTTGTCGATACAGTAATAACCTGAGTCTTCCAATTGGCGAATAGCAACAGATTTGCCGGAACCGGAGAGTCCTGTGACGATAATAAGCTTCATAGTGCCGCCTCGAAAAATGTCAGTCTATTGTAGCGAATTATCAGGTATTGTTTTCTACCGCGGCAACTGTGACAGATTGGTGCCCCTGTTGTTCCTTCAGCTCCGCTTTTACAGCTTCGTTTAAGATGTCCCATTCATTTTCCAGAGCATCTTCTTGGGTTTCTTGAGCTAAAACGGTAGGGGCGACCCAGTCCATGACACAAGAACAAACCTCAACACTATTTTCAGCTTTTCGAAGTTTGGCGCAAAAAGATTTGCTTCCCAACATTGCGATGCATTCGCGCAGAAGCGGCAAATATTCATCATCATCGTTTGTTTTAGGAACGATCAAGAAAAAGAAAATATCAACAGGTTTGTTGTCGTAAGGAGTCGGGTCAATGTGAATAGGGCGTTGGAGTAAAACCAGCGTGATGATGGGGTGTTTTAACCCATCAATTTCACAATGAGGCAGTGTGACACCGCCTCCTAATGCGTTGTTGCCGATACGTTCCCTGGCATAAAGAGCTTCAAAAACCTGAGTGTGAGGCACTCCAGACATTTGAAAAGTCAAACAAGCTTCCTCAAAAACTCGTTTTTTTGTCGCCCGTTGCATCGAATTAAAGAAGATAACGTTCGACGAAGATAAGTATTGATAGATCTGGTTCATGGCCGCGTTTACATGCGGAATCCTTCGCCTAAATAGGCCTTTTGGACCGCTTCATTTTGAACGATATCTTTCGGGTGGCCGCTCGCCAACACACCTCCATCGCAAATGATATAAGCATGATCGCAGATGCCAAGAGTTTCTCGAACATTGTGGTCTGTGATGAGAACGCCTATGCCTCGTTGCTTGAGAAAGCGAACGATGCGTTGAATCTCAATAACAGCGATGGGATCGACGCCTGCAAAAGGCTCGTCCAATAAAATAAATTTCGGTTCTGCGGCCAGAGCTCGGGCAATTTCGGTACGGCGACGCTCGCCGCCAGATAGACTCATCGCCGGATTAGTTCTCAGGCGGGTGATTTGCAGCTCATCGAGCAAATCATTGAGTTTTTGTTCAATGACTTCTTTGCTGTAGCTTTTGCCGTTTTCATCGCGTTGCAATTCAAGAATAGCGCGGATGTTTTCCTCCACTGTCATACGCCGGAAAACTGACGCTTCTTGTGGAAGGTACGACACGCCCAAGCGCGAGCGCTGATAAATTGGCAAATGAGCGATTGATTGACCATCAAGTTCAATTGTTCCGCCATCGGCGACAACCAGTCCCACCACCATATTGAAAGTGGTTGTCTTTCCTGCGCCATTAGGTCCTAAAAGCCCTACGACTTCACCGCTTTTGACTTCAAGAGAAACATCCTGAACAACCCAGCGACTGCCGTAGCGTTTTTTCAAGCCGAGGGCGCGTAACGTATTCACTGACGGGGCAGAAGCGACTTCTTGATCATTGCTTTCTGCTGCAATTTCTTCGGTTTGATGAACAATTTCAAAATTTTCTTCGGTACTCGGCACGATGTTTCCTTTTACTTGTCAGTGGACGCTTAACGTGAATTGTTTCTTGGCGCAATCACGGTACTTGCTCGACCACCGCTATTACCTTGGATAATTGTACGTGAGCGAATGGTGTCATAGATGATTTTGTTGCCTCGAGCTGTATCCTTGACAACTCCGTTTTCAGAACGTTGGACTAACGCTTCTCCTGTCAGAGTTACGATGCCGGTTTGTTCCTCGTAAACGATTTGTTGAGCCCGACCGGAAACCCACTCTTCAACACCTTTTACTTTGGGATCCCGCTTTTGGCGAAAAGTCGCCAGATTCCCGGAAAGAGTGCCTTTTTTATAGCCTGTTGAGGTTTCCTGAAGAACCAATTTCTCTCCGGTCAGGCGCATTGTTCCTTGGTCAACGCGGACCGATCCAGTATAGGTTGCCACTTGTTTGATTTGGTCACCGAAAAAGTGGTTCGCCTGAATTTCAATGGGCTTTTGCCTGTCTTGACTTTCTGCTTGTGCGAACGGACAAGCCAAGCTGAGCAGCAGAACAATAAGCGCGCTGTATTTCATAGCTCTTACCTTTGTTATGGAAGTAGGTTCTTCGACCCGTTTTGAGGTTCTATCACTGTAGTCACCCGGCTCTTCAATTCAATGGTTTGATTCATATTGTCGAATACCATTCCAGTGCCTCGAGCATGGTCATCGCCGCTGAAAATGTCAACGACATCATCGGACTCGTAACGGTTAATGTCAGCGTAAACTGTCATGCTTTGTGTTTCAAGGCGGCTAGCCGCAGTGTTGCCGTTAGCAGCACGCGATACAACGACATCTCCTTCAAACTGGTATGTTTCTCCTGCGTCATCGGAACGTCCTTTGAGTGCCTCGGCGTGTGTTAGCGGTTCGTTTGGGGAGACTGTTGTGGCCTTTGGCCTAGTCATGATGACAGAGTCGTTTGAGAAGTGGAGAAATTCATCGGCTTGAAGACGATTTTTAGCTACACCGGTTTCATCAAAAGCAATGATGGTCGCTTTGGTTGCAATAAAATCAGGCGAGTCTTCACTTGGCACATAACGCAAATTGCTAAACGAAGCTTGCATGGCGTACCAGTAGCTCGCAGCAATAAGGATGAGCAATAAAATGATGGCAATAATCGCGGTCAGTCTTTCGCGCATGTTTTTCTCTATCAATAGCGGTGTGCTGCATTCGGGTTCGGATGCAGGAACATATTCTCAAGCGTATTTTCCCACTTCCCCTGAGCTTTTAAAATATATTCAGCCAGCTCACGTACAGCGCCAGCTCCGCCCTTGCGGACACTTTTGAAATCCGCAAGCTGTTCAATATCTTTGACAGCATCGCTCGGGCATGCAGCAAGTCCAACTTGTTGGATAACAGCATAATCGGGCAGGTCATCGCCGATATAAGCAATTTGCTGAGGTTCAAGTCCCGTCGTGGACAAAAGAACCTGCAGCCCCTTGACCTTATCTCTTTGGCCTTGGAGAACATTTGTAATTCCAAGTTCTTGAGTACGTTTTTTCAAAATTTCGGAACTACGAGCAGTTAGGATGGCAACGTCAATTCCATTTGCCAAAAGCATCTTGATTCCCAAACCGTCTTTCACATCAAAGGCTTTAAATAGTTCTCCGTCATTGCCGATATAAATTTTTCCATCGGTTAGAACGCCATCAACATCACAAATCAGAAGCTTGATTTTTTGTGCTTTTTCAAAAAGTGTCATATTACTTTCGCCGTCATTAAATCATGAATATGCAAGGCGCCGATTAGTCGATTTTGCTCATCGACAACCAACAACTGGTTGCACAATGAACGATCGAGGATATGGGCTGCCTCGGCAGCCAATGCCGACTTAGAGATGGTTTTCGGTGAAGGAGTCATCACATCAGCTATGCAGATGTTTCTGATGTCGCCCACTCGCTCAATAAGACGACGCAAATCACCTTCGGTAAATATGCCGTTGACGCAATTGTTTGCGTCAACGATGGCCGTCATACCAATGCGTTTTAGCGTGATTTCCCTAATTGCTTCTAAAACGGATACCGTGTTTAAGACACTCGGCACTTTTTCACCTGTGCGCATAACATCACTGACGTGAATTAAGAGACGGCGGCCAAGCGCTCCACCCGGATGTGAACGCGCAAAATCATCGGCCGTAAAGCCTTTAGCTTGAAGACATGCGACAGCTAAGGCATCTCCCAAGGCCAAGGTCGCCGTGGTGCTTGTAGTCGGTGCAAGTCCCAAGGGGCAAGCTTCTTGTCTAACGCCAATGTCTAGGTGGATATCAGCGTATTTGGCAAGGGCGCTATCCGGAGAGCTCGTCATTGCGATCAGGGGAGTGCCTTCGCGCTTAATGACTGGAACAATCGTTAGCAGTTCATTGGTTGTTCCAGAATTGGAAATGGCAATCAACACATCATCTCGTGTAATCATTCCCAAATCACCGTGTGCGGCCTCCCCTGCATGAACAAAAAACGACGGCGTGCCAGTAGAGGCAAGTGTGGCGGCCAATTTGCAGCCAATGTGACCGCTTTTGCCAACACCAGAAACAACCACTCTCCCTTTGCAATTCAACAGACACTGCACTGCCTGCATGAAAGGCTTACCCAATTTATCCGCTAAGTCAGTTAAAGCCTTTGCTTCCTGGATTAAAACCGTACGAGCCAACGCTAAAGTAGAGTCGTTCGTGTGGGCATGTTCAATCATTTCTTCCTTTCCTTTTTGTCCAAGCGTCACTGAAAGCTTTGGGTTGCAAACTGTCAGTGATTGAGAATTTTCGATAGGAATTGTACGGCACGCTCACTCTTGGGTTGAGTAAAGAATTCCTGCGTCGGAGCATTTTCTAGGATTTCTCCGTTTTCCATGAAAAGCACTCGGTCTGCAACGCGTCTGGCAAAGCCCATTTCATGGGTGACAACCATCATGGTCATTCCATCTTGGGCAAGTTCAACCATTACGTCGAGCACTTCATTGATCATTTCAGGGTCCAACGCGGAAGTCGGTTCATCAAAAAGCATGCAAACCGGATCCATAGCTAGTGCTCGGGCGATGGCCACACGCTGTTGTTGTCCTCCGGAAAGCTGCCCGGGGAATTTCAGAGCCTGCTGGGACAAGTGTACGCGTTCCAACAAACTAAGACCGCGTTGTGTCGCTTCATCTCGGCTTCTTCCCAATACTTTCATTTGAGCCAAAGTTAAGTTGTCAATGATTGAAAGGTGCGGGAAAAGCTCGAAGTGTTGGAAAACCATGCCAATGTGGCGGCGTAATTTAGGCAAATTTGTTTTGGGATTCCCAACATCAATGCCATTGACGATAATCTTGCCTTCTTGAAAGGGTTCCAGTCCGTTTACAGTTTTAATCAGAGTGGATTTGCCTGAGCCTGAGGGGCCGCAAACAACAACGACTTCGGCCTTTTCAACGCTGGCAGTGCAATCTTTGAGAACTTGGAAATTCTCGTTATACCATTTGCTGACGTGTTGAATTTCGATCATTGCCATGGTCACTGATCCTATCGGGACTTTCTGCTGAAATCGGGTTTTCTGCCCTCCTCGAACGCTTTGCACGCTTCCTGAGCCTCTTCACTGCCAAGTCGTGAAATGAGGGTTTCATGTTCGGCGTTGAGAGCTTGACGGATAGCTTGGCCCTGACTCTTTCTTAATAAAGCCTTCGTGGCCCTTAAGCTTCCGGAAGGAAGTTTTGTTAAACGCGCAGCGCGAGCCAACGTTTCTTTAAGCACATCATCATCTTTAAACACGGCAGTGACAAAACCCATATGAACAGCCTCTGCCGGTGTGATCGGCTCACTTAGAAGTAGCTTTTCCATGGCTTTTTTGAATCCGGCTTTTTCAGTGAGTGTGTACGTTAGCGCATATTCCGGCGTAAGTCCTAGGGCAGTAAAAGGCAACGAAAAAAGGCTCTTTTCTCCGCAATACACCATGTCACAGAAACAAAGGATGGCTACTCCAAGGCCGACGGCAGGTCCCTGAACCGCGGCCAAAGTCGGCTTGTCAAAGGCGATCATTGCTTCAATCAAAGCGTCATAAGCCTCTTGGATTTCATCGGTGCGGTGTAGTGATTCGCTGAAATCTGCCCCGGCACAGAAAATATTATCCTCGCCGCTGAACACAACACAGTGAACAGAGTCATCTTTTTGAGCTTCTGTCAACACCTTGACCCAACTTAAGCATGTCGCGGCATCGATCGTGTTTCGTTTGGCCGGTCGCGACAGGGCGATGTGGCAGATGCCATTTTGTACAGTTACCGTTAAATCAGACATGGTTCCTCGTTAAAGGTTCAAGGTAAAAGTAAGAAAAGCTTCATCGAGAGTGTCTTCTTCATGACATGTAAAGCCTAAAGAAGCCATAAGACCTAGCATGCCGTCATTGCCCTTCAACACGTATCCGATCAAAGTGCCAACTTTGGCTCGTTTGGCTTGTTCAATGAGTTCTTTCATCAGGATAGTGGCCAAACCACGTCGTTGCCAACTATCCTCGACAACCACTCCAAATTCAGCGTACTTTGTACCAGGGATGCGTTTAAAGCGGGTAACACCTCTGATAAATTCTGGCTCTTCAGGATCGCAAGCGACTATTGCAACTTCTCGGTTGTAGTCGATATTAGTCAATTCAACGATTTTCTCTCGCGCTAATTCATTGGATGAAATGTGAAGACGCAGGTACGTTGTTTGGGGTGAAAGCCTCAACAAAAAATTCCTGAGGGCATCGTAGTCTTGCGCATGAATGTTACGCAGAAAAACTAGGCCATTTTTAATTTCCCGCCAATTGTCATCTACAAAGGGCTCGGGAGCCAGTGTCAAGTGAGAGGCGCTGTCATCTTTGTCAAGATTTCCCGGGGCAATTCCGACGTGAGCGTCAAGCGCTATGCAGCCGCCATCATCAACCAAAATTGGGTCAATAGTGAGGTCCCTAATCAATGGAAAATCAGTGACAAGTTTGGACACTCTCATCAAAACTTGCGCCAAAGCCTCTTTATTAGCCGGGGGCATTCCTCGGAAGTAATCCAGTGAGCGGCTGATGGCAGGCTTTTCAATAAGTTCTCTGGCGAGCGGTTCGGTCAAAGGCAAAAGCTCGAAAACCTCATCGTCATAAATGTCCCCCGTGTATCCTCCGGCCCCGAAACTGATCACTGGACCAAAACGGGAATCCGTGTGAACCGAGATTTTCACTTCTCGACCGTTAGGGCGCCGGATGTAGCGTTGCACGTAAAGTCCTTTCAATTGAGCGTAAGGAGCGCGCTGAGCTATGTTGTCCAAAATGCTCTGACTTGCCTCATACACTTCATTTTCATCTTGAAGGTCCAAACGAACGCCCCCGACGTTGCTCTTGTGAATAACGCCATTGGCCAATGCCTTAATCACTACGGGAAAGCCAAGTGTTTTGGCGGCATTAACCGCCTCGACCGGAGAATGCACCAGAATTCCGGATGCGGCGGTCAATCCCATGCAGGCCAGTAACCGCTTAGTTTGCAGTTCATCAAGACTGAAGCAATCGCTGTTCTTATTTTCTTCAAAAATCTTTCGAATAGCATTCTTATCGGCCGGCAGAGGAGCAGTTTCGGAAGCAATAGTTGCCGAGAGGTAGCGTCTGGATTGGGCGTAGTGAGACATCCAGGAAAAAGCCTTTACGGCGTCCTCAGGGCTCTTTAAAACGGTGATGGGATGGTTCTTTAGCCGCTCTTTGGCGGCGATGGTTTCCGTTTCACCAATCCAGGCCGTAATGATTGGTTTGAAACTTGCGTCTGTTGCATAAGCGATGGCGTCGCAAACGCGCTCCAGAGGAGCCGCAAAAGTCGGAGCGGTGACAATCAAAATGGCGTCGACATTTTCGTCTTTGTTGAGAGCGTCTACAGCCAGTTTGATACGTCTTGGATCTGCGTCGGCCCAAAGATCCACCGGATTAGTCATGGGCAACGGGTTTTCGAAAATCCGGTGCAGTTTTTCTGTGGTTGCTCGAGATAGAATGGCTAGTTTGACATCGTTTTCAACGGCCGCATCGGCGGCAAGCACGCCAAAACCGCTGCCATTGCAGATAATTCCGATGCGATTGCTTCGAGGTAAACGCCGTTGACAAAAAATCTCGATAGCCGACAACATGTCTTCAGGTCCGTATACCCGTATTGCCCCAGCTCTTTCCAAAAGAGCGTTAAAGACTTTGTCGTCGCCTGCTGGAACCCCCATTCGACTTGCGAGCAATTGCGAGGCTTGTTGGCTTTTACCTCCTCGTAAAACGATTACGGGTTTGCGGCGCGAAGCTTCCCTAACGGCTGAGAAAAATTCTCTCGGATTGCGAATACCTTCGATGTGTAGGACGATAACGCTGGTTTCTTTATCTTGCGCAAGAAAATCCACCACCTCGCTCATCGACACGTCGATTTCATCTCCTGTGTTGATTAGGCATGAAAACCCGATGTCCCGAATTCGCTGTGAGCTCAAAATGGAGGTGCCAATGACGCCAGACTGGCAAGCAAAGGCGACGTTTCCGCTTTTGGGGAGTTGTGTCCAGTAGCTCGCGTTCAGATTGATGGAGGGGCGCATGATCCCTAGGCAGTCTGTACCGATCAGGCGAAGCCCCAACGAATGTGCTTTGTTAACGATATGCGCTTGCCAAGTAGGGTCTGAAGTCACGGAGGCGTCGCTTGGCGCCAAAGCAACCCAACGCGTGCCGTGCTCGGCAATGTCTTCCAATAAGCGTTCTATAGTTTTACTTGGTACGGCTAAAACAGCTAGATCAATCTTATCCTCAATAGTCTTAATTGACGGATAACATTGGATATCACCCAAATAACGATATTTTGGGTTGATGGGATAAATGCGGCCAGTATATTCCCCAGCGATCAGGTTTTTCCAGAGCGCTGTTCCACGGGATGTTTCGCGATCACTGGCACCGACAATGGCGATAGATTGCGGAACAAATGCTGAGTGAAGTTGGTGCGATGTATCCATTAGAAAATCTTAAAAAATCTTTTACACGAAAATTAACCTCACAATTTTACTCAAAATTGCCCTAACTCCCTATTTTTTCGTAAGAAAATATTAAGAAAGGTTTTGTTTTTTTAGCCGATTAAGAATGTTTGCTTTGCTAAAATTTAAAGAATCTCGGTTGTCTTTTCAAAAACGAAAAAACAGCGGCGAAATAGATCTTAAAAATCGTTATTTTCAAGGATTTTTATGAAAGTTAATGGAATCCCTACCCGTACTATTTGGTCTATTGATCACGGACAATCTGTCGGCATTATTGATCAAACGCGACTGCCCTTTGAATTTCGGAAGGAAGTTTTAAGCGACTGGCAGTCTGTGCGTGATGCAATTGCGACAATGAAAGTTCGTGGTGCACCCTTGATTGGAATCGCAGGTGCTTGGGGTATGGTGTTGGCTATTCGTGACAATCCCGATGACGATTTTATTCATGAAGTGCGAAGTGAGTTGATTTCTTCACGACCGACGGCGGTAAATCTGCAGTGGGCGGTGGACCATATTGTCAAAAAAGTTATGCCGTTGGTTAAAAAAGATCGCTTACCTGTTGCCTACCGAGAGGCCGAGCAGATGACTCAGAATGACGTGCTCGCCAATCGTGCTATCGGCACTCACGGTGCCAAGATTATTGCGCAGATTTATGCCGACAAACGTGAGCCCGTCAATATTCTGACTCATTGCAATGCGGGATGGTTGGCGACTGTGGATTACGGAACAGCGTTGTCAGCCGTTTATATTGCTTTTGAGCAGGGGATTCCTCTGCACGTTTGGGTCGATGAAACACGTCCCAGAGAACAGGGGCTTTTAACGGCTTGGGAGTTGGCTGGCGTCGGTATTCCTCATACAGTGATCGCCGATAATGCCGGTGGTCATTTAATGCAGCATAGGGAAGTTGACGCGGTGATTGTTGGCGCGGATCGCATTACGGCCATCGGTGATGTCGCCAATAAAGTCGGCACCTATCTGAAAGCATTGGCGGCCAAGGATTCCCAGGTGCCTTTTTACGTTGCCGCACCTTCATCAACGATTGATTGGACTATTCAGGATGGCAAGCACGGTATCGAAATAGAAAATCGTTCTGGAGATGAATTGCGCTTTATCAGAGGTCTTGATAAAAAAGGGAAAATTAACAACGTTCGAGTTATCAGTGAGCAGACCAATGTGGAGAATCCGGCTTTTGATGTAACGCCTGCCCGTTTAATTACCGGTTTTATCACAGAGCGTGGAGTATGTGCTCCTGAATACTTAACGCGGCTTTTCCCTGAGGGCGCCCGTATTCAGGCGAGAGGTTAATCGTGCAAGAGGAAAATTTGAGACGGCAAGTCATTGAAATAGCCCGACGCATGAATGCGTTGGGCATCAATGTCAATAAAAGCGGCAATGTCTCTGCCCGTGTTCGAATTGATGATATTGAAGGTTTTTTTATAACGCCTACTGGTATTGCTTACGAGGAACTTTCCCCAGAGGATATTGTTTTTATCCCTTTTAATAAGGGAACTGATTCTGAAGTGAGAGCACGGCGTTTGCCTTCGAGTGAGTGGCTGATGCATGAGAAAGTGTATAGGCGAAGGCGGGATCTGTCTGCAATTGTTCATACGCATTCTGCCTGCGCCACGGCGTTGGCGTGCCAGGATATGGAGATTCCTCCTTTTCACTATATGGTAGCCGCCGCAGGCGGAGACCGCATTGAATGTGCTCCATACGCTCTTTTTGGCACAGAAAAATTAGCTAACATTGCCGCAAATGCGCTTGAATCCAGGAATGCTTGTCTATTATCCCATCATGGAGTGTTGGCGGCCGGAAAAACTTTGACGGCTGCACTCAGGCTGGCCCACGAAGTGGAAAATCTGGCAAACATGTATATTCTCACCAGGCAGTTGGGCGAACCGAAAATGTTGTCTGCCGAACAGATGAATGAAGTGCTCAATCAATTTCAAACTTATGGTCAGCAACGATAGAAAGATTACGCCTCCAAAATGGTTAAAGCCGGATGGAACTCCGGTGTCATGCACGGAAAAGGTCATGGTTTTGGACGAAAACTATGAGGATTTGGCGGAAGCTATCAAAGACGCGTTAGAGGATGCCTTGGTGTTGGGGTGCTCGGAAGCACAGGTCAGGGCAAGCCTGCATGCTTTGATAGACGCTGTGCAGACAGATATCAAAGAGTATCAACATCACCCCTAACGCTTAGAGTTTTTGCTCATTAAGAGCCACAGGGCGATTAATGCGCAAAGCACTGCGGTAGCGTAGAAGCTTTCGAAATAATGGTCAAAGGCGTTGTGAATAAATCCGAAAGCAAGCGGAAGAAAAATGGCTCCGGCAAAGGTAAAAAACAATGTTCCGCCAGTAGCTACGCCTGCTTTGCCTTCCGGGGCAATTCGTGCAACATGAGCCAGGTAAACTCCATTCCACCCGATGGCGGAGCCACCTAAGCAAAAGCAGACCCCAAGTAGCAGTATAGTGGCCGTTTGAGGCGTAAAGAATCCGACTGTCACTAGCATTGTTGCCATCAGGAATCCCAGTATCGACAGGGTTAGTCTCGGAGAATGAATCCAGTCGGCAAACATTCCCCAAAAGAGACGTCCGCACATCCCGCCAATACTGGCAGCACTTAAAGCCATGCCTGCTAAAACGATTGAAATTGAAATGTCTTCAACCATGAATGAAACCAGATAACTGAAAACGCACATTTGAGTACCGTTATAGACAAAAGAAACGATACACATGCGACGAAGACCGGCGTGTGAGGTGACCAAACGCAATGCATTTAACACAGTGTGGATGCTAAAACGTGAATTTGGATCAAAATGGTCATCAAGTTGATTGCGGTGGTAAAGAACCAATAGCGCAATACAAAGAGCAAAAATAGCCATGGCGTGAGGCCCAGCTTGCCAACTTCCAGCCCATAGAGCAATGCTGGGAACAATAAAACCGGCAAGAGCGCTACCTAAGGGGACAGCCGTTTGTTTTAAAGAAAAAACAAATCCCATGCGTTCCTTAGGAACAGTATGGGCCAGAATATCACTAGAGGCGGGAGTGATAGGACCGTAGCTCAAGCCGAGAATCAGAGCGCCTAAACAAATAAACCAGAAATTGGCTACGGAACTGAGCATTAAACCAATGGCAGCAAGTATCAAGCATCCCTGGGAAACGTGAATACCACCATAACGGGTGACCATAGTACCGCCAGCGACAGCAGCAAAAGCCGCACCTATGTAAATGAAACAGACATAGGTACCGATGAAGGAGCTGGGCATACCGATTGCTACGGCAACCAAAGGGGCAATGGCCGATAATGTGACAGTGCTCGCTGTGGCTATTGACTGGATGGACATTGTGGAGATGAGGGCTAATCGCACGACTGACATTTTGATCACTCATAGCAACGTATTGTGTCCATTGTAAAAGAATTTGTATTTTCTAATAAGTCAAATGAGCAACAGCAATAAAGATTTGCCAATAAGAAACATAAAGGCGATACAATCGGGGAAAAATGGGGAGATAGTTATGAGTCTAATTAAACCTCTCAAATATACGATATTGGCCGCATCCGCATTGGTGTTGGTCGGTTGCGCCCATCCTGACCTAATTAAAACAGGAACTTCTGAGATTGCCGTCGTTAATGAACTTGGGGCGCCCGATTCAAAAATGTCGCACGCCGACGGCAGTTTTACCTTGGTCTATTCCTTGCAGCCTTTTGGCAAAGAAACTTATTGGATGAATTTCGATAAGAATGGGAACTTCATCGGAAAAGAGAAAACGATGAACGAGGAGCATTTTAAGTTAGTGGTTCCGGGTAAACACACCAAAGCGGATGTCTATCAAATGTTCGGGCACTGCGCTCAGGAATATGATTTCAAACTCCAAAACCAGACTGCTTACATGTATCGATTCAATGACGACGTAGGGATGGCAATGGCCTTTTGGGCGCAGTTTGACACCGACGGTGTTGTCACGGAGACAGCGGTGACGCAAGATCCGTGGGATTATGATGGCAACGATTGGATGTTTTGATTGAACAAACTTAGAAAATAGGGGGAGGTTTTAAACCTCCCCCTATTTTGAGCTAGGTTGCTTTATTCCTTAGACGGTTGCGGGTTGCGCAAACGGATATGCAATTCACGCAACTGCTTTTCTTCAACAGGCGCCGGAGCGTTTGTGAGCAAGCATTGAGCGCGTTGAGTCTTCGGGAATGCGATGACATCACGGATGGACGGAGCGCCAGCCATGATTGTCACAATGCGGTCAAGGCCGAAGGCAATACCGCCGTGAGGTGGCGCGCCGTATTGCAGGTTATCAAGCAAGAAGCCGAATTTGGCGCGAGCTTCTTCAGGACCAATGTTCAAAGCGTTAAAGACCTTGCTTTGAATGTCTGCACGGTGAATACGGATGGAGCCGCCACCGATTTCCCAGCCGTTGAGCACCATATCGTAAGCTTGAGCCAAGCACTTGCCTGGGTCGGTGCTCAAAAGGTCAATGTGATCAGGGTGAGGCATTGTGAACGGGTGGTGACAGGCTACCCAACGATGCTCTTCATCATCGTATTCAAACATCGGGAAATCAACCACCCACAAAGCCTTCCAACCTTCTTCGTAGAGACCGTTGGCTTTGCCGAAATCGCTGTGGCCGATCTTCAAGCGCAAAGCGCCTAAAGAGTCGTATACGATCTTGGCACGATCGGCACCGAAGAAGATAACGTCACCGTTTTGCGCGCCGGTCACTTCAAGAATGTGGGTAATCAGCTCGTCGGAAAGGTTCTTAACGATCGGGCTTTGTAAGCCTTCGCGTCCTTTTTCCTTTTCGTTGACCTTGATGTAAGCGAGTCCCTTAGCACCGTAGATCTTGACAAATTCAGTGTAAGCGTCGATTTCAGAGCGCGGCATGCTGGCTGCATGCGGCACATTCATCGCAACGACCTTACCATCGGGCAATTCCGTAGCAGAACGGAAGACCTTAAATTCGGAGGTCTTAGCCTGTTCTGTAATTTCACGAAGCTCAATGCCTTTGATGCGAAGATCCGGTTTGTCGGAACCGAAACGAGTCATGGCTTCATGCCAACTCATCACCGGATAGGGGTCGGGCAAATCAACATTAATGGTTTCTTTGAAAACATCGCGAATCATGTTTTCCATGATGTCACGAATTTCCTGCTGCGTGAGGAATGATGTTTCAATATCCACCTGAGTGAATTCCGGTTGACGGTCGGCGCGGAGGTCTTCGTCTCGGAAACACTTAACGATTTGGTAATAGCGGTCAAAGCCCGCCACCATCAGCAATTGCTTAAACAATTGCGGAGATTGCGGCAACGCATAGAAGTGGCCATCGTGCACACGGCTGGGAACCAAATAGTCGCGAGCGCCTTCAGGAGTGCTGCGCGTGAGCATTGGCGTTTCGATATCAATAAAGCCTTGCTTGTCCAAATGGTTGCGGATGGCCAAAGCCACTTTGTAGCGCAATTTAAGATTGCGTTGCATCTGAAGACGACGCAAATCCAACACACGGTATGTCAAGCGTGTTGTCTCGGAAAGATTTTCATCGTCTAAGTGGAACGGAGGAGTTTCGGACTTGTTGAGGATTGTCAGTTCTTTGCAAAGGACTTCAACGCCGCCGGAGATCAGTTCGGGGTTATGGGTGCCTTCGGGACGTGCGCGGACAAGGCCAACTACCTTCAGGCAGTATTCGTTACGAACGGCATCAGCCGTTTTAAAAACTTCAGGCGTGTCAGGGTCGCAGACGATTTGCAGCAAACCTTCACGATCGCGAAGGTCAATAAAAATGACTCCGCCATGGTCACGGCGACGATGAGCCCAACCGTAGAGGGTCACCGTTTGACCGATGAACTTTTCGTTAATGAGACCGGTATATTCGGTACGCATAAATGCTCCCAATATATGAAGGGAAGAAATTCCCAAATAATCAACCGAAGTATTCTAATATGAAAGCCCTTGGATTTGTTAGCTTCGTGTAAAAACAGCCGGTCAAACAAACCTAGTGCTTGACCGACTGTTTTCTCTAAAGGACGATATTAATCGTCTTCATCCTTGCGTTGATACTTGCTGGCCAAATCGGCTTGAACAGCTGCCGGAACCGGCTCGTAGGCTAATAATTCAACGGAGTAAGAGCCCGCGCCCTGCGTTAGGGCATTAAGTCGGTTGGCATAACCGTCCAGGCCTGTTAACGGTACACGCCCTGTAATGAGCATCATGCCTCCCGTAAGATTTTCCGTGCCACTGACTTGGCCGCGACGGCTTGCAAGGTCGCCGGTGATATCACCCATGAAGGTATCCGGAGCCTCAATTTCAATGCGCACAATCGGTTCGAGCAAGGTTGGTTTTGCGTTAGCCAACGCATCCAACATTGCCTTACGACCCGCAGCAACGAAAGCGACTTCCTTACTGTCAACCGGGTGATACTTACCGTCGTATACCGTCACGCGGATGTCATGAATCGGATAGCCGGCGATATAACCGGAATCCAGGACTTCACGCACGCCTTTTTCAACAGCGGGAATAAGATTGTACGGAATGGCTCCGCCTTTGACTTGATCCACAAACTTGAATCCAGCGCCGCGAGGCAACGGTTCAACGCGCAGGAAGACTTCGCCGAATTGACCGGCACCGCCGGTTTGTTTCTTGTGGCGAGCGTGTCCTTCAGCGGGGGCCGCGATGGTTTCACGGTAGGGCACGCGGGGTGTACGGGTTTGTATGTCGAGTTTAAATTGAGTCGACATGCGTTTTACAACTAGACGCAGATGTTGTTCGCTTAAGCCTCTGAGAACTGTTTCGTTCATCACCACGTCATGCTCTACAGCCAACGTCGGGTCTTCGCTGACCATCTTGTCGAGCACTTCGGACATACGGCTTTCATCTCCACGTTTGGCAGGGCTGACAGCCAGACCAAACATCGGTTTGGGGAAGTTGAGTTTTTTCATGTAAATGCCACCTTCAATGGCACTGTCATGAAGAATGCTTCCGTAAACGATGTCATCAACTTTCGCAACAGCGCCGATGTATCCGGGATTCATTTCATCGACTTCCAAGCCTTCTTTACCTTGCAGCATGATCGGACGGGTAATCTTGAATGCTTTTTTGCCGTCATCGACATAGAGTGTAGAGTCTTTGGTGATGCGACCTTGGTGCAGGCGGAAAAGACCGATCTTTCCAATATAAGGGTCGTTGACGACCTTGAAGACGTGAGCAAGCACGGGACGGTTGGCGTCTGGGAAAGTCATGTATTCGGAGCCGTCAGCTTTGTAAAAGAGTGGGGCATTGGCTTCGGTCGGATTTGGCAAGTGGCGGACAAACACTTTGATTAAGTCACGCATGCCAATTAAATTTTTGGCTGATGTGTAGCAGACCGGAATGATGTGTCCAAGGCGCAGAGCTTTTGTTAAAGGAGCGTGCAAACTCTTAGGATCAACGGAGCCCTCTTCCAGATAACGTTCCATGGTTTCGTCGTCCATTTCAACGACGCGTTCAATAAATGCTTGGTGAACGCGTTCCACGGAGGCGAATCTGGCCTCGCCTTTATCGTTGTCGAAGCAGTCGATAACGTGAGTGCAGTCTTTATTGGGGAGGTTCAACGGCAATACTTCATTGCCGAACGCTTCACGCAATTCAACCAAAAGTTTTTCTAGGTCAACGCCCGGTTGGTCAAATTTATTGACGACGATCATGCGGCAAAGATTTCTTTCTTTAGCCCATTGCATCATGCGGCGTGTCATCAACTCAACACCCTTGGTGGCGTCAACGACAACGCAAACGGTCTTGACGGCGTCCAATGCACCCAGGGCCTGACCGACGCAATCCGGATACCCAGGGGTGTCAAGTAAGAAAATACGAACCGGAGTTCCGTCATCTTTTTGAGCATTTAAGTGCGCTACAGTGGTGCGCAGTGAGTGGTGCACTTCCTTTTCCATGGGGTCAAAGTCACCCACTGTGTTACCTTTTTCAACAGTACCGACCTCTTTGATAACACCATTGCGATAGAGTAATGCCTCCATCAGCGTTGTTTTACCGGTGGAGCCGTGGCCCACCAACGCTACAGTACGGATATTCTCAACTGGGTATTGACTCATGATATTCCCCCTTAATTTGACTGAATAGATGAAAAAGTCAACAGATTTATTTTGCGCTTTTTATTTGGGGGAGGTTAAAAGAAAAAAACAGAATTTGATAAAAATCGCAAAAAATGATGTATTTATCGCTAGAAATCGTGAAAATCAGCTGAAATTGAGGGATTTCCCTGAATCATAGCTTGCTCAACTGATAACCGACACCTCGGACACTTTCAATGCAGAGATCGTCACAGTGCAGTTGTTGGAGTTTATGACGCACGCTGGAAATATGTACATCAATGGCTCTATCAAATTGTCCTCTTGGACGACCTAATACTTTAGGATAGATTTCGTCTTTGCTGACCGGCTTATTGAGATTGTCGGCCAATAGGTCTAATAACAGAAATTCAGTTTGCGTTAAAACGAGCGTCTGGCCGTGAACACTGGCTGTGCAACTTTGCTTGTCAATGCAAAGGGAGCCGATGTTGATGGGGGTGAGCGCCTGCAGTTTGGCTACTTGTTGGGTTTTATTGATGAATTGAATTGTTTCCAGAATCGACACAAGGGGCGCTGGCAATCGCAACACATGTTCCTTTGGCAAAGGAATCGAATTTATAACTTTTTCGCTAACCTCTTTATGCACCAGAACTAAAATGCCCAATTCATGATTTAGAGAAAGAAGGTATTCAATAAATTGAACATCGTTTTCTTCTTTCACATCGAGCACGGCCATGTCAAAAACGTTATTTTGGCAATAGCTCAACGCGTCATTTCGGCTGTATGCGGCTCTGACGTCGCAGTTGCAAAAGACGAGAAAATCTGCGATTAAAGCCTCAAAAACTTCATCATGCAAATTTAAAAGTAGATGTATGGGCATTGAACCGTAATAACACGTTGAAAAATAAAACCGTAATAATAATGATATTTATCAATAATGGATTTACCAATGGTTATTTGCCATTAAGCCCTATAACTTATTGCTTAAATGGCTTTCAAAAATTTACTTCACCATAAGGGATAGTTACATATTTTTATGGCAGACTTTGAAGTAAGGTAAAAGAGGGGAAGGATGTGAAACATTTGTTAGTGTTGGTAATGACTCTTTCCGGAGCTTTGGCGCTAACGGGTTGCGCGGTGCAGCCAGTGACGCTGACAGCCAAGCAAACCGATTTGATCGCAGAGACCTGGAGCCACGGAGAGGGAAATGCTGAGGCAAAATCTTTACGTCAGCCTCCACAGCAATGGTGGGCAGCGTGGGATGACGAGTCGTTGGCCTTTTTGGTGAACTCCACCTTGGAAAATAACACTGATATCGCGCAGGCCCAAGCTAATCTTCGTTCGGCCATGGCGTCCCTGACTTCGGCAACTTCTCAGCTCTTCCCGAGTTTTGCTTTAGGCGCTGATGGTGCCCGAAATCGGCGGAATAATTCCTCAAGTGACAGCTTCGGAGCCGATGCTTCTGCAGCATGGTCTTTGAGCTTTGGCGGTCGGGATATTTCAGCGCGCCGTTCGGCCCAAGCCAGTGCGCATGCTTCTGAATTGAGTCTTGAAGATACAAAAAGTGCTATGGCCAGCGAAGTCGCAAGCACTTACGTCAACCTTCGTTTGGCGCAGATTCGTCTGAATATTGCTCGGCAAAGTGTAAAGTCTTACGAAGAAGCTAAAAATTTAACTCAATGGCGTTATCAGGCGGGACTTGTTTCGGCGACAGACTATGAGCAGGCAAACGCTCAATATGAAAATGCCAAGGCAAGCATTGCCACTAATATGCACAATATTTTGCAGTATGAGACAGCTTTGTCACGCTTGACAGTGTTGCCTTTGAAGACAATTCAGGGGTTGCCTGAGGGAAAGATTCCTACTCCGCCTGAAAATCTTGCTGTGTCTATTCCGGCTGATGTTATTTCATTGAGGCCCGATGTGCTCTCTGCTAAAGAAACAGTTCGAGCAGCCATGGAAAATGTTCGAGTGGCACAGGCTGACTATTTCCCGTCGCTATCTCTTTCCGGAACGATCGGAACTGCCGCGGCTACGGTGGGAGCGTTGGGAACCAGTGGCACGGGGATCGGTGCCTTGGTGGGGGCGCTTTCCATGCCGTTTTTAAATTGGGGAGATGTTGTCGCAGGCACTGAAGAACAAAAAGCGCAGTTGGATAGGGCTCAGGCTCAATACACAGAAACTTTGGTGAGTGCTCTGGAAGAAACTGAAAATGCGTTATCCGGAATCCGTTCAAGCGCAGCTAAAAAAATGTCTTTAAAAACGGCCAGTGAAAGTTCCCAGCTTGCCGCTCAATTGGCTTTGCAGCAATATTCAAGCGGATTAGAGGATTACCAAACAGTCTTGACAACACAGCGCTCATGGTTAACGGCACTGGATAACGAAGTGAGTAATCAGGCTGATTGGGCAATGGCGCATATTGATCTATATCGTGCCCTTGGGGGCGGATGGATTCCCGAAGGAACTCAAAACAAGGGAAATACTGATGAGTAACGAAAAAGAAAAAATCAAAGCCTTGTTGGGTGATGGTGACGGTCAACCAATGAGTAAACGCAAGAAGTGGGCCCTTGGAGCAGCCTGCGTGGCGGTGGTTGCGGCGTTTTCGTGGTGGCTCGGTAGCAAGGAAGCAGGTCCGCGTTATCTGACGGAAGCCGTCAAGCAAGGTGTTTTGCAGGTTGAGGTGACAGCCAACGGCACGCTCGAGGCTGAACAAAAGGTCACGATTGGTTCTGAGTTATCAGGCATCGTTGAGAAAGTTCTTGTTGACGTGAACGATCCAATTAAACATGGACAGGTATTGATTGAATTGGACACGGCAAAACTGTCAGCCTCCGTTGAAAAGGCAAAAGCGGCGTTAGCCAGTGCCCAGGCTGCTCAAAAGGAAGCGGTAGCGACTTTAAACGAGGCAAACGCCAAATATAAACGATTGTTAAATGTTCGTAAGCTCTCGGGTGGCAAGACACCTGCTCAAACTGAGCTTGATGAACAGGCCGCTGTGGTCGCACGTGCACAGGCCTCGGTGGACACCGCGGCCGCGCAAATTCAGACAGCGCAGGCAGAGTTGGAAACGGCTCAAACTGACTTGACTAAGGCTTACATTTCTTCTCCTATCGATGGTGTGGTTCTTGCTCGCTCGGTGGAACCCGGCTACGCAGTCGCTGCGTCTTTACAAGCCGTTGAACTTTTAACGTTGGCCAGTGACTTGAAGACACTTGAATTGGAGATCGATGTGGATGAGGCCGATGTCAGCGTGGTAAAACCGGGACAAAAGGCAACGTTCACAGTCAGCGCTTATCCCAATAAAAACTTTCCCGCCACATTAACTAAAGTGGCTTATGGACCAACTGAGTCCGACACAAATGTGGTGACCTATACGGCTTACCTTAAGGTTAGTAATGAAGATTTACTGTTGCGGCCAGGCATGACGGCGACGGCCAGAATCGTGACGGAAAAGCGAGAAAACGCCCTATTGGTCCCAAACACAGCATTGCGGTTTGCGCCGAGTGTCTTAAAAAGTTCAGGCAGCGCTGTTGACAGTTTGATGATGGGGCCACCTCGTCAATCCTCCAAAGTCTCTAAGGAAGTTGGCGGAGTTACAACTCAACGCAAAAATACCGTTTGGGTTCTACGCGGCGGTAACGCTCAAGAGGTTGACATTATTACTGGCGCATCTGACGGGACTCGAACCGAAGTGATTTCCGGTGACCTTAAAAATGGAGACTTGGTAATTACCAGTCAACTTCGCAGTCAATGACGGGGAGGGTAAATATGGCAGATAAGATCCCTTTGGTTCAGCTCATTGATATCCATAAACGTTATGGGCAGGGTGAGGCGGCTTTTTTTGCCTTGCAAGGAATTCATTTTGAGATCGAAGAGGGGGATTTTGTTGCGGTGATGGGGCCTTCGGGTTCCGGCAAGTCTACTTGCATGAATATTGTGGGTGCTTTGGACACGCCGACATCAGGTCGTTACTTATTTAAAGGTGCTCCTGTAGAAAAAATGACTCACGATGAGAGAGCGCTTTTAAGGCGAAAATATTTAGGTTTTATCTTCCAGGGATTTAATTTGTTGGCGAGAACGACAGCGCTGGAAAACGTGGAGTTACCGCTGTTGTATCGTGGTGTGCCACGAGAAGAGCGTCATAAGTTGGCTCGTCAGGCGCTTGATCGAGTCGGCCTTTTACCGTGGGAGCATCATACGCCGGCAGAGCTCTCCGGTGGGCAGCAGCAACGTGTGGCGATCGCCCGGGCGATTGTCAGCAAACCTTTGCTGCTTTTGGCCGATGAGCCAACCGGTAGCTTAGATACCAAGCGTAGCATTGAAATTATGCAGTTGTTAAAAGATCTCAATGAGCAGGACGGCATCACTGTTTCTCTTGTCACTCACGAACCGGAAATGGCGACTTTTGCTAAAAGGATTGTTCATTTCCGCGACGGTCGTATCGAAAGTGATCAAGGAATGTAGCTATGTGGGGTAACGCATTTATATTGGCACTAAGGCAAATATGGCGCAATCCGATGCGTTCGCTTTTGACTGTGTTGGGTATTGTGATTGGCGTGGCCGCAGTGATCACGATGGTGACGGTCGGTAATGGAGCCACACAGGCTGTGCGCGAGCAAATTGAAAGCTTAGGCAGCAACCAGCTGATGATTAGACCCGGTCAACGCATGGGGCCGGGGGGATCCGCTGGCGCTCCTTCTTTTAAATTGGAGGACATCGACGCTATTGCCAATCAGATCGCAGGTGTGAAAGCAGTCGCACCTCAGCGCCAGCAATCAATGACTGTCGTCGCGCAAGGTCGAAATTGGAGTACTCAAGTCATTGGCAGTTCCAATCAGTACTTTGTCTTGGATAATCGTCAAGTTAAGCAAGGTCGTTATTTTGAAACCCAGGAAGAGCAATCGGGGGCGGCAGTTTGCGTGATCGGCACTACGATTGAAAAAGAAATATTCGGATCTTCGAACGCAATTGGTCAGATGCTACGCACAGGTCAGTTTTCCTGTCGTGTTGTCGGTGTCTTGGAAAGTAAAGGTCAGGCGGCTATCGGCGGAGATCAGGACGACTTAGTTGTGATGCCGATCCAAACGTTTCAGCGACGTGTTTCCGGGAATACTCGTGTCTCGGCTATTTTAGTGTCGGTGGATTCACAAATTGACAGGGCGCTAGTTACAGAAAGCATTCGGTTGCTGATGCGTGAGAGGCGTTCGTTGTCCGATGCCGATGATGATAATTTCATGATTTTGGATACTGAAGAAATCGCTCGTCGGGTTTCTAGCACTACGGAAATTATGACCATGCTGTTGGGAGCTGTGGCGGCGGTGAGCTTAGTGGTCGGCGGTATTGGGATTATGAACATTATGCTGGTGAGCGTTACCGAAAGAACTCGAGAGATCGGTGTTCGCTTAGCCATCGGTGCGCTTGAGCGTGAAGTTTTGATGCAGTTTTTGATTGAAGCCGTTGTCTTGGGAGCAATGGGAGGAGTCCTCGGCGTCGTTATAGCCTTTATCGGATCAGCGGCGTTAGCCGCCACTATGGGGGTTCCCTTCATTTTTGACCCGGGCATCAACATGATTGCATTTTTGTTTGCCGCGCTCACCGGAGTGATCTTCGGATATTTTCCCGCCCGACGGGCTGCTCAGTTGGATCCTATTGAAGCAGTGAGACACGAATGATTTTTAGACTTCTATTTCTTTTCTGTTCAGCCTTTTTAGTATTGTCTGCCAATGCTCAGCAGTGGCCGAAAGAGCTCAATATTACATATGTGAAATCCCCTTTCAATATCCAAAATATGGTGATGAAGGATCATGGTCTTTTGGAAAAAGAGTTTTCCAAAGAGGGTATCAAAATTAATTGGATTCCCATTAAGGCGGGTCTCAATCAAGTCAGAGGTATGGCTGCCGGTGAAATCGATATGGTGGCCGCTATGAATACGAGCACTTTGTTGATTGCAAACTCTGCCGGCAATCGCATAGTCATTGTGGATGGAGTTGCTCATCCTGATGAAACTTTTGCCATTATGGCAAAGGACGAAATCCGTACGATCGAAGATCTCAAAGGCAAACAGGTGGTTGGTCCGAAAGGAACAGTGTTGCATCATCTATTAAGTGCGGCTTTGACAGAATCCGGGCTACAAATGAATGATGTGAAATGGGTTTCAATGAATTTGCCCTCCAGTTTAACGACGCTGCTGGGAGGACGTGCGGATGCGGCTTTGTTGGCAGCCGGCGGCATCTTAAGCGCCGAAAAGGCGGGCTTTCACTCTCTAGTTCGCGCTAAAGGTTTAATACAAACCAATTTGGTTCTGGCGGCTCGGGAAGATTTTGCGAAGCGTTATCCTGATGTGGTCAAACGCGTTGCCAAGGTCAATAGAGAAGCTCTGAAGTGGGCATTGTCTCATAGGCAAGAAGCCATCGCATTGGGGGCGAAAGAACACAGGATTGACCGAGTTGATGCAGAGAAGCTTTTTGATTGGTCGCAATTTTATGCTGATATTTCAGAGTCTGACATCGATGCGCTGCAGCAGAGCCAGAAGTTTTTACTGGAGCAAAAGATGATGTCGCGTCCCGTTGACGTTCGTTCTTTAATTTTTTCTTGATGACTTAAATATCAAAACGAAAGGGCCGCTTACCGGCCCTTTCGTTGTTGCATACAAAGCTTTAATTTTCTCGCGTTGTAGCGATCAAACCGCGTCGAGCAGCCCAAGTCCACGGAGTCTTGAGCCATTGCATGATGGTTTCCTTTGTATTTTCATC
The DNA here is from genome assembly GCA_958347955.1 of uncultured Sutterella sp. Lineage (GTDB taxonomy): Bacteria > Pseudomonadota > Gammaproteobacteria > Burkholderiales > Burkholderiaceae_F > Aphodousia. The sequence goes on from CATVXH010000001.1 coordinate 133,394, forward strand.
GATAAGCTTCATTTCCAAAGCCTTATCAACGATCTTCTTAAATTCAATCATGCGATAGGTCTTGACTCCGGCATCCTTAAAGAGTTCAGCCGTTTCCGTCATGTCGAAATTGGTGATGCTTACGCAGTCGGTGACGACGGCGCCTTCTTCTCGAAGGGTCTTGATGGCATCCAAGCAAGAAAGACCTGTCGAAATGTGATCTTCGATGATTAGAACTCTCTTACCCTTGACGCTGCCGCCTTCAATGCGATCCAAATCCCCGTAGGTCTTGGCACGTTGACGAACATAGATAGTGGGTACGTTGAGGCGATAAGCCAAAGCGGCGCTGTGGGTTAAACCACCGGCCTCAACGCCGGCAATCACATCGTACTCCAAGCCCCACTTGTCAATAAGAGAAGCCATGGTTTCGATGACGTCATGCCATGCGTCGGGATGTGTGATCAATTTACGGTTGTCAACGTAAATCGGAGTCACAAGACCGGATTTCAAGCGAAGCGGTTCGTCCGCTAAGAAAGCGATGGCATTTAATGAGAGCAGGTTCTCAATCAAAATGTTTTCTGCAAGTTTAGACGGCATTTGTATTTTCTCCTCTCATTATTTCTTAATCGGCAAGGGTTCGTACGGTTCAAGACCCAATGCCATGCGACCGTTGCGCGTGGCGATTTCAACCAATTCTTCAAAGTGGTCATAGCGGCAGCCAGTAGCCATTAAAGTAAGTTCGTGCCACATGTCACCGCCGCTCCAAGGCACCATGGCGTCGGCCACGTTATCTACACCAATGGCGACACGCACACCGGCGGGAACCAGTTCATCAACAGGAGTCATGGAGTTGTGCATCGGACCGATTGCTTCTGTGCGAGGTGTGTCAATCCAAGCGGTCGGGCATGCAATCATCATAACGCCAGCCTCGCGCATGAGTTGATAGAGACGGTCGCGGTATTTCTTGGAGTGAGCGGCAATTGAAATACCGTGTACACCAACCACGCGGCCCTGAAGACCGAATTCAATAGTTTTCTGACACATTTGTTCGGTCTCGTATTCAACAGCTTGGTTGAATTGGTCAACGTGGGCGTGAACCATCTTACCCTGTTCTTTGGCCGTGCCCATGATGATGTTCCAGGCTTCATCGGCCTTACCGAAGTCACGCTCGTCGCGTTTAGGCAAAGCACCGATGATGTCAACCAAGTCTGCGCCAATATCAAACCACTTGCGAGCTTCAGGATCAATCACGCCCTTCAAGGTTTGGTTGGCAAACTTCACTGTCAACTGGTCTTTGTAGTGTTCGCGGGCTTTGATGCCGGCAATGATCGCACGGTCCTCACTTTGCGGATCAATATCGACGAATGTGCACAAAGCCGTAACGCCTTGGCTAATCATCAATTCAAACATCGTGCAGAAGCGTCCGTAGAAGTCATCAACGGTTGATTCTCTCTTCAGGCGGTCCAAAGCGTCCCACTTTTGCTGTAACGTACAGGTGCGACGCATTTCCATGATTTCAGGGCTTAATGTGAAGGAGCGGTCGGCGTGAGCGTGAGTGTTAACCCAACCTCCGTTGGCTTTGATCATCGGCTCCAACATGGCACGGACAGTATTCGGAATTACGGTCATTGCTCTTCTCTCTATTTTCTATTGAAGTTCAAACAAACATACCTAAAAAAACGGCAATCCTTAAAAAAGGATTGCCGTTTTGAAAACATCTTCCCCTCGAATCCAACGAGTGATTCGACCGATTCGATTTCGGTAATGCGAAGGGAAAAAATTCATTTGCACAACTACCCTAGACGGGTTAAATACACAATTAGCCCGCCATCATACACCTGTACCGTGTTAAAAATCCAATACTGAAGGTGCAATTCCGGCGGATTTTTGAAAAAATCGTTTAAAAACAACACGATAATTTATACATAGTATACACAAGTTGAGTATCTTCTAGTCGTTGATAACTTTGTAGTGCAAATGAACCATTCCAGCGGGCAGTGTTAACGCTTTAAGCAGCTGCAAATGAGCGTTTTTCGCGGGAGCTGGATTTTGTCCCTGGTAACCAATGATAGAGGCTGAATCATGTAGTCCATCCAAGCCGGGATAGATAAGGACACTCAACTCATCGATCAGACCGGCTTCCAAAAAAGAACCGTTGATGATGCCGCCGCCTTCGAGTAAAAGAGTTTTGACATTGAAGAGCTTTTCGATACTTTCGAGTGCTTGAGTGAGTTGTTTTTGTTTCTCTCCCTGGAAAACATAGGAAACGCCAATATTACGAAGTTCTTGTAAATAAAGATCGCTGATGTCGTCCGACAGAACACTGACAATGTGCTCTCCGGTACTTAGATGATCGCAGGAAAAATGCAGTTTCCCTTTGGGATCAAAGACAATAGCCAGGGGTCGATCATCTTGTTTACCTTTAAACGTTTTTTTGTTTTTGACACAGTCGGTTTGCGCCTGCAATCCTTCTTGAACACTAGGGTCATATTCGGCCATGGTTGTGCGACCGACAATCCAGCCTTGAGCGTTGAAGGAAGAGGCAACGGATTCATAAACTTCAGAAATATTAACTGGATGAGTAGGCCGACTCCATTGGGCGGAAACGAGTTTCCCATCAACCGAGGAGATCATATGGCAGATGATGCGAACAGACATAAGGCAACTCCAAAAAATTAAACTATTGGTCAGTGTAACGTTTTTTTGAAGACGCTTATGTTCGGGAAATATGAATTGTTTGCCTAATTCGAGCAAAAGAAAAGCCCGCGGTAGAGTTCAAGGTAGAGCTCAGCAGCGGGCTTAAAAGATCTTTTTTAAAACGATTAAAACGGAATATCTTCATCAAGATTGTCCAGCCCGTTCACCGGGGCGGGGACAGGATCAACCTGACGCGGCTGTTGGTAGCTTGAAGCCGGCGCATGCTCAGTGTGAACAGGGGCGGGACGGCGGGGCGCGGATTCAAAGCCGCCGGTGCCTTCAGTACGTTCACGGGAACCCAGCATTTGCATTGTTTCGGCAATGATTTCTGTGGAATAACGGTCCTGTCCGTCAGGTCCTTGCCATTTGCGCGTGCGCAACCGGCCTTCGATATAGACCGGGCGGCCCTTGCGTAGGTACTCAGCCGCAATTTCAGCCTGACGGCCGAAAAAGACGACCCGATGCCATTCGGTTTCTTCTTGGGGTTGTCCGTTAGAGTCCTTATAACGGCGGGAGGTTGCTACTGTGATTGTCGTGATGGCGGTGCCGCCTTCAGCGGTATAACGCGTGTCGGGATCACGACCCAAATTACCAATAATGATGACCTTATTTACCGAAGCCATAATCTTTTACTTCCAAAAATAACGACACCGGGAGCAAACCGGCATCAATAAATCACACATCCAAAGGCTTCAAAGTGAGAGAACTCACCCGTTCGCATTCGAGACGTTTGGTGAGCATATTCTACAAAATACGCCAGACGATAATTTTGTAGTAACTTTGGGAAAATGTCCATACCGCTATCGATCTTTTAAGTTAACAGATGCTTGATGAGAAAGAACTGAATCGCAAGTTTCTATTCGCAGGGTCAATTTTTCTTCTAAAAAAGCGAAAACAAAGACTAGAATAAATCGTTGTTTCATATTGAAATTAAAAAGGAAAATCCCTATGGCAACCAAACAATTCACCTTTGCCTATGGACGTGGCAGCAAAACTTTTGATTTTGAGGAAAGCGATATTTTGAAAGTTGTGCGTATGAAGGATTTTCCACCAATGCGTAACATCGAACAGGGCGTCAAAGATGCGATCAATAATCCTGTTGGTTCGCCAGCTTTGTCGGATATTGTCAAACCCGGTGACACGGTGGCTTTTATCTGTAACGACCCGACCCGTGTGGCCAACAGCCATGATTTTATGCCGGTGTTTGTCAATGAAATGAATCGACTGGGAGTGCCTGACGAAAACATGAGAATAGTTTTCTCTTTAGGTACGCACCGTATGATGACTCACGAGGAAATGGTTGAACAGGTGGGAAATGAAGTTGCGTCTCGCATCAAGATGTATAGCAGCGTCGCTACGAATACGAGCGATTTTGAGTATTTCGGAGAAACACGCCGTGGTACTCCCGTCTGGATCAACAAGCTTTTGTGCGATGTGGATCATGTGATTTTGACTGGCACAGTCGTATACCACTACTTTTCAGGTTACGGCGGCGGCCGTAAAGCGATTTTGCCGGGTTGCGCAGCGATGGAGACAGCCCGTAAGAACCACAGCTGGATGCTTGATCCGCATGCTGGTCTTGGTATTATGGAAGGAAATCCGTGTTATGAAGACCAAATAGAGGGAGTGTCGCTTTTTGCAAAAGGGCGCTCGCTTTTTCTTTTCAATGCGGTGCTCAATGCCAAGCATGAATTTCTGAAGATGTTTGCAGGCGACTTCGTCAAGGCGCATAAAGAGGCCTGTCGTTTTGTTGATGAAGTCTATGGCTGCGTAATTCCAAAGGAAGCCGATCTTGTGATTGCTTCCTGTGGCGGCTATCCCAAGGATATCAATGTTTATCAGATGCAAAAGACGATGGATAACGCCATGTATGCGGTGCGTCAGGGCGGAGTGGTGATTTTGTTGGCTGAATGCATAGAAGGCTCCGGCTCTGCCAAGCTCGAAGAAGCGTTTAAACATCTTAAGACGGCAGAGGCTATTCGTAAGGGGCTGGAAGACAATTTCCAAATTGGAGCGAATAAGGCTTTTGCCCTCACTCGCCCAATGTCCAAAGCGGACTTTATTTTGCTAACGAAGTTGGACAAGGATTTGGCAAAGACTATGCATTTTGCTGCAACTACCGAAACCGTGGAAGAAGCGATTTCGATAGCCATGGAAAAACTCGGTGAACACCCATGTACCATTTTGATGCCTGAAGGTGCCTTGACTGTGCCTCGTGTTGCTTAAATTCCTTTAGCTATTTGTTAAACCAATTGAGAAGCTCTGATCTGAAAAAGGTTGGGGCTTTTCTCTTTTTTGATTGTTTTATTTAGAAAAATGTCTATAAAATCAAAGGGGAACATTGACTTAGACAATAGAGAAATGCGCGCAGAAATTCATATTCGAGGTGCTCGCACCCATAATCTTAAAAATATTGACTTAGATATCCCCCGCGATCAATTGGTGGTCATTACTGGTCTGTCAGGGTCGGGGAAAAGCTCGTTGGCTTTCGATACGCTTTATGCTGAAGGACAGCGTCGCTATGTCGAAAGCCTGTCTGCGTATGCGCGTCAGTTCCTTGATTTAATGGAAAGACCCGACGTGGACCTAATTGAAGGGCTGTCGCCCGCAATTGCGATTGAGCAAAAAGCGGTTAATAGTAATCCTCGTTCAACCGTTGGCACCATCACAGAAATTATGGACTATCTGCGTTTGCTTTTTGCTCGCGCAGGTGTTCCGTACTGCCCTATACATGACAAGCCCTTGGAAGTGACGCCGGTTTCGTCAATGGTCGATCAAATTCTTCAGGGACCGGCCGAAGCGCGAATCATGGTAATTGCCCCGGTAGTTAGCCAAAAGAAAATGGATTTCGATCGCTTTTTTCAGGACATGCAAACGCAAGGTTTTATCCGGTTTAAAGTTGACGGGGAGCTGTATGAGTCAGAAAATTTGCCGCAGTTGGACCTAAGGCAACCCCACGATGTGGATGTTATTGTCGATCGTTTAAAAATTCGCGCCGATGCTTCTCAGCGGCTAGCTGAAAGTTTGGAGACTGCACTGCGTTTGGCCGATGGACGTGTGGTGATAGAAAATGCTCAAACAGGGGATCGACAGGCGTTTTCGAACCACTATTGCTGTCCGGAGTGTGGTTACAGCATTGAGGACCTAGAGCCCAGGCTTTTTTCTTTTAACAATCCTATTGGCGCTTGTCCCGCTTGCAATGGGATGGGCGAAAGCATGGTTTTTACCGAGAAAAGTGTGGTTTGCCATCCGGAACTCTCCTTAAGTTCAGGGGCAATTCATGGCTGGGATCGACGTAATCTCTATAACTTTGATCTCCTTGAAGCCGTCGCCAAGGCTGTCGGTTTTGACGTTGAAACTCCATGGAATCAGTTAAAGCGATCCCAGCAAGAGGCTATTTTGTGGGGGTTGGGTGATAAAACCATCGAGATGCCTTATAGACGAGCCGGACATGTGACCTATAAAAAAGAATTGTTTGAGGGAGTGATTGCTATTTTGAATCGGCGTTTTGCCGAAACACAGAATGAGGCAGTTCGCGAAGAACTGAATCGATATCGAGAATTGAAAGTTTGCGATGTCTGTAATGGCACACGGTTAAAGGAGGCGGCCCGTCATGTCCTGATTGGCGTGGGAAAACAACGCAAGGCTATTTATGAAGTTACCGCCATGCCACTCTCGGCCGCTCTGGATTATTTCAGTAAAGTGGAAATTGTTGGCAGTAAGTCGGAGGTGGGTAAAAAATTAATTGCTGCCATAAGACAAAGATTGGCTTTTTTAATCGATGTGGGGTTGGGCTATTTAACCCTTGATCGCAGAGCCGATACCCTATCTGGCGGCGAAGCTCAACGGATTCGTCTGGCTAGCCAAATTGGCTCAGGTTTAACCGGAGTGATGTATGTATTAGATGAACCGTCAATCGGTTTACATCAGCGTGATAATGATCGCTTAATTGAAACATTAAAACGACTGCGGGATCTTGGTAATTCTGTAATCGTAGTGGAGCACGATGAAGATACGATACGAGAGGCAGACTTTGTGGTGGATATGGGGCCAAAAGCAGGTGAAGAAGGGGGAGAGGTTATCGCCTGTGGAACGCCGCAAGAAATTACCAATAATCCCAATTCGTTAACAGGGCTGTACCTGAGCGGCAAGAAAAATATGTTGCCAGCAGGAAAACCGAAACGTAAAACGGATAAAGCACTCAAAGTCATTGGAGCAAGGGGACACAACTTGAAAAGTGTCAACTTAGAGATCCCTGTGGGCTTGATCACGGTGGTCAGTGGCGTATCGGGGTCCGGTAAGTCCACGCTGATTAACGACACACTTTATCGGGCAATGGCTCAAAAATTGTATCGGGCAAGCGCAGTGCCGGAACCTTTTGAGCGTCTTGAAGGGGTCGATTATTTTGACAAGGTTATCAATGTTGATCAGAGTCCAATTGGCCGTTCGCCTCGATCCAATCCCGCAACATATACAGGATTATTCACACCTATCCGAGACTTATTCGCGCAAACACCGACTGCCAGAGAACGAGGTTACGATGCCGGCCGTTTCAGCTTTAATGTAAAGGGAGGGCGTTGCGAAGCCTGTCAGGGTGAAGGCTTTATCAAAGTGGAAATGAATTTTCTACCAGATATGTATGTTCCGTGCGAGCACTGTCATGGGCAGCGTTATAACCGGGAGACATTAGAGGTTTTATATAAGGGGCTAAACATTGCCGAAGTCCTGAATTTAACGGTAGATGAAGCCAGAAAAATATTTTCAGCGCATCCGGTGATCAGTAGGAAGTTAGAAACTTTGGTCGACGTCGGTTTGGGGTATGTGAAACTTGGTCAAAGCGCTTTGACCCTATCCGGTGGTGAGGCTCAGCGCATGAAATTGGCCTTAGAGTTATCCAGAAAGGAGACCTCGAAAACACTCTACATTTTGGATGAACCCACGACTGGATTGCATTTTGAAGATGTAAAAATGCTCATAGAAGTCGTAAAAAAACTGAGAGACGCCGGCAATACCGTTGTTATTATCGAGCACAATCTGGATGTGATTGCATCGGCCGATTGGGTAGTTGACATGGGACCGGACGGAGGGGAATCGGGCGGCGAAATTGTCGCTTGCGGTACCCCGGCTCAGATTGTTAAGAACAAAAAGAGTGTGACGGGTAGGTATTTGAAAAAGCACCTCGACGCTATTAAGGGAAGTGAACAGTGAGAGTGGTACTTTACGGGCAAAGCGGCCAGGTAGGCGAAGCCATTTTGAAAAAATTAAAAAATGATCATGAGTGGTTATTGCCCAACCGGTCAACTTCAGAAGGCGACTTATCATGTCCGCAGAATTTGGCGGCGTTTCTAGTCAAAGAAAAACCCGATGCGGTCATTAATGCTGCGGCTTTTACCGCTGTTGATGAGGCACTTCGCCGGTTTGACGAAGCGTTGATCATTAATGCGACGGCTCCAGGGCTTATCGCTCGAGCCTGTTCGCAAATAGGAGCTTATTTCATTCACTTAAGCACAGACTATGTGTTTGATGGCTCTGGTAATGTTGCCTGGACTGAGCTTGATTCAACAGCCCCCGCGAATGCGTACGGCCTCACCAAGCTTCAAGGTGAGGAAAATGTCATGGCAGAGGCGCCGAACTCTATCATCTTGCGTTTGTCTTGGCTTCATGCCCGCAACCACAATAATTTTATTACCGCATTTTGCCGTCGTCTTCGGACTCAGTCTGAAGTGCTCGTTGTCGATGACCAATTTGGGACGCCAACGGCGGCTGATGACGTTGCTGAGGTGATTGGGCTAATTCTTTCCCAACAGGATAAAGGTGATAAGTTAACCGGAATTTATCATTTTGCCAATTCCGGTTTTTGTTCGCGTTTCGAGTGCGCGGAAGAAATTATGAGACAGTTGCAATCGGCTCAGATTCGTTGGGCATTTGAGAAGAGGCTTCTGAGAGCAAAGACAACAGATTTTCCGTTTATGGAGCCGCGTCCCCTGAACTGTCGATTGAACACACAAAAAATAAGATACAGATTAAAAGTCGCACCCCGTACCTGGCAACAGGCGCTGGGTGCGACGTTAGGTCAATACCTCTGACTCTAAACACAGTTTTTCTGAAATGCCCATGAGTGTCGGCACATATCATCAAGACCGTATTGTGCTTTCCAACCTAAGAGTTCATAGGCGCGTTGAGGATTGGCCCAATTACTGGCCACATCACCTGGGCGACGTTCAACAATCTTGTAGGGTATGCGTTTTCCGCAGGCCTTCTCATAGGCATGAATGATGTCAAGTACGGAGTAACCGACACCTGTGCCGAGGTTTATGGCAATCCATCCGCAGTGTGTGAGGCTGTACTGAGCGGCATTGACATGGCCTTTGGCAAGGTCTACCACGTGAATGTAATCGCGCACTCCGGTGCCGTCCGGCGTGTCGTAATCATCGCCAAAGACGCGAACCGCTTCTAATTGACCTGCGGCTACCCGCGCGACGTAGGGTAAGAGGTTATTGGGAATGCCTCGCGGGTTTTCACCGATTAAGCCGCTTTCGTGAGCGCCGATCGGGTTGAAATAACGCAGACAGACCGCTGACCACTCCGGATCGCTCACGCAGAGATCCGACAGTATTTCCTCAACCTGCAATTTAGTGCGTCCGTACGGGTTGGTGACAGACAGCGGATGGTTTTCATCCAGAGGAAGATATTGAGGGGTTCCGTAAACTGTTGCGCTTGAAGAGAAAATGATTCGTTTGATCCCCAAATCTCTCATGGCGCGCAAGAGCGTGAGTGTTCCGTTAATGTTGTTATCGTAATACTCCAGGGGTTTAGCTACGGATTCGCCGACAGCTTTTAGCCCCGCAAAGTGAACCACAGCTTCGATGCGGTGTTTTTCAAGGACACCGCGCAATCGGGCATAGTCTCGGATGTCTCCTTCTTCAAAAGGCAGGCGTTTGCCGAGAATTTTCTCAAGCCGATCCAAGACCGTTGCGTCACTATTACAGAAGTTGTCATAGATGACGACCTCATGACCACTATTAGTCATTTCAACCGCTGTGTGAGAGCCGATAAAACCCGCTCCGCCCGTTAATAAAATTCTCATGGGTAAACACCTTGTCAGTTCAAACTCACACCAATCATACTGCAATCCCTAAAAACACAGTAAGATGATCCTGAAGAAGCAGGGAAATCATTGTCATGATCAGCAGAGTATTTATTGCTTTATTTGCCATTTTAACCGTAGTTTTTTCGCAAACCGTTTTCGCCGCGGTTACAGAAGACGAGGCTACTGCCAAGCGGCCTAAGATTGCCTTGGTTCTATCCGGGGGCGGGGCGCGGGGATTTTCGCACGTTGGAGTGATCAAGGTGCTTGAGGAATTGGGGGTGAGGGTGGATATCGTTACCGGAACCAGCATGGGTGCGATGGTGGGCGGCGGTTACGCCTCAGGATATTCGGTCGAGCAGATGCGAGAGATCATTTTAGGTGTGAATTGGAGTGAAATGTTTGCTCTGAGACCGGACAGAAGTGAAATCAATTGGCGCCGCCGCCAAGATGATTTCAAAGGGTTGGGTACCGGAGAAATCGGTTTTTCGGATGGAAGGGTTCTTTTCCCTGATTCTGTGGTGCCGGCACAGCATTTGGAAATTTTCTTGCGTTCTATTACTAAACACGTCAGCTCTATCAATGATCTTTCTCAACTAGCTATCCCGTTTGCGGCAGTTGCCACTGACTTGGATAACGGTGAGGCGGTGGTTATGCAGAAAGATGTAACGCTTGCCGATGCGATGCGCTCTTCTATGTCGGTTCCGGGAGCCTTTTCACCATTTCCCTACAAGGGACATGCGCTTGTTGATGGAGGCTTAGCGCAAAATTTACCGGTGGAGCTGGCCAAATCGATGGGGGCGGATGTCATTATTGCGGTGGATGCGGGAACGCCTTTGGGTAAGTCCAAAGACATACACTCAGTAGCCGGAGTGATGGGACAAATGATCGGTATTTTGACTGAAAGAAATGTGGAGCACTCTAAATCATTGCTGACTGATCAGGATATTTTGATTACTACGGACTTGAAGGGATTTAGTTCCGGGGACTTTACAAAAGCCGCGGAAATTATTGACGCCGGTGAAAAAAGCGCTCGCAATCATATCGCAGAACTGAAGCGGTTAGCCGTACCTCGTTCAAACTTTATTGCGTGGAATAATGTCAGGGAGGCTTCCGTTGTGCCGCCAAAGTCGCGCCAAGTGTCAAAGGTGCGAGTGGAAGGCCTTAAGACGGTTAACGCTAAAAGCGTGATTAAAAGCGCTGATTTGGATTTGTCTCAACCTGTCACTGAAGAACAGATCGCCCGCGCAAGCGCAAAAATTTGGGCAACGGATGATTTTACGCTTGTACCTTATGTCTTTGAGCCAGGGCCTAACGGAACACAAACATTGGTTTGGCGTCCTCTCGAAAAGCCCTGGGGATATAACACGATTCGGGTGGGCGGAAAGGTTTCCACAGACTTTAATCAAGAACACACTTTTGATTTCTTGGTTGCTCATACAATGGGATGGCTTAATTCCTGGGGCGGGGAATGGAGAAACGAAGCTCAAATTGGTAAAGACAGTTATTTTTCTTCACGTTTTTACCAACCGTTGGGGGCGGCCAGTCCAGTTTTTGTGATGCCTGAAATTCGCTATGAGAGCCAACGTTACGATTGGTATAACGGTTCTAGCCATCCGGAAGCCACTCTTAAAAATAAGACTCTTGAAGGCTCTTTATCCCTTGGATTGGAATTTGATAATTCCGCAGTTTTGACGATGGGAGCAGGCTATGTGTCGGCGCAAAGCAAAGTCGCTGTGGGCAACGTTGATGGTTACGAAAGCATGGATGACAATGCTTCCTTTGTTGAAATGACCTTTCGCTATGACACGCTCGATCACATTAACTTTCCGACAAAGGGATTTTATTTGGATGCCAAGGCTAGGCGTTACGGCAACATGAAAAATTCCGCTGAACCGGAACTCACTGACTATTATGTGGAAACACTTTTTCCTTGGAGCTGGGGAGATGGTTGGGTGAGTGTTTTGTCCGCAAAGGCCGGATCGTCGACTATTCCGGGCCGTTATCCGTTAGGCGGACTTTTTAATATGTCTGGCGCTTACTATGGGCGTTATAGCGGATCAGATATGTTTTTGGGTCGTCTGATGTTACAAAAACGCCTACAAGAAACCAATCTTTTCGGTTTTCCTGTTTATTTAGGGGCGAGCTATGAAATGGGTAGAGTTCAGGAGGATGAATGGCCTGACTACTTAAGCAGCAGGGATCTCGGTGAGTGGAAAAAGGCGGTAAGCGCGTACGTGGCTATTGACTCGCTTTTCGGCCCTCTTTATTTCGCTTTGGGGCACACCAGTGACGGAGACTCCGCCACATATTTCTTTTGGGGACGCCCGCTTCAGTGAGAAAAAAGGCGACAGATTGGTCTCTGTCGCCCGCAGGATGTTAACGGTGATTGACGCTTAGTCCGATGGCCTTGGTGGACAAAGAGACTTCACGTACAAAATATATCGTTGAAATTAGTAAAAAACAGATTGAGAGAATCAAAAAGCTGAGTTTCAAGAAATCCATGTCAAGCATGAAAAGGCATTCCACAATGCCTGTGAGCACTTGTAAACCACTGAAGGTGGCGGAAAGTACCACTGTTAAGATCGATTTTCTTAAAAGAGAGGCTCGCTCAAAAATAAAGTCGATTTCTTGGTTAAGGTCTGGATTTTCTCGCGGAGCAATCGAGTTTCTTTCTCTTAAAAGCTGGCGCACACGATTGGTAGAGTGGTTATAGCGGGCAGTCATCGCCAACAACAGCAAACCAACGCCGGAAATCAACGTCACTGGAGGCAGCGATGTGGCGAGCATCTGATGGTATTCAACCATGGCAATCTCCTTAGTGGTGAACGCTCAAGCCAAGCGCTTTCATTGAGGTGCTGACTTCTTTGGCGAAAATCAGCGTTGAAAATACAACCATCAATATGGCCACCAAAAGCAAAATGGACTTCAGCACTGTAAGGCTGTCTCCCAATGCAATCTCAAAAATGCTCATTAACACCAGCAAAGCGCTGAACATGCCAGAAAGCACAATCAATAAGATGGCCTTGCGCAGTAGCCGCACTCTTAAAAAAATCAGTTCAATGGCGTGGTCAAGGTCAGCGTCTTTTCGAGGTTTGATGGCATCGCTTTCGCGCAGCAGCTGACGCAAACGGTCAGTGGAGTGGTTGTAACGGTTGGTCATCGACACCAACAAAAGCCCAACACCAGAAATCAATGTAATTGGCGTGAGGGCAGCTTGCAGGACAGTGCCGTATTCAATCATGGTGAATAATAAGTCAGCTAAAAAGAAAGTCGCCAATGATAGACCTTTTTAGCTGACTTGAAAAGACTTATTTGATAAAAAAACTTAATGACGTCAATTGGTTAAGACGTGGCAGAGTTTTTTAAAAAATCGATCAGCTCCGGCTGGACAATTCTCTTGTAGTCCTCGGTCTTAATGATAATGGAATGGTCTAGCAATCCCGCATTAAAAGCCAGTTCGTCGTAGCGCTCATATAGGCTTGGGTCGGCAACGAGTTTCAAGTCTGGATGAAAACTGACAGGAGGCACGGCTCCAAACACGCAGCCAGTTAACTCTCTCACTTCATCGGGACTGGCTAGTGAGGCGCGCCGACCGCCCAGCGCCGTTGCAAGTTTGGACAAGTCGGCTTGTTTGTCCGCGGGCAATACGGCCAGTGCGTAAAGTTTAATGCCGTTTCCTTTCACATGGCAGACTAGCGCTTTCGCGCCCTGCCCTAATTGAGTTCCACGAATTTCAGCGACAGATTGACTGGATTTCCCGGCTGCCGGGTGTTCAAGTACCCGAAATTGAGCGTTGCCTTTTTGAAAAAGGTCAACTAATTTTTCCAAAACGTTCCCAACCATGGCGTTTCCTAATGTAAGAAAGTTTTCTCATCATAGCGCAGGCTAAAAAGATGTGTGAAAATATCCCTCGACGGTTTTTAGGGTTTTCATAATGTCAAATTTTGTTTCCTACAAAAATTATTTTCTGATTGCGGCGCCAAACATGAAAGATCCGACATTCGCCGGAACCGTGGTCTACATTTGCGAGCATACTAAAAGCGGTGCCATGGGCATTGTGGTCAATCGCTCAATCCACTTAAGCGTGGACTCGCTTTTGCAACGCATCGGCATAAAGAATAAGAATCCGTCGCTTCAGAATATTTTTCTCTATGACGGCGGACCTGTTCAGGTCGAGCGAGGTTTTGTTTTACATAGTGCCAATAAAAAATATCATTCTACTATGCAGGTCACAGAGCGCATTTATCTTTCAACATCTCGAGATGTGCTGGAAGCTGTGGGCGAAGGCAATGATGCTCCGGAGAAGTTTTTAATATCGCTCGGTTATTCAGGTTGGAGCGAAGGACAATTAGAGGCGGAACTGGCGGTAAGCGGCTGGCTTATAGCGCCGGCCGACGAAGGTATCATTTTTGATACGCCGGTTCAAGACCGTTATGAAAAAGCATTGGGACTTTTGGGGATTGACTCGAGCACATTTGAGGCTTGGGGAGAGGATGCGGGGCACGCATGATTGAAGGCGTAATTATTGGTTTTGATTTTGGACTTAAGCGTTTGGGGGTGGCGGTAGGCAATACGCTTACCCGGTCGGCAAGTCCATTGCGCATTATTGATTCACGAACCAATCAAAGCCGTTGGGAAGGCGTTTGCGCCGTAATAAAAGAATGGGCTCCCGTGGCGTTTGTTGTGGGAGTGCCGCGCCATCCGGACGGGACCGCTCATGAGATGACTGAGCGTTGTGAAAGATTCGCCAGGCAGTTGGAAGGACGATTTCACTTGCCGGTTTATCGCGTCGATGAACGGTACTCATCGGCAGTTGTTGATAGTGAAGCTGACTTTATAGATGACGAAGCGGCGTGTATCATCCTTCAACAGTTTTTTGATGAGCATGTTTATGAATAAGATTGTCGGTGCTGCCAGATTTATTCTGGCGCTTTTTTTCGCGCTTGCCTGCATCCTGTTGGTTTTGTTTTACCTGCAATGGGTTAAACCTGAAAGCAAAAGAGGCATTATTCAATCATGGGCAAGGACTTTTATCAAAATAGTAGGCATGCGTTTTGAGGTGCAGGGCGAGGTCTATGATCGATATTGTCTCATTGTGGCCAATCACATCTCTTTCATTGATATTTTTGCTTTAAATGCGATGAAACCCGGGCGTTTTATCGCAAAAAGCGAGATCGCAGGATGGCCTGTTTTTGGACGAATCGCCAAGGGTGTGGACACGCTTTTTATTGAACGGAAAAATCACCGTTCCATTATTTCGGTTAACGAGCAGATCAGCGCCGCTTTGATGAAAGGTCAGACAATTATGCTTTTCCCGGAAGGCAAGACCAGCATTGGCGTTTCGTTGTTGCCATTAAAAGCTAATTTGATAGAGCCTGCGATTCTTTCCGGCACGCCTGTTCTGCCTGTGGCGATCTGCTACACGGAAAACGGAGTGAGAACCACTAAAGCCTCTTACGCCAATATTTCAATTTTTAAGTGCCTCTGGACAATTTGCAGTACGCCAGACTTAGCAGTGACTTTGAAAGTACAACCAGTGATCAACGTGGACGGCAAAACTCGTCATGAGGTGGCTTCGGAGGCTTCCGCTGTGATGAGTGCTGCCATGGGGGTCCCGGATCCAATGCTCGGAAACGGTAATCAGCATCATCATTGTGATGCGGTTGGGCTTGAAAAGGCGCCTTAAGCCAGCGGATCACAATACTGAGGCGCTTTCACTTGGTAAATTTTGCGGCTCGGCAGCTCAATGGCGCTGAGCGCTCCTCCCCAGACGCAGCCGGTATCTAAAGCAATCACATGTTCCTTTAGAACCAGACCCAGTGTTGACCAGTGCCCGAAAACAATATTGTCATCCTTTGTTTTTCGAACCGGGCACTCAAACCACGGCATTAAATGATCGGGTGTTTCTCCGGGAGCGGCTTTGATTTTATAATCGGGGACACCTTTTTTATCAACGAAACGGATGCGCGTGAAGCCGTTCAAAATCGCTCGCATTCGGGCAGACCCTCGCAGATCATTATTCCAAAGATCTTTGCCGTACATTTCTTGTAAATAATCTTTCCAATGATCGCTTTGGAGGTGTTTCTGAACTTCTGAGGCTAAGGATCTCGCCTTTTTCAATGACCACGCCGGGTCAATGGCAGCATGCACAAATGTGTAATCAGCCCAGTCTAAAAGTAAATATTGATGACGAACCCAATCGATCAATTCGTTGGCATCGGGGGCATTGAGAATTTCATCGATAGTGTCTCGTCGGTTAACTTTGCCGGCGCCCGCAGCGGTGGCCAAGAGGTGCATCTCGTGGTTGCCTAAAACAAGCCGAGCTCGCTCGCCGAAAGAGCGAACGAGTCGCAAAGTCTGCAAAGAGGCAGGCCCTCTGTTGATAATATCTCCAATAAAAACCAGTGGAGAATTCTCTGGAATCAAAGTTAAGAGCTTCTGCAGACTGGGTAAACACCCGTGGACATCACCGATAACGGTTACATTTTGTTTAGTTTGCATAGGGGTAATTCACGAAAGCGAGACGGTACAAAGTCTATATTCGATATACTTAGCGCATTCGCATTTTATTACGAGAGCGAGAAATTATGAAAGACGTTCGCAAAGTGGTGTTTCCAGTGGCGGGTCTCGGAACCCGTTTTTTACCGGCTACGAAAGCAATGCCCAAAGAAATGCTTCCGGTAGTTGACAAACCTTTGATTCAATACGCCGTCGAGGAAGCCTACGCGGCTGGCATTACGGAAATGATCTTTATTACCGGTCGCTATAAGCGGGCGATTGAAGATCATTTTGATAAAGCCCCTATGCTTGAAAAGGAATTAGTTGAAAAAGGCAAAACCGAATTGTTGCAAACGGTTCGCTCCATTGCGCCGATCGGAGTCACTTTCATTTATATCCGTCAGCCTGAACCTTTGGGTTTGGGACATGCGGTACTGTGTGCAGAGCCGGTGGTAGGGAATGAGCCTTTTGCCGTGATGCTCGCCGATGACTTAATTGATGCTCAGCAACCGGCAATTGGCCAATTGATTGAAGCTCGTAGGCAATTGGGCGGAGGCAATATTCTGGCGGTTCAGGATGTGCCTAAGGCGGACACCAAGAAATACGGTATTGTAGGCGTCGAGGACAGTTTGGTTGCCACGAGTCGTGTGCATGAAATGATTGAAAAGCCAGACCCTGATCACGCTCCCTCCACATTAGCTGTTATTGGTCGTTATGTGCTTGAGCCGGAGATTTTTGAGCGTCTAAAGAAGGTTCAAAAGGGAGTCGGTGGCGAGATTCAGCTCACTGACGCCATAGCCAGTCAGTTGGATTTGGGAACCACTTATTCTCATCGTTTTGAAGGTATCCGATATGACTGCGGTTCCAAGCAAGGCTTTTTGGATGCGACCGTTCGCTTTGCCAGAAAGGCTGGCTATTCCATCTAGAGCCCATTACTATTAAAAAACCTCTCGGGGAGTTCTCCGAGAGGGCATCTTTTGTTAAGTTAACTTTCTACTTATTTCGCTCCGGGACATATGCTCCGATATCTTCGGAGCGACTATGAAGACTTTGCTTAAAAAAGGTCTGAGCATCAGCTCAGACCTTTTTAAATTTAGTGATAGGCTTTCACATTGAGAATTTTTTCCGCGTTGGCGACGCGTTCCGGAGAAGGGGCGGAAATATCCGTCAAATCATATTTCAAACCTAACTCTTGCCATTTGTACATGCCGAATGAATGATATGGTAGGACTTCCACTCGGCGGACGTTATGAAGCGTGGCAATGAATTCCGATAAACGCTTCAATGCAGTATCGTCATCAGTGTGTTTGGGCACCAGCACATGGCGAATCCACACGTCCTTACCGATTTCATCCAAATAACGCGCGCAATTTAAAATGGTTGAGTTGCTCTGTTTGGTAAGTTCACGGTGCTTTGCCTCATCGATGTGTTTAAGATCAAGCATCACCAGATCCGTGTACTGCATCAACTCTTGGAATTTACTGAAAAATGGCTCTTTTCGCGTAAATGGCCATCCGGCCGTGTCAATAGTGGTATGAATGCCCTCGGCTTTAGCCATTTTGAAAAATTCAAGCAGAAAGTCGATTTGCAACAAAGGTTCCCCACCGCTGACAGTGATGCCGCCATCGTCCCCCCAGTACGTTTTATAACGGAGGGCAAAATCTAAGATTTCACGGGCGCTTTTTTGCTCGCCGATACCGAGTTTCCATGTATCGGGATTGTGACAGTACTGACAGCGCATTTTGCATCCTTGTAAAAAAAGTACAAAACGCACGCCGGGACCGTCTACGGAGCCAAAAGTTTCATATGAGTGAACATAAGCCAGAGTCATGAGGCAAACCTTAAAAAAAGGCACGCCACGAATTTGTAATAACAAATTCGAAGGCGTGCGCAATTAGTCAATTACATGGTCTTGTGGCAAGTGCGCGAGATCACGTCAAGTTGTTGCTCACGGGTCAGGTCAATGAATTTCACTGCGTAACCCGAGACACGGATTGTGAAGTTCGCGTATTCCGGCTTTTCCGGGTGTTCCATTGCATCGATCAATTTTTCAGTACCGAAAATATTGACGTTGAGATGGTGAGCGCCGCGGGCAAAATAGCCGTCCATGACACGTACCAAATTACTGACACGTTCCTCAAGCGAGTGACCAAGAGCATCAGGGCTGATGGTCTGCGTATTAGAGATACCGTCCAAGGCATACTCGTAGGGCAATTTGGCTACGGAGTTCAGCGAGGCAAGAAGCCCGGTCTGTTCTGCGCCATAGCTGGGATTGGCTCCCGGCGAGAGCGGTTCGCCAGACTTGCGACCATCAGGCAAATCCCCCGTTGCTTTACCATACACGACATTGGAGGTAATCGTAAGGATTGACGTCGTCGGTTCAGAATTGCGGTATGTGTGGAATTTACGCAGCTTTTTCATGAACGTCTTCAAAAGCCACACAGCAATCGTATCGGCGCGATCATCGTCATTACCGTAGCGCGGGAAATTCCCTTCGGTTTCATAACCGATCACAACTCCGTCTTCATTGCGGACGGTTTTCACTTTGGCGTATTTAATAGCGCAGAGCGAATCAACCACATGCGAGAATCCTGCAATGCCGGTGGCGAAAGTACGACGCACGTCTGTGTCAATCAAGGCAAGCTCAGCGGCCTCATAGTAGTACTTATCGTGCATGTAATGGATGAGGTTGAGGGTGTTGACATAAAGCCCAGCCAGCCAATCCATCATTTTGTCGAAACGTTCCATCACTTCAGCGTAGTCGAGATACTCGGAGGTGATTGGACGAAGTTCCGGTCCAACCTGCATGAGTGTTTGTTCATCCACACCACCATTGATTGCGTAAAGCAAGCACTTCGCTAAGTTGGCTCGAGCCCCGAAGAACTGCATTTCTTTACCGGTTTCGGTAGCGGAGACGCAGCAGCAGATCGAGTAATCATCTCCCCAAATCGGACGCATCACATCATCATTTTCATATTGAACAGATGATGTGTTGATGGATATCTTAGCGGCGTAATCCCGGAAGGCCTTAGGAAGGTGACGCGTATAAAGAATCGTCAAGTTAGGCTCCGGAGACGGTCCCATGTTTTCAAGTGTATGCAGGAAACGGAAGTCATTCTTGGTCACCATGGAACGACCGTCCATGCCTAAACCTGCCACTTCCAATGTGGCCCACACCGGATCACCAGAGAACAATTGGTTATAAGACGGAATGCGGGCAAACTTCACCATGCGGAATTTGAGCACCAAATGGTCGATCAATTCCTGTGCTTCGGATTCTGTCAGTGTGCCTTCGTCCAAATCACGTTGGATGTAAATATCCAGGAATGTGGAAATGCGGCCGACAGACATTGCGGCGCCATTTTGCGTTTTGATTGCAGCCAAGTAGCCAAAATAGAGCCATTGAACGGCTTCACGAGCGTTTTTAGCCGGGCCTGAAATATCATAGCCGTAGTCGGCGGCCATTTCCTTCATTTGCATCAAAGCGCGAATCTGATCGGTGATTTCTTCGCGCTGGCGAATGATATCGTCGGTCATAATGCCGCAGCCGCAGTGCGCCATGTCTTCTTTTTTCTTGGCGATTAGGAAATCGATGCCGTAGAGCGCCACCCGGCGGTAGTCGCCAACGATACGTCCGCGACCGTATGTGTCAGGTAAGCCGGTAATGATCTTATTTTTACGAGCCAAGCGCATCTCCGGCGTATAGGCGTCGTAGACGCCCTGATTATGCGTCTTGTGATACTCGGTAAAGATTTTATGGAATTTGGGATTGGGTTTATAACCGTACGTTTCGCAGGCTTGCTCTGCCATCTTAATGCCACCGAAGGGCATAAACGCACGTTTTAAAGGCTTATCGGTTTGAAGCCCGACAACCTTTTCAAGCTCCTTGGTGCCTTCCCCCATGTAAGCCGCTTTGTAAGCCGTGATTCCGGAAACAACTTCGGTTTCCATGTCAAGGACGCCGCCCTTGGCCCGCTCTTCTTTTTGTAAGCCCTGAAGAATATCCCAAAGCTTGGAGGTCGCCTCGGTGGGCGGTTGCAGGAAGGAGTCGTCTCCGTCATACGGGGTGTAATTGTTTTGAACAAAGTCTCTCACATCGACTTCGTCAACCCAATGGGTTCCTTTAAAGCTTCGCCATTCGGTTTTCATTTTTTGCTCCAAGTTATCTTAAAAATGGGGTCGAAGAAGTGATTGTTTTCATTTGACAGACACAACCACCTCCACTCCTTGTCAAAAGAAAAGGAGTTAATCTCAAATTTGATTTGTCTACGGCTCTATTATTGATGGTGAAAACGGTAGTGTCAATGGTTTTTTGGATAGAAAAATCGGCAGGGATGTAAAAGTCGGTTAATTTCTATCAGGGTGAAATATTTGTTCTATCGACATTGCACGATTAGAGAAAAGCAACACATTATTTAGCCAAATTAGAGGTAAAAAATTGCTGAATCCGCATAAAGCGGATCCAGCAAATGATCATTGAACAATTAGCTCTGAAGTGAGCCGCCTGTCAATTACTTTTCACACTTGATGGTGCAGCGGGGCTTAATTTGTTTGAAGAAATCGTTGCCCTTGTCGTCAACCAAGATGAAAGCCGGGAAGTCCTGCACTTCAATCTTGTAGACAGCTTCCATGCCGAGCTCAGGCCATTCGATGCATTCAATGCTCTTGATGGAGCTTTCTGACAGCACAGCGGCGATACCGCCGATTGTGCCGAGGTAGAAGCCGCCATGCTTCTTGCAGGCATCGGTCACGACTTGAGTGCGGTTACCCTTGGCAATCATCACCATAGAACCGCCGTGACTTTGGAAGAGATCCACATACGGATCCATACGGTTAGCCGTTGTCGGACCCATAGAGCCGCACGGATGACCGGCCGGGGTCTTGGCAGGGCCAGCGTACAGAACCGGGTGATCTTTGATGTATTGCGGCAAATCTTTACCGCTATCGAGCAATTCCTTCATGCGGGCGTGAGCAATGTCACGAGCCACGATGATGGTGCCCGTCAAAGACACACGGGTAGAGACCGGGTACTTAGACAATTCCTTGCAGACTTCGCTCATCGGTTGGTTGAGATCAATCTTGATCGTTTCGCCTTCTCCGGCTTTGCGGAATTCTTCAGGAATCAATTCTCCGGGATTGGAGTCAAGGCGTTCAATCCAGACACCATCCTTATTAATCTTTGCCTTGATGTTGCGGTCAGCTGAGCAGCTCACGCCCATGCCGACAGGGCAGCTAGCGCCGTGGCGCGGCAAGCGGATCACGCGAACGTCGTGAGCCATATATTTGCCGCCGAATTGAGCGCCCAAGCCAATGTTTTGAGCGGCTTCAATCAAGGTTTTTTCGAGTTCGACGTCACGGAAAGCGCGACCAGTTTCGTCGCCTGTGGTGGGCAGGTTGTCATAGAAGTGCGTGGAAGCGAGTTTCACCGTCAGCATCGTTTTTTCAGCAGATGTGCCGCCGATCACAAAAGCGATGTGATACGGGGGGCAAGCCGCTGTACCCAGGCTCTTCATCTTTTCAATGAGGTAGGGCACGAGTGTCTTCGGGTTCAAAATAGCTTTCGTTTCTTGGTAGAGGTAGCTCTTATTGGCGGAACCGCCACCTTTGACAACGCACAAGAACTTATATTCATTACCTTCAACGGCTTCAATGTCAATTTGAGCCGGAAGGTTGCACTTGGTGTTCTTTTCTTCGTACATCGAAAGAGGTGCGTTTTGAGAATAACGCAGGCTGTCAGTCGTGTAGGTTTGGAAAACTCCTAAAGATAAAGCTTCTTCATCGCAAAAACCGGTCCACACGGCTTGGCCTTTTTCACCGTGGATGATGGCTGTGCCGGTATCTTGACAGAAGGGAAGTTCTCCCTTCGCAGCAACTTCGGCGTTGCGAAGGAAAGACAGCGCAACATACTTGTCATTATCGGTTGCTTCAGGATCCTTAAGGATCTTTGCCACCTGTTCATTGTGGGAGCGACGGAGCATGAAGTTCGTGTCGTGGAAAGCTTGCTTGGCCAAGAGGGTCAAGGCTTCCGGTTGAACCTTCAAAATTTTGTGACCTTCGAACTCACCTTCAGAGACGTAGTCCTTGGTCAACAAGTAATATTCCGTGTCGTCTTTACCGAGCTGGAACATCGGAGCGTATTTAAATTCAACAGCTTGAGCCATTTCTAGTTATCTCCTTAACGTTATTGTTTTGACGCTATTCGAATCAAAGGGGGTTAACGAATGCGCGTCGTCTTTTGCTAATGATGATACGGTCAAAGAAAAACGGCAAGTAATTGATGAGTTCAACTACTTGCCGTCATTCAAACACTATTTACTCGCATCAGGTAAATCGATTATACGAAACCGTAGAGAGCAGCGAGCAACCAACCAACCACAGAGGCCACAAACACACCGAGCAACCCCGGGATAATGAACGAGTGGTTGATCACGAAACGACCAATGTGTGTCGTGCCAGAGCGGTCGAATTGAATAGCGGCCAAGTCGGACGGATAGGTCGGCAAAATGTAGTAGCCATAGCATGCGGCAGAGAAAGCCACGATAATGCCAGGAGAAACGCCGACACCCAAAGCGGCCGGAACAACGATAGCCAAAGCGGCACCTTGAGAGTTCACGAACTTGGAGACCAAGAGCAACACAATGGCATACGCCCAAGGATATTGGTTCACGTATTCGATCAAACCGGCTTTCAAGTCACTCAAGTGAGCGGCAATCATAGTATCGGCCATCCAAGCCACACCGTACACAGCCACGACAGCCACGGCGCCGGAACGGAACACGCTGTTCTTAGCCACGTCAGAAGCTTTGACATCGCAGAAGATGACCATTAAAGAGCCAGCCAACAACATGAACATTTGAATGGCCAGCGTCATGGACAGACCTTTCGGACGTAATTGCGGGAACATACCGAGGATGGCCACGACAACGATGACGCCCAAGAAGAGCCACAAGGACAACCATTGCTTCTTGGTGAATTTGCGACCGATTAAAGTGGCGGTTTCACCGTAGACATATTCCTTCATTTCCGGATCGGAAATCAATTTTTGGAATTCTTCGTCTTTGTCCAGGTCTTTGCCGCGGAACCAAGAGAACAGACCCACGGCGAACACACCAACGATACCACCCGGGATGGTAATGGAGAAGAGGTCAACGAAACCAAAAGGTTGGCCATTGATCGTGTAACCTTCCAACATGGCAATCGTGGACACAGTGGCCACGGCAGCCGGAGAACAGATGATACCCATTTGGGAAGCAATCGTGGAACCAGCCAACGGGCGTTCCGGACGGATGTTATTCTTGATGGCGATATCATAAATAATCGGCAACATCGTGTACACGACGTGGCCGGTACCGCACAAAACGGTCAAGAACCAGCAGACATACGGAGCGAGGAAGCAAACGTAACGAGGATTGCGGCGCAAAATCTTTTCAGCGACTTGGAGCAAGCAGTCCAAACCACCAGCGGATTGCAACGTAGCGGAACCGCAAACCACGGCCAAAATCGTCAACATCACATCGACCGGGGGTTTGCCGGGTTTTAAGCCAAAGCCGAAAACCATTACGAGCAAGCCGATGCCGCCCAACAAGCCTAAGGCCATACCGCCTTTGCGGGCGCCATAGAACAAGCAGATAAGCACAACAAGTAGTTGTAGCCAAAAGTCAAAACCAACCATGGTAAGTTTCCTTTATTTTCTCTTTCAAACAATAGAAGAGGTTACGTTTCCGTAACCTTTCTAAGCGGTTCAAATTTTCACACATGTCATTGTTTCTTTCTTAAGATCTGCCTTTTTCTTTCGAGCTAGGGAAATCTCTTTCTGTTATCTTTACAAAACTAGCCAAAAGTTGTTAGGGTTTCTACTTATTTTTTTTTACAAAATGGGTAGGGAAATTACCTTACATCTATATAAAAAAGGCTGAGATTAGGCCCATTGAGAGAAAAGAATTTGTAACAGTAAATGTAAGTATTTGTGAAAGGAGCGTGAAAAAAATCTTATTCTGGGAAAAGAAAACGGGGGTCGCGATGAACGACGACCCCTGTTGTTAAGTTCTAACAGTTAAATGATTAAAGCATGATCTTAGAGATGAACCAACCAGCGGCGGTGCCGACGATGACGAACGCCAATCCAGGTCGCATGTAGCTGTGGTTAAACACGAAGCTTCCTAAGCGAGTGGTACCAGTGCGGTCGAAAGCCGTGCAGCCGATCTGCGCACCGCCCGGGATCACAAAGTCACCGTAGCAGGAGGCCCAGATGCCCACGAGCAATTGAGGGTTCAAGCCTAAAGCCAAGCCGATCGGCATCAAGATCGTGGTGCTTACTGTCGGTGAGACGATCACAGCGCTGAAGCAGAAGCATACGACACAGAAAATAATGGGCGAAGAGCTTGCGATATCGGAGAAGTAGTGCACAAACACATCTTTATGTGTGTCAAAGAAGGTGCCGGTTAACCATGAAATACCGAAAACACCCACCACGCCGATTAAACCGGAGCGGAAAACAGAGCCTGAAGCGAATTTATCACTCGGGA
Organism: uncultured Sutterella sp.; assembly: GCA_958347955.1. Classification (GTDB taxonomy): domain Bacteria; phylum Pseudomonadota; class Gammaproteobacteria; order Burkholderiales; family Burkholderiaceae_F; genus Aphodousia. Next base: position 158,183 of record CATVXH010000001.1, read on the forward strand.
CCTTGCAAACGACGATGATCACCAAGGCCGTCGCCAACATCACCATTTGAATTAAAGAGGGGATGGGCAATTGGCTGATCTTTCCGGCGACTTCCCAAGAGGGACGCAAGGCGTCGGAAGAACCGACAGTAATAGATGTGAGAATACCGATAGCGAAAATCAACACGCCGATCTTAGCCGCTTTGCTGGGTTCCTTATAGATAGTGTCCGTGTGAGAAACGTGCAATTCGGTGTATTGCCCGGTTTGGACACGATGCAGGAATTCCGGGTCCTTTTCGAGTTCACAGCCGCGCCAGTTTACAGACAAACATGCGGCCAAAAGTGCGATGAAATAGGTCGGAACTGACACGGACAAAATGTCAAGCAGCGTGAAGCCATAAGCGGACATGATGCCAACCATGGCAGCCATGGCAGCACTCATTGGGCTTGCCATCACGCCGATGCCGGCGCAAATCACTGAAGCCGACACCGCTCTTTCTGGCCTAATCTTGGCGGACGCTGCCACTTCAGCTACCACAGGATAAACGGCAAAGGCTACATAGGCCGTGCCCACGAAAATCACAAAAATGGAGCACACCACAGGACCGACAAAGTTAATGGCGCGAGGCCACTTGCGCAGAAGTTTTTCTGCCAAACCGACCAAATAGTCCAAACCGCCCGAACCTTGCAAAACGCTCGTACAGGCAATGACCGCGGTAATAATTAAGAGAACAGAAACAGGCGGAGAACCCGGTTGCATACCGAAACCGAGCACGAGGATGCTGACGCCGAAACCGCCGGCGGCACCCAAACCCACACCGCCGAAGCGACCGCCGACAGCCAAGCAGAACAGGACTACGGCGAGTTGGAGCCAAAATTGGACATCAACCATTTTATTTTTCCTTGGAAAAAGATCTAAGATGGGAGCAAAAACACACTCCGGAATATTTTCGGCTAATCGTATGCGCCTTTTTGTTGATTTTCAAACTTTGATCTTTTTCAACAAATCTCGACATGTTTAAAAAGAAAATGAATTGCTGTTGAATAACGTCTCGTTTTTTCTACGTTTTTAATAAATTTTTTCAATTTTCAATAACATTACGGATATCGGGAAAATACTAATTTGTCGACAAAACGATTAGGGCGATCTTAGTAATTTCTCCTAGAAATCAAAAAGATAGTCATATTTTTAACTTTTGTCCTATAATGCCTCTCAATAATTTTTATGGGGTCTCGAACAAAATGCAACAAAACGACAATTTGTTTGAACAAATCCGTGATCATTTGCAGGAGCAAGCAAAAAAAGGAGAAAGAATCGATACGGAAACTGAATTGGCGAAGCGTTTTGGCGTGACCCGTTATCGAATTCGTAAAGAGTTGGACATCCTTACTCAGATGGGCATTTTGGTTCGCACGCCTAAACGCGGCACAACGGTTAGGGAAGTCGGGGCTAACAGTTTGCGCAATCAGATTCAGATGCGATTTGACGTCGCTAATTTTGATGTTCAGGAATTTATCGAAGCGCGTGCCTTAGTGGAATGTTCGTTAATGCCGCTAATCAGTCGCCGCATTACGCCAGCGTTGGCCTCCCGCTTAGAAGGCACTCTCAACAAGATAGAAGAGAACGCCGATGAGCCGCTTGTGGCTGACAAGTTTGACCGAGAATTCCATTTATTGCTTTTGGAGGGATGCGGCAATCGGGTGCTCCAAGTTTTTTCAGGTGTTCTCGTCACTTACTTCGAAAAAACCTCTCATCGCATCGCTAATATGGATAGACAGTTCTTTTTAGATATCGCTCGTCAGGAAAGAGAAATTCTGCGCGCGATAAGAATGGGGGATGCGAAAAAGGCTTCAGATCTTCTCCGAGCGCACTTGATGGAGCAGTCTCAATTACTTCCACTTTAATATCTAAAAACAAAAAAAGGGAGCGATCTACAAATTTCGCTCCCTTTTCCAACTACGCCAACTAACCGGCTAGCCGATTAAGTGTTCAATCACATCGACCATCACATCAACCCCCATCGGGAGGTATTGAGGATCAAAGTGCATCGTGGCGGCGTGCAAGCCCGGAGTGGCGCCGACGCCTAAGCCAAAGTAAGCGGCTTTCATTGTCGGCTTATGCATCTTGTAGTAGTGGAAATCTTCGCCACCGCCGCCGCAGTCCTTTGCGACAGCTTCTTGTCCATGCGTGCGAACGATCGAATCGATCACCATCTGCTTGAAGTCTTCGTCATACTCGGCAGCGGGGCACGCACCCAGCTCTGTGATTTCCGCGGTTGCACCGTATGCAGCAGCCGTGCATTCGACGAGTTTGGCAAAGCGCTCAGAGAAATCCTTCATCATAGGATTTGTTTGAGCGCGGTTGTCGAACGTGATCGTGGCCGTTTCGGGAATGGAGTTTGTGGCGCCTTGGTCTGAGTGCAATTGCGTGGCCTTCATCGACCAAATGCCGGCTGGATTAAACCACATGTTTTGCACGCCTTGAACAATGGCGCAGGCCACATCAAGAGCGCTCACACCCAAGTGGGGGCGGGCAGCGTGGGCGCTTCGCCCATGAACTGTGACTTTCAATGTCCTAGAAGCCGTATGGTTGACGGCGGGACAGATTTGACCGGCGGGCACGTCTTGAATTGGGCGGATATGTGCGCCGAGCGCATAATCCACGTCATCAATGACTCCGCCTTTGATCATTGCGAGAGCGCCGCTGATGTCTTCTTCAGCCGGTTGGAAGAGCAACTTCAAAGTCCCCTTCTTCACACGGTCTTTCAGACGGCTGGCGGCGGCAAGCACCATGGCTGTGTGGGAGTCGTGGCCGCAAGCGTGAATGGCACATTCTTTGCCGTCAATGGTAAAAGGCAAGGCATCCATATCTGCGCGCAACAACACCACGGGACCGGGCTCGGCGCCTTTGATGATGCCCATCACACCGGTTGTGCCACCGATACCGGTTTGAACTTCAATTCCTAAATCAGTGAGCGTTTTGGCAACGTAGGCGGAGGTTTTAACTTCCTGCATAGCCAATTCCGGAATTTTGTGAAGGTCTTCCCATAATTTGATGGGATCAAGAATAGTGGACATGGGTATATTCCTTTCCTAATAAAGTTAGTGGAACAACTAGAGTTTAACGCTTTTTGGGACGTTACCGAAAGAAAAAACAACGGTTGAAACGTTGGGCAAATTCCAGAATTGTGAGTGTTAATGTTAGAAAACTAACTTTGTCATCAAGCACTCCCGTTCGCGTTTGTCCCTTGGGGACAGTTTGTGGCGCAAAGCTGTTGTCGCAATCTTTGGGAACAGATGTGTCAATTGAGTTCTTCTCGGTTTTTAAACTTGTCTTGATTCATTAGTAAATCCATTTTTCCAGAGGGATTAGCAAATATCGGATTTACACAAACTTATTTACAATCTTGGACACCAATTTTTTCTCTCTTTAGTCCATGCTGCCGGAACGAAATCCCTCCATGTCCAATGTGATAAATTTCCAGCCCAAGGGTTTTAATTCGCGGATGATTTCTTTGTGAAAATAGATAGCTTTTTCGAGTTGGTTTTCATCCACTTCTATTCTGGCGATTGCACCGTGTGAGCGAACACGGATTGTGCCTAACCCAAATGGCGTTAGTTTCTCTTCCGCGGCATCAATTCGTCCTAAAATTTCGGGAGATATTTTTTGTCCATAGGGCAGCCGAGTGGCAAGACACGATCCCGCCGGTTTCTTTGCTGCCGTGAGTCGGAACTCTGAGAGTAAATCTCTCACTTCGTTCTTATGTAAGCCCAATTCTTTGAGCGGACTTACAGCGCCGGATTCAGCCACGGCCTTTAGGCCGGGACGGTATTTGGAGAGATCATCCAGCTGCGTTCCTTCAAGTAAAAGAGCACATTGATGGTCTGAGGCAAACTTTCTCAGTAATGTGAAAATAGCTTGCTTGCAACGGTAACATCGATCTTTTGGATTGTTTTCAATGCCGATAGACTCGGGAGAATCCGGGCTAACAACATTGAGATCAGTTTTTAGCTCACGGGCGACCTCGAGAGCTTCGGCAAGCGCTCTGCGAGACATCCATGGAGTGTCCGCATAAACGGCATAAACAGGGAAACGTCCATCAGAAGCCGCTAGAGTAAGTTTAAGCACCAAGACGCTGTCGGCGCCGCCAGAAAACGCAACAACGGCAGGTCCATTAATTAGCTTGGCAAAATACTGTTTAATTTTTGTTATGTCAGGCATTTTCAGCGATGTTTTGAACAATACGATAAAGTCTCGCCAGGTCCATTTCTTTTTCCAACGCCAAGAGCTTCACGCTTTCATATTCCGGGTAAAAACGTTTGTGCATAACGCCCCTTTCATCGGGGACGTCACACGCCTTGACTTGAACGGAGCCATATGGTGTTTGAACGGTCAGTATTTCACGCTTTAATATCCGACGAGTGAGCACTCTTGAACGGATGCCGATGGTGGTTGTATTGGCAAAAATGATATTTTCAAGCGTCTTTTGGTTTTCAGCTTTGCACAAAACGCTCAGGAGATAGGCTGGGCGGTTTTTCTTCATAAAAACTGGGGTGTACCACGCCTCAAGGGCGCCTTGGGCGTATAGGCGCTCGAGCGTAAACCCGAGCATTTCCGCCGAACTGTCGTCGATATTGGTCATCAGCTCAACAATTTCATCCTCTTCGCCATTTTGAGTGATTTCTTTAATGAGGCTAGCGCGTAAAAGACTTGATCGCTCATAGGCACGTTTACCGGCTCCAAGTCCTGACTTTAATATTTTGTACCGGCGAGGTAGTTCTGCGTCTGTTTTTAGCGCTGCCACAATAGCCGCGCCCGTTGGCGTCACGAATTCACCTCTGCAGTCAATCCGTGACAACTCCAGACCGTAGGTTTGGACAATATGCGACACAGCCGGCACTGGAATCGGCAGGAGCCCATGTTGGCAGCGAATTTCTCCGTACCCTTCGCCCAAAGCGGTGATGACGACGCGATCAATCTTTAAATCATCAATCAGCACGGCAACGGACAAAATATCCACGATGGAATCTAACGCGCCCACTTCGTGGAAATGAACTTCCTCAATTGGGACGCCATGAGCTTTGCTTTCAGCTTCCGCCACAATCGTAAAGATGCGCTTAGCCAAAATCTTAGCTTTGTCTGTGGCCACGGTTTGGTCAATAATGGTAAAGATGTCATTCAGATGACGATGATCATGGTGATGCCCATGGTGATGCTCGTGAGGGGCATTGTGGTCGTGTTTACGCTCGGTCGCTTGGCCGCCGATGTGACTATGCTCCTGATGAGATTGGCCGAAAAGATAGGCCATGTCATGGTCGTTATCGGGGGCGCCATTGGTTAAAGTGACTTTGAAGTCGCAAGCATCAAGAGCGCTTTTTTTAACACGTGAGACCGCAATTTCAAACTGCTGGTCGGGCAAACTCTTCAGGACGGTTTGGAGCTTTTGATAATTTCCTCCTAAATCAAGAAGGGCGGCGACAGCCATATCTCCGCTGATACCAGTCTGTGCGTCCAACACCAATGTAGTCATGTCACTTATTCCTTTCGTGTAGCCAAACGGTTGATTTGCGAGGCAAGGAATCCGGCCCCAAAACCATTATCAATATTGACGGTGGCGACACCGTTTGAACAACTGTTGAGCATTGTTAAAAGAGCGGAGAGACCGTGGAAATTGGCCCCGTACCCCACAGATGTTGGCACGGCAATGACGGGATTGGAGACTAGACCCCCTATAACGGATGCCAGAGCCCCCTCCATGCCTGCGATTGCCACCACACAATTGGCTTTTTGAAGGCGCTCAACTTTTGACAATAGGCGATGAATGCCACTGACGCCAATATCGTAAAAACGTTCAACGTTTTGGCCAAAAAATTCAGCTGTTTGGGCGCATTCCTCAGCGACGGCGATGTCTGCTGTTCCCGCGGTGCAAACAGCAATTAAACCTTGACGATTCTTTGGCTTTTCAATTTTAGCGATTCGGCTGACAGGATCGTAGGCAAGTTCAGGCAGCCTATTTTTAAGCAATTTAAATTGTTCTGGAGAACAACGGGTTCCCATTACTTCACCATGTGTTTTGAAAAGTCGCGCGAAGATTTCCAGAAGGAAATCGTCCGCTTTATTTTGGCAATACACCACTTCGGCAAAGCCCGTGCGAATGGCTCTATGCGTATCCAGTTTGGCAAAGCCCAAATCCTCATAAGGAGCCCTTGCAAGAATTTCTTTAGCTTTATCGATATCTAACGAACCGTCTTTAACGGCTTGTAAAAGTGTTTCAATCCGCATATTTTTTTCACAAAGGATGGCAAAGTCTCGGACCAGTCCCTGACTTTGGCTTAAAACGATAGTGTCAATATTAATAAAACCGACTTCGTCAAGCAGTTTGTGATCATAGTCGGGACGGTCGTGACTGCTCATGGGTAGTTTCTTGGCTATGTTCTCCATAATAGAGATGTCAACTTGTCCCAAATGTTTATGAGTTTGACTGTGCGGTTTATCGTTTCGATTGGGGGCGGTCAGGTAACGGTAGTGGTTGCCGTCAAAAACAATGAGTTTTCCGCCAGGTTTTAGACACTTGAACCATCGATGATAGGCAAGGTGAGGATCAGAGAGGTTCCAAACGACGTTACGCGAGGCAATTACATCGAACGTGTTTTCTTGAAATGGAATTTGCGTTGCATCGCTTAATACAAAATCAACGTTCAGGCTGCCGGCATTGCTTTTGGCCAGATCAAGCATTGCTTGGCAAGAGTCGAGTCCTGTGCTCTTGAAACCCAACTTGGCGAGTTCGATAGCCAGAAAACCGGGGCCGCAGCCGATATCAAGCGCCAATTCTCCAAGATGAGAACCGGGAAGCCACTTTTTCAGAATTTCCCGGTAGACATTGTTTTGATCTTCAAGCTCCTCTTTTGTGCAAAGGCTATAACCTGAAGCTCTCTGCTTCCAGTAGTCTTGAATACGAGCGTCAAGCGAATGAATCGGATCGGTCATAATTCCTTCCATTTCGATCTGTTTGCCATATTATCAAAAGGGGAACGTTCCGAAATTGTTTTACAAATAATTGACCACAAATAGGTATGAATAAGCAAAAAAAGCCCCGAGAGTTTTAGTCTCTCGGGGTTGGCAAGGCGGTTAAATATCAAATTGCGCGGTGGTGTTGGGTTTAGATCCTAAAAGTTTAACCACCGGATCAAGTGAGGGTTTGTCTTTGAGATGGAGGAGGAAATCTGCGATTTCTTCCACCACTTCCTTGGGAAATACCATGCCGGCGATATCGCGGTATTTACTCATCAAAGCTTCATCACTCACCGGATTTTGCGGAGCGCCCAAAGGGAACTCCACACGTTCGGTGTAGCTTTGTCCTTGGCGAGTGATAACGGTCACGATTGGTTCGTCTTCGTCTTTTTGTGTTTTATCAATTTCAAATTCCACCAAATCCATGGCTTGGCGGATTCGAGGATCGTGACGGTTGGTGCGCGTGTAGGCGGTTAAGTTGGCTCCACCGAACACAAGGCGGGCGGCGATGCCGTATGCGATGCTCATTTGGGCGGCCGGCATCGGATCCAATTTGCGTCCGCCACACATGCCGTGCACGAATGGATTGATTTTGATATGGATTTTTTCTATATCCGAGGGCTGTAATTGGTGCGCGTCCATAATAATATTGACGGCATCAATGGAGGAGTGGGAGCTTCGGCAGGAAGCGTGCGGCTTGATTGAGACGCGTCCCAATTTCCAGTTTTTGCCCAGGTCGCGAAGCCAAGCGTCGGGATCTTGGCTCGTTGGCGCGAATGTCTTGGAAAAACCACCCCAGACTTGTTCGAATGCCAGTTTGGGACCGGTGAAACCTTCGCGGGCCAGCAAGCAGGCGAGCAATCCTCCGTGAGCGGCATTGCCGACGTGCAGGCGTTTGTTTTGCGCTCCGTCATGCACGAAGGACCATTGACCGGCGGCAAAACTAGTGGCGATTCCAAGCGCCGCCTGCATTTTTTCGACATCAAGACCCAAAAGTCGACCGGCGGCGGCAGCGGCGCCAAACACACCGCATGTTCCGGTGGAGTGCCATCCGGCGCCGTTATGAGGTTCGTAAGCGCCGCAGGATTCCAATGCGCGGCGAGCCAAATCGTAACCGAGGGTGACTGCCACAATAAATTCTTTACCGTCAATAGGACGGTCGCAAAGACTTAATGCCGCGAAAGCGGCTGGGACGACCACGGCGCCCGAGTGATCACAACCATTGGTGTCATCGAGCTCGAAAGTGTGAGAAGACACACCGTTGCTAAGCGCTGCATTGCGCGCGCTTGTTTTGATGCCCTTGCCCCAAAGCGGAACGTTTCCGCTCATTTCGCCGCAAATGGCGAATACTTTGTTGAGAAGTTTTGTCTCGGGGCTGACAGCGCCGGCGATGCCCGCACCGACTGAGTCGAGGATATGGCGCTGCGCTTTAATCACAAGCTCCTCGGGAATATCTTCAAATTTTGTCCAAACAACAAAGCGGGCGAGTTGTTCGGAGATCAGTTGTGTATTTTCGGTTGACATGACAGAACCTTCCAAAAAAGTACTCGAACGAAGGAGTGGAAAATTTTTTCTACTCCTTCTGTGCTCATTTCAAGGCTTTCATTTTAGAAGAAAATGAAGCTTAAGAAATAGCCGGCCGCTACGCCCGAGATGATGTGAACAAAACCGGGCAGCAGGTAGCTGTGGTTGACAACGTATTTGCCTAATCGGGTGGTGCCTGTGCGGTCAAACGCCGTGCATCCGATTTGCGCGCCGCCCGGGATGATGAAGTAACCACAGGTTGCCGGGAAGAGCGCCACCAGCAAATGGGCCGGAATGCCGATCGAAACGCCTAAGGGCATCAGCGCAGCGGTTGTTGCCGAGGGGCTCAAAATCACAGCGGAGAAGCAAAAGAGCACAACGCCGAAAAGCATTGGCGCGGATTGAGCCATGTTTGTGAAGATGTCGACAAACAAGGGTTTGTAGGCTTCAAAGAATGTGCCGGTAAGCCAAGACACGCCGAAGACGCCCACCACGCCGATCAGGCCGGAGACTTTTAACCCTATACTGAGGGTTTTATTGAAAAATTTTCTCGAATAATAACTGTTTTGAGATTAAAAAGGGTGAGCATCCCTCAATCAACAATCGACAATAATGGAAAAATAATCAGGCTTTGGATTTAAGATTCAGTCGGCTGATTTTCTGTAAAAGCGCTGTGGTTGAGCGCTGATGCTCAAACTGCACGGTGACGGTCTTTGCTCCCCAAGTGGCAACCAGTCGGGCTTCCGGCAAATCCTCAATTCGGTAGTCGCCCCCCTTGACGTAAATGTCCGGATGGACTGCCTCAACAGCTTTTAACGGAACTTTATCTTCAAAAGTCACCACGAGGTCTACACTGCCGAGTGCCGCTAAAACAGCCGCTCTGTCGGTTTCGTTGTTAATGGGGCGCTCTTCGCCCTTACCCAACATTTTGACCGACGCGTCAGAATTGATGGCTACTACAAGGCTCGCCCCCAAAGCTCGCGCCTGCGCGAGGTAGGTGACATGTCCGCGGTGCAGAATGTCAAAAACTCCATTTGTCATCACGACGGGGTGGGGCAGCCGGGCTACCCGCTCGGCAAGGTGTTGCATGTCAGTGATTTTATTTTCAAAGTCGGGTGCAGGAAGACGTGAGCTCATAGCGTTTCAATTATTCAATTAATCCAACGGCTTCAAGAAGATTCTTGGCAGTGTGCGTGCATTCGGCGATCGATTCAGGTTTTTCATGACCGTCTTTGCCGACCAATATTCGAGTTCCGACTTGGGAAGCAAGCGCCGCCTGCATGTCGGCGGCATTATCGCCCACCATGAGGCTTGATTGCATATCGATGTTCCACTTTTTTTGTGCGGCCAAAAGCATCCCGGGTTTCGGTTTACGACAGCCGCATTCACACCGATAGGCTCCCTGCGCTTTTTCCGGATGATGAGGACAATAAAAAATATCGGAAATTGTGATGCCCTCGTGTTCAAATTGCGCCTTCATCCAATCGCACAGCTCAGCGAAATCTTTTTCCGTGTAATAACCTCTACCGATTCCGCTCTGATTCGTGGCGATAATAAGCAAATAACCCATAGCCTGAAGCTTTCGGCACGCTTCAAAGACCCCGGGGATAAATTGAAATTCCTCTGGGCTATGCACGTAGGCGTGATCTATGTTGATCACGCCGTCACGGTCTAAAAAAGCCGCTTTTTGCAAACTCATTTGGCTTCCGCAATCGTGGGGTCGGAGGCAACATCCGGGTAGCGCTTAAGAAGATCAGCCACATAATCAGCTGTTCCCTCTTCAACACTTCTGAAGTGCACGTCACAGCCAGCCGCGCGAAGCTTAGTGAGGTCTGCCTGTGTGTAGGCCTGGTACTTGCCCTTGAGCGATTCGGGGAAGGGAATATAGCGGATGAAACCGGCGTTGACGGCTTGCTCAAGCGAAAGTTTTTCTTTTCCGTTGTTTGCGCGCAAAGCATTGACCACACCGAGCGAAACATCGTTAAAAGGTTGAGCGCGACCTGTTCCGCAGTTGTAAATGCCGGTGACCGGTTTATCAAAGAAATGAAGGTTCACGGCGATCACATCATCCACGTAGACAAAGTCGCGTTCCTGTTCGCCGTTTCCGTAACCTAGGCAACCTTCAAAGAGCCGCACATGACCTTCTTTTCTAAATTGGAAAAATTGATGGAAAGCGACGCTCGCCATGCGGCCCTTGTGCTGCTCATGCGGACCATATACATTGAAGTAGCGCAGACCGATGACAGGAGCCTTGACTTCACCTTTGGCCAGTTTGGCGCGGAGCACTTGGTCAAAAAGAAACTTTGAGTAGCCGTAAACATTGAGCGGCCCTTCAAAACGCCGATCTTCTACAAAAGTTGTGCTGGCACCGTAGGTTGCGGCCGATGAGGCGTAAATCATCGGGATGCCGAGTTCTTGAGCCCAGTTAAACAATTCCAAGGTGTAGCGGTAATTGTTTTCCATCATGTAGCGACCGTCGGTTTCCATTGTGTCTGAACAGGCGCCTTGGTGGAAAATGGCTTCAGGTTTGGCGATTTTTCTGGCTTTGACCAATTCAATGAAATCGCGCTTGTCAAAATAATCACTAATTTGGCATTCGGCTAAATTCTTGAATTTGTCTGCATGCGTAAGATTGTCAACGGCAACGATATCGGTGTAGCCGCGGCGATTTAAAGCTAAAACATTGTTGGCGCCGATAAAACCGGCGGCACCCGTTACGATTATGCTCACAGTGTTTCTCCTGCAAAAAGATCGTCATACCCTTCGGGGAAAAGTTCTTCGAAACTGACCGTGGCGGTCCCCAGTTTACCGACAACGATGCCGCCAGCTCGGTTGGCAATGCGCATCGCCTCTGTCATGGGTTTGCCCATCGCCATCATTGTGGCCATCACGGCAATGACCGTGTCGCCGGCACCGGATACATCGAACACTTCAAGTGCCTGAGCGGGGATGGTTTTTTCTCCGTCTTGGGTGTACAGCGTCATACCTTCTTCACTTCGTGTGAGAAGAATGGCAGTCAGGTTAAGTTTTTTGCGAAGCGCGTGCGCCTTTTGCGTAAGCTCCTCTTCAGTTTCCCAAGCGCCGACCACTTGGGCAAGTTCGGCGCGGTTCGGAGTAATCACGGTGGCGCCGCGATATCGGTCGTAATTGCTTCCCTTTGGATCAATTAAGACGGGAATGTTTTTGGAGCGGGCGCAGTCAATCATGCGCGCAATATGGTCAAGACCGCCTTTGCCGTAATCGGACAGCACCACCACTTCACAGTCGCCAATGAGTTTTTCGTACTCGCACAAATGATTAGCCAATACGGCGTTGGCGGGACGGTTTTCAAAGTCCGCCCGAAGCATTTGTTGCTGTCGGGCGACAATTCTCAGTTTGACGGTTGTTTTTAATTCGGGATCTCGATGCAGATGAGGCTCAATTCCTTTTTCTTCGAGAATTCGTTCAACAGTGCGACCGGCTTCATCACAACCGACCACGGACAATAATTTGGCCTTGGCACCCAACGCGCTGATATTTAAGGCGACATTGGCGGCACCTCCCAAACGCTCTTCTTCGCGAGTGATGCGTACGACGGGAACCGGGGCTTCAGGGGAAATACGGTTTGCGTCACCGAACCAATAACGATCCAACATCGCATCGCCGGCGACAAGAATTTTCTTTTGACTGAAACAGTTTGCCACGTTGGCATTCCTTACATAGGCTATGTTTTCGCTAATTGTAAGCATCGTGATGTGTTTTTGCCTGAAAAACCTGTATCCATTGGTTAGATTCAGATAATGGCGTTGGCAAGCAATTTCTGCTCAACGTACAATGCACTATATTGTTATCAGCGCCGCTCCGCAGTATCGGCGCTTCATTTTCATTTAGCCGCATCATGACAGATTCGATACCTTTTCTTTCAGAAACCCGTTCAGATTGCGAACTCAGCGCTTGTGACCTGACATTAAATATCGCTCGCCAACGCCTCACCAATGTCCAATACCGAAAGCTGCTGGCCCTTGCCGGCGAAATCGGTTTATTGGCTCGACAAATTAAGATGGTCCAGGGTGATGAAGTCAACTGCAGCGAACATAGGCAGGCACTTCACACCTCGTTGCGGTCAGAAAATCCAGACAGCCCTCACTATGAAGAGGTCAAACTTACCCGTGAACGGATGTATCACTTGGCGCGTTTGGTTCGTAGCGGGCAGTGGACAGGAGCCACCGGGAAAAAGATAACGGATGTGGTCAACATCGGAATCGGGGGTTCGGAAATGGGACCGCACGCGGTCTATCACGCCCTCAGGGACATCAATCCGGCTATTAAATTGCATTTCTTATCGGCGGTTGACGGAGTCCTCGCCGATCGCATCCTTGGCACTTTGAATCCGGAAACGACACTGACGGTAATTTCCAGTAAGAGTTTCTCCACTCGCGAAACCATGTTAAATGCCGAGCTTGTCATGCAGTGGTACGAAAGCGCCGGCATTCACAGTCAAAAAGATCGCGCCCAACATATCTTCTTGGTAAGCGCTAAGGAGAGCGCCTGTTCGGAAATGAATTTGCCGGAAGAAAACCGCTTCCCAATTTGGTCATGGGTAGGCGGACGTTTTTCTGTTTGGGGGGCGATCGGTTTGCCTTTGGTTATTGCCTTGGGCCCGGAAACCTTCGCGGAGTTCTTGCACGGCGCTTACGAAATGGACTGCCATATGCTCAAAACTTCCGAGGATAAAAATCTTCCCTTGACACTGGCTTTATTGTCGTATTGGAATTCCACTCATTGGGAAATGCAGTCTCATTGCCTGTTGCCCTATGACGAGCGCTTGCGCCTAGTGGTCGCGTGGCTTCAACAGCTTGAAATGGAAAGTTTGGGTAAAAGTGTTTCCGCTGAAGGGACAAAAGTCAATGGCCGTACAGGCCAAGCGGTTTGGGGCGGATTCGGAAACGAGGCGCAACATTCTTTTTATCAATGGTTGCGCGACGGCTGCGGCCGTACAAGTATTGATCTGCTGTGGTGTGAAGAGGCGGGGCACGCTCACGCCCATCATCACCTGGTGTTAAACGCTAACGCCCGCGCCCAGGCTCAAGCGTTGGTGACCCGCCCAAGCCCGTCTTCAGAATTTTTCAATGCGGTATCCACCTTGCGGATTAAAAAACTGACGGCGCGGACATTGGGCGCATTGATGGCAATGTATGAACATAAGACGACGATGCTGGCGGTGCTCTACGGATTAAATGCTTTTGATCAACCCGCGGTGGAATACGGTAAAAAGCTTTGCCGTGAGTTGGAAAAACAATTGCTCGCTCATTAGAAAGGAAGCCATATGACGCGCGGCGCCTTAATTGTGAAAACAACCTCCATGGGAGATGTTGTTCATGCCATGCCGGCGGTAGCCGATTTGGCTCGGGCACAACCTCAGTTGCAGATTGATTGGGTGGTGGAAAAAAGCTTTGCGGATATTCCGCGTTTGAGTCGCTATGTGAACCAAGTTCATGAAGTTTCGGTCAGGCAGTGGCGAAAAAATATTTTCAACCGTCAGACATGGAAAGAAGTGGGAGCCATTCGCGCGGCATTGCAATCGGCTCATTATGAACGCGCGGTTGATTTGCAGGGGCTTTTAAAAAGTGCTGTGATTGGACGTTGGGCAAAAACATTTTTAATGGGGTACGACAAGGACAGCATTAAAGAAGTTTGGGCGAGCCGTTTTTATGATAAGACCTATGCGGTGTCCAAGTCGCTTTCGGCTGTCACTCGCTGCCGGATGCTGCTCGGTGCGGCTTTTGACTATGACTATCGACAATATCCGCTTGACTTTGGTTTTAAACCCATTGACAAGCAAGGTTCGGTGGAACCTTACGCGGTGTTTTTAGTCAATACCAGCCGCGTAACAAAGCTATGGGCGGAGTCCAAGTGGGTTACGCTTGCAAAAGACTGCCACGAAAGGGGTTTTAGTGTGAAATTGCTTTGGGGCAGTTTGTCTGAGAAAGAGCGTGTCGAACGGATCGCGCAGCAAGCCGGTTCGTTTTGCCAAGTGCTTCCAAGAATGTCCATTAAAGATTGCGCGGCTTATATGCAGCAGGCTGCCTTTGTCGTGGGGGTGGATACCGGTTTAACTCATTTGGCGGCGGCGACCGGACGACCCACTGTGGGTTTGTTTCTAGATTACCCCGTAGAACTTGTCGGCTTGACCGGACTTAGTGTGAAAAGTCTTGGCGGCGTCGGCGCCGATCCTCAAATTGACGAAGTAAAATCGGCCTTGAAGCTTTTGGGCTTGAAGGAACTTTGATGAATATTTCTCCTCAAACTTATCGCTATTTAGCGCCCGCTTTGTTGCCCGCGGCAGCGCTTTATCTTTTGTGGCGAGCCAGAAAACAGCCCTCCTACCTCAAACATTGGGGCGAGCGTTTCGCGTGGGCGGACTTCCCTCGTCCCAGAAAAGGTCATCCCGTCATTTGGGTCCATGCGGTGAGCGTCGGCGAGACCAACGCAACGCGTCCGTTGGTTCGGGCTATTTTGGATAAGTGGCCGCAGTGCGATATTTTGCTGACGCACATGACCCCCACAGGGCGGGATGCCGGGCAAAAAATCCTTAGCATGGCGCCCGAGCGAATTCGGCAGTGCTTTTTACCCTACGATGCTGTGTATGCGGTGCGCAAATTTTTGCGACAGACTCAGCCTGTGATGGGGCTATTGATGGAGACTGAAGTGTGGCCGACGCTTTTGGAAGAGGCGCACTCCATGGGAATTCCTATGGTATTGGTCAACGGTCGATTGTCAGAGAAGTCATTCAATGAGGCGATGCGAGTGCCCGATCTGATGAAACGGGCGATGAGTCGTTTCACCGCGGTGTGCGCTCAGGCCGACAGCGACGCCCAGCGCTTAAGCGCAATGGGAACGGTTCAACCGGTTGTCACAGGATCGCTCAAGTTTGATATTCGCGCTCCGGAGCAGGCGTTGCGGTTAGCCTCTGAGTGGAAGGCCGCTATCAAAAAGCCAGTTGTGATGTTCGCGAGCACCCGCGATGGAGAGGAGGCGTTGATTATTCAGGCTTTGAAGGAAAAAGCCCGTTCTGATGTTATCTATCTTTTGGTGCCCCGTCATCCACAGAGATTCGCGGAGGTTGAGGCGTTGGTGAAGTCGATGGGACTGGTTTATCAGAAAAGAAGCAGTTTAAATTCCGCTGCCGACATAAAAGAGTCCACCAGTGTCATTTTGGGTGATTCGATGGGGGAAATGTTTTTTTATTGCGCTCTTTCCGACATTGCGCTGATGGGGGGAAGTTTTAAACCTTTTGGTTGTCAGAATGTCATTGAGCCGGCGAGCGTTGGGGTGCCCGTGATTGTTGGGCCGAGCACTTTTAATTTCTCAATGGTGGTGCAAAAAGGAATTGAGTCAGGCGCTATCACTCAGGTGCAAACACCGCTTGATGGTGTGAAATTAGCTCATGATTGGCTCAATGAGCCTGTAAAGCTCAATGCTCTTAAAGAGCGTGCGAGGATGTTTTCGCAGTCTTATGTGGGGGCAACTGATCGCACAATGGCAGTGTTGGAGGCACTATGGAATTAAAAAACATACCGAATGTTTTAACGATCGCGGGTGTTGACCCTTCGGGCGGCGCCGGCGTTTTGGCCGATATCAAGACGATCGGTGCTTTAGGCGGCTATGGTTGCGGTGTGATCGCGGCGCTGACGGCTCAGAACACTTGCGCGGTCACGGGAGTCTGTCCGGTGCCCGCCGATTTTGTTCGTGATCAACTCAACACGCTTTTTGAGGATGTGCGTATTGACGCTGTTAAGATCGGTATGCTTTCCGATGAGTCCGTCATCGACGCAGTGGCCGAAGCACTTTGTCGGTACAAACCTCGCTTTATCGTATTGGACCCGGTCATGGTGGCTAAAAGCGGCGATCGACTTTTACCGGAAAACTGCGTCCAGGCGTTAAAAAATAAACTCTTGCCGCTTGCAACGGTGCTGACTCCTAATTTACCGGAAGCGGCGGTTTTGGCGGGCGCGCCTGAAATACAGTCAGAAGGGCAAATGAATGATTTGGCACGCAAACTGTTGCCACTGATGGCTAAAGGCAGTTGGTTGTTGCTCAAAGGAGGCCATTTGACAGGCGCTGAAGTGCCGGACTTATTAACTGATGGTCAAAGTTCAATGGTTTTCAACGCCAAGCGCATTGAAACTAGGAATACCCATGGGACAGGATGCACGCTTTCATCTGCTATAGCCACGCTCTTGCCTCAGTGTGATAGTGTTCAAGGTGCCGTTGAAAAAGCCAAACAATATCTTTGGGATGCGATTCAATATTCGGGAGATTTGACGGTGGGGCATGGACATGGCCCGGTTCATCATTTCTATCGAAACTTCCATAACTGATTGATTCTTAAAGGAATGAAAAATATTTTAAAAAATATGTGTGAAGTTGTTTGCTTTTTGAAAAGCATCTCTGTATGATTCCACTTCTCTGGCGGGTTAGCTCAGTCGGTTAGAGCAGAGGAATCATAATCCTTGTGTCCGGGGTTCGAGTCCCTGACTCGCCACCAGAATTCGAGAAGCGGGAGGTCAAACGACCTCCCGTTTTGCATTGTGTACCTAGTTGGGCGCGCTAGCCAAAAAGTCCCCAAATCTCACGATTCGGGGACTAAGTCCTATGTCATTGCTTCTCTAGAATCAGTTTTCTCCGGGCACGATCAAAATAGGCATTCTGCAAGACGACACCATGGCGCGTGTGGAGCTGCCGAACACGAGCGAAGAAATATGGCCTTTGCCGTGAGAGCCCATGACAACCATATCAAGATTGTCGTCGGCATAACGGGTAAGTGTTGTATGCAAGGGGCCTCTCAATTGGACGCTTTTTACCTTTAGTCCCGCTGATTGGAGCTCGGGTAGCGTTTTATCAAATGCCCTTTGGCATTCTTCTTTTTCATATTGTTCAAACAGCTTATCCATTTCCACTGTGCCCTTATCGATGAGGTCCGGCGGAATTCGCTCTTCATCGGCGTGGACATAAATCACTTCAAAAGAGGCATCTTTGCCGAAAAGTGACTTATTTTCAGCCATAAATTTGGCGCATCGCTCACCAAAGCCGGAGCCATCGACCGCGAGCCCGATTTTCAGGTTATCGTCGCGCGGCGTGAAATGTTCTCGGCAGAGGAGAACAGGACAAGAAGCCTTAGCCAAAGTGCCCAGAGAGACTGATCCGAGGTAAAGCGCCTTGATCGCTCCCAAACCTCTGGCGCCCATCACAATCAAGTCTGCGGAGATTTCGCGGGCATAATCGGCTATGACTGTTGCGGGATTGCCGATTTTGCTGGTCCTGATAGTCCCCTCGGGCAATGTGTCGAGATCTTCTTTCATATCTTCAAATACCGCGTCGATGATCTTTTCATAGGACCAAGGTTGAATGTTAAAGTCTCCTCCTTCGGCAAAACCGGGTTTTAAGACTTTTTGCACATACAACACTTCGATTGTCGGTTTTTTAGATTCAAGCCATAGTTTTCTAGTGTTGATAAAACGAATCGCTTCGCGGCAGTCCGCGCCTCCGTCAATCGGAATCAAGATACGCATATAACACTCCATTGTGAAATAAATTATAAAATTCAAAGATTTGCTGAAATTTCTTCATAAATCTCTTTTAATTTCAGTGTACGCTTATTCCGTATTAACGAGTAAGGGAAAACACCAATATTTGACTAAAGACAATGTCAAAGAAAACCCGTTGGGAAATCCCAACGGGTTGTGAGGAAAAGCTCAAAAGGGACGAACCCTTAGATTTCAGACATTAGGCACCACCAGGATCGGCAGATTTGTGGCGGCAATCATTGCTCGGGTTGAACTGCCGAAAACAAGGGAGCGCAACGCGCCTTTTCCGTGCGTGCCCATGACCATCACATCAAGATGCTCGTCGGCGTATTTGGGCAAGACATCTTCAGGATTGCCGATTAACTTAACCGCCTTAACCGGGACGCCTGCGATATCAAATTTTTCCACCGGGCTCTTGACCGAAGCGTCAAATTCCAAACTTTGAATTTCTTCCCAGGTCATCTGCGGTGGCACCGGACCTTCATTGACAAAGTCAGGAGCGTAAAGAGGATCATCCGGCACGACATTGATGATTTCAAAAGTAGTGTTCGGACCAAAGAAGTGACGATGAGCAATCAGATACTCCGCGCACTTGGGGCCGAATGGAGAGTCATCAACGGAAAGACCGATATGAAGTCCGCTCGGTTTCACTTCGGTTGTCTGGCGGAAGACAAGGACCGGACACTTTGACGAGGCGATTGTTGCCAGAGAAACAGAACCCAGATACAAGTTTTGCAATGCGCTCAAGCCCCGGGCGCCCATGATGATCAAATCGGTTTTTTGTTCGTTGGCGTACTCGGGAATGATCTTGGCAGGGTGCCCGATCAAAGAAGTCTTCTTAACGGGCATGGGAATCGCATTAATTTCTTGAGCGATTGTCCCCCAAAAGCTCTCTGACCGCGCTTTGTAGTAGGAGCTCAGATCAAACTCGCCTTGCTCGGTTACTCGTTCAACAATCGGCTTTTGAACATAGACAAGTTCAATTTCAGGTTTTTCTTCTTCAAACCATTCTTTTTTGGTGGCAATGAATCGAATCGCTTCGCGGCAATCTCTGCCGCCATCAACAGGAACTAACACACGCATAAATCTTATCTCCATGTTGGATGCTAAATTCGGGGAGAGTGTGTAAAAAAATCTTTAAATTCAAAAAGATGGTGAGTTAAACCATTTGCTCTCTTTCCTGATTCCAGTGTACTCCGATATTGAGTGTCCTGAGCACTTTTTTTGTTGGTAAGAACATGCGAAAAGGGTTTTAAAAGTAAGGAAAAAGCCTTGAAAATCAGGCTGAAAAGCGAAAATGATCAGACTATAATTAAAACTTTCTTTGACTTATGACAAGCGAATAATTATGCAAGATTTGTCCCAGATCATTGCCCAAGCCCAGAGCGCTTTTGCCGAGGCCGCGACGCCGGCCGCTCTGGAAGATGCGAAGGCGAAATTTTTAGGGAAAACCGGGTCAATTACGGTTTTAATGAAAGGCCTCTCCAAACTCACGCACGAGGAAAAGCGCGAGATGGGACAAGCTTTAGGCAGCGCCAAGCGCGCTGTGGAACAAGCGCTTGAAGCCCGTCGTGAAGAGTTGGCGAACGAAAAACTCGCCGCGCGCCTTGCCGCCGAAGCGCTAGATGTGACATTGCCCGGAAGAAAGTATCCGCAGGGCGGAGTGCATCCCGTGATCAGGACTCAGATGCGAATCGAGGAGATTTTCCGCTCGATTGGTTTTGATGTGGCCGACGGTCCTGAAATTGAAACCGACTGGTATTCCTTCACCGCTCTTAACAACCCGCCTAATCACCCGGCCCGTTCCATGCAGGATACGTTCTACGTGGATATGAAAGATGAGACAGGCAAATTATTGCCCTTGAGACCCCACACGTCTCCCATGCAAGTGCGTTACGCGCGCACTCATACGCCTCCTATTAAGGTGTTGGCTCCCGGCCGCACTTATCGTGTTGACAGCGACGCGACCCATTCGCCGATGTTCCATCAAGTCGAAGGCTTGTGGATTGACACGGATGTGAGTTTTTCGGATTTGAAGGGCGTATACACCGATTTCTTGCGTCAATTCTTTGAAACCGATGAGCTGAAAGTGCGCTTCCGTCCAAGCTATTTCCCGTTCACGGAGCCCTCGGTTGAAGTGGATATGATGTTTACGAGTGGTCCGAAGAAGGGGCGTTGGTTGGAAATTTCCGGCGCCGGCGAAGTGCATCCTAATGTGGTCCGTAATTACGGCTTGGATCCGGAACGCTACATTGGTTTTGCCTTTGGTTCCGGTCTTGAACGCTTGACGATGCTGCGCTACGGAATTGACGATTTGCGTCTTTTCTTTGAAGGCGATCTGCGCTTCCTGACGCAATTTAATCGTTAATGGCTCAACAATTTTTGAAGAGAAAACAAGATGTTATTTTCTGAAAGCTGGTTACGTTCCTACATCAATCCGGATCTGACAACCGATGAGTTGTGTGAAGCCATGACGATGGCGGGACTCGAAGTCGAAGAAGTGAGCTCTGTTGCTCTGGCTTTTAGCGGCGTTGTAGTGGCTAAAGTTCTGTCGGTCAGAGATCACGAAAACTCTGATCACCTCCACATCTGTCAGGTCGATGTCGGTGACGGCGCTGAGCCCTTGCAGATTGTGTGCGGCGCGCCCAATGTGCGTGAAGGCATTTTGGTGCCTTGCGCGAAAATCGGAGCTGTGTTGCCCGGCAACTTTACAATCAAAAAGGCGAAGATGCGCGGGGAAGTTTCCATGGGCATGCTTTGCTCGGCTCGTGAACTGGGCATCACCGAAGACCATACAGGACTTTGGATTCTGCCGGATAATCTGACGGTGGGCGAAGATATCCGTACGGCTTGTCACTTGGATGATAAGAAGATTGAAATTAAGCTCACCCCCAACAGAGGTGACGCTTTGTCGCTCATTGGCGTGGCCCGAGATTTGCATGCGATCACTGGCGCCCCGTTGACTCTTCCCGAAATGCCTGAAGTGCCGGCAAACTCCGACACGAAAATTGACATTAAGATTGAAGCGCCGGATTTGTGCGGTCGCTATACAACCCGTCGAATCGATAATCTCAATATCCATGCGCCGACGCCTCAATGGATGAAGGATCGTTTGGAGAGAAGCGGTCAGCGCAGCATCTCCGCCTTGGTGGACATTTCCAACTATGTCATGTTGGAAACAGGGGTGCCCACGCACTTTAGTGACGCTCAGAAGATCGCGGGCGGTTGTTACACCGTTCGTTGGGGTAAGGAAGGTGAAAAAATCACCCTTTTAAACGGTCAAACCGTGGAGGTCGACCCCGGGTTCGGTGTGATTTGTGACGCTAACGGTCCGAAGGTTCTTGCCGGCATCATGGGTGGAGAGGACACAAAGGTGACCGATGAAACGACTTGTGTGTCTATCGAATCAGCCTTCTGGCATCAAAAAGCCATTCAGGGACGCTGCCGTCGCTTGAACTTCTCGACGGACGCTGCGTATCGTTACGAGCGCGGAGTGGACTTTGGTCAAACCGAACGTGTGCTCAATTACATTACGCGCCTCGTTGTTGAGATCTGCTCAACCGATAAGACTGAGATTGGTCCGGTGATTGACGCGGTAACGGTATTGCCCGAGCGTCGTGAAGTTTTGATGCGCGCCGATCGCGCACGCAAGGTGATCGGCATGAACATTGATACGCAAACCATGGCGGAGTGCTTTAAGCGATTGGGCTTCGAATTCCAACTCAAGGATGAGGTTTTTAGTGTAAAGGCCCCGACATATCGCTTCGACATTGAAATCGAAGAAGACTTGATCGAAGAAGTGGCGCGACTGGTGGGTTACGAAAAATTGCCTGATTTGCCGCCCAAGGCTCGAGCCTATATGCATACGCGTCCTGAAGGGATGAGAAGTGTTCACGCGCTTCGAATGAAGTTGGCGGATTTGGGATATCAAGAACTCATCAACTTCAGTTTTGTGCCGCGTCAGTGGGAAAAAGATTTTGCGGGTAACGACCATCCGATCGAACTTCTCAATCCGATCGCCAGCCAGTTGGCTGTCATGCGCACCCAGATGGTGGGCGGATTGGTTGATATTCTTAAATACAACCTCAACCGCAAGGTCACAAGCGCAAAACTTTTTGAAGTGGGTCGCATTTTCCGTCGTGATGATTCCGTTGAAACAACGGAACGTTCTGTGAAAGGCGTGGATCAACCTGTTCGTATTGCCGGCTTGCTCTACGGCGATGCGATGGGCGAACAATGGGCTGTGTCCGCGCGCCAGGCTGATTTCTTTGATGCCAAGGGTGATGTTGAACGGTTGTTGGCGCCCCTTGAAGCCGACTACGTGGCTAAGAGCTTCCCCGCACTTCAT
Organism: uncultured Sutterella sp.; assembly: GCA_958347955.1. Classification (GTDB taxonomy): domain Bacteria; phylum Pseudomonadota; class Gammaproteobacteria; order Burkholderiales; family Burkholderiaceae_F; genus Aphodousia. Next base: position 180,612 of record CATVXH010000001.1, read on the forward strand.
CCGGGACGCAGCGCCGCAATTGTGTTAAACGGCAAGGAAATCGGTTTCGTGGGTGAATTGCATCCGAAACTTCAGCAAACTTATGGGCTGCCTCATGCCCCTGTGGTTTTTGAACTGGATGTGGCCTCTATTTTGCCTAAGGCTGTGCCCTGGCATACGCCCGTAAGCAAATTCCAGCCCATTTCCCGCGACCTCAGCGTGGTTGTGCCCCACGGAGTAACGTTTGCTTCGTTGCAAAAAGCGGTGTTTGAAGCGGCTAAGACCGACAAGCGCTTGGCAGGCTTTGTTTCGCTTGATCTCTTTGACCTCTACCATAAAGCGGCGGAAGGGGATAAGCCTGCGGAAGTAAGTATGGCTTTCCGCATGACGGTTCAGCCTGAAGACGAAAACTATTCGGGTGAAGATGCCGAAGCGGCATCTCAGGCGATTGTTGAAGCGCTGGCCACTCAAGGCGCAACCCTTCGTCAGTAAAGCCTTGATCTGATGCTAAAAGCGGCCGAGGCCTTTTGTGAAAAAGGCCTTGGTTCGTTTTTGATAAGAAAAGAGCTGAAAAATCAAAGGAAAATCTTTTCTTTGGTACAATGCTCGCATTGCAAAAATCACGACAGAAGAGAGAGCGAGATGGAAACGAAAACCATGACGAAAGCTGACTTGGTGGAGATGCTTTTTAACCGTATGGGAATGAATAAACGTGACGCCAAGGATATGGTGGATGCGTTTTTCGACGAAATCCGCGCCGCCTTGGAAAGCGGTCGCACTGTGAAGCTTTCCGGATTCGGCAATTTCCAATTGCGCGACAAGGCTCAGCGTCCCGGTCGCAATCCGAAGACAGGAGAGGAAATCGCTATTACGGCTCGCCGCGTGGTGACCTTTCATGCCAGTCAGAAACTGAAGGAAGCGGTCGCCAAGACCCACCCCTCTTTGCGCGATACCAATAACCTTTAATGCTTCGGGAGGACCATCATGGCTTCTGAAGAACCCGTACGCATGCTCGAAGGCGACACAAAAGACTTCGAGCTGACCGAGCTTGACGGCCCGGAAGAAGAATTGTTGGGACGTTACCTGCCGATCGGGGATGTCGCAAAGTCCATTGGTGTAAATCCATCGGTTTTGCGCTTCTGGGAACAGGAATTTCCTCAACTTCGTCCGACCAAGCGCGGCAACCGTCGCTATTACTGCTCAGAGGACGTGGCGCTGATTCGTACAATTCAGCACCTGCTCTATGAAGAGCACTATACGATTTTAGGTGCTCGCAATAAGATTCACGAGTTGCAGGTCCAAAACAAGGTCAAGGACATTTTGGATGAAAAGGCGAGCGCGCCTTTACATACCCAGACCAAAGAACCTATTTTGGATTTGTCGGCCACATTAGCTGAATTAAAGGCTATACGAGCCATTTTGAGTTCGCCAGAACTGGAGGAGTCCCTTCGCCAGGAGCGACTGGCCAAGGAGAAAGCTGAACGTGACGCAGTGGAAAATTTCGCCTTGGTATCGGAAGATTTAAACGAGCTTCTGGCGAAAGAAGCGCAAGAGGAAGCGGCGCAAAACGAAACCGTTGAAGAAAACGAGGCGCAGGAAGAAGTCACAGCGCCGCACTCTTATGACTTGGGAGCCATCGGTGTGGATGGCGAGGATTTTCTTCAGCCGAGTCCAAAAATCGGCACTTTGGAGTTTTCAGCAGACAAAAAGTCCTCTGAATCCGTCCAGGAACAGAAGCCTAAGGTGGATACGTCGCATTTGGTGGTGCCGCCCCTGCCCGGTGAGCGCCATGGCTTTACCATAGGCATGAAGGTGCCGAAGAATTCGGATACGGCTTTTATTTACTCTTCGGCGACGGCGTGGAAGAAAAAATAGGCGGGGCAGTTTGCTAATCTTTTGGGGATTGTGTAATATTTCCATCCTCACGTCGGGGCGTAGCGCAGCCTGGTAGCGCACTTGCATGGGGTGCAAGGGGTCGCGAGTTCGAATCCCGCCGCCCCGACCATTGAAATTTCAAAGAAGAGATCGGTTAGTCCGGTCTCTTTTTTTTCCCAAAAAAAATCCGCCGAATAAATCGGCGGATCATTTTTAAGGCTATTTCAAGAATTTCTTAAAGTCGTTATCAAGCTTTGCCAACGAGTCATTGATTTGCTTTTGTTCATCTCGTGCCCATTTGCGATTGTCTGCAATGGCCTTATCGGTGCGCTCAAGTGCCTTTTGAAGTTCTTGTGCTTGGGGGCCTCCGGCAGTTTTTCGGTTATTGACAATAGAGACAGGGTCAAGCGCTTTGCGGAATTCTTGTTCCGACATTGGACACTCGGTGGAAGCTTGAGGATATTCTTTCTTAATGACTTCCGCGTAAATCCGTTTCACTTGATCGTACGGGAAGTCTGTCGGTTTGATGTTGTTGGCCTTAGCGTAGGAGACCATTTGGCTTGCGACGTGGTGACCAACACGGAACGGAAGCTTATGTTCGCGCATCAAGACATCAGCGATTTCCTGAGAGGCCGTCCAATCGTTATTGAGTTCTTCCATGGCACGTTCCGGATTGATACGAAGCGCTTTGAGCACTCGTTGGAATGTGTCGAGCATCTTAATCGTTTCGGAGGCCATCTGAGTGTTCGGACCGACACGCTTGGCGTCAACCATGCCCGGAACAACGTTATGCGCGCGATAAATCGGCGTTTGAGCTTGTCCGATCACGTTACTTGCAGCAATTCTGACATTGATCATCAAACCGGGATTGCGTTTTTGCGGCATCGCAGAAGACACATAGGTATTATCACCGCCTTCCTGCAGCAAAATCCAAGGACGCGGCTGCGCATATTGCACAGAAACATCTTCAATGAATGAGCCCACATGTAAAGCAATGGAGGTGAGAATGGCGCCGAATTCAACAGGCTCATCAACGGGTTTCATTTGCGCGGCGTCATATGCATCGGGCACCGGACCGTCAAAACCTAAATATTGAGCCATTCTGTCGCGATTGAGAGGCCAACCTGTGCCATTGAGAACGGTTGTGCCCATGGCGCATAGGTTAAGGCGAGCATAAAACTCCTCAAGTCGTTGAGCATCTCGCTTAAAACTGGCTAAAAAGCCTTGCAGATAATGAGCGTAACTGTTCGGTTGTGCAGCGACACCGTTTGTGTAGTTAGGAACGATAGTCTTTGTATTTGCTTTGGCCATCTCATTGAGCGTTTCCATGATATCGGCTAACTTCAAAGAAACCGCCAGAACATTGTCACGCATAATGGCCGAATAATACGTGGCGTGCATGTCTTGGCTGGAACGACCGACATGAAGCATGGTTGCGTCCATCCCGACTTCTTTAATCAGATAGGGCTCAAAGGCAATCACACGATTAGGACGAGCGCCATTTTCTTTGTTACCGTTATCAAGCACGGTTTGCAGACCGGCCGCGATTTTGCCGGCCGTTTGTTTAGGAAGCAATCCTTCTTCGGTATTGATGACCAAAGAGGCTTTATTGATTTCTCCTAACCAGAAAAACTCATCACGTTTTGTTGAATTATCAATTGCTTGCGCACTTTGGGCAAGAAAGGCACAGGCAGAGGCGATCACAATAAGTTTTAAAGAGGGTTTCATAAGTATTGACTCCTAATTCAGAAGTTACGTTCGAGACGACCTCTTTATGGTAGCCCTTTAGCTATGCCTGATGATTGCTTAAAATTCAATTTAATCTTTGCATAAACTGCAACAAGGGATTTCTTATGTCTTCTTTGCATAGTCTGACAGCTTGGCGTTATTTCATCGCTTTTGCCGAAAGCGGTCATATGAATGATGTGGCGAACCGTTTTGATCTAAATGTTTCAACAATCAGTCGCAGCATTCGTCAACTGGAAAAATCATTGGGACAGAGTTTGGTCAAGGGGAACACAAAAAAAATTAGAACTGACTGAAACGGGTGTTACCAGTTATCGGTTGATGAAGCCTGTGATTGAACAATTTGACCGTGTTTTGGGTGAAATTCATACCATTGAACCGGTTGTCGCCGGAGTGATCCGTTTGTCGGTTGCGGGAGGATTTGCGGGAACATATCTTTTGGATTGCTTGGAGCGATTCAATCGCATGTACCCGCAAGTTAAATTTAATGTGTTTTCTGGTCTAAAAATTCCCGCGTTACGTTCCGGCGCTTGCGATTTAGTCACGGTAACAGGTCGTCCGAAAGATAAGGATGTGATATGTATTTATCGCGGAACAAATCATTACGTTGCAGTTGCCTCGGCGGATTTCTTAAAACAATTCAATAGACGGATAAAAGATCCGGCTGATTTGAGCGGTCTGAGAGTTTTCGCTTACAGTGGCCCGGAGCGAGAGCCGACACGCTATTTGGTAAAAAATCGATCTCAAAGACAGTTAGTCGATTTCGGACAATGTCTGTATACCGATAGTATTTCTGCTATTAAGCAGGCTGTTTTGGATGGCAAAGGCGTGGCCATCGATTTGCCCTTGATTCATTGCTATAAAGAAATGATTTCAGGACAAATGATCCCTATTTTGAACGGTTGGCATAAAGCGGATGAGGAACTTTTCACAGTAGTGGACAAAATTGTCTGGCATAAGCCTCGTGTGAGAATTTTTGCGCAATGGTTTTCTGAGGAGTCCAGAACGTATTACCGAAATGTTTTTGAGAGTTGCAGAAACTTATTAAAACGCTAGGAGAATGAAAGTTATAGAAAAAGTTCTTGCAGATCTGATAAAAAGTCCCAACCTTTGTCCGAAGCAACGAAACGGGTAAGAGGGGCGGGCATTAGTCCCAACGATTGAGCTTTAGAAATCCTGTCATGGATGTCATCAAGAGTCAGATCCGTGCGTTTTTGTAAAAAGTCCAGAGGTGCGCCTTTTCGAAGCCTTAAGACGTTGAGCATGAATTCGAAGGCTTGCTCATCTTTGGCTACCCACCTCTGATGGGCAACGGCATTGCCTTTGGCCGCGTGTGCCATGAAGCTCTCCGGCTGTGTGTAACGGACCTCCCGTAAGATTCTCCCGTCTTCTAAAGTAACTTTGCTGTGAGCTCCGGCGCCGCACGCGATGTAGTCGCCGAACTGCCAGTAATTTAGGTTATGACGGCAATGAAAGTCCGGTTTGGCGTAACCTGAGATTTCATAGTGTTCATACCCAGCCTCTTCCAAGGTTCGGGCGACCAGGTCTTGCATTTGAAAGACTGTGTCGGCATCGGGGATACCGGCGGGGATATGTTTGGCAAAAACAGTATTGGGTTCAAGCGTCAGCTGATAAAAGGACAGATGATTGCTTTGGGCGGCAATGGCCTCCTGAAGCTCTAATTCAAGCTCTCCAAGCGTTTGACCCGGCAGGGCAAACATCACATCCAAATTGAAGTTTTCAAACGATTCTCGGGCGATTTTGATGGCTTCTCGGGCCTGCGTGCTATTGTGGATCCTTCCTAAACGTTTTAATAGGTCGTCATTGAAACTTTGAATGCCCATGGAAAGACGGTTAATTCCTATGCGGCGGTAGGATTCAAAGTGGGAGACATCGACCGTGCCGGGGTTTGCTTCAAGCGTGATTTCGATATCCGTGCTCGTCCGATACAAAGAGAAAACCGCCTCTAAAAAACGTGCTAATTCTGGAGGCGCCATTAAAGACGGAGTGCCGCCGCCAATGAAAATGCTGATGAGTTCTCTGCCCTGGGCGAGGGGAACGGAGCGTTTAAGATCGGTGATGAGCGCGTCTACATAGCGCCGGGAGGGATTGCCGACAGTCGGCAGCGCGTGAGAATTAAAGTCGCAATAAGGACACTTTCTCACGCACCAGGGCCAATGAACGTAAAGGGAAAGCGGGATGTCGGAGTTTCTCATGCCATCCAGCGTTTTTTCATTTCATCGATCAGTTTGACCATCGCAAGTCCCCGATGGCTTATGGCATTTTTCTCCTCCGCTGTAAGTTCTGCGGCCGTCTTTCCGAGTTCAGGCAGCAGGAAATGGGGGTCATAGCCAAAACCACCCTCTCCTCTGGGGTGGTCAATCACCTCGCCGTACCATCGGCCCTCGGCGATGATGGGCTCGGGGTCTTCAGCGTTTCGCACCGCCACTAAAACACAAGTGTAGTGAGCGGCTCGATCTGAAGAGCCTCGAAGTTTTTCAACCAAAAGGGCGTTATTTTTTTTGTCGTCGCCCGGTTCCCCCGCGAAACGCGCCGAATGCACTCCGGGCGCGCCACCCAGCGCATTCACACAAATGCCGGAATCATCCGCGATGGCGGGCAGCCCCGTGAGTTTAGCCGCGTGGCGCGCTTTCGCAAGACAATTTTCAAGAAAAGTTCCGTACGGTTCTTCGGCGGCAGGAATGTGAAATTCCCCCTGAGGATGCACTTCAACGTTCAATGGAGTTAAAAGTCTGTTGAACTCACGAAGCTTTCCCTTATTGTTGCTGGCCAACACAATTTTCATTTCTTAGATTCCTCATTAAGCGGCAAGAGCGGCTTTTTGAAGTTCGATGATTTGAGCTATCGCTGTTTTAGCGAGCGCAGTCATTTGCGTCATTTCATCTTCGGTGAAAGGCTCGCCTTCGGCGGTACCTTGAATTTCTACGAAACGCCCATCGCTTGTCATCACGAAATTCATGTCGGTTTCGCTGTTGCTGTCTTCCGGATAATCAAGGTCGATTACAGGAACTCCTTCAAATATGCCGGCGCTGATGGCGGCCACATGGCCTTTGAGAGGATTCTCTGTGATTTGTTTTTTCTCAATCATGGTACGGATAGCCAGCGCCAATGCAACCCAGGCTCCGGAAATGGAGGCACAACGCGTGCCGCCATCGGCTTGAATGACATCGCAATCCAATTGAATTGTGAAATTGTCGATTTTGGAACGGTCCACCACGGCGCGAAGAGCGCGACCGATTAAACGCTGAATCTCCAGGGTACGGCCGGATTGCTTGCCCTTGGCGGCTTCACGGTCGCAGCGGGTGTGCGTGGCTCGAGGTAGCAGCCCGTATTCGGCGGTAACCCAGCCTTCAGGACGGTCCTTGAGAAATTTCGGTTTGCCCTCAATGACAGAAGCCGTGCAGATCACCTTTGTGTCGCCGATCTCCACTAAGACAGAGCCCTCGGCGTGCTTGGTGTAGTGAGTGGTAAAGCGCACGGGGCGCATTTCATTGGGTTGACGGTGTGAAGGACGCTCAAACATATTTTCCAATCCTCGCAAACAATATCAGAAATTTTTTTCGCGTTTCTTTAGCCGCGGCTCGAAAAGCATGGATCCCCCCATGGCGGTGGTCCATGGCCCTTGAACGTTGTCTTGTGGACGCCAATGTTGAGCCGCATCATCGCTTGTGTAGAAACCTTTGTCTGTTTGCGCAAAGAGTTTATCGGCCCGGCCGTCCAGCGCAACGAACATACCGATTTCCTTACTGATAAAGCGCGGATGCCAGAAGCGCCCTTCTTGGGAGGCAACGTAAATGCCTTTTTCACAGGCGGCAAAGAGTTTGCCTTGAAAATTCAAAAGAGAAAAGAAGTGTCCGCAGGCGTTGCCGTCATATTTGAGGCGCCAGCGCGAGCCTGAAGAGGCTTGGAAGATGGCCTCGTTGGTGCAGGCATAGAGCATATTCTCAAAGCTTTCTATATCGACGAATTCCGCGCCTTTTCGCTGAGGGCTTACTTGTGTGAAATGCGGCTCATCGGGAAGCGTGCTGTAGATGCCGGTGTCGGCAACGACGAAAAGCTGTCCCCGATGAAAGGTGAGACCCCGCAAGACTCCCATCGGCTGATTTTCATCTTCGTAGAAGATCGACCAGGTTTGGCGGAGGTCGTGGCTGATTTCAATGCGGTTAAACAGGTAATTCAGTCGGAAAGACGCTTCCGGCACATCTATAACTAAAGGCATTTTTATTTTCCAAAACGTGAGTCTCGATTGTAAAGCAAAGATGAGATAGCGCAACAGGGATGCGAAGTGTCCAAAAGGACACAGAAGGTGGAAATGGATACCTCAGAAAATAGTAAATGTCTCAAAAAAAGAGACACGAAAGAGGGATTTTTTAAGGATAAATTTGACGAGGGCGGTGGGTATGTGGTAGGAAAATTTCAGGCAGCAAAGCGAATGTCATGTGAGATTTGCTTTCACTAACACAAGAAAGATGTCTTTTTAAAAGGAATATCTATCATGAAAAAGACTTTAGCTGCTGTGGCTGTGCTTGGCGCTTTTGCCGGCTCCGCTTTCGCTGCCGACGTGACTCTCTACGGCCGTATCGACGGCGGTTTCCAATATAACGACAACCAGATCGAAGTGGACGGTAAGGAAGTTATTGACGACTCCAGCTTCAAGATGGGTTCTGGTCAATCCACGGGTAGCCGTTTTGGTATCAAGGGCACGGAAGAAATTTCTGAAGGCTTCAAGGTTGGTTTCGTGTTGGAACACGGTTTCAACTTTGATGACGGTAGTTTTGGCGACGATGATCGCATGTTCAACCGTGAAGCTTCCTTGCAATTGATCAGCGATACATATGGTACTTTAGCTTTGGGCCGTATGGGCACGATCAAGTCCGATGCTGGCACGTTCGCCCTTTTTGCTGACCGCACGAACCCCTTCGGCACGGGTTGGTCCAACTTCCCGGGTGTTGGTAGCTCCTTGTTTGCCGGCACGGATTCCCGTTGGGATAACATGATCACCTACAAGTCTCCGACATTTGCCGGTACGACTGTTTACGCTCAATACTCCATGGGTGGTAACGGTGACGATGAAATGACGCACCGTGCCAATCGTTACGCCGCTTTGGGTGTTGACTTTGTGGCCGGCAACTTGGAATTGGTCGGTGTGGTTGACTGGATCGACGAAGCTTATGGTGCGACGGTGGTTGGTGAACAAGGTGACACAGACATCGTTGATACCAAGGATCGCAAAGATCAATACACGATCAACTTGGGCGGTAGCTATGACTTTGGTGTCATGAAGACCTATTTGTCCGCTGAATACTTCAAGAACGCCAATGATGTGGCCGGTATCGTCAGCGTGATGGATGATGCCATCGAACTTGACGACTACGTTGTGAAGGGCGATGGTGCCACCAAGCTTGACGCTCTCAAGGATCCGACATGGGGCGCCTACTTTGATGAATTCAAGGGCTATGGCATTGCTATCGGTGCTAACGTTCCCGCCTTTGGTGGTAACTTTGTAGCTTCTTTGGGTTACACGGACGCTGAAGAAGAAAACATGGACGCTGATGTGACGGTTTACTCTGCCACGTTGGGTTACACCTATCCGTTGAGCAAGCGCACGAACTTGTACGCTGTGGGTGGTTACAACAACCGCGAATTCAAGTTCAGTAGTGATTCTGACTGGAACAAGGTTGAACAAGATCAATACCAAGTTATCTTCGGTATGGTTCACAAGTTCTAATCTGAGAAAGCTTCTAACCTGAATTAGACAGTTTTCTACTACCTTCTGTCTGATTTAGTTAGTTGTTAAGCGAGTTTGAGAGCAGAAATGTTTCTCAAGCTCGCTTTTGTTGCAAAAAAACAACGCAAATTTATTATTTTGATTCCTTTGTTAATCCCTTTTATTTTCAAATAGATAGCCATTGATTATTCATTGAAACTATATAAGTCCGCTTAATACAGAACTCCATGGAAAGTTTGACTTGATTCTTTAAAGCGAGCCACAATGCAACCTAAGCAGAAGGTATTCTGCGTTTTCCTCTAGAGGAAAAACAATCTGTTTTTTCATATAAAAAGGTAGTAATTATGAAAAAGACTTTAGCTGCAGTCGCCGTTCTCGGCGCCTTTGCCGGCTCCGCTTTCGCTGCCGACGTGACTCTCTACGGCCGTATCGACGGCGGTTTCCAATATAACGACAACCAGATCGAAGTGGACGGTAAGGAAGTTATTGACGACTCCAGCTTCAAGATGGGTTCTGGTCAATCCACGGGTAGCCGTTTTGGTATCAAGGGCACGGAAGAAATTTCTGAAGGCTTCAAGGTTGGTTTCGTGTTGGAACACGGTTTCAGCTTTGATGATGGTGCTTACGGTGATGATGATCGTATGTTCAACCGTGAAGCCACGTTGCAATTGATCAGCGACAACTATGGTACGTTGGCTTTGGGCCGTGTCGGTTCCATCAAGTCTGATGCTGGTACTTTCGGTTTCTACCCCGGCGCTGTGAACCCCTTCGGTACGGGTTGGTCTGACCTTCCTGGTATCGCCGGTGACGTTTTTGCCGCCGCTGACACCCGTTATGACAACACGATCACCTATAAGTCCCCGACATTCGCCGGTACGACTGTGTACGCTCAATACTCCATGGGTGGCAATGGTGACGATGAAATGACGCACCGCGCTGATCGTTACGCCGCTTTGGGTGTTGACTTTGTGGCCGGTAATTTGGAATTGGCTGCTGTGGTTGATTGGAAGGATGAAGCGTTCAAGGCACAACCTACTCACGTTGCTGCTGACGATTTGGACTACAAGGATCGTGATGACGAATACACCTTCAATGTTGGCGGTAGCTACGATTTCGGTGTTATGAAGACCTACTTGGCAGCTCAATATTTCAAGAACGCCAATGATGTTGCCGGTATCACGGATGTGATGGATGATGCTGTCGATGCTGCTCCTGCCTATCTTAAGCCGGATAAGGATTTCCCGACGGATATTAAGACGAAGGTAACTCCTTCTTGGGGTGATTACTTTGATCAGTTCAAGGGTTACGGTGTTGCTGTTGGTGCTGATGTTCCCGCTTTCGGTGGTAACTTCTTGGTGACTTTAGCTTACACAGATGCTGAAGAAGAAAACTTAGATCTCGATGCTACCGCTTACTCTGCAGGCTTGGCTTACAAGTACCCGTTGAGCAAGCGCACGAACTTGTATGCATTCGGTGTGTACAACAACCGCGAACTCAAGGGTGGCAACGGTGCTGATGATGGCTTCAAGAAGGTTGAACTAGATCAATACCAATTCGCCTTTGGTATGGTTCACAAGTTCTAATCTTTGCTTGATTAGCTAGTCTAAAGAGCTCGGGAACTTTTGTTTTCGGGCTCTTTTTGTAACTGCTAAAATCTTCTCCTGTCTCTCTTATCTCTCCGGGTGCTCACTGTGTTAATCAACGAAATTGAAAAACTAAAAACAAATAGGGCATCACAAAAACGGACGTTGGCGAACTTTATTCTGCAACATAAGCAGGATGTTTACCATATGACTTTGGAAGAGCTTTCCGCTCGATCCACGGTGAGTGTGTCAACGATTTTAAGAACAATCCACTCACTGGGCTTTCAATCGTATGGTGATTTCAGAGAGGCTTTTTATGACTCCCTTCGCGTTCTCAATAAGACCGATGAATGGCTTGCCTGGTGTGAGCATTTAAATTCCGAGGCGCTCATTGAGAAAATGATTGAGGGCGAGCAAAATGAATTGGAGAAGTTGAAGTCTGTCGATCATCATAAACTTGGCCTCATTGTTGATAAGCTCATTTCTTACCGAAAAGTTTTCGTGCTTGGACAGCACGCGTCGGCCGCGATGGCCTCGCTTTTGAGCTATGAATTGGGGAAGGTTCGCCAGGACGTTTTTGTAGTTTCACGTTTTGATCAAAACACTTACCAATCCTTATCAAGCGCCACAGATCGTGATCTTGTCATTGTTTTTGCGTTTCCCCGGTACCCAAAAAATATTCTGAAAGCGGCTAAGTATTTGAGAGATAAAGGCTGCTTTATCGCTTGCATAGGCCATTCTAGCGAATCAATTTTTGGAGAATTGGCTGATCTTTATTTGGAAATCTATTTGAACTATTACGGATTCACCACGGGGTATTCGTCCATTATGACAGTGCTCAACTATATTGTGCTTTCGTATTGTCAACGCAATCCAGAAGCTGTAAAGCGCTGCATCGAAAACTTTGAAGCGGTGATGTTGGCAAACAACGTTTTTGTCACGGAATAGTTATTTTGCCCGAGCCAAAACGAGTGTAGCAAAAACCATCGCCGTGATGACCACGGCTATTCCCAGCCATACTTGAGGCACAATCTGATCGCCAAAGAGGAATATTCCGGCGATCTCTGACATCACGATCACCGAAAACTGCAGACAGGCGCTCAGCAGAATATTGCCATAGCCGTAAGCGAGCGAGAGGCAGCATTGAGCAAGCAAGGCGCTTACTGACATTCCTAATAAATGAATGACGTTGTGGGTGTTTAGCGTAGAAAACTCTGCTTCCGTAAACGCGATTCCTAAAAAACTCAAAAGCAGTCCCGCCACAGAAAAATAAAACACGATGCGGGTAACCGGCTCATTTCTTTTGCCGAGTTGTTTGACATACAGATAGCCGAAGCTTGAGCACAGCGCGGAAAGCAATCCGAAAATAATACCGTTTTGAAAATTCATAGAAAAAGTCGGTTGAGCGACCAACACAATTCCGGTGAAACCCACGACAATGGCGGCTAAAAGCGAATATTTTTTCTCAACGTGAGTGGAAAAAATCAGCACAGAGAGGGCGATAAACAACGGGGATGAATAAGTCAGCGTTGTCGAAGTGCCGATAGGGAGATCGGTAAGGCTAAAATAGAAAAACAGCACGGATAAGGCACCGAAGACGCTTCTACCCAAATGAAGACATGGCGTCGAAGAGCGCAAACCGATTTTGTTGTAATAAATAAACGCGCTCAGGATGACGATGGCGACGAGTGAGCGATAAAACACCAGTTCATAGGCTCCGAAATGCTCCAATCCCATTTTGGTGAACACGCCCATTAGGGCAAAACAAAATGAGGACAAAAACATCCACAGAGCCTTCATGTCGAAACCTTTTTTAATTATGTCATTTAACGCTTTTCTTTCATCAGGGAATCCAGTCGTTCATAAGTCACGTCAAAGAGCTTTTGTACTTCGCTGAAAGTGGTGTCCGGGTGATTATTCCAATCTTGAAGACGGTGCTTATCAAAGCGTCCCTGCCCCATGGTGTTTAACACCTCTCGAAATGCCTGCATCGCCGGTTGCCTGTAATGGGGGCGCTCAAGGATTTCATTTTGAGCTTTCATCATGGCGCAAAAGATGCTGTAAGTGGTGTCGGTGGGTTCGCACTGTCGTGTGTCTTTCCGATTCCATTTTTCGGGGCTGCTGATGAGTTCTTTCGCTCGTTTAATGATTTTTAGATCTTCGGCGGTGGGCGGACTTTGACGAGAGGCATCAAAGACAAAATTCGCTTCTTTTTCGTTTAAAGAAAACCGCTTGACATTAAACCACCCGTAAGGAAGTTTCCCGTAAGAAGGGTGACCTTTTTCCATAACCACTTCAAAAAGTGTCGGATCTTCAACTTTCCGGCCTTGCATTTGGCCTATCAGCAGTTCGCTTTTATCCTTGCGGAGCCTGACATTAACGCGTCGATCGGGAAAATAAGGCTTAGAGTATTGAGAATTCAGACCATCGAAATTGATGGCAAGATCGTTGACCTGATTGGGAACGTAGCAGTCGCCCTCGTAACCGCCGTTGGCCGTCGCCGATAAGTTGCAGACAATATTGTCGTTGTATAGCGGCGCAGCCCAGGAGGAAGAACATAATATCCCCAAGGTCACCGCGCACATCAAACCTTTTTTAATCATATCTTCCTCCCTCAATCTCAATTTAACTCATTGTCACATACGGGAAAATGAAGTTAAGCCATGGGATGCCGATTAATATGTAAGCGATTAAGTAAATTGCCCCAAAGATTGCGCCTAAAAGGAAAAATCTTGGTCCCGGGATGTAACGGCTGCCGAAAAATAGCGGTGAGCATCCCGTTCCATAAGGAGTGATGACACCCATGAACCCCATCGGCAAGCACAATAGCAGCATGGTTTTGGCAATATCAATTCCGGGAATTGACTGAGCGATAGTGACAAATATCACCATGGTGGCTGTTACGTAAGCGGTGCCCGAGGCGAAGAAATAACGCAACAGGCAAAAGAGCACCAAAAGCAGCAAAACAGCCATAGTGGAACCCATGCCGGCAAGCGTGCTGCCAAATGAAGTGGCAAGCCAAGAAAGAAAGCCTACATTTTTCAGACCATCGGCCATGGCCACCAAGGTGGCAAACCAAACAAGAGTGTTCCAGGCCGCCGTGTTATGAAGAAAATCTTTCCACTCAATCACGCGGGTGCCGACCATTAAAACGATCATTAACAATGCGGTGGTGGTGGCGTTGATTTTAAAGGCGCTTGAACCGATCCAAAGTGTTAATCCCAAGAGCGCAATGATGACCATATAGATCTGCTCTTTAGTCATGGAGCCCAATTTTTGGTATTCATCGCGTGCCCACTGAGCGATTTCTCGAGACCCTTTAATTTCCGGCGGATAAAACCAAAACGCCAGAAGCGGTGTCAAAATAAATAAAAGGATACCGATGGGAAGGTTGGCAAGAAACCATCCGAACCAATCGGGCACGGCCACGCCGCTTTTACTGATTAAGGTTAACGCCAAAGGGTTGGGGGCTTGGCCGGTTAGGAAGATAGAGCTGGTAACGCAGGAACTCGCCAATCCCACCCAAATCAAATAGGCGCCGATCCGACGAGGATTTTTATCCGGCAAGCTGTCAAACATCGGAGCGATATTGGTGACAATGGGATAAACCGTTCCGCCGCTGCCGCCGCTCAGATCAACCCGGCTCACGATGAGTTTTACTGGATTTCGCAGATCAACAAAGCCTCCATCGTGATCAATTCCGATGAGGGACTTTTGGATAAAAAGGATGCGGTGAAAATTGCCAATGGTTTGCGCAAGGTGATTGAAGCCGGCAATAACGGAGGTCCGCGTCCGAAGAAGGCGCTGACTTTTGAACCTCATCTGATCAAAGCCTCAGGTCCTGAAGCTTCCCTTATTCACGCGGGTCGTTCCAGTCAGGATATGCACGCCACCCACCGCTCCTTAATCATGATGGAAGACGTGCTTGCGATGTCCGATGCGCTCAATCAGATGACACAGTCGTTGTGGAAGCTCGCCGATACTCATAAGGCTACGTTGGTGCCTAATTACACTAACGGTGTTCCCGCTCAGCCCAATACTTACGGTCACCAGCTTTTAGGTCATATCGCGGGCTTTTTGCGTGACGCGGACCGCATCCAAGACTTTATGGTCCGCTTGGATCGCAGCTCTATGGGCACAACTGTGTTAAACGGCACCTCTTGGCCGCTTGACCGTGAAAGAATGGCGAAATATCTTGGTTTTTCCAAGATTGTGGAAAACGCCTACGATGCCAGTCAAATCTCCTCTATGGAAAATCCTGTTGAGCTGGCAGGCGTTGTCACGGCGCTTAATTTGCATATCGGTCATTTCGTTGAAGACACGTTGACCCAATACGCGCAAACTCGTCCGTGGATTTTATTGCAAGAAGGTGGCGGCAATACTTACGCTTCAACCGCGATGCCGCAAAAACGCAACCCAGGCTTGCTCAATGACACCCGCCAGGCCGCTTCGACAGCCATTGGCTATGCCGAGGGCAATATCCTCAGAGCCCATAACATCACTCCCGGCATGAGCGACCCGAAGGATATCGCCGACAACACTTTGGTGGTGAAAGAAACCATCAACGCCATCAATAAGCTCAATCGTGTCATTAACGCTTTGGTAATTAATCCTGATCGTGCCCTTGAAGAACTCAATAACGACTGGACATCGTCTCAGGAAGTGGCCGATCGCTTGATGCGTGAATACAAGCTGCCGTTCCGTGTCGGCCATCATGTGGCCAGTCAGATGGTGACTTATGCCAAGAAAAATAATTTGCGTCCGCTTGACTTCCCGTATGAGCAAATGAAGGTTATTTACGCAGAAGTGGTCAAGAAAGAATATCCGAAAGGCTCAACGGTGTTGCCGATGAGTGAAGAAGAATTCAAAGCGACAATTGATCCGCGCTCGATTGTGAATAACCGCAAGACTTTAGGCGGTCCTCAACCGGCTGAAATGGAAAAAATGCTGAAATCCGCGCAGACGCGACTGGCTGATAATGCTAAATGGTCTCAAGCTCAAAAGGATCGTTTGGCAAAAGCCGCTCAGATGTTGGAGGCTGATTTTAATAAGATCAAATAAAAAAGAGTTTAGTTAGCGATAACTAGGTGTTTTAAGTAACGCCAACGTTTGGTGGGGGGATCCCGAATCCGAACGTTGGCGTGTTTTGTTGGGATAATCGTGCGCGCTTTCCGAATAGTCACTTGTTGAAGAAAGAGTTTTTGGGGAATTGCTATACTTCCTCTTTTCATTTTTATTAACAACGATTTGTTTTTAAAGACAAATCATCTTTTGTGCAACGGATGTAAACCGTGACCGCGAAAAAAATTTATCTCCGCAGCTTTGGCTGCCAAATGAATGAGTACGACTCGGAAAAAATCGTTGACCTGATGGTTGCCAACGGTTATGAACGTACGGAAAAGGTGAACGAGGCTGATCTCGTTGTTTTGAATACTTGTTCCATTCGTGAAAAATCCCAAGAAAAGGTTTTTTCAGAATTGGGACGTATTCGCGATACTAAAAAAGAAGTCCACAAGGACGACATGCTGATCGCCGTGGGAGGATGTGTCGCAAGTCAAGAAGGCAAAAAGATATTGTCCCGCGCGCCCTACGTGGATATCGTTTTTGGTCCGCAAACGCTTCACCGTTTGCCCAACATGGTTAAAAAAGTCAACGAAACCCATCGTCCTCAGGTGGATATCCGATTCCCGGAAATTGAAAAGTTTGACCATTTGGCTGAACCCCAGGCTCGAGGGGCCACGGCTTTTGTCTCCATCATGGAGGGCTGCAGCAAGTATTGCTCTTATTGCGTTGTGCCGTATACCCGGGGTGAGGAAATTTCGCGCCCTATGGCCGATGTACTCATTGAGGTGGCAAAGATGGCCGCCCAGGGCGTCAAAGAGGTGACGCTATTGGGGCAAAACGTGAATGCTTATCGAGGAGAAACTCCCGACGGCGATATCGCGGACTTCGCTATGCTTTTAGAGTACGTTGCGGAAATTGACGGTATCGAGCGCATTCGTTACACCACTTCGCATCCGAAAGAATTCACGCAGCGCCTGATTGACGCCTACGGCAAAATTGATAAATTGGTCAATCATGTGCACCTGCCGGTTCAATCCGGATCCGACAGAATTTTGGCCGCGATGAAGCGCGGCTACACGGTGCTCGAATACAAGTCGATTATTCGACGCCTCAAGGCTGTTCGCCCGGATATTTCGATCGCGACCGATATCATTGTGGGTTTCCCGGGAGAAACTGAGGAAGATTTCCAGGCCACGTTAAAACTCATGGACGACGTGGGCTTTGATGCGAGCTTTTCCTTTGTCTATAGTCGTCGCCCGGGGACGCCCGCGGCTTATTTAAAAGATGACACGCCTTTGGAAGTGAAGTTAAAACGGCTTCAGATTCTTCAAGCTAAAAACGACGCCAAGGCTACGGAAATTGCGCAATCGATGTTGGGCACTGTGCAGCGGGTGCTGGTGATTGGGCCTTCGCGACGCGGTCGCGGTATGATGGCGGCGCGAACGGACAACAACCGTATCGTTAATTTTGTGGGCGACGAATCACTCACCGACACCATGGTGAATGTGAGAATAACGGAAGTCAATCCCCACACGTTGTTGGGTGAAAGGGTTTAGAAAGGAAAATGGCAGACGAAGAAAAAGTGCTATCCCTTAATTTGGATTTGAGCAATGCGGCTTTGGCGAGCCTAGTCGGGCCGATGGACGCGAATTTGCGTCAAATTGAGGTAATTTTGGATGTCTCCATTTCTCGCCGCAATAATCAATTCCGAATTTCAGGTGAAACGCAAAAAGCCCGCGACGCGTTAAACGCTTTGCAGACGTTGGCTATTCGCGCGGAAAGCAGCGCGGATGAATTGACAACCGATGACGTGCAGCTCTTTTTTGTGGGAGAAAACGCCAAAAAGGTGGACGGTGACTCGCCCACTTCACCGGTTCTTCATACAAAACGTCGTGAATTGCAGGGACGAACCCCTCGTCAAAATGACTATATTCAGTCGATTTTGGATAACGACATTGCTTTTGGGATCGGACCTGCTGGCACCGGAAAGACCTATTTGGCGGTGGCTGCCGCGGTGGATGCCTACGAACGTGATCGAGTTGAGCGCATTATTTTGACGCGGCCGGCGGTGGAGGCGGGTGAGCGCCTCGGCTTTTTGCCGGGCGATCTCTCTCAAAAGGTTGATCCCTACTTGAGGCCGCTCTACGACGCACTTTTTGATCTGTTGGGATTTGATAAAACCCAGCGCCTGCTGGAGCGTCAAACAATTGAAATTGCGCCGCTTGCTTACATGAGAGGTCGCACGCTCAATAATGCCTTCGTGATTTTGGATGAGGCTCAAAACACAACGCCTGAACAGATGAAAATGTTTTTGACGCGTATCGGATTCGGATCCAAGGCGGTGATCACCGGAGACGTGACCCAAATTGATTTGCCGAGGGGAACGAGATCCGGACTTGTCGAGGCGCAAAATGTATTGGCGGGCGTTCGCGGTATCGCAATGACGTATTTCACGGCGGCCGATGTTGTGCGCCATCCCCTTGTCGCCCGCATCGTAGAAGCGTACGCTAAGGCTGATGAGAGAAGACAGCTGGCTAAGGCCCTCAAAGAGGAGACCCGATAATCATGTCGAAGAAGAAA
Source organism: uncultured Sutterella sp. (assembly GCA_958347955.1). Taxonomy (GTDB): domain Bacteria; phylum Pseudomonadota; class Gammaproteobacteria; order Burkholderiales; family Burkholderiaceae_F; genus Aphodousia. Next base: position 199,188 of record CATVXH010000001.1, read on the forward strand.
CTGAAATTTAATGTTTTTGAGCACGGTGACTTCAAACTGCCATCGACTAAAAAGATGAAAAAATGGGTGAAGGCCGCTATTGAACGGGACACTGAGCTCAATGTGATGTTTGTGGGAGAAGAAGAGGGGCACGAAATGAATGCCCAATACCGCCACAAAGACTATGCGACCAATGTGCTCACCTTTGATTATCAGCATGAACCGGTGGCTATCGCTGACCTGGTGATCTGCGTGCCCGTTTTGAAGAAGGAAGCCAAAAAGCAGAATAAATCCTTTGATGAGCATTTGGCACACTTGCTCATTCATGGCGCGCTTCATGCTCATGGTTATGATCACATGAATGAAACAGACGCCAATGTCATGGAAGACAAGGAAATTGGCGCATTATTGGAATTGGGATTCGACAATCCGTATGAGGATCGGATTTTATTGACCGGTAAAAAGAAGTTTCATTTCAAGAAGTGATTTTTCAGAGTTGAACCCTAATCAAGAAACTGCCTCGCGACTGAGAATGTTGCGAGGTTTTCTTTTTCAATAAAGGGTTTGGCGAAAGCAAGTTTTTGATCTGAGATTTCTATTACTACTCTTAGTGGCAACAAATCCGGTTTAATGATTGCCAGAACATCACATTTGAGTTGTCAATTGATCTGCAATATAAGCGCCAAGAACTCTGGGAGAATTTTTTAGGATCGCTCCTATTGAACTGTGCAGTCATTTGAAATCCCTGATAATATTGAAGTTTCGCTGTTTATAGATGTTGGATGCAACAGAATTCATGAGTACAGAACCTCCGCTTAAGGCGGGTCCCTCGAAACACCGCACATTTCTTGAACGCCTCTCCGGCGTTTTCCATACGCCGACGCGTGAAGACTTTATCGACACGCTCCACGAAGCGAACGAACAAAAGCTCATCGATGATTCCGCTCTGAAGATGATGGAAGGCGTGATGCAATTCTCCAATCTCAGGGCCTGCGATCTGATGGTGCCGCGCTCGCAGATGCAAGTGGTGGATTTAAGTAAGAGTAAGGACGAGTGGTTGCCGAAAATGATTGAAGCGGGGCACTCGCGCTTTCCTGTCATCATGGATGATGATCGTGACAATGTTATTGGGATTTTGCATGCCAAGACAATTCTGCGGGTTTTGGTTGACTCGGAATTTAAGGCTAAAGATCATTTGCGGGAGGCGAAGTTTATTCCTGAGAGCATGCCCTTAAATGATCTCTTGCGTGACTTTAAACTTGAGCGAAACCACATGGCTATTGTGGTCGATGAATTCGGAAGCGTCTCAGGCCTGATCACAATCGAAGACGTGCTCGAGCAAATCGTGGGCGAAATTGACGATGAATTCGATGAAGTGGACGAGGATGCGGATAACATTCTGGAAGATCCCAAGCACGGTTGTTGGCGGGTGAAAGCGCTAACGGAAATTGAACAATTCAATGAGTTTTTCGCCACCGAAATCAATACCGATGAGGATTGCCATTGTGAAACGATAGGCGGTCTTATCGCTGACCGTTTGGAGCACATGCCGAAGATTGGCGAGACTGTTGTCATTGAAGGCTTCCGGTTTACAGTTTTGCGCGCCGATGAACGCCAGGTGAGACTTGTAAAGGTAGAAAAAATTACTCCACAGGATCCGGTTAGGAAAGAAGAATAAATGCAGTTGTTGTCGTCGACTCAAAAGTACTACTTGTACCGTTTTGTTTTAACTTTCTGCTGCGGGGTGTCGCTCGCGAGCGCTTTTGCGCCTGCCAATGAGCCGCTTTTTGCCTTGGCCGCTCTTATCGTGATGTTTTATATCGTGGGTACCACGGAAAATATCAAGCATGTGGCCATGTGGGGGCTGTCCTTTGGCTTTGGTTGGTTCGTCAGCGGTATCAATTGGGTTTACTACAGCATGTATCACTACGGTTACATGCCGCTGGAGTGGACCTATGTGACAACGGCGGTGTTTTCATTGGCGCTTGCGCTATTTCCGACGCTTTCTTTTGTCCTTGCGACGAAATGGATTTCGGATCCCGCCTTGCGGATGGGGTTGTCAATCCCTGCCTCGTTTACTATTTTTGAATGGTTGCGCGGTTGGGTGCTCACCGGTTTCCCATGGTTAAATCCTGCCTATGCCGTTGTTGATTGGCCTTTAGCGGGTTTGGCCCCGTTTGTGGGGAGTTTCGGTGTTTTGTTGGGGCTTGCCTGGATCGCGGGGCTGTTAGGGGCCATTTGGACTCTTCGCACCAAGTGGCTTTATGTCGCCGCCTGTGCGATCACAGTTTTTTCTGTGATGCTTCTTTCTATGGCAGGGCAAAAGATTGTTTGGAGCGAGCCCTCAGGTGAAATCTCAGTGCGTCTTGTTCAACCGAATCTTGAGCCTCGTCTTTTGCAGCAATCCATGAGTGAGCGCTTTGACGAGGCGTATTTCTATCTTGATAACGTCAAGGTGGAAAAAACGCCGCTTGACGCAGTGATCTTGCCGGAATCCGTATATCCGCTTGCTTGGCAGCAATTCCCTCAAAGTCAGCAAAAACGTTTGACTGAATGGGTTAAAACTGAAAATAAATTCCTCTTGTTTAACGCATTTTGGCTCTCTGAGGAGGGGCGCTACAGCAACGCCGCGATCGGCATGAGCCCTGACGGGAGTTTGTCGGTTTATCAAAAACGCCATCTTGTGCCTTTCGGTGAGTTTGTGCCGTGGGGGTTCCGTTGGTTTATTGACTCGATGCGCATTCCGATGACGGATTTGGAGGACGGGACAAATTCCGCCTTGACTATGAACATCGCTGGACACACGGCGGCTGTCAATCTTTGCTATGAAAACTTGTTCGGCAATGAATGGATTGAGGCGTGGGAGAAACAGTCGCCTGAACTGCTTATCAACCTTTCAAATTTAAAGTGGTTCGGACCGGTCAAGGCCGCGAGCCAGCACTTGCAGATTTCCCGCATGCGGGCGCTTGAAACTGCCCGACCGCTATTGAATGTGACCAATAGCGGAGAGACCGCCTATGTGGGTGCCAACGGAAAAGTGATTAAACAGTTGGCAACAGACATTGACGCCACGCTGGACGTGACTGTCACGACAATGAAGGGGGAGGCTACTCCTTATGTCAAATACGGTGATTGGCCCATCGTTATTTTGTCTATTTTGATGTTGGCGGGGGCCTTTATTTGCGCTTTTTCCGTAAAGCGCAGATAAAAGGACTAAAATTAAAAAATTTTCGGGGTCCTAAAACCCCTTAACCGATTTCTCAATTTTGGGATTGAACCGATGATTACATTTCAGGAAGTCATCCTGCGTTTACAGCAGTATTGGAATCAACAAGGCTGCGCGCTTTTGCAGCCGATTGACATGGAAGTGGGCGCAGGCACTTCGCACACAGCCACTTTCTTAAGAGCGTTGGGACCGGAACCCTGGCGCGCCGCCTATGTGCAGCCTTCTCGTCGTCCAAAGGACGCCCGTTATGGCGAAAACCCCAACCGTTTGCACCAACATCATCAATTCCAGGTGGTGATTAAGCCCGCTCCCACGAACATTGTGGATTTGTATTTGGGCAGTCTTCGCGCTTTGGGTATTGACACGGAAATCAACGATATCCGTTTTGTGGAAGACAACTGGGAAAACCCGACGCTCGGCGCTTGGGGACTGGGTTGGGAAGTGTGGATGAATGGCATGGAAGTGACGCAGTTCACTTACTTCCAACAGGTGGGTGGTTTGGAGTGCAAGCCGATCACCGGTGAAATCACCTACGGTCTTGAACGCCTGACAATGTATCTGCAAAACTGTGACAATGTTTTTGACCTGGTTTATACGCGTTGGCAGGATGCGGATGGTTCCACTCGTACTCTGACCTACGGCGATGTTTTCCATCAAAATGAAGTTGAGCAAAGTCATTACAACTTCGAAGCCAGCGACCCTGCAAAACTTTTGCATCAGTTTGACTACTTTGAAGGCGAAGCCAAGCGTTTGATGGACTTAAATCTCGCGCTTCCGGCCTATGAAATGGTGCTCAAGGCCGGCCACACGTTTAACCTTCTTGATGCCCGAGGTGCCATCAGTGTTACCGAGCGCGCGGCCTATATTGCTCGCATTCGCACGATCAGCCGCTCTGTTGCTCAAAGTTACTACGACGCCCGCGAACGCCTGGGCTTCCCGATGTTGAAAAAGAATTCCTAAGAGGCAAGTGAAAATGACCAGTTTGTTAGTGGAATTGCAAACCGAAGAGTTGCCGCCTAAGGCACTGAAGAAACTCTCCGAAGCGTTTGCTCAGAATTTGACAAAGAGCTTGGCCTCTCAGCACTTTTTGGAGGAAGGTAGCCAAACGACCGTTTTCGGCTCTCCCCGTCGCTTGGCCGCTTTGGTGACGAACGTTTTGTCCAAGTCGCCCGATCAGGCCTTTAAACAGAAGCTTGTTCCCGTGAAAGTGGGCCTTGATGCGGACGGCAATCCGACGCCGGCTTTGGAAAAGAAGATGAAGGCTCTGGGTATTGTCGCGGATGTCGCCAGCTTGAAGCGGGTCAATGACGGCAAAAACGAACAACTTTTTTATGAAGGTATTCGCCCCGGTGTGTCGTTGCTTCAAGGTCTTCAGACAGCCCTGGAGGCTGCAGCCTTTAATTTGCCGATTCCGAAAGTGATGCATTATCAATTGGCCGACGGTCTCACGACGGTGTCTTTTGTCCGTCCCGCCAAGCATCTCGTGGCGCTTTACGGTGATGAAGTCGTGCCGGTGAGCCTTTTGGGTTTGAAGGCTGATCGTGTGACAAGCGGCCATCGCTTCCACACCCATGGTTTAATCTCTTTGCATTCGGCAGATGCGTACGAAGAGCAAATGATGACCGAAGGCAAGGTTATGCCTTCTTTTGCCAAACGCCGCGAAAAGATTGTGCACGATGTGACTGAAGGTGCTCGTTCGATTCATGGCGAAGCGATCATGCCTGAAGACTTGATTGATGAAGTGACAGCGTTGACTGAATGGCCTGTGATTTATCAGTCATCTTTTGAAGAGGAATTTTTGAAGGTGCCGCAGGAATGCCTGATTTTGACGATGCAGCAAAATCAGAAGTACTTCGCGGTCCAAGACGAAAAAGGTCGTTTGATGAATCGCTTCTTCCTGGTTTCTCAATTGGAAGCCAAGGACGGGGGCGAAGCCATCAGCGCGGGGAATGCCCGCGTGGTGCGCGCACGTTTGGCTGATGCCAAATTCTTCTACGATCAAGACCGTCTGCAAACGCTGGAAAGCCGCATCCATCTTTTAAAGAATGTGGTTTACCATAATAAGCTCGGCACTCAGGCCGAGCGCGTTGAACGTGTCAAAGTGATCGCCGCCAAAGTTGCGGATTTAATCGGAGCAGACCGTGACAAAGCCGTGCGCGCAGCGCAATTGGCTAAGGTTGATCTTTTGACGCAAATGGTGGGCGAATTCCCTGAGCTGCAGGGCATCATGGGTGAGTATTACGCTCTTCACGATGGTGAAAGCGAAGAGGTCGCGTTGGCTATTCGCGAACACTATCAACCTCGCTTTGCCGGTGATGCACTGCCCTCTACGCCCGTGAGCTTGGCTGTCGCATTGGCGGATAAGCTTGAAACGCTCTCCGGTCTTTTCGGAATTGGTCAGATGCCTACCGGTGACAAAGACCCGTTTGCGTTGCGTCGTCATGCGTTGGGTGTTTTGCGCATGTTGATCGAAAAGCGTCTGAATGTGGCTATTACGGATTTGGTTAACATCGGCTATGAAGCCATGAAGGGAGTGGCAAACATTAAGGATGCCCGTGATGAACTTTTAGCTTTCTTTGAAGATCGCTTGCGTGTGATGTTTAAGGATAAGGGTTACAGCGCGCAGGAAGTCGACGCGGTGCTTGCCACGCATCCGACTGCCGTGTTGGATGTGCCCGCACGTCTTGAAGCCGTGCGCGCTTTTGGTGAATTACCCGAGGCTGAAGCCTTGGCTGCGGCCAATAAGCGTATCGGCAATATCATCAAAAAATCGGCGCCTGAAACCGATGTGGTGGACGAGACGCTCTTTGATTCTGAAGCTGAAAAGGCGCTCTACGATGCTTTGTGCGAAGCCGAGCCTCGCGCCAAGGCCGATTATGAGCAAGGACGTTATACAGAACTGCTCAAGAGTTTGGCGCCAATGAAAGCGCCGGTTGATAAGTTCTTTGAAGATGTCATGGTGAACGTGGAAGACGCAAAAGTTCGTGCGAACCGTTTGGCGCTTTTGTGGCGTTTACACCGTACAATGAACATGGTGGCCGAGCTTTCTCGCTTGGCGAAGTAGTTTTTGCGCGTGAAAACTATGGCGAAAGGCTCCGCTTCGGGGCCTTTCGTGTTAATGGAATTAAAAAATGTCTGCAATCCGCGGTTGGATTTATTACTTGGTGTTAGCGGTGACCTTGGTGCCGTTGGCGTTGGTTATGATTCTTTTGTATCCGGCGTCGTTGTCGCTCCGATATTCGTTGGCGATGCGCTGGGCGCAATTCATGCTCAAAATGGGGGAACTAATCTGCGGAATGCGGTACCAATTCAAGGGATTGGAGAATTTCCCCACTGACGGCACTTCGGTTTTAGTGCTCTCAAAGCATCAGTCCGCTTGGGATATTTTTGCTTTAGGAGCAAAAATTCCTCACCAAACAAGCTTTGTCTACAAAAAAGAGTTGCACTATGTGCCCGTGTTTGGTCAGGCTTTGGCGACGCTTCATATGATGGCTATTGACCGTAAGAAAGGGTCAAGAGCCTATGAGCAATTTATGCGTCAGGGACAAGAGTTTTTAAAGCGGGGATGGTGGTTGGCGATGTTTCCTGAAGGCACGAGAACTGCCCCGGGTCAAATGACGCACTATAAGTCCGGCGGTGCCCGCTTTGCAGTCGCGACAGGCACACCGATCATCCCCATAGCGCTTAATTCAGGGGAGTGCTGGCCGAGAAATTCCATTTCTAAAAAGCCGGGATTAATTACCGTGTCCGTGGGACCGTTGATTCATACCGCAGGGCGCTCTTTTGATGAGGTACAAGCAGAGCTCGTCGGCTGGATTGAGGGAGAAATGCACGTGATTTCACCTGATTTATATCAGGGGAAAATCACCAATGAGCTTCAAGGACAGAAATAGTCCAAAGCGTCTTAAAAGCATTTTTGACTTCAATACCGAAATAGGACGGAATATTTTTTCCTCAGCTTCTAGAAAAAATGTTACTGTAGTGCAGAGGGTTGATTTTTTTTGTTTCTGAAGACCATTGTGAAACAGCTTTCTTTTGATTTTTTTAGTGACTTGTTTGGGGGAAAACATCCTGAAAATAAGGCTGAGCTCAAAAAGCAGCCTCAGGCGCCGAAGTCACCCCCGCATCCAGAAAAGAATCTTAAGCCCATCAGGAAAAATTTTGATTTGACTCCAATTTTCACCTATCGCCTGGAACGCGCAAAACGAAAGACCGTCGGCTTTATTGTTGATGAAAAAGGAGTGACTGTTCGAGCGCCTCAGTGGGTATCTGTGGCAGAAATTGAAAAGATGCTTCAGGAAAAAGAGGGCTGGATTCAAAAAAAGCTGACAGAGTTTGACCATTGGCAAAAAGAAATCGGTATGCAGACTGTGCATTTCGTTGATGGCGCAAAAATTCCCTACCTTGGTCAAACGCTTACTTTGCGCCTGGATCCGTCTGCCCGTTCAGTTTTCCTCTCAGAGGGTAAAGAGGGGTTGGAACTTATTGTCAATACTGCGAAAGACACGCAGGAAGGACGAGTGAAAGATTGGGTTCAGGTATGGTTTAAAAAAGAAGCCGAACGGTACATGGGTGATCGCATCACGACAATGTCACAAATGGCCTTGGTGAGCTTTCGCGGCTGGGGGTTGTCGGGTGCCAAGGGGCGTTGGGGCTCATGCAGCGCTGATCGGCGCATCAGACTTAATTGGCGATTGATTCATCTCGCGCCAAACCTTATTGATTACGTAATCGCGCATGAACTTGCTCATTTGGATGAAATGAACCACAGTCCGCGGTTTTGGAAGCGGGTCTCGGAGATCTATCCGGACTATGAAAACGCCAGGCGTGAGCTTAAAGGCGTATATATGCCGACGTTGCTTTTTTAAGACGATGTTTGCGCAAGGGCCACAAAGGCCTCAACATCCAAAGCTTCAGCGCGCAGCGCCGGGTCGACTCCGGCATTTTTAATCTCTTCTTCTGTCAGAATTTTTGCAAGAGCGTTTCGAAGGGTTTTACGACGTTGGTTGAATGCCGCTGCCACAATTGCGGAGAAGCGCTCTGAGTCAACAGGCAACAGTTCTTCGCTTTTTTTGGGGATCATACGCACAATCGAGCTTGTCACCTTTGGTGCCGGCGTGAAAGCGCCGGGCGGGACATCAAACATCTTTTGCATCCGATAGCGGTATTGCAACATCACAGATAGCCTTCCGTAGACTTTGCTGCCGGGGGTAGCCACCATGCGATCAACAACTTCTTTTTGAAGCATGAAATGCTGGTCAATGACACGGTCAGCCACGCTCATTAAGTGAAAAAGCAAAGGGCTGGAAATGTTGTAAGGGAGGTTGCCGACAATTCTTATCGCTTGACCGGGATAAACCGTGCCCCAGTCTAATTTAAGCGCGTCGGTTTCAATGAGCGTCAGCGTCTCAGGGAAGGTGTCTTTGAGCCAGGCGGCAAGGTCACGGTCAATTTCGATGGCGGTTACGTGGCCGGCATCGGCAATCATTTTTCGAGTCAGCGCCGCTTGACCCGGACCGATTTCAACAACGGTTTGGCCGGGCCGGGCGTCGATCGCTCGCGCGATACGCTCGATCCAATGCTCGTCATGCAGAAAATTCTGACCGAAGCGCTTGCGGGCACGGTGCCCGGCTAATCCGTTTTGCATATCCGTACAGACCTGTTATTAAAGTTCTTCGCGTCGGATTTCAACGTAGGCGCGATCGCGCAGTTCACGTTGCCAGTTGGCTGTGGCTTCTGCCATCTTTCTTTGACGCAGAATCTGACGGGCCATGTAACGCATGCGTTCATCGTTCATCGCTTCTTCGCGACGTTCGACCACTTGGATGATATGGTAACCGTATTGGGTCTTCACCGGTTGGCTGATTTCACCAGGCTTGAGGCGATTCATTGCCTCTTCGAACGCCGGAACCGAGTCGCCGGGTTGAAGCCAACCCAAGTCGCCGCCGCGAGTGGCAGAACCATCAACAGAATGCAACCGTGCCAGTGTGGCAAAGTCTTCCTTCTTATTGATCAAACGATTGCGGATGTCATTTAAGCGGTTAAGGACAGTGCCTTCATCAGTAACCGGGGTTACCGCCATCAGAATGTGTCGGGCGTGTGTCTGAGTGACAGGACCGCCCGCCAATTTCGTTTTCACGCCGTCACGTCGTCCATTAACCTTCACGATATAGTAGCCATCGGAGCTTACATTCATGGCTACTTTGGATGATTGCTGACGAGCTTCGCGCACAGCAGCGGCGAGCGCCGTGGGCATTTGGGAAAGCGTGCGCCAGCCAAGCTTCCCACCATCGAGGGCGTCAGAAGCCTTGGAGAAACTCGCCGCCAACGCACCGAAGTCTTCGCCGTCTTGAGCGCGTTCCAAAACGCTGTCGGCAACATCTCGTGCGTTATTGAGTTCTTCTGTGCTCATCCCTTCATTGGTTGGGATCCAGATGTGGGAGACATCATACTCAATGGTGTCATTGATGTTAAAGCCTGCTTGATCGGCGAGGAAGGCGTCAATTTCGCTCTCAGGGATCTTGATTTCATCGTTAACTTCGCGTTCACGTAAACGCTGGGCGATGACCTGTGAGCGGATCTCCTCTCTGAATTGGGGGAAGGTTACGCCGTCTAATTGAAGACGACGGCGAAGCTCGGCCACGGAGATCTTGTTTTGTTGAGCGATCTGCTCAATGGTGGCATTGACCACGGCGTCATCAACACGAATGCCTGTTTCGCGAGCTCGCTGAGCCATGGCTCGCTCCAAAATCAATTGCTCGAGCACTTGAATTCGCAACTGCTGCATGGGTGGCAATTCGATTTTTTGGCGTCTTAAGTTAAGCGCGGCCGTGTGGGTGCGTTCGGCCAATTCGTCCGAAGTGATGACGTCGTTATTGACGACAGCGACCACAGCATTCAAAAATTCGGGCTCCGAGGCCGGCTTCTTCGCGCTCGTTTGAGCCATGCAGACGCTTGCGGAAAAGGCGGCAAGCAACGCCAAATATTTCAGCTTATTCATAGTAATCATAAAGTCCGGCAGCTCCGGGTTGATCTGTCGTGGGGCGGTAGCCCGGGATGGCGCGGCGCAAGCTTTCAAGCGGATCGGATCCGATTGAGCCTAAGCCGGTCAACTCCAACTGGACAAAGAAAGTCGTGTCGTATCGGTCTTCGCTGTCCAAGGCTCGCTGTCCGACCAGGCGTAAAGCCCAGCAGTCGGCAACGTATTCGATACCTGCAAGCACTTCCACGGTCTTGCCTTCATCAAGGGCGTAATTGTACCTTGCCAGACCGTAGAGCGAATTGGTAAGCGGCCACTGAACACCGAAGTCAATTTGTTTAATTCGGTCTTCTTCAAGTGTCGTTGGCAAATCGTCGTACCGATAGTACAGTCCCACCACTGAAGAGGGTTTGGGTTGCCAACGGATGCCGGCATTCAGTCGGGTGACTCGATTATCAGTTGTGGAGTATTGCGCTGTGGTCGAGGCCACAATATTCTTGGTCAGATGGGCAGTGATGTCGGCGAGGTAATCGCTTTTACTGTCGCGAATTACACCTTCGGTGCTTCGGTTGCCGTAAAGGTAGTCCTGCCAATCATCAGCGGTGTAGCGGTTCAACGCTACTTTTTGGTCCGAGAAGTAAAAACGTTGACCGATTGAGGCGCTTAACCATTCAAAACCGGTTTTGCGATCCAAATAACGCGAGGTCAAAATCAAGGACAGTTGATTGGCCTCAGACACGCGGTCGTGACCGGTAAACATATTTTCCATGAAGAAGCTGCCGAAACTCAGGTCCGCAAAGGAGCTGTCAAAGACCGGCATTTTGCTTTGGTCACGGTAGGGGGTGTAAACGTAGAAAATTCTCGGTTCAAAAGTTTGCGTTGCTTCTTGACCGAACCATGAGGAGTCACGTTCGAAAATCAGACCTGTGTCCAAACTAAATGTTGGGACAACAAAACTGGAATTTTTTTCGTAACCGATAGAGTCACGGAACCGTTTGTCCAATTGACCGAGGCCGGTAAGACTGTATGAAACACCGGTTAACATGGCTTTAGGCGTGACAAACCAAGAGGCGCCCCGCATCGGGTAGGCCACGGAGTGATTCATGTAGAAACGGTCGCCTTCGGGTTTGAACTCATTGTCACGGTGCTTAAAGCGCGTGGCTTCCAAAACACTCGAAATTTCAAACCCGTGGAAGTCTGCGTAATAGGCGCTCCATTGGAATTCTGGCACTTTTTCATAGGGTCGGTCGATCGGATCATGGTGGTCACGATCGAGGACCTGATTTTTACGCACGCTTAAGCTTGCCTTCCAAAAATCTTTTCCGTAGCTCACAGAAAAATCTTGAGGGAGCACGGAATAGTCATCCTGAAGCAGATTGCCGGAAAAGTCATCAAGGTAGTCGCCGTCGCTTGCCCGGTTGTAGTCAACCAGGAAATCGAAGTTATTCCATTTTGCCCAAGCGTCCACTCGAGCGCCATAGCGGCTTCTGTCTTCCTCAATGTCACGGGGCAACCAATCATAGGTAATGGTGCCGCCCATGTTTTCAGTGAGGAAACGGAACTCATTGCCAAGCAGCAGCCCGCGTTTACTCATAATGCGCGGCGTGAAGGTGTAGTCGTAGTTAGGCGCAATGTTCCAGTAAATAGGTTGGGCATAATCAAGCCCTAAATCGGAACTCATGCCGAATGTCGGCAACAGCAAACCGCTTTGCCGCTCAGAACCCACCGGGAAGAAGGCGTACGGCGCGCCCAGCACGGGCAAGCCCGCAAGGTGGAAACTCATGTCGTGCGCTGTGGCAATGTTGGTGGTTTCATCAATGGTCAGCGTGTCCGCTTCGATCCACCAGGCCTTGCTACCGGGTTTGCAGGTTGAAAGCGTGGCTTGGCGAAGTTGTGTCGACTGGCCATTCTCAAATCGGGCGTATTTGCTCTTGCCTTGAATGCGTCGGGCGCTGTATTGGTAGGCGACATCCTGCATTTCGCCCGTTTCTGTTTCAATCTGATAGTTCAGCTCCGGACCTTCGAAACGAACGCCGGCGCGCGAGACCATCGCGTTGCCTTCGACGTCGACTGTGTCGGTCGATTGCGTGTAAGTGATGTTATCGCCTCGAATGACAGTGCCGGCGCGTCGCACTTCGGCGTCACCCTTGAGAATGATCTGGTCGTCGGTTGTCTCCATGTGGTCGGCTGAAATAAAGCTTGCGCTGTTGTCATTGACCACTTGGGAAGAATCAGTCAAGGAGCCCGCGGTGCGAAGACGCATGCCATCGGAGGCTTGCGCGTGTGCGTAGGCCGAGCAGGCGAGCGCGCAAGCAAGGCTCACGATTTTGAGCGCAGGCAACCCCGCCTTAAGTTTGGGAAGAGAATCCGACATGAAATGAATGAATTAGGTTCGTCAAACAGTACCCGCCCATTATAGCCGATGAGTTTGGCGCTCTTGTTGTCTCGTGCCATAATTTCGCCCATAAAGTTGTAAGCAATTAACGGGGGATGCATGACAGAACGTCAGAATGAGCGCCATGAGTGGTTGGCCACAATAGCCGAACACTACGCATTGGACTTATCAAGTGAAACAGCGGCAAGTTCCGATGCCGGTTTCAGAAGCTACTATAGAGTGAAGACACTTGACGGGAAAACATTCATTGTCATGGATGCTCCGCCTGCCCATGAGGATGTAAGGCCTTTTGTTCGTGTGACATCGCTTTTTGAAAAAGCCGCCCTAACAGTTCCTCATGTTTATGAAAAAAATGAACAGAGGGGATTTCTGCTTCTTGATGATTTGGGGGATCAAACTTATCTGAGCGTGCTCAATGAGGATAACGCCCGTGAACTCATGAGCCAAGCGATTGACGCGCTTGTGAAGTGGCAAAGCATTTCCGAGCCTGGAGTGTTGCCGGATTATGACCGCGCATTGTTGTCCCGCGAATTGTCTCTTTTCCCTGAGTGGTACATTGGCAAACATCGCGGTAAAACACTCGATGAGCGGCAAAGCGCGCTGTTGAAAGTTTGTTTTGAGCGCATACTTCAGAACAATTTATCTCAGGCCAAAGTTTTTGTCCATCGCGACTTTATGCCCAGAAATTTAATGGTGATGAAGCAGGCAGGCCCTGGAATTCTTGATTATCAAGACGCGGTTTACGGACCAGTTTCCTACGACATCGCATCCCTTTTGCGTGACGCGTTTATCAGCTGGGGTGAAACGTTTGTGATCGATATGACGATTCGCTATTGGGAAAAGGCAAGGAAAGCCCATATTCCCGTGCCAGATGATTTTGGGGTGTTTTGGAAGGACGTTGAATGGATGGGGTTGCAGCGTCATCTGAAGGTCGCCGGTATCTTCGCCCGCCTTTATTATCGCGACGGTAAAACAAAATATTTGTCTGACACGCCGCGGTTTATCAACTACATCCGTCAGACGGCTCATCGCTATGATGAACTTAAAGCGTTGCTATATTTGGTCGATCAGATTGAAGACAGCGTGCCTCAATATGGCTATACCTTTTAGGGGACTGTCGTGAGGGCGATGATCTTGGCGGCAGGTCGCGGCAACCGCATGCGGCCTTTGACAGACGCCTTGCCGAAACCATTGCTGAAGGCTGGGCGCAGGCGACTGATTGATTGGTCGGTGGATGCGTTGGTGCGTTCCGGGGTGACAGATATTGTGATCAATACCGCGCATTTATCCGACACCTTTGAGCCGATATTGGGAACTCAATATCGCGGGGCTCGCATCACATATTCCGTAGAGGGAAAAAACTATGACGAGTCGCTCGAGACTTTGGGCGGGATCGCGCGTGCTTTGCCTCTATTAACGGATGGCCATGAACCTTTTATCGTTGTTGCCGGTGATATTGCCTCAGACTATGACTTCAGACGTTTGACCGAAGGACGAGTTGCGGAGCACATCCGCAACGGATTGATTGACGCGCATTTGGTCTTAGTGCCGAACCCGCCTTTTCATCCTGATGGGGATATGGATCTCAAAGACGGCAGGGTGACAAGAATGTCACGTGCTTACACATATTCGAGCATCGGGCTTTTTTCGCCGAAAATTTTCGCCGATGTCCCCGTTAAATTCGCCAAACTTTTTCCTTGGTTTTATCGCTTTATCGATGAAGGGCGAGTTAGCGGCGAAATTTTTGACGGTTTCTGGGAAAACGTGGGTACGCCTGAGGCGTTAAAAGCGCTGGCCAATCGTTTTCCATAGCAGATGATGAGATGCTAAACCTCTGTTTTGTTGGCCAAACATTGCTCAAAAAATAAGCAAGTTGATTAAAATGGCTTTTAGTGCGCGATTGTGACAGCAATCTTTGCTTGAGAATATTTCATGAGTTTTAATTTAGGACGGCACCGCATCGACGGACAGTTGTTTTTAGCGCCGATGGCCGGTGTCACTGATGCCGCATTTCGTCGTCTTTGCTGTGAGTTTGGCGCTGATTACGCTGTCGGTGAAATGTTGGCGAGCGCGCCGCAGTTGAGAAATAATCGTAAGACACTTTCTCGGCTTCGTTTTTTTGAAGCTGAAGAACCGCGGGTCGTTCAATTGCTTGGCGCGGATCCTGACGCTTTGGCGGATGCCTTTTATTGGGCTTGTGATTTTGGGGCTCAAGTGGTTGATTTCAACATGGGCTGTCCGGCAAAAAAAGTTTGTAATGTTGCCTGTGGGTCTGCGCTTATGCGCGATGAGAGACTCGCACGTGAGATTTTCGATAGACTGGGTCGTGTTTCAGCGGAGTGCTCTGTACCCGTTACAATAAAGTGCCGTACGGGCTGGGATGATACGCATAAAAATGCCGTCGATATAGGCCGATGGGCTGAGCAGGCAGGATTTTCGATGCTGACTTTGCATGGAAGAACCCGCGCGGGCGGCTTTGAAAGCGCGGTTGAATACGGCACTATCGCCGAAGCGGTTGGCGCTTTGTCGATTCCTGTTGTCGCCAACGGTGATATCGTTGACGCCAACCGAGTAAGAGCGGTACTTAACTTCACAAAAGCGCAAGCTGTGATGATCGGGCGGGCCGCGTTGGGGCGCCCCTGGATCTTTAAGGAAATTAAGGAAGAGCTTCGAAGCGGCAAACCATTCGTGGTTTCCCGGCAAGAGAAGGTCCGCGCAATCCTGACGCATTGGCATTGGCACTTTCAAAATTACCCGGAATCAGAGGCGGTGATGACTTTTAGAAAACACCTCCTGTGGTATCTTACCGGGTGGCCGGGTTTTGAGAGTGTGAGGGGTAGTATATGCCGCGTGACCGACGCCGACGGTCAGCTTGCGCTTTTGAAAGAATACTTCAGTCGTCAAGGCTGGATATCGTAAAGAATTTGTCTCTCTTTAAGTGTTTGCCGATATGGTTTCCGATACAATCAAAAAAGAAGTAATAGCCGAAAATCCAATGATGATGAAACCCACGTCTTTGGAACAGGACGAATCGTTGGAGGCGGCTGTAATTCGTAATTTACAAGCGTATTTTGAGGCGCTCGATGGAATGCGCCCTAAACATGAACTCTATCCGTTGGTGATTCAGGCGGTGGAAAAGCCTCTGCTTGAATTCACTTTAAAGCGAACCGGTCACAATAAATGTGCCGCCGCTCAGCTTCTTGGCATCAACAGAAACACTTTGCACAAGAAGTTGCAGTTTTATAAGCTCGCTTAACCGGGCTTGATGGAAAAGCATTTTGTTTTTTATTTTTTCAATTTAATTTTTGAGGACTTTAACTATGCGTAAACAAGCATTGTTGAGCGTGTCTGATAAGACCGGAGTGGTGGAATTTGCTCGCGAACTTGCCGCTTTGGGTTATCACTTGCTCTCGACGGGCGGCACGGCGAAACTGATCGCTCAGGCTGGAATTGACGTACAGGAAGTGGCTGATTACACGGGCTTTCCTGAAATGCTTGACGGTCGCGTCAAAACGCTTAACCCGAAGATCCACGCAGGCATCTTGGCTCGTCGTCCGGACCCCGCTCACATGAAGGCGTTGGCCGATCACGGCATTGATCCTATCGATATCATCGTGGTCAATCTCTATCCCTTCGAAGCGACGGTGGCCAAGCCCGATTGCACGTTCGAGGACGCCATTGAAAATATTGATATCGGCGGTCCGACAATGATTCGTGCGGCGGCGAAAAATCATGAAAGCGTGGCTGTGGTGGTTGATCCGGCCGACTATGACTCTGTGTTGGCCGAGTTGAAAGAAAAGGGCGAGGTGAGCGCGCAAACCCGTCTTCGTTTGGCCAAGAAGGTGTTCTGTCACACCGCCCGTTATGATGCGATGATCTCTAACTATCTCACCGCTTTGGATGCGGAGGGCAAAAAGCAAGACTTCCCGGACAGCTTCACGCGCCAATTTGTGAAAGTTCAGGATATGCGCTATGGCGAAAATCCCCACCAAAAAGCTGCCTTTTATCGTGAAGTGCGCGTTGGCAAGGGACAATTGGCCAGCTACAAGCAGTTGCACGGCAAGGCTTTGTCATACAACAATATTGCCGACAGCGATGCGGCTTGGGAAGCTGTGCGTCAGTTCGCAGAACCGGCCTGTGTGATTATTAAACACGCCAACCCCTGCGGCGTGGCAGTGGGTGCAGACAGCGCCGAAGCTTACGCGAAGGCCTTTAAGACCGATTCCAAGAGCGCCTTTGGCGGCATTCTCGCCTTTAACACGGTTGTGACCGGCGCTTGCGCTGAAATGATTTCCAAACAATTTGCCGAAGTCATTATGGCGCCCGCCTTTGATGCGCAAGCACTTGCCATTTTGGAGAAAAAGCCGAACCTTCGATTGCTCACGATTGAACCGGGCAATGATCACAACGACTTTGAATTTAAACGTGTGGGCGGCGGCCTTTTGGTGCAAACACCCGACTTGCAGATTGTCTCTGAAGAGGCTTTGCGCGTGGTGACGAAAACACAGCCTACCGCGCAACAGCTCAAGGACATGCTTTTTGCCTGGCGCGTGGCGAAGTTCGTTAAATCCAACACGATCGTTTTTGCCAAGGATGGTATGACGATGGGAGTGGGAGCCGGTCAAATGAGCCGTGTGGATTCCGCTCGCATTGCGTCGATTAAGGCTGAAGAGGCCGGGTTGAGCTTAAAAGACACGGCGGTTGCCAGTGACGCATTCTTCCCCTTCAGAGACGGTTTGGACGTGGTGGTTGACGCGGGCGCAAGCTGCGTCATTCAACCGGGCGGCTCGATTCGGGATGAAGAAGTGATTGCGGCTGCCGATGAGCGAGGTGTCGTAATGGTCTTCACCGGTGAACGGCATTTCCGCCACTAACCTTTAGAGTTGGTTGCGGTCAAACGTAACCAATCGAAAAAATAGGCGTCTATCGTTTAGATTGACGCCTGTTTTGCTTTAAAATCAAGACACTTGACTTGATTTTTAGTGATACCCGTTTTAAGGGATTAAGCATGCAGATTAACCGTCGAAAGTTGCTTGCTGCCGGAGCCGGCTTGGCCTCCGGGCTGAGTTTGCCCGCGTGGGCTCAACTTCGCATTGAGATTACGGGGGTGGGTGCCAATCAAATGCCGATTGCCATCCCCCAATTTCAGGGAACCAATAACGCACCGTTGGACTTGTCAGCGGTTGTCACCGCTGACCTCGAACGAAGCGGGGCGTTTCGCGCGCTCAAAGTAATGGGAGAATTGCCCGCGGAAGACATGCAAAATCCGCGTGCGCAATTTTGGCGCACGATGGGTGCGACAGCTTTGGTGATGGGAGCTATCGAAAAGTTAGCCGATACTCGCTATGCAATCACCTACAAGCTTTTTGGCACGACTGAGAACAAAGTTATTGATGAGAAACAGTTTGTGGTGAGCGCGGGTGATTTGCGCCTGACGGCGCACCGCATTGCCGACGCTGTTTATGAACGACTCACTGGCGAGACGGGTATTTTTGCATCACGCCTGGCTTATGTGTTGCAACGAGGCCCTTCATCTTACGAGTTGGTGGTCAGCGACAGCGACGGAGAAAATCCGCAAGTCGCGCTTCAAAGCAATCAGTCAATCATTTCGCCCATGTGGTCGCCAAACGGACTGTTGCTGACATATGTTTCCTTTGAAGCCTCCAAGCCCGTCATTTATCTGCATGATGTGCGCTCCGGAGAGCGTCGTCTCATCGCAAGCTTCAAGGGCAACAATTCCGCCCCGGCCTTTAGCCCGGATGGCAACACGATGGCGGTGGCTCTGTCGATGGGAGGAGGCACGCATATTTACCTGATGAGCACAAATGGCACCAATGTCAGACGATTCACGCGCAGTCAGGGCATTGATACAGAACCGGTCTTTAGTCCCGACGGTCAGTACGTTTATTTCACTTCCGATCGGGGCGGTTCTCCTCAGATTTATCGCCAGCCTGTGGCGGGCGGCGCGGCTGAACGAGTCACTTACAGCACGGAATACGCGATTAGCCCGGCGATCAGTCCCAAGGGCGATAAGCTTGCCTTTATTTCGCGTTTTAACGGCGCTTTCCGCGTGACGCTTCTTGATTTGATGACAGGCATGCAACTTGTGCTTACCGACACTATGCGTGATGAGTCGCCGACATTTGCGCCCAATGGAAAGATTTTGGTTTACGCGACAGAAGAAGCCGGTCGCGGAGTTTTAGCTACAGTGAGTCTTGACGGTCGTGTCAGGACGCGTTTGACGGGTCAACAAGGGGATATCCGAGAGCCTTCTTGGGGGCCGCTTTTGCAATAGTTACGTAAAAATTTGATGGAGTTTTAAATGCAATTGAAAAGCAAAATTTTATTGGTCAGTTTAGGTTTGGCGGGCGCCCTTTTGACAGGCTGCTCTTCGGTGGATTTAAACCCGAACGGCCCGGACCAGTATGCCGGTGACCCGTTCACAAATCCCAATTCTCCTTTGAGTCAGCAAAGTATTTACTTTGCGTTTGACAGCTATACCGTGCCCGCTGAATCACAGGCAATGATTGAAGCCCATGCCCAATATCTTGCCACGCATCCGAGCGCCACTGTCGTGCTTGAAGGCAACACCGATGAGCGCGGCGGCCGCGAATATAACTTGGCTTTGGGCCAAAAGAGAAGTGACAGCGTGGAAAACCGCCTGCAACTTTTGGGTGTGCCCGCTGATCGTATGGAAAGTGTGAGTTTTGGTAAAGAACGTCCCCGCGCTGTGGGTCACGATGAGGAGTCTTACCAACAAAACCGTCGTGTGGATATCATCTATCGTACAAAATAATACGATAAGTTGAGCGCCCGCAGTTGCGGGCGCAAAACATTAAAAAACAGACTAGTACAACACGAAAAGGACACTATGCGTTATACGTTATTGGCAATGATGATGCTGGCTGTGGCGGCGCAAACAACGACAGCCTGGGCTTTTGCCGATGATGAGGCAAGAACCGCCATTTTGGAATTGCGCGAGCAACTGAAAGCCAGTCAACGCGCACAAGTGGATTTGATGGGGCAGGTTGAGGCGCTTCGTTCTGAGAATCAGCGCATGATCGGCCAGATGCAGGAATTGACCCGAAAGGTTGAAACGCTGGATAAGCGTTTGGTGGAAGTGGAACCTGCACAGGTGGAATTGAATGGTCGTCTGATTACGGTCAAGCCCGCTGAGAGACGTGAGTTTGAAAAGGCAGTGGAGCTTTTCCGCAATCGGGATTTTTCAAATTGCCTCAAAGCCCTTAATACGTTTAAAAAGAATTGGCCGAAATCGGCTTATACAGCTGATGCCGACTACTGGAGGGCCAGTTCCTATTATGCGTTAAATAACTTTAAGAGCACGATCACGGTGACTAATAATTTGTATCGTGTCTATCCAAAGTCACCCAAGGCACCGGAAGCGTTGCTGTTGAAAGCTTCCGCTGAATTGAGTGAAGGAATGATTGATGAGGCAACCAATAGCCTCAATACCCTGATCAAGCGCTATCCGAAATCCGACTCTGCGAAAACGGCTAAAGAACGTTTGCAGCAGATTAAGAAACTCGGTTGATCGTTCGAAGTTAAAATAATTTTTTCCCTTTGAGGAATCATCCTCGTACTTGTACAGAGATACTTTGAAAATGACTTGCTCTCGCTGCGGACTGGATATCCTTCGTGATCCGCTTCAAAATCACGGCTCGGCTTTTACTGAAGAACAAAGAGATCAAATGGGAGTGAGAGGGCTACTGCCCGCTCGCGTGGAAACACTGGAAGAACAGGCCAAGCGTGCCGTCGCTTTCATGCGCACTTTCCCTTTGCCCATTCAGCGTTACTTCTATTTGGATGCATTGCACAACACTAATGAAACGCTGTTTTTCAAGGTGGTGTGTGACAACATTGAAGAAGTGATGCCTATCATCTACACGCCGACAGTCGGCGAGGCCTGTCAGAAGTTCAGCCATAATTTCCTGCAATCCAGAGGACTTTTCCTTTCCATTAAGGATAAAGGACAAATCTTTAAGATCATGGAAAATGTGCAACGCGATGATGTCGAGGTGATTGTGGTCACCGACGGTCAGCGTATTTTGGGGTTGGGGGATCAAGGTGTCAATGGTATGGGAATTCCCGTGGGCAAGCTTGCCCTTTATACGGCCTGTGCTGGTGTGGCTCCCGAAAAGACCCTGCCGGTTATCATCGATGTCGGCACGAACAATCCGAGTTATTTGGCGGATCCGCTCTATATGGGGTTGCGTCAAGAACGCGTCTGCGGTGCCGCATACGATGAGCTGATTGATGAGTTTATGGTGGCGGCGCGTAAGCGTTGGCCCAACGTGCTTATCCAATTTGAAGACTTTGGTAACGCTAATGCTTTCCGCTTACTGGCTCGTTGGAAAGATAAGAGTTTGTGTTTTAACGATGACATTCAAGGCACCGCCTGCGTGGCTTTGACTGGTTTTTATTCCGCTTTGCGCGTGACAGGCGGCAAACTGGCCGATCAACGTGTGCTTTTCTTGGGCGCGGGTGAAGCGGCCACCGGTATTGCCAATCTGATTGCTGAGGCGATCGCCGATGAGGAACATATCTCAATTGAAGAGGCGCGCACGCGTTGTTACCTCTTTGACTCCAAGGGATTGGTGACCGCGCAAAGAACGGACCTGTCCGCTCATAAGCGTCAGTTTGCCCATGAGGCAGAGCCAGCTGATAGTTTCCTGCAGGCTATTCAACAATTGCGACCGACCGCTATTGTCGGTGTAGCCGCTCAACAAAACGCCTTTAATTCTATGGTGATTGGAGAAATGAGCGCCATCAATGAGCGCCCGATCGTGTTTGCCCTCTCAAATCCGACCTCAAAAGCAGAGTGCACGGCTGAAATGGCATATCAATTCTCCGATGGCCGCGCGTTGTTTGCCTCTGGTTCCCCCTTTGATGAGGTTAACTACAAGGGGCAAACATTCGTTCCGCGCCAGGGCAATAACTCCTATGTGTTTCCGGCTTTAGGTCGTGCCGTCACTTTTGTGAAGGCTAAGACCATGACCACCGGAATGTTCCTGGCGGCAGCTCGCAAGCTCGCTGAGTTGGTTAGCGAAGAAGATCTTGCCCGGGGCAGTCTCTATCCTTCCCTCAATGACATCCGCCCGATTTCTGAAGAAATCGCGGTGGCGGTGGCCCAGTATGCTTACGACAAGGGATTGGCATGTACGGAACGCCCTGAAGATTTGAAGGCATCGATGAAGGCCAGTATGTACACGCCCTCCTATTAATCTTTTTTTGAGGGTTTAAAAAAGGGCGGAGAGTGTCTCCGCCCGTATTTTGTGTGCCGTGTAACGTGAATCCCAACGCTTTAATTGACGTCGCTGAGGAACTGATTCCTGACACAACTCCATCCATTGAAGATGTTGTGGCGGTTGCTCGTCTGAAGGGGGAGCCGCTTTTGCACTTTCCCGAGGATCTGTATATTCCGCCAGACGCTCTCAAGCTTTTTTTGGAGTCGTTTGAGGGACCGTTTGACCTTTTGTTGTACCTGATTCGTAAACAGCGCTTGGATCTCAACGAGATCTCGGTGGCAGCCGTCACGGATCAATACATGCAATATGTTGAGCAAATTCGCGCGCAGAATATGGAGTTGGCAAGCGACTATCTTGTGATGGCCGCCGACCTCATGATGATCAAGAGCCGGTTGTTATTGCCGGTGCCTGTGACAGAAGAGGGTGAAGAGGAAGAGGATCCGACGGCGCGTATTTTGCGTGAAGTCGCTGAATACGAAAAGATCCAGGTCGCCGCACAACTTTTAAATGCGTTGCCAACGATGGGCGACGGTTTTTGGCGAGGTTTTGTGCCGGTCGAACAGGAAGAAGCTCCGGAACCGGAGGTGCTCCCTCAAGAGCTGGCACGCGTGTGGCTTGCAGTGGTGAAAAACGCCGGACTGAAAATCAATCATACGGTTTCTCGCCAAGAGCTCTCAATTCATGAATTCATGTCTGCCATCATTAAACGTGTCGAGCTTGAACGCTATGTGAGTTTTGATGAACTTGTTCAAAATCACAGTTCAATGCAAGAGCGCGTTGTCAGTTTCTTGGCAATCCTTGAACTTTCTCGCGAAGGTTTGATTTCCATTACTCAAGCGGCGCCTTACGCACCGATTTACTGCTCAAAAAAAATTCTTGAACTATCGAGTCAAGCGAGTTAAAAATAAAAGCGTTCAGATTTGAAAAAATATCATATTCAGTTAAAACAAATCGATTAAAATTTTTAATTCTTATTTAACAAGAGGATAAAAGACATTATGGAATGGTTGACCGAGCTGATTACAACGATGCACTGGGGTGCCGTGGCTCAGATCATCATGATTGACATTTTGTTGGGGGGCGACAATGCGGTGGTGATCGCCCTGGCTTGTCGTAACTTGGAACCTAAACAAAGGCGCCAGGGGATTTTCTGGGGCGTATTTGGCGCCATTGCGCTCCGTGTTGTCTTAATTACCTGTGCGGTTTATCTCCTGCAGTTGCCTTTGTTGAAGGTAGTGGCAGGGTTGCTTTTGATTTGGATCGGCGTGAAACTTTTGATCCCGCATGATGAAGAAGATAAGCATATTGAGGCGAGCACTAAGGTTTTGGCTGCCATTAAAACGATTATCGTGGCGGACTTGGTAATGAGTATTGACAACGTGATCGGGATTGCCGGGGCGGCCCAAGCGGCTCATGAACATCATCAAACGCTTTTGATTATCTTCGGTTTGGTGGTGAGTGTGCCCTTTATTGTGTTCGGCAGTCAAATCATTCTCAAGATCTTTGACCGTTTCCCAATTATTGTGACTTTGGGTGGTGCGCTTTTGGGTTGGATCGGCGGTGGCTTGATTGTCAGTGACATCTTTATGGCCGAGCATATTCCTCAGACCAATGTGGTGCACTATGCAAGCTGTTTGATTGGCGCGTTGTTGGTTGTGCTGATTGCGAGAATGTTAGTCAATCGTCAAAAAGCGAATAAAACCGGCGTGAGCTAATCAATAGCGGATAGGTATGAAAGAGGAGGAGCTGTGTTTTACAGTCCTCCTTTTTTTCGTTAAATTCTTAAGCTACAAAATACAATACCGACGTTCAGCGGTCAGCCAAACGCCGGTATCTTCAAACGCCCTTAAACTAGGCGCCTTCAAGTTGTTAAACTAGACGATATCTTTAAGTTCACGTCTAAGAATCTTACCGACCGCGGTCTTCGGCAAAGAATCCACAAAGATAATCTGTTTGGGAATCTTGTAGCCGGTGAGTTGCGTGCGACAGTACTTCACCACGTCTTCTTTGGTAATGGAAGGATCCTTAAGCACGATAACCGCTTTGACGGTTTCACCGGATCGCTCGTGAGGAACACCCACCACGCCGCATTCAAGCACACCTGGCATCGAAGCAATGACGCTTTCAACTTCGTTCGGATAGACGTTAAAACCAGAGACCAAGATCATATCTTTCTTACGGTCTGTGATCGTGATTTTACCGTCTGTGGCCATGTACCCGACATCGCCTGTGCGAAGCCAACCATCGCGGAACACGCCCGCGGTTTCTTCCGGGCGATTCCAATAGCCAGTCATGATTTGGGGCCCCTTAACGCAGATTTCACCCGTGTGTTCGGGGATTTCTTCTGGATTGGCGCAAAGGCCTAGATCTTTGAACCCGTCGCCTCGGATGCTAACCTCAGTATTAGGCAGAGGGTAGCCGACAGAACCGTCCCACGGAGCATCGGGTAAATTACCGCAAACGCCAGGAGAAGCTTCGGTCAAACCATAGGCTTCGAGAATGCCGATGCCGGTTGTCTTTTTCCAACGCTCAGCCACGACCTTTTGAATTTGAGTGCCGCCGGCAACCGCCATTTTCAGGCGTGAGAAATCAACAGAGGCAAACTCCGGATTATTCAGCAGGGCGTTATAAAGAGTATTTACCCCCGTATATACGGAAAATTTCCAGTGTTTGCATTCTGCAACCAATCCTTTGATGTCTCGAGGGTTGGTGATTAGTACACTGCGAGCTGTCCAATTGAGAAACGCCAACGTGGCTGTGAAAGCAAAGATGTGATAAAGCGGCAGAGCGCACATGGCCACTTCTTCGCATTCCTTAAATGAACCACTGATCCAGTGACCGGTTTGTTCAACATTGGCTAGAACGTTTCGATGTGTGAGCATGGCGCCTTTGGAAACGCCTGTTGTGCCTCCCGTGTACTGCAGAAGCGCCACATCTTCATTGGAAAGAGTGACAGGAGTAAAACCTTTGCGATGGCCGATATCCAAAGCCTGACGGAAGTCTACAGCACCCGGCAAGTTCCATTGGGGAACCATCTTTTTGACGTATTTCACTGCCGCATTAACGATCGTGCGTTTCATGAAGGGGAACATGTCCCCAACTTGGGTCGTGATAATGTGTTTGACAGGGGTGCGGTCCAGGACTCGTTCAAGCGTTTTGGCGAAATTTTCAATAATGATAATGGCCTTGGCACCCGAATCTTTTAGTTGGTGCTCCAATTCACGAGCTGTGTAAAGGGGATTGACGTTGACGACGATAAAACCGGCTCGCAAAATGGCAAAAAGCGCAATGGGATACTGCAAAAGGTTCGGCATCATGATGGCGACACGGTCACCTTTGCGCATGTCGGGCAAAGATTGCAAATATCCTGCCAAATCGTAAGAAAGTGCTTGAGACTCTTTGGCTGTAAGTGTGACACCCATGTTGGTGAACACGGGGGCATCGGGATGCTTTTCAGCGATTCCATCAAGCAGAGCTGGAATATTGGCCACACGATCCGGATCAATTTGGGCGGGAACGCCTTTCGGGTATTTGGCTAGCCAAGGGTAATCGGTCATCGTAATTAAATCCTGCAGTAAAAATAACGAAGATAATCTACTATTGTAAACAAAGAAAATCGCTCACCGCGGAGCGATTTTCTAAAATTCGGCACTCAAGGAATTAGGCGAGTGTCAGGCAGTGACGGGCATAACTCTTCACATCTTCCCAATCTGTGTAATCGATCACGGCATCCATGGAAGTCGGTCCCTTGGTCATCTTCATGATCAGTTGGATCATTTTGGCGTCAAGCCAACCCCAATTCGGGTAATCAACTTTACCGGCGATGCATTTCACATCGCGAGGTTTCCAGGGAGAGTTCTGAAGGAACTTTTGCATGTAGCGATTGCCCTCGGGAGTAGCCTTAATCGGAGTACGTGCGACAACGGAAACATTAAAGAAGCTGTGCGGCTTGGCGTTGAGCTTATCCTTGTGTTTAGCTAAGAACTGATAGAACACTTTCGGATAGGTGCCGTAGAGCACCGGGCAGCCTACGATGAAAAGGTCGTACTTATCCCATTGCACACCTTCGCGGTCGGCTTCTATGACGCTCATCATGTCTGCCTGATTGCCCTCGGCAATCACCGTTTCCCAAATGCGACGCGCTACACGGGCCGTATGTCCGCTTCGGCTGTAATAGAGCACGAGCACAGATTTCATTTTTATCTCCTATTCTCCCGCTGCGTCAACTCTGTTAGCGGGAAAAAATACAAACGCAAAGCCTAATAGGAAGTCCACGATAAAAGATGACCGAAAGTTTTATCGTTTCCCCTAGCTTTATTAGTGATAACCCTAAATTCTTTTAGGTACGACGGTCATTTTAGTGCAGAAATATTGCTTCAAGCTTAAAGGCATCCAAGATTCTTCAGAGAATTCAACCACAAAAGAATGTCTTTTGGTGAGTGTGCCAGCAAATCGGCATGCCATTGTTCGAGCGGGAATTCACTTCGGAGATACCCCCACGAGGCGGCAGCAAAAGGCATCGAGAGAGCCTCTGCCACTTTTGAGTCGCGGATGTCATCGCCCACGTAGGGAGTGCGTGAAGCATCGGAGTTTGTCTTTTGTAAAGCGATCAACATGTTGTCCGGGTGGGGTTTGAGTTTACCTGTCGCATCACCGCTTACAATGACAGCGGCCCGATCAAAAAGTCCGAGCTTTTTCATGATGGGATCGGTGAAGCATTGAAATTTATTAGTCACCACTCCCCATTGAAAGCCCATTGCTTCAATGCCGGCCAGCATTTCTCGAATGCCGTCAAAACAGGCGACCTTTTCAGCGCAATGTTCTTGGTAATCGGTTAAAAAACGTTCTTTTAATTCTGAAAATCGTTCATGTGATTCGGTGATGTTGAAGCCGATTTTCAGTAAGCCCCTCGCGCCGGAGCCTGCATACTCCCTAAGTGTTTCAAAAGGAAGGGGATTTAGCCCCTCCTGGCACCGTATTCTATTTAACGAAGCGCAGAGGTCAGGGGCGCTGTCAACCAATGTACCGTCAAGATCAAAAAGAATTAAAGCCATGTTCGTGCGCTGAGCCCAAAGTGATTAAAGTTAAACGCCGTTCCGTTTTATATTTGGTCTGATATCAAGCGGCAAAGTGATTTTTGCGATTGAAAAAAGGCGCCCCGCTAAGGAGCGCCTTTAATTCATTTAATCAATGAGACTGTCTCACCAATTATTGAGCGCGAGTGCCAACGACTTCAACAACGGCGCGGCGGTTCGGAGCCAAGCAGGCAACGAGATCAGCCTTGGAGCCGGTGTCTTCGCAGGTCACGACAGGATCAGCGGAGGCTTTGCCTTCGGTTTGGATCTTGTCAGCAGGCACGCCTTGCTTGACCATATAGGACTTGACAGCTTCAGCGCGGCGTTCGCTCAAGGCTTGGTTGTAAGAAGCCGGGCCGGTCACATCGGTGTAGCCGGTAGCCATCACAACTTCAACATTCAAACCAGACATGCGGGCCACCAATTCGTTGAGCATCTTCACGCCTTCGGGTTTGACGCGAGCAGAGTTCAAGTCAAAGAGCGTGTCGGCAGCCAAAACGATCTTGCCGCTGTTGGCAATGTCGGCGTCGCATTCAATGCCTTCGGCAAGGGCGGGCGTCCAGAAGCCCGTGCGCACGCAGAGGTTGTAACCGCTCATCACGGTTTGGCCAGAGGTGGACTTCACATACGGGAAAACGTCAGCGGCGCTGGCCATACCGCTCGTGGCGAGCAAAGCAGCCAAAGCAGCCAAAGCAGCACTCAAAGCTAAAGTTTTTTTCATATTATTTTCTCCAATTGGATTTTCTGCGGTAAACAACAGACGACCGCAAACGTCCTGCTGGTATCTCACCGCCCTCGCGAGTGGCCTTTTGGGGACACCAACATGTACTAAATTCTATTCTGCCACGTTTTGGTTATTTTCTGTGCGTTTTCTCGACTAAGTGGTCTGAGGTCCGCGGTTTGTTGCTTTTTGACAACAAGCGCTCCGTCTACCCACACGTGAGTGATGTCTTCTCGGCCGGCGCTGTAAAGCAGTTGAGAGGCGGGATCAAAAACGGGTAACGCATCAATGTTTCCCAAATCCACAGCGACTAAATCAGCGTCTTTACCTTTTTCGAGTGAGCCGATGCGATCATCCCAGCCTAAGGCCTTCGCTCCACCCATGGTTGCCGCATAAAGCATGTCGGCGACTTTCATTTGCGTGGTGTCGCAACAGACGGCTTTCCCCAACATGGCTGCTAAACGTGTTTCTCCCAAAAGGTCGACCTTGTCGTTGCTGGCAACTCCGTCGGTGCCCATTGCGACATTGATGCCCATTTTCATCATTTGAGCGACAGGGGAAAAGCCACTGGCTAGCTTGAGATTTGAACAGGGGCAATGAACGGAGCTAGCGCTTGAATTCGCCAACAACTCAAGTTCACGCTGATCGGCATGTACCGTATGCACGGAAATAAAACGATTGTTGAGCAAACCCAGTTTGTGTAACCTTTCAATGGGCCGCATGCCGTATTGCTTTAGTGAACCCTCGATTTCCGCGATTGTTTCATCTACGTGCATGTGTATGTATGCATCGTGTTTTTGAGCCAAATCACGAACTTTTATGAGAGCATCGTCATCGACAGTGTAAGGAGCGTGCGGGGCGACGGTGACTCGGACTTTTTCGTTATTTTGAAATTTTTCAAATAAGGCCTCGGCACAGCGGATGTACTCATCCGTGTTTTTTGCCATGGCCGAGGGAAAGCCAATCACGATGCCGGAAACAGAGCACTTTAAACCTGCTTGTGTAAGACCTCGAGCGACATCTTCACTGAAAAAATAATGATCGCTCGCGCAGGTGATGCCTGACTCAATCATTTCGGCACCGGCCACAAGAGAGCCTTCGTAACAGAATTCATGGCTCATCAACTTACTCTCGGCTGGCCAGATTTTTGTCTGCAGCCAATCCATGAGTTTTAGGTCAGCGCCCATGCCGCGAAGTAAGTGCATCGGAGCGTGCGTGTGGGCATTAACCATGCCGGGGATGACAATATGGTTTGGGAGCCTAAAGCACTCGCAGGCTTCAATGCTTTGCGCTTGTTGCGTGGGGATGATATCAATAATTTTGCCTTCATCAACTAGCACGCTGTGCTGTTCTAGAAGCACGCCTTTGGTTGTCATCGGCATTATCCAGCCGGCCTCGATAATGGTTTGAACATGCATAAAAAACCTTTGGAAATAATGTAAATCGTTTAGCAGACATTGTATGTCAGACGAAGGAATTCTGTTTGAATTGTCACCCCTCTTTTTTCTTGTCTTGACATGTTGTGTAACTCGTTGAAAATAAAAAGAAAAATAAGTTGCCCCCAATGGGCATTTTTAACTAAATCCTGATAAAATCAACAGGTTAAAAATTTTAAATGATGGATAGTTAATCAATGTCTGATAACGAAGATATTAAGAATAGCCAAGATAACGTTGCCGCTCAAAAAACCACAGATTCCGAAATCCCGGGTTCCATGTTAAATATTGCGCAGGAATTGTTGCCTGTTTCTCTGGAGGCGGAAATGAAGCGCGCCTATCTCGATTACGCCATGAGTGTAATCGTGGGACGTGCTCTGCCCGATGTCAGAGATGGGCTAAAGCCAGTTCACCGACGCGTGCTTTATGCCATGGAGCAATTAGGCAACACTTATTCTAGGCCGACGAAGAAGTCTGCCCGTGTGGTCGGGGATGTTATCGGTAAATACCACCCCCACGGCGACTCGGCGGCCTACGACACAATTGTT
The DNA here is from genome assembly GCA_958347955.1 of uncultured Sutterella sp. Classification (GTDB taxonomy): domain Bacteria; phylum Pseudomonadota; class Gammaproteobacteria; order Burkholderiales; family Burkholderiaceae_F; genus Aphodousia. The sequence goes on from CATVXH010000001.1 coordinate 228,813, forward strand.
CGCATGGCTCAGCCATTTTCACTTCGTTATCCGCTTATTTACGGGCAGGGTAATTTCGGTAGTCTTGACGGAGACTCAGCCGCTGCCATGCGTTATACCGAAGTCAGATTGCAGAAATTGGCCGGCGAAATGCTCGCCGATATCCGCAAGGACACGGTCGATTTCATTCCCAATTACGACAACACTGAAAAAGAACCGACTGTTTTGCCCACTCGCTTGCCGAATCTTCTTATTAACGGTAGCGCGGGCATTGCTGTGGGCATGGCCACCAATATTCCGCCGCATAACCTTCGCGAAACTATTGACGCCTGTGTGCATTTGCTCAATCATCCCGACGCCACCGTCGATGATTTGATCAAGTTTATTCCGGCTCCGGACTTCCCCACCGGCGGGAAGATTTTCGGACTCAAAGGGGTGATCGAGGGCTATCGTACCGGTCGAGGTCGTGTGTTGATGCGCGCCAAGACTCACTATGAGGAGTTTGATAAAGGCCGGCGCACTCGCATTGTGGTGGATGAAATTCCCTATCAGGTCAATAAGCGTGTTTTGGTGGAAAGCATTGCGCATTTAATCAATGAAAAGAAAATTGAGGGAATTTCTGACCTACGTGATGAGACCGACAAGGATGGTGTCCGCGTAGTGATTGACTTAAAGGCCGGGGTAGTCGCCGATGTGGTGCTTAACAATCTTTATAAGCTCACTCAGTTGCAAGATTCTTTCGGAATCAACATGGTGGCGTTGGTAGACGGCCAGCCGCAGCTTTTGAACTTAAAACAAATTATTGATGCATTTCTGATGCACCGTCGCGAGGTGGTGACGCGTCGATGCTTGTTTGATCTCAAGGAAAATCGCGCCAGAGGTCATGTGCTCGAAGGCTTGGCCGTGGCTTTGGCCAATATTGATGATTTCCTTGCCATTATTCGCTCGGCACCCACACCTGAAGTGGCAAAAGCGGGTTTGATGGGGCGCGGATGGAATTCCGCTCTTGTCGGAGAAATGCTTGAGCGGGCGGGAGCTCACCAAAACGACTACCGTCCAGAAGGCCTTGATCCGATGTTTGGGCCGAGGGATGACGGTCTTTATTATTTGAGTGAAGTCCAGGCCGACAACATTTTGCAAATGCGTCTGCAAAGATTGACCGGTTTGGAACAAGATAAGATTCTCCAAGAGTATCGCAATGTGCGCAATATGATTGCCGATTTGCTGGATATTTTGGATAAACCTGATCGCGTTCGTCAGATCATTGAGGATGACCTCATTGAAATTAAGAACGAATATGGGGATGACCGTCGTTCTGAGATTGACCCGACAGGGGATCCTAATTTTGATCCCCGAGATTTGATTCCGCGTCGTGAAATGGTAGTGACCCTGACCCGAGATGGATATATCAAGAGTCAACAGCTGTCGGACTATCAGGCGCAAAGAAGAGGCGGTCAAGGCAAGAAGGCTGCCACAATGAAAGAAGGCGATATGATTGACCAACTTTTTATCGCCAATTCTCATGATCGCATTCTTTGTTTCTCGGATTTCGGGCGTATGTATTGCCTCGATGTACATGCGTTGCCCGAGGGATCTCGAACGTCCAAGGGCAGACCCATTATCAATTCTGTACCGCTTGCCGAAGGCGAACGTATCACGGTGATGTTGCCGATTAAAGATTTCGACGACAAACACTATGTTTTCATGGCGACTGCAAATGGTGTTGTGAAAAAAACGCGCCTGAAGGAATTCGCCAATGTTCGACGCTCAGGTATTAACGCCGCGGGCCTCGATGACGAGGATCATTTGATCGGAGTGGCTATTACGGATGGTGAGCACGACGTGATGCTCTTTTCTGACGCCGGTAAGGCTGTTCGTTTCAGCGAGGCCGATGTGCGACCGATGGGACGTGGTGCCCGAGGCGTCAGAGGCATGGCGCTGGAAGAAGACCAAAAAGTTATTGCCATGTTGGTGGCCGATCGCGAAGAGCAAACGGTTTTGACTGCCACTGAAAACGGTTACGGCAAGCGCACCTTGGTGAGTGAATACACTCGTCACGGTCGCGGCACGAAGGGCATGATCGCCATTCAAACGACAGATCGTAACGGCAAGGTGGTCGCGGCGACTTTGGTCGATGACGCTGATGAGGTAATGCTTCTGACGCAAAAAGGTAAGATCGTCCGCACGCCGGTGGCTGATATTTCGGTGTTAAAACGCGCCACCCAAGGTGTGACCCTCATTGCGTTAAAGGATGACAGCTTGGTGGCTGTTCAACGCATTGCTGAGGCGGATGTTGAAGAAGAAAAGGCGGAGGAAGCCAAGCAAGATGAGCCGGTGGCTCAGTTAGCCGATTCTGCCGAAGAGATCTAGAAACTCTTTTAGTTGAAATGAATGGCTTCTCGGGTAATCCGGGGAGCCGCAATTAGAACAAAATGATTCCAGTTATTACGATTGATGGACCGACAGCTTCCGGCAAAGGGACTGTGGCTTCACGGGTTGCCGCCGCTTTGGGATTTGACTATTTGGACAGCGGCGCGCTTTATCGATTAAGTGCGTATAAAGCCCTCAAAAACCATTTGGATTTGACTGACGAAGAAACGCTCGCCAGTGAGGCAGGAGCCCTGAGTCCGCGTTTTGAGGCCGGTCGCATTGAGCTTGATGGTGAGGATGTCACCGATAAGATCCGCGCTGAAGAAGTTGGAGTCGCCGCCAGCAAGGTCGCGGCGCTTCCTAAAGTTCGGGAGGCGCTTTTAGATGTGCAGAAGCGGGCGCGTCGTCTGCCGGGTCTTGTGGCGGACGGCCGCGACATGGGCAGTGTGATTTTTCCTGATGCGTCTTTGAAAGTGTTCCTGACGGCAAGCGCGAAGGCGCGTGCCCAAAGGCGCTTTAATCAGTTGAAAGAAAAAGGAATTATTGCTAATATCGACACCCTTACCCGGGATCTGGAGGAGCGTGATCGTCGCGACATGCAACGCGCGGTGAGCCCTCTTGCACCCGCGAAAGATGCCAAGATCCTTGATTCTTCTGAATTGACGATCGAAGCAACGGTGCAGCAAGTGCTTGATTGGTACAAAGCTGTAGCCAAATAGGTCGGCGCCGAAGTCGACCGCCCCGGCAAACCGGCAATAGTGCCGGCCCGGTTTTCAACCCGGTGCTAGTTCCCATAGCGGAAGTAGCGCTGATATTTATATTTACTCATGTCTGAAAATATTAACCAACCCGAGTCTTTTGCTCAGCTTTTTGAAGAAAGCTTAGCTCGTCAAGAAATGCGCCAAGGCGAAGTCATCACGGCTGAAGTGGTGCGCGTCGACTACAACTTTGTGGTCGTGAACGCCGGCTTGAAGTCTGAAGCCTATGTGCCTATCGAAGAATTTAAGGACGATCGCGGCGAAGTGTCCGTGAAGCCGGGTGATTTCGTGGCTGTGGCGATTGAACAAGTCGAAAACGGCTACGGTGATACGATTTTGTCTCGCGACAAGGCCAAGCGTCTTGCCGCTTGGATGAACCTTGAAAAAGCCCTCGAATCCGGCGAACTCGTGACCGGTACGATTACGGGCAAGGTCAAGGGCGGTCTCACGGTGATGACCAACGGCATCCGCGCTTTCTTGCCGGGTTCTTTGGTTGACACCCGTCCTGTCAAGGACACGACGCCTTATGAAGGCAAGACCATGGAATTCAAGGTCATCAAGCTTGACCGCAAGCGCAATAACGTCGTGGTTTCCCGTCGTGCTGTGGTCGAAGCCAGCATGGGCGAAGAACGTGCCAAGCTGATGGACACGCTCAAGGAAGGCGCCATTGTCAAGGGTATCGTCAAGAACATCACCGACTACGGTGCGTTTGTTGATTTGGGCGGTATTGATGGTCTGTTGCACATCACCGACCTCGCCTGGCGTCGCGTTCGCCATCCGAGCGAAGTGGTTCAAGTCGGTCAAGAACTCGAAGCCAAGGTTCTTAAGTTCGATCAAGAAAAGAACCGTGTGTCTTTGGGCTTGAAGCAATTGGGCGAAGATCCGTGGATCGGCATCGCTCGCCGTTACCCGAAGGGCACGCGCCTCTTCGGCAAGATCACCAACATTACCGATTACGGTGCTTTCGTTGAAATCGAAGCCGGTATTGAAGGTTTGGTGCACGTCTCAGAAATGGATTGGACCAACAAGAACGTTGATCCGAAGAAGGTCGTTCAATTGGGCGATGACGTTGAAGTCATGGTTCTTGAAATCGACGAAGAACGCCGCCGCATCTCTCTTGGCATGAAGCAATGCAAGCCCAATCCTTGGGAAGAATTTGCTCAAAGCCACAAGAAGGGTGACAAGGTTACCGGCCAAATCAAGTCGATCACCGATTTCGGTGTCTTCATTGGTTTGACGGGTGGCATCGATGGCTTGGTGCATTTGTCTGACCTCTCTTGGACTGAACAGGGCGAAGAAGCCGTGCGTAAGTACAAGAAGGGTGATGAAGTCCAAGCTGTTGTGCTCGGCATCGATACCGAACGCGAACGCATCAGCCTCGGTGTCAAGCAATTAAGCGGTGATCCGTTTAGCAACTTCACGAGCACTCATGAAAAGGGTTCTGTCGTGACCGGTACTGTTAAGAGCGTTGACGCCAAGGGTGCCGTTATCGATTTGGGCGATGAAACCGAAGGTTATTTGCGTGCCTCTGAAATCTCCTCCGAACGCGTTGAAGACGCTACGACGCAATTGAAGGAAGGTGACAGCGTGACGGCGCAAATCATCAGCATCGACCGTAAGAACCGTAGCATCCAGTTGTCTGTTAAGGCTAAGGATGCCAGCGAAGCTCGCCAAGCCTTGGATCGCATGAACCAAGACGCTCAAGGCGCTTCCGGTACGACCAACTTGGGTGCCTTGTTGAAGGCTAAGCTCGAACAAAAGTAATCGGAGAAGCATGGTGGACGCCATGACGAAATCCGAGCTGATTGAACGGCTCGCAAATAAAACCACGCGGCTGACTGCGCGTGACGTTGACGAATCCGTTAAAGCGGTTCTCGATGCGATGACTTTGGCGATGGCCACGGGCAGCCGCATCGAAATTCGCGGGTTCGGCAGCTTTTGCTTGAACTATCGCCCAGAACGTCTGGGACGCAATCCCAAGAGCGGAGAAAGCGTGATGGTTCCGGCGAAATACGTGCCGCACTTTAAAGCGGGCAAAGAAATGCGCTTGCGAGTGGATGGCGTAACGTCTGAAGCTTAAGCGATTTTCGACGTCAACCTAAGTTCAGAAAGAGGATTCCGGTGTAAACCGGGATCCTCTTCCATTTTTAGGAGCTCAATTTCCTAGGCGAAGATGCTTAGTGAAGCTCAATATCTAAGGAAATCACTCTAGAAAGGCTGATAAACAGGGCTCTAAGGCTTACATATAATGATTCAAGGTGTCGGCACGTTTGCTGCCAACCAATTGCCTGATTAGAGAAAGAGCTCATCATGTATAACTTTTTAGCTGCCTTTTGTATCTGCGGTTTCGTCGTGATCATCGGCGAACTTATTTCGACTTGGACTAAAGCTTGGGTGCCGTCTGTTTTCGCCTCGGCCTGTTTACTGTTGGCCGGTTACTGGACGGTGATTCCCCATAATCTGGTCAGTGATTCATTTCTCACACCTTTCGGAGCAACACTCGGTATCTACCTTTTGATCGTACACATGGGGACGGTTATCAGCCTGAAGACGCTGATGGAACAATGGAAGACCGTGGTGATGTGTCTGATCGGGTTGGCGGGGATGTGTATTTTCGCGCTTTTACTTTGCCCTCTCTTTATGGATTGGGCATATATTGTTGCCGGCTTGCCACCGCTTACCGGCGGCATTGTTGCCGCGACGATTATGCAACAAGCGGCCAATGACCATGGGTTGACCTCTGCGGCCGTCTTTGCCATTACCATGTATTGCGTGCAAGGCTTCGCGGGTTATCCGCTGACCGCTATTTTCATGAAGGCTGAAGGCGCAAAACTTTTGAAAGAATTCCGTGAAGGACAACGGGTTTCCAAGGATGAAGTCTCTGCCGTTAAAAACGTGACCTCTTTGCCTTCGAGCGATCGACGCGGTCCTTTGGCTTTGCCTGATTCATTGAACACGCCGGTGGTTATGCTCACTAAGATTGGCATGGTTGCCTGGCTGTCCATGATGGTGGGTGGTCTTACCGGGATCAGCGGCGCTGTTTGGGCTTTGATTTTTGGTGTGGTTTTCTGTTCGTTGGGTTTTCTGGAAACCGATATTTTGCATCGTTGCAACTCGTTTAACATTCTGATGTTTGCTTTGACGATGTTTGTCTTCGATGGTCTTAAAGACTGCACCCCTGAAATGCTCACAAGCATTATCTTCCCGATGGTCGCCTTGATTGTTATCGGTGTGCTCGGAATGGGAATTTTCGCTTGGGTGGCGGCCAAAGTGATGAAGCTGTCTTTTGCACTTAGCTTCTGCAACTGTCTGACCGCTTTGTACGGTTTCCCGTTTAACGCGATTATTACCGAATCGACTTGCAAGGCGATGGCTAAAACGCCTGAAGAACACGAGTACCTGATGAGCAAGATGTTCCCCTCGATGATTATTGGCGGTTTCGTAACGGTGACGATTACATCAGTTATTCTCGCCGGCTTCTTTGTGAATTTGTTCTGATAATTTTTCCCGCGAGGCTCCTCACACGGGACCTCGTTTTGTTAAGAAAGGAATTCAAAAATGGATATTCAAGCACTTGGCAAGAAATATCACGATTATCTTATTGAGCAACGTCGTTGGTTTCATGCCTATCCCGAGGTAAGCGGAGAAGAGTTCGGCACCGCCAAACATATTCGCGAAGAGTTAGATAAACATAATATCCAATGGCGAGAATGCGGCATGAAAACCGGCACGCTCGCCACGATTAAAGGCGGCAAACCCGGCAAAACAATTTTGCTTCGAGGTGATATCGACGCACTGACGGTTAACGAAGAAACAGGTTATGAGTTTGCCAGTAAAAATCCGGGTGTGATGCATGCGTGCGGTCATGATTGCCATATCTCTATGCTTTTAACGGCGGCCATCATGCTCAATGAAATTAAGGATGAATTGGCGGGAACGGTGGTGTGCGCATTCCAGCCTGCGGAAGAAATTGGGCGTGGAGCCTGTGCCATGATTGAAGAGGGGGCTCTGGATGGAGTGGATGCCGCTTTTGGCATGCATGTTTGGTCTGACATTCCGAGTGGCAAGGTCTCAGTGCGTGAAGGCGCTGCGATGGCCTCGGGCGATCGTTTTGAGATCACAATCGAAGGTAAAGGCGGACACGGAGCGACTCCGCATCTTTGTCATGACGCCATTGTGATGAGCGCGGCCGTCGTGCAAAATCTGCAGACGATTGTTAGCCGTGAAATTTCTCCGGTGGAGACGGCAGTGTTGACGGTTGGAACAATTGAGGGCGGTACCCGCTGGAACGTGGTTTCGGGATCGGCAAAGCTCACCGGCACGACCCGTTGTTTTAGTAACGAAGTTCGCGCTCAGTTTCCGAAAGCAATTGAACGTGTGGTTAAAGACACTGTTCGTGCGATGCGCGGAACAGCCGAGGTGACTTATACCGAATTGGTTCCGCCCACCATCAATGACGCAAAATTGGCTAAGGCTGTGTGCGGCAGTATTCAGAAAATTTTGGGGGACGACTTCTATTATGACTACCCGGTAACCATGGGTGGAGAGGACTTCGCTTATTATCAACAAAAAATACCCGGCGTGATCGCCTTATTCGGTGTAGGCAATCCGGCTTGCGATGCAGTGCATGCTCAGCATTCTGGCTGCTACAAAGTTGATGAAGACGCCTTGATTAACGGGGCGATGACTCATGTTCAGGTAGCCTACGATTTCCTTAATCGTTAATTGATTTTTTAAAGCGAAAATTAAGTTAAAAGCCTCGGGTTGTCGGCCGAGGCTTTACTGTACGTATAATGGAAATTTCCTTCAATTGAAGTACGACCGAGATGTTAATTGAACGCAAAGATTTAAAAAATGCCAAGCGCATTGTGGTGAAGGTAGGTTCAAGCACGATTACGCACGCCAATGGGAAGTGCGATTTTGCCCGCATTGACAGACTTGCCCGTGAATTGGCAGATTGGCAAAACAAAGGTAAGGAAATGATTTTGGTCAGTTCCGGGGCAGTGGCTGTCGGTGTTGATCGTTTGGGCTTGTCGGAAAAACCAAAAACGATTCCCGGTAAGCAAGCTGCGGCGGCAGTTGGTCAGGGCATCTTGATGCACACATATGAAAAAATCTTTGCGGAATACGGTCAATTGGTGGCGCAAGTGTTATTGACCCGCATGGAAACCATTGATCGCCATCGTTACGCAAACGCGAGAAATACTTTCATGGAGTTGTTGCGTCAGCGCGTCATCCCGATTGTCAATGAAAATGATGTGGTGGCACTCGATGAACTCAAAATCGGTGACAATGACAATATGAGTGCGTTGGTTGCCAGCATTGTGGATGCAGATCTGGTCATTATTTTGTCTGATGTTGATGGACTGTATACGGCCAATCCTCAAACGCATCCTGATGCGAAATTGGTGTCACGAGTCGAAGAAATTACTCCGGAAATCGAAGCCAGCGCCGGAGGCGCCGGCAGCAGCGTTGGAACCGGAGGTATGTTTACTAAAATTCAAGCGGCAAAAAATGCGACGACTTCAGGGATTAATTTAGTGATCGCTTCCGGATCTCAGAAAGATGCGATCAGTCGGATTCTTGAGGGAGAGGACGTTGGAACGCTTTTTGTTTCCAAAGAAAATCGTTTGCAATTTAGAAAACGCTGGCTTGCGTTTGGAGCTCGGATCATGGGGCGAATTATTGTGGATGGAGGGTGTGAAAAGGCGATTAAAAAAGCCGGCGGCTGCAGTATTTTGCCCGTAGGGGTTGTCAAAGTTGAAGGCGATTTTGAAGCCGGCAACACGGTGAGCGTTGTGACGCAAAACGGTCGGGAAATCGCCCGAGGCTTATGTCACTATTCTTCTGAAGAATTGCAAAAAATTATCGGCTGTCAAAGCGATGAGATTGAAGAGCGTGTGGGGCACAAGGCTTTTGATGAAGTCATTCATCGTGATGATTTAGTCATTTTGAATTAGGAGAAGACAGATGAGTGATACGGAAATCTTAGTCCGACAAAAAGCTCAGGCTGCCCATGATGCGGCTGTGCGTATGGGAATTCTCCGTTGCGGAGACAAAAATCGAGCTTTATTGGCAATGGCTGATGCGTTGATTGCACACGCTGACGATATCTTGAAAGCCAATGAAGAAGATATGACGCGGGCTCAAGCAAACGGCATGAAAACGTCAATGCAAGATCGGTTGCGTCTGACCTCCGAACGTATTGCGGGCATGGCAGAAGGGTTGCGTCAAGTCGCTCAGTTAAAAGATCCTGTCGGCGAAATCATCGGCGGCTCAACACTAACCAATGGGCTGACCATTTCTAAGGTGCGGGTGCCGATTGGCGTTGTCGGGATTATCTATGAAGCCAGACCCAATGTAACGGCTGATGCGATTGGTCTTTGTCTGAAGTCCGGTAATACCGTGGTGCTCAAAGGGGGCAGTGAAGCCCTTTGTTCCAATCGCGCAATTGTTGCGGTTTTATCGGCTGCGGCTCAGAAAGAGGGGATTCCCGCCGGAGCGATTCAATTTATTGATGTGACGGATCGACAGGCAGTCACTGACCTCATTCGTATGAATGGTTTGGTTGATGTTGTGATTCCGCGTGGCAGTGCTCGTCTGATTCAGGCTGTGGTTCAAAACGCAACGGTACCGGTTATTGAGACCGGAGCGGGTGTTTGCCATACGTTTGTGGATGAAACGGCCGATTGTGAAAAAGCTCGCCGTATCGCGTTTAACGCCAAAGTTCAGCGTCCGTCGGTTTGCAACGCAATGGAAACATTGTTGGTGCATGAAAAGATTGCCCAAAACTTTTTACCCAAGATGCTCAATGAGTATTTTGAGGCGGGAGTCACGATTTATGGTTGCGAAAAAACGCAAAAGTTCGATTCTCGGATTGAGGCTGCGACCGATGCTGATTGGGCGACGGAGTACGGCGATTTGCGTTTGTCGGTGAGAATCGTTCGTGATATTGACGAGGCGTTAGCGCATATTGCCAAGTACAGCACGCGTCATTCAGAGTGCATCGTGACGCGCGATATGCAGAATGCTCGTCGTTTCCAGGAAGAGGTGGATGCAGCGGTAGTGTATGTCAATGCTTCCACGCGTTTTACCGACGGCTTTGAATTTGGTTTCGGAGCTGAAATCGGCATCAGTACTCAAAAACTTCATGCCAGAGGTCCCATGGCGCTTCCGGAATTAACTTCCTATAAATATCTGGTGACCGGGGACGGGCAGGTTAGAGGTTAATCGGAGGATTCTTAAAAAATAAAGGGGTGAGGATCTGAGGATCCCTACCCCATTGAAATGAATCGATTTAGAGATCGATATCGACAAGTTCGTAGTTTTCCTTGCCCATGTTCAATTCTCGCATTGCGGTCAATTGGTGCAGACCGTGACGGGATTCAATTCTTTCCACGAGATCCTGATTTTTGTCTTTGCCCAGTGAGTAAACCAAATCTACACAGGCTTGGTCAATGGCCAGGATATCTGTCGAGGCAACCATGCCGATATCGGGAATCGTAGGTTCAGCGGCAGAAAGTCCGGCACAGTCACAGTCAACCGACATGCGGCGCATGACATTGATGAAAACGATGTGTTTGCCAAATTGATCGCAGACCGCTTTGGCCGATTCTGCCATTGTTTCCATCAGGTGTTCTTTAGCGGGCCACTGATCCCATGGGGCATTGATATCCTTAACGGCGTGCACCTGAGCTTTACCGATTTTTCCATCGGCGCAACCGATGGCAATATTCTTCATCGAACCGCCGAAACCTCCCATGGCGTGTCCTTTAAAGTGCGTAAGAACCACCATAGAGTCGTAGTTGACGATGTTTTTCCCCATCGAGACTTCTTTAAAATGTTTGCCGCCTTTGACAGGGAGCATCACGGTGCCGTCGGCATCCATAATATCGACGGGGCAGAATGTCCAGCCATTGACTTCGAGCGTTTTACGATGTTTTTCAGTCGTATCACGGTCGCCAATGTAAAGGGTATTGGTTTCTACAATCGCGCTGTTGGGGATTGTTTGTTGAAACTCTTTGACCATATCGCGAGGCAGGATGTTGGGTCCGTGTTGTTCACCGGTGTGAAGCTTAATCGCGACTTTGCCTTTGATTTCATCGTTAATCAATGAATAAAGCTTTTTGAGATGTTCGGCGTCAATATGGCGAGTAAAAAATACTTTAGATTTTTCACCCTTGAAGTCAGAGGTCACTTTTTTGCTGCCAACCACGGGAGCTTGCGTCTGAGCCGTTGCAACATTAGCTAAGGCGCTCAGCACCGCCCCCGTCATGACTCCGCCCATCGTTTTCAAAAAAGCATTGCGAGAGCATTTGAATTCAGACATAACTTATCCCTCAAAAAAATATTCCGTTAAAACAAATTGTATCAACGTGATTTGTGAGACTTTTGCATAAATCTGTATTCAAATTTGCCTTCTTTTGCAGTTTTTCAAAATGAGTTTAGAAGAAGAGAAAGTCATAGTAAAAATAGTTGTAACAGTCTAAATAAATCAACCTATTTTTGGAAAAGAAAAAAACTTTTCTACGATCTCTCGCTTATGGGCAAAGAGTTGGGTATCCATAGAATTAAAAAAAGTTTTCCCAAAAAAAGAGAGAAATATATGGATAAGAAGGTTGCCACAAGATATATCCCGATTGGGTTGATGTTGTTTGCTCTTTTCTTTGGTGCCGGTAATCTGATTTTTCCGGCCTCAATGGGTCAGAACGCTGGGGTTAACGTTTGGTATGCCTTGGTCGGTTTCTGTATTACGGGTGTCGGCATGCCCTTATTGAGCGTGATGGCGATGGGCTATTCCGGTTGTGATGACCTGCAGGAAGCGGCTGGTCGCGCGCACCCCCTTTATGGTCTTTTCTTTACGATTGTGGCCTATTTGGCTATTGGTCCCTGTTTTGCTATTCCGCGTACAGGAACCGTGGCTTTTGAAATTGCTGTCAGTCCCTTCTTAGATAAGGACAGTATGGAAATGGGTCTGCCGATTTTCCTGGCGGTCTTTTTCTTAATCTCTTTCTGGTTGTCGGCAACGCCTCAAAAGTTGGTAGACCGTATCGGTAAACTGTTGACGCCGGCATTGGTTCTTACCATTGTATTGTTGATTGTCCAATCCTTTGTGTCTCCGTTGGGCGAACCGCAAGCGCCGACTAAGGCTTACGCGACCCCCGTCATCGCAGCTGTTCAGGGCGTTTTGGATGGTTACAACACGCTCGATGCAATTGCCGCTTTTGTGTTTGCTACGCTCGTGATCAATGTTGTCCGCGAGGATTGTGGTTTGACGGATCGTGCTGAAATTACCAAGCAGGTTTATAAATCAGGCATCGTTGCGGTTGCTTTATTGGCATTTATCTATATTTTCATCGCTAAGATTGGGGCCGAAAGCGTTCCGGCTATCGGTATGCAGTCCACCGGTGCTCCTGTGTTGGCGGAATCCGCCAAGATTTTGTTCGGCAACGCCGGCGCGATTATTTTGGCGGTTATCGTGTTATTGGCATGCTGGTCGACCGCTATTGGATTGATTACGTGCTGCGCGGCATATTTCTTAAAGTTGACCGGTCGTTTTACCTATGTCTATTGGGTTACGGTTTTCTCTGTTGTCTCGTTTTTGGTCGGGATGTTTGGTTTGGAAACCATCATCACTTCGACGGTTCCCGTGCTGATGTTTATTTATCCGTTGGCGGTGGTGCTGATTGTGCTTCTGTTTACCGATAAGTTTTTCAACGGCAGACAATGTGTTTATGCCTTTACAGTTGGATTTACCTTTGTGATGGCTTTGATTAACGGTCTAGAAACCGCCAATATCAAATTCGATGCCTTAGAAAGTTTTTTAGTCAATTACGTTCCGATGCACACGTTGGGTTTGAGTTGGATTTGGTTTGCCGCGGCCGGTTACATCATCGGTTTGCTTTGGTTGAAACTTTCACCGCAGAAAATTGGCTGATCTTTGATGGTATAGCTTGAAAATCCTCCGAATCACGGAGATTTCAGGTTGTTGATTAACCCGGATTTCTAACGAATCCGGGTTAATTTTTGGGAATTTGCTCTCGGGAGAACCCTTAAGGGTAAATATGGTTAAATTGTAAACGGAATTGCCTGACTTGATAAGACTCAACCATTTGAATCTCCTGAAAATTTAGCTTAAGTCATAAAGATAAAATAAAAACCGAAAGCAAGGAAAAGCGGACTTGGTCTTTGTTTTCGGCAAATAACTTCAGGTTATTTGAACAACAATAACATTAAAAGATCTCTGTCTTTATGGAGCCATATTATGGTTTGGTTACACTTCATCTTTTTGTTTGCCATTATTATCTACGCTGCTAAATTGGGTGGCATTGGTGTAGGTATGGCAGGCGGCCTCGGTATGGCGGTCGCTGTTTTTATTTTCGGCATTCCGCCGGGACCCATGCCTCTCGACGTGATTTTGATCATTATGAGTGTGCTTTTTGCATGCTCTGTGATGCACGTCGCCGGTGGTATGGATTACATGATTCGTGTTGCTTCGCACATTTTGCGCAGTAATCCGAAGTACATCAACATTCTCGCTCCGGCTATCGCCTTTACCTTGACGATTTTCTCCGGTACGGGCTTCACCACGATGGCTATCTTGAACGTTGTCCAGGAAGTCGCCAAGCAAAATGGCGTTCGTCCTTCTCAACCGTTGACCTCTGCTGTGGTGGCCTCTCAAATTGCCATTTCTGCCTCTCCGATTTCTGCCGCAACGGCCGCAATGTACGTCGTGGTCGAAAAGATGGGTGTGTCCTTCGGTGATGCCTTGATGGTGATCTTGCCAGCCGGTTTGTTCGGCGCTGCTGTTGCCTCTTTGATTTCGTCTTTCCAAGGCGTGGATCTTGCCAAGGATCCGATCTTCCAACAACGTATGAAGGAAGGTCTTGTTTCTATGACGAGCAAGGAAGAGTTGGAAAAGCCGTTGCCGAAGGGAGCCAAACTCTCTGTGGGCTTGTTCCTTTTGGGCGTGCTCTTCATCGTCTTGATGTTGCTCTTTAAGCAAGAAATCGGTCATACATTGGGTTCTCGTGACATCATCGTTATCACGATGCTCTTTATCTCGATGCTGATGTACTGGTTCTGCGATGTCAAGCTTACGAAGATCAAAGAATCTACGATCTTCCATGGCGGTTATGAATCCTTGGTTGTGATTCTCGGTATCTGCTGGTTCGCATCAACAGTTATCGATATTTACGTTCCGACCATTAAGGAACAAGCGACTGTCTTGCTCGGTCAATACCCGGGTCTGTTGGCTTTGGCTTTCTTCTGTGTATCTGCTTTGCTGTTCTCGCAAGGTGCGACGTCCGCATTGCTCGTACCGGTGGCTGCCAGCCTCGGTTGCGACGCTCCCATGATTTTGGCTTGCTTCGTTGCTGTGTCCGGTATCTTCGTCACGAACGTGTACCCGACCTCTGCGTTTGCGGTTTCCTGCGACGATACGGGTTCTTACATGGGTAAGTGGAGTGGCTCGTTTGTGATCAACCACCCGTTCTTCTTACCGGGTTGCTTAGGTTTGGTCGCCGCTATTCCGTTCGGTTTCTTGCTTGCCAGCATCGTTTTCTAAACATGGCAAGATCTATGTGACTCAGTTTGAGTTGAGTTAACGTAGAAATTGAAATCTCAATAACGCCAACACTTGTTTCACACAGGTGTTGGCGTTTGTTTAGATAGATTGAAAAAAGAATAAATCGAACAATTCTGAAATAGTTTCATTTCCAGTAATTTCAGTGCCGGCTCGCCATTAATTGAAAGAGATTGAAACGGAATAGAAAGAAAATCTTGGTGGAGGCGGCGGGAATTGAACCCGCGTCCAGAAATCGTCCATAGCTGGATCTACATGTTTAGCTAAAACATTTAAAAAGTCTCATTTCGCTTTGCGCCCTTTAGCTGGCTCTGACGAAACCAGACACTTTAGAGTCTCGGCATTTTCTCAGTGCCCTAAAGAATGCCCAGCCTGTATGGATATGAAACCACTGCCGGCGAACCGGCCCGGTCTAGAGGCAAACCGGTGTGGTCCTCGCCTTAATTAGGCGGCGAGAGCGAAACGCTTATTGTTGGCGTTTATTTTGTTTCCAGCGGATTTACAAGGTGACTGGACCTTGACATGCACCAAGCCACTTCGTGACCCCTGTCGAAACCAGGTCGCCCCCCTAGTGAACTCGTTGAACGCATAATTATGGACTAATTTTTTCAGATTTGCTTTGAAATGATTGAAGCGATTGTTTTTTCTGAAAAAATAGTTCTCAAAATGTTTCCCTAGGCGAGCTTTTTGCATTAAAATGCGCTTCGCTTTTATTTGAATGGATAAAGCGTTTTTGTTAAACGATTTATCATTTTTGTTTTTTATAAACGCGCCGAAGTTGACGGCGCAAGGAATTATGGCAAAAGAAGATCTGATTGAAATGAGCGGTGTGGTGCTCGAAGTGCTGCCCGATGCCCGCTATCGTGTGAAGCTTGATAACGGCCATGAATTGGTCGCCTATACCAACGGCAAAATGCGTAAGCACCACATTCGTATTTTGGCCGGCGACAAAGTGTCTTTGGAACTGTCTCCTTACGATTTGACTAAAGGACGCATTACCTTCCGTCACATTGAAGGTCGTCCCGCTGCCGCTCCTGCTGCCGGCGGCAATAATCGTCGTCGCTAACTGAATCAATCATCGCAACGAATTTTTTCAGAACGCCTAAGATCATTGGGCGTTCTTCGTTTGCGTGTACAATTTCCGCAAACTCATCACTAATCGGAATCGCTGATCATGGAATTCGAGCTTTGGTATTTGATCGTTGTCCCCGTTTTGTTTGTCGCCGGATGGTGGTTCAGAGGACTGGATCAACGTCAGCGTGAGCAGGAAAGAGAACCTGGCACTTACTACAAAGGGATCAATTTGTTGCTCAACGATCAGCCCGATAAAGCAATCGATGCTTTTATTGAAGTGGTGAAATTAGATCCTGAAACGATTGAATTGCACCATGCATTAGGCAATCTATTCAGTCGTCGAGGTGAGTTTGATCGCGCTGTACGAATTCACAACCATTTGCTAAACCGTGAAGACTTGCCGGCTCATGAGCGCTCGCTTGCGCTTTTTGAACTAGGTAATGATTACCTGAAAGCCGGTATTTATGATCGTGCCGAAGATAGTTTTCAGCGTCTTTTAAAAGAACCGGAATACCACTTGGATGCCATGCGTGCCCTACTTAAGATTTATTGCACGGAAAAAGAGTGGAATAAGGCTCTGGATATCGCCAACGCTTTGGAAAGACAAGCCGGGGAAAATCATCAGGTTGAAATGGGACATTTCCATTGCGAATTGGCTGAGCTACAGATGCGAGGCAA
This sequence comes from uncultured Sutterella sp., assembly GCA_958347955.1. GTDB lineage: Bacteria > Pseudomonadota > Gammaproteobacteria > Burkholderiales > Burkholderiaceae_F > Aphodousia. The sequence goes on from CATVXH010000001.1 coordinate 245,256, forward strand.
ACATTACGAAGAGGCTCGTGCTGAACTTGAGCGGGCTCTTCAAGTGGATCGTAAAAGTGTCCGCGCTTTGATCATGTTGGGTAATCTGGCCATGATCGGAAACGATCCCGGTAAGGCGCTGGAGCATTGGAGTAAAGTGGAAAAAGTGTCTCCCGATTATCTGACCTTGGTGATGGTGCCAATGGCGAAAGCTTATGAAGCAATTGGGGAGCATGAACAAGCAAAAAATTTGATTCACAGAGCGTTGGAAGATAATTCCAGCGTAGAGACGCTCTCCATTGCTCTCGAGTTGGTGATAAAAACCGAAGGGGAGGAAGCGGCAAAGCGATTCCTCAAAGAGGAGCTGGAGCGCCGTCCAGCCCTTTGGACTTACGAAAAGCTTGCGGAATTGCGCCTTAAAGATCAGCCTGATGATGCAGAGCTTCAGTTGCTGATATCACTGCTCAAGCCCTATGTGAGTCGTCCGGGACGCTATCAATGTTCACATTGCGGGTTTAAAGCCAAGGGATTCCAGTGGCTTTGTCCCGGATGTTCGTCATGGGGAAGTTATTCCCCAAAACGCCAAGAAGAAAGTTAAGTTAATCAATAAGTCCGTAACAGATGTCAATCTTTTCGGACTTTTTTGTAATTATTTACATTATTATCACACTCTTTGAAAGAACATTGCGTACACTTGATCTTCGTGTGATTGCCTTTATTTTCTAGGGAACTTCAATGTTTAAACGTATAGGTTTATTCATCTTGACTAACTTGGCCATCCTGGTGATGCTGTCAATCATCTTGAATTTGGTAAGCTGGTTCTTCGGTGTGGATTTCTCACAGATTGCCGGTGCCAATCAGAGCTATGTGTCGCTTTTGATTTTTGCGGCTGTCATCGGTTTCTCAGGGTCCATTATCAGTCTATTTATGAGTAAAACCATGGCGAAAAACGCCATGGGAGTTCAGCTCATTGACGTAGATCATCCGCGAAACGAAGTCGAACGTTGGTTGGTTCAGACTGTCGCCAAGTTGGCTCAGATCAAGGGCGTGGCAATGCCGGAAGTGGGGATTTATCACGGTGAACCCAATGCTTTCGCAACCGGTCCTTCAAAAAATAATTCCTTGGTGGCGGTTTCCGATGGTCTTTTAGCCAGTATGAATAAGGAAGAAGTGGAAGCTGTTTTGGGCCACGAAATGAGCCACGTTGCCAATGGCGACATGGTGACGATGACGCTTATGCAGGGTGTGATCAACACCTTTGTGGTCTTTCTTTCTCGAGTAATCGGCAATATTGTCGATCGCGGTATTCTGCGCAATGAAAGTGATGCGCCCGGAGCGGGGTACTACATTACCAGTTTGGTTTTGGACATGGTTCTCGGTTTGCTGGGCTCCATGTTGGTGGCGGCTTTTTCCCGCTATCGCGAATTCCGCGCTGACGCCGGTGCCGCTCAAGCTCTCGGCTCTTCCGCTCCGATGATCAACGCGCTGGCTCGCCTTGGAGGTATGCAGCCTTCCGAGTTGCCTGGCAATGTGAAGGGATTTGGGATTAGTGGTGGCTTTGGTTCACTTTTTGCAAGTCATCCGCCGATTGAGGCACGTATTAAAGCGTTGCGTGAGTTGCAGAACTAATTTGCAAGACAACAAAACACAAAGCCCTCCGACAAAATCGGCGGGCTTTTTACTTGCCAATTAAATAGGGGAAAAAAGAGGAAGGGGAAGTTGATGGGGTGGGAAATGGGACTCGAACCCACGACAACCGGAATCACAATCCGGGACTCTACCAACTGAGCTATTCCCACCATCAAACTTTTGGCCCGCCCGACAGGATTCGAACCTGTGACCCTCGGCTTAGAAGGCCGATGCTCTATCCAGCTGAGCTACGGGCGGCTCGACAACTGTCGAAACGTGGTCGGGGCGAAGGGATTCGAACCCCCGACATCCTGCTCCCAAAGCAGGCGCGCTACCGGACTGCGCTACGCCCCGCCTCAAGTGCGAATCAGCATTATGCAGGAAAATAATTTGAAACGCAATAGCCGGTAACGATTTTTTTGAAATTACTCAAGGGCTCTACTGTACAATCGGAGGCTGTTCTAGAGGTAAGGAGCTTTTATTGTGAAATGGTTATGCGCTGGTCGCGAGGTAGACTTATCGTTTCCCTTGATTATGGGAATTGTGAATGTGACTCCTGATTCATTCTCCGATGGCGGCGAGCATGACAATGCCGAGGCTGCCATTCGGTATGGAATGCAATTGTTAAGCGAGGGGGCGGATATTTTAGATATCGGGGGTGAATCCACCCGCCCGGGAGCGGCTGAAGTGACCGAAGAGGAGGAGTTGCGTCGTGTCATTCCGGTAGTCGAGGCGCTTTCAAAAACCGGAGCTTTGATTTCCGTCGACACCAGCAAAGCCGCAGTGATACGCGAGGCCGTTAGGGCAGGTGCGCACATTATTAACGATATACGAGCTTTGCAGGAGCCCGGTGCTATGCAGGCTGCTGCCGAAACAAATGCCGGAGTGTGCCTTATGCACATGCAAGGCCAACCCGGCACCATGCAACAAAAACCCCATTATGAAAATCTGCTCGATGAGGTGCAATCTTTTTTACTGCAAAGGGCACGTTGCGCTCAAGAAGCCGGCATCGATCCTCAACGAATATGTTTGGACTATGGTTTTGGTTTCGGAAAGACTGTTGAACAAAATTTCGAACTTTTAGCGAATACCGCTCGTTTTGCGCAGCTCCCTTATCCTCTTCTGGTTGGCCTTTCACGTAAATCAAGCTTGGGGGCGGTTACCGGGCGCGATGTGCATCATCGTTTAGTGGCTTCTGTGACCGGGGCCCTCTTAGCGGCTCAGCAGGGAGCGGGGGTTCTTAGAGTGCACGATGTGGCAGCGACCCGAGATGCGTTTACAATTTGGCATATAACAAAAAATCAAACCCAGAAGGATTAACGATATGACTCGGAAGTATTTTGGCACCGATGGAGTGCGAGGCCGTGTTGGTGAGGCGCCCATTACGCCTGATTTTGTATTGAAGTTAGGGCAAGCTGCCGGCCGTGTTTTGAGAAGACGCGTTGACGGTCATCGTCATGTTCGTGTGCTTATCGGTAAGGACACGCGTGTGTCCGGCTACATGCTGGAGGCCGCGCTTCAAGCCGGTTTCTCCAGCGCTGGTGTTGATGTTGTGTTGTGCGGACCGATTCCAACTCCCGCAATTGCATACCTTACGCGCGCGCAAAGAGCCGATGCCGGTGTAGTGATTAGCGCGAGTCACAATCCTTATCACGACAACGGGATCAAATTTTTCTCCGAATCCGGTACAAAACTGCCCGATGAAGTTGAGCTTGAAATTGAAGCCGAGCTCGATAAAGGGTTTTCTTGTGTGGAAAGCCGCGAATTAGGTAAAGCCTGGCGCCTTGAGGATGCGCCCGGCCGTTATATTGAATTTTGCAAATCCACGGTTGACAGCGACGTTAATCTGAAAGGATTGCGGATTTTGGTTGACTGCGCAAACGGAGCGGCTTATCACGTGGCCCCCGCTGTGTACCACGAATTGGGTGCTGATGTCTTCACAGTTGGCGACACGCCGGACGGTATTAACATCAATGACGGAGTAGGCGCCACTCATACCGAGTCACTGTCGAAGAAGGTTTTTGAGCGCGGGTGCGATGTCGGCATTGCCTTGGATGGAGATGCCGATCGATTGATCATGGCTGATGCCAACGGACATGTCTATAACGGTGACGAGTTGCTGTACGTGATGGTTCGTGACCGCATGATGCGAGAAAAGGTCCGCGGCGTGGTTGGTACATTGATGACAAACTATGCGCTTGAAAAGCGTTTGGGGCAATTGGGCATTGAGTTTGTTCGAGCTAAGGTTGGCGATCGTTATGTGTTGGAGCAATTGAAGGCACGCGAAGGGTGGATTTTCGGTGGAGAGACCTCAGGCCATCTTTTAGTGCTTGATTGTCAAACAACAGGGGACGGCATCGTCAGCAGTCTTCAGGTGTTGGCGGCTATGAGACGTCAGGGTAAAACCTTGGCGCAATTAACGGAAGATCTGAAGCTATTGCCACAGGTGTTAATCAACAAACGTATTGAAAAAGGATTTGATTGGCAATCCTATGAGCCCATGCAAAAAGCCGTTGCGGCAGCTCAAGAGAAATTGGAAGGCAGAGGGCGCGTCTTGATAAGACCTTCCGGTACAGAACCGCTTCTGCGCGTGATGGTTGAAGCTGATGATAAGACACTTGCTCAAACATTGGCTCAATCCATTGCAGATACGCTTTGACATTTTTGGCCGCCTGGAAAGGGCGGCCAAAATGTTATTTAGACAGTAACCAATTTAAAAGTGGTCCCGCAATGAGTGGGGCAACAAAAGCCGTGATGATGCCAGCCAATCCCATGGCCAGGCCCGAAAAGGCTCCGGCTTTATTACTGATCTGAAAAGCTCTGGAAGTGCCCATGCCATGGGCTGCCACACCTAAAGAAAAACCTTTGACGTAATCTTTTTTGATTCGGAAAAGTTTAAACACGGGAGTGGCTACCAGGGCGCCTGCAATACCGGTCAACACCACGATACCAGCCGTGAATTCCGGGATGCCCCCCATTTTTTCTGAAATGCCCATGGCGATCGGAGTCGTGACGCTTTTCGGAGCCATGGACATGATGCTTTCAAATGAGGCATTAAAAATTACACCAAGCAACACAGTTGAGACCACTCCGGTAATGCAGCCCACTATCACACCAATTAGAAGTGGTGCCCAAAGTTTGGCCAAGCGGAGCCTTTGATCAAAAAGAGGAACTGCCAAAGCTACTGTGGCGGGCCCTAAAAGAAAGTGCACAAATTGAGCTCCAGCGAAAAATGTCTCATATTTTGTGTGAGTGGCAAATAAAATCCCCAGCAAAATGGTCACGGCTATCACAAAGGGAGACAATATGGTGAGGTAGCCACTTTTTTGATAAACCCAAATGCCGGCTTGGTATGACAACAATGTCAGACATAGCCACAGAACTGGATTTTCAGACAGATGATTCCAAAGTAGTTCAATCGTCATCGTCGACTCCCAGTAGTTTCGCGCTCCACTGGATAACCAACGCGGTAACGACCATGGTGATGGCTGTTCCGACAAATAATATCGCTACGATGGCAATCCATTCTGATGTAATGCGATCCCAGTGCCGGACGATTCCGACACCGGCCGGGACAAATAAAAGCGCTAGGTGTGCGAGCAGCACCGAAGCGGTCAGACGCACACGCTCAATCAAATCATCCTTAACAAGAAAACCGATGAGCAGAAAAATCATGCCTAGAACGGGGCCAGGAATCGGCCAGCCCAGTCCGTATGAGAGAGCTTCGCCGATGAGCTGCAACATCAAAAATAAAGCGATGGAGATAAGCATAGAAAAAAACTCAAAAGTGAGGACATGCAATTGTGTCACTCAAAAATGAAAAAGCCAAGTCCCAACTTCACAGAAGAGGGTAAGAAAAAAAATTTTCTGGTTTGCACGGATAAACAAATTACAAAAAACGGCGGAGAATAGTAAAAGTTATTTTGTCTTGAGTCTTTCCGTGAGGAGGTTATCTATGCGAAAAACTCGTTGCGCTTTGGCTGTCGGATTGACATTGATCGCAGGGGTGGCTTACGCCGTTGTGCCTCAGGTCAGTGGTGATGTGAAAAAGGCAGCGGAAACCATTTACAAAGACCCGGTGATGCAAAAGATGCTTACAGAGCTCACCAGCGATGAAAATGCTCAGTTCCGTTTCAATACTCATATGGAAGTGGCCCGTATCGCTTCCCCGTCCCGATACGAAATGCGTCGAGCCGAAGAGCTTGCCCGCCGTATGGTGCAGGAGTGGGGGTTTGATAAAAGCGATATTATGACAACCCCTGAGGGGATCATCAAAGGAGCGGGTATTCAAAAGGTGGATGGCTTGCCTGTTTATAACGTCTGCGTGCGAATTCCTGGAACGTATTCACAAGAAAAGGACGCTCAAAGTTATAAAGGGCAGTTCCCTAAGGTGTTGCTGGAAGGTCATACCGACACGGTGAATCCCGCTAAGCTTCCTCCGAAAAGCAATCCCTACATGCCCGTAAAGCTTCAAAAGGCCAGTGACCCCATAGTGGCCTCCCCCGCGGAGCTTGCCGCCCTTAAGGATGAGCTGCATTTTGATAAGAACGGCAAAATCATCCAAGACGAAAACTATAAAAAGGCTTATGTGCGTTACGCCAACTTAGAGGATGCTCAAAAGAAAGGTGGCTACCGCATCTATGTGCCGGGCTTTGCCGATGCTATGGGTAACACAACCGCTGTGATGACGGCGGCCATTATGATGAAGAAGTACAACATCAAACCCGTCTACGACATTTGGGTGTGCGGCACCACTGGGGAAGAAGGCAAAGGCAATCTTTGTGGGATGAAGCAGTTATACGGTTACAACCAAGATACCGGTAAGGGCAATAATGCGTTGAACTTTGTGGCGAATTTTGGCGCGGACTCTACCCGACCGGGTTCCGGAACCCTCAATTATTTAGGAAGCTATCGTTTTGAAGTCAAATACACGGAACCGGCCGGTTACAAACAGGGAGCAGCAGAGGCGCCGAGCGCCTTAATGGCTATGACTCGCGCCATCGCAAAAATTGCTGATGTGAAGTCCCCCTGGGATTTGGATAAAAAGGCAGAGCGCACGACTTATACGGTGGGCGTGGCCAGTTGTGACGCGGCGGCGAGCGGCGAGCGCTCACGCTCATGCACATTGATGGTGGATATGCGTTCACCGACACAGGGGCCCTTGAGTGCGATGCGTGCTCAAATAGAACCGACGTTTAAGGCAGCTTTGCAGGAAGAAAACAGCAAATACGGAGTCAAGGACGGTGACAAGAGCGCAGTGAAGATGGAGTTGGTGTGGTTCGGAGATCGACCGGCTCATCAACGCCAAAACTTCAACGACATTGCCACTCAAATCTATTGGCAGACGGCTCAAACCGTTGGCATCGATAAGCTGAAGGCGCTTAAGACCAACGCGGTGAGCTTAAATGACAATGTGCCCGCAGCGGTCGGTGTGCCGACAGTAAACTTCAATGTGCATACAGTGGCAGCTAATGGAGGTGGACATACCTTTAATGAATGGGGTATTCCGGGTAACGCGCAAGATGAGGGTAAACGAATTTTCCGCATGATTATGATGGGATTGACGGCGGCCGGCTACCATACCAGCACGGGTGAAGTGGTTAGACCGACGGCGGCACCGATTGGCGCACGTACCACAGAAGAAATGTACTAATAGGGAACATCGGAGAGAATTATGAAAGGGAAATTATTAGTTGCTTTGTTAGGTTCTTTTGCCGCCTCAGTGGCCATGGCCGATGTCTCCGGCGTTCTGACGGTAGATATTCAAGGTCCTGGTGGCCACAGTAACGGCGCTTACGGCAATACTAATGCTGTGCATGCAGCGGCTAGAGCCATTATGGAAATTGAAAAGGCTATTCCGTCACAAAAACAATGCGTGATTTCTGGCTTTAACGGTGGAAACTCCGTCAACTCGATTGCCGCGGACGGTCACTTTAAGGTTTCTCTTATGGCTAAGGACGACAAAGAATTAGCTACTTTGAAACAAAAAGTGCAGGAAGCCGTAAATAAAGGAGTTGAGGCTGAGAACGCTTTTCGCTCTGTAAAGCCCGGCGATTTAACGGGTGGAGTGCCGGCTCAAGTACGATACACAATCAAGTGAAGCCTCGACTTTTTGAAGGCAACTTGACGTAGTCTCTGAAATAAGTCCCTTGGGATTTCCCTTGGGACTTATTCAATACCATGGCAGGATCAAAAAAAGAGCCAAAGATTTAACTAAGATCAAAAATAAAATTGTGTTAATCAAGAAAATATATCTGAAATCATTGATAATTAAAGCATCTAAAAATGATTTGAGGATAAAAATGAGAAAATATAATTGGTTGATAGATTTGATTGCGCAGATGATTTTTTCCGTGTCTTTTACGATTTTGAGTCTTGGCGGGGTGCTGACGGTACTGAATGCGATCTAGATATGGAATAGATAGAACAAAAGCCGGCGTGTTACCGCCGGCTTTTGCTTGGACCAAAGAAGTCTTTAGGACTAGAACGTTTTTTGTTAAGGAGACACAAACAAACGCTCAATGAGCTGGGAGAGACTTTTCCAAACTTCAGTTTCCACCCCTTTTTGGCCCCCGTCGCTTGGAAAATCGCTCAAACTTCTTACTTACCCGTTACTTTATCGCATGAACCTTGCGTGAAGCTTACGGTTGGTAAAAAGATTTGTGATTTGTATATTAACGATAATCATTCTCATTTTCAAGCAAAAAGAAAGTCTCTTTGTAACAGTCCATTTCAGCATTGTTCTCGTGTGCGTTCCTCAAGCTTAAAAATTCGGTAAGATATGGCCTCCGTTAACTTTTTTGGCCGGTAAAGCCATGTCTGAACACGAATTATTACTATCTGATTTTGATTTTGATCTTCCGCAAGATCGAATCGCCCAATTTCCTCTTAAAGATCGTTCTTCCAGTCGTCTTTTGCACGTAATGCCTGATCGTTTGGAAGATTGGCACTTTAAAGATATCGTCAATCTGCTTCGGCCTGACGACCTTCTGGTGATGAACAATACCAAGGTTATTAAGGCGCGTCTTTTAGGTAAAAAAGAAACCGGGGGTGCGGTTGAGGTTTTAATTGAGCGCATCACGGGAGAATACACGGCGATTGCTATGGCCCGCGCCAGCAAAAGTCCCAAGGCGGGAACTTTCCTTATCTTTGAGGCTGAAGGGCGACAAGAGCGCGTTGAAGTAACTGGACGAGAAGGAGAGTTTTTTGCGTTACGCTTTGCGCATCCTGTTTTGGAGGTGCTTGATTTCTTCGGAAAGGTTCCTTTGCCGCCTTACATTGAACACGCCGCAGATAAAAGTGATGAGGCTCGGTATCAAACGGTTTATGCCAAGACTCCCGGGGCGGTGGCTGCGCCTACCGCTGGTTTGCACTTTACCGAAGAGGTGATGCAAGAGCTTAAGAAAAAAGGCGTTCAAATTGTTTTTGTCACGCTTCATGTGGGGGCGGGGACGTTTCAGCCGGTTCGAGTTGAAAAACTTTCTGAACACGTCATGCACTCGGAATGGTATACCATCAGTGAGGAAACAGCTGAGGCTGTGAATAAAGCGAAAAAAGAAGGGCGTCGTGTGGTTTCCGTCGGTACCACGAGTTTGCGCGCCTTGGAAAGCGCGGCCGTTGAAAAAGGCGTTATCCGCGCTGGTGCTCGAGATACGAGATTATTCATAAAGCCAGGCTACGAATTCAAAATTATTGATGCGCTGATTACGAATTTCCATCTGCCGAAATCCACGCTTTTAATGTTGGTGTCGGCTTTGGCGGGCAAAGAACGCATCGATTCGGCCTATCAGTATGCGATTAAAGAACACTACCGCTTCTTCAGTTATGGAGATGCAATGTTGCTTGAGAAAAAACCGGAGTAAGTTGTGAGCCTGGAATTTACATTAAAGAAAAAAAGCGGCAAGGCTCGCCGCGGTGAAATGAAGTTAAACCATGGTGTGGTGCAAACGCCGATTTTTATGCCGGTGGGCACCTACGGCACGGTCAAAGCCATGGCTCCGAATGAGCTCAATGAGATCGGTTCCCAAATCATTTTAGGCAATACGTTTCATCTTTGGCTTCGTCCGGGTTTGGACGTGATTGAAAAGCATGGAGGATTGCACGGCTTTATGGGGTGGGATAAGCCTATTCTGACTGACTCGGGCGGTTTTCAGGTTTTTTCACTCAAAGGACTGAGAAAAATTACCGAGGAGGGAGTGAAGTTTGCTTCGCCCATTAACGGTGACAAACTCTTTTTAACGCCTGAAGTTTCCATGCAAATCCAGCGGGTCTTGAATAGCGATATTGTGATGGTTTTTGATGAATGTACGCCCTACAAGATCAATGATCGCCCCGCTACGGAAGAAGAGGCGGCCAAGTCAATGCGGATGTCTCTGCGCTGGGCTCGTCGCAGCAAAGATGAGTTTGAACGTTTAAAAAATCCTAATGCGCTTTTCGGCATTGTTCAGGGCGGTATGTATGAACATTTGCGTGAGGAGTCTCTCAAAGGTTTGACAGAAATCGGTTTCCATGGTTATGCCGTGGGCGGTTTGTCGGTCGGCGAGCCAAAAGAAGAGATGCATCGCATTATGGAAAAGATCGTCTGGCAGCTTCCTGAAGATAAGCCGCGTTATTTAATGGGTGTTGGCACACCGGAAGATTTGGTCGAAGGCGTCAGTCAAGGCATTGATATGTTTGATTGTGTGATGCCGACTCGCAATGCGCGAAATGGTTGGCTTTTTACCCGTTACGGTGATATTAAGATCCGTAACAGCAAATATAAAGATGATTTAAGGCCGCTGGATCCGACTTGTGACTGTTATGCCTGCAAGCACTTCAGCCGCGCGTATCTGCATCATTTGCAAAAAGTAAATGAAATTTTAGGCGCACGGCTTAATACGATTCACAATCTTCACTATTACTTGCACCTGATGCAGGAAATTCGTGATGCATTGGACGCCGACCGCTTTGATCAGTGGAAGGAAGAGTTTTATCAAAATCGTGCACGGGGAGTGGATTGAACGCTGAATAAAAAATAGCTGAAATCCCCCGTATAATTAGAAAACTTTCTCTCCGATCGGAGATCGGATATTTTTTATGGAGTAACTCATGTTTTTCATCTCTGACGCATTTGCGCAAACGGCAGCCGCCGGTGATACCGCCGGTCTTTTGACGAGCCTGTTGCCGATGATTTTAATTTTCGTGGCGTTCTGGTTCTTCTTGATTCGTCCGCAACAAAAGCGCCAAAAAGAACACGCCAAAATGGTTGATGCGCTCACCAAGGGTGACGAAGTGTTGACGGCCGGCGGGATCGCTTGCCGTGTGGTTGAAGTCCGCGACGACTATATGGTTGTTCAGATTGCCACTGTCAAGGATGAACCCGTTACCTTGACGATGCAACGCGTAGCCGTGCAAACGGTTTTGCCTAAAGGAACGATTAAGACGTTTTAATCGATGACCCCAAGATGGAAATCTTGGGGTTTTCACAGAGGACCGCTGCAATAAATTCCGAATACAGTGGCGTTGCCGACAATAAGAGAGCGAGCTTAATCGGTCGTTCTCTTTTTCAGTTTTATCCGGGGAAATGACGTGAACCGTTATCCATTGTGGAAATACATCGTTATTATTGTCGCACTGGTAATCGGCATGATCTACACCACACCGAACTTTTTCGGTGAGTCTCCAGCCGTGCAGATCTCTAGCCAGAAGGCGACAGTAAAAGTCGATGAGCATATCTATGAGCGTGTTCAAAGTGCGCTGTCAGAGGCAAACATTACGCCTGACGGCATTTTCTATGAACAGGGCGCTCAACAATCTACGATCAGAGTCCGTTTTGAGCCAACGCAAGCCGAGCTTCAGCTTCAGGCTAAAGAGGTTATAGAGCGAGAACTTAATCCTGATCCCGCAGACCCGTCCTTTGTGGTGGCGTTGAATTTGGTTCCTAATACGCCTCAATGGCTTTTAAGTTTGCATGCCTTGCCGATGTATTTGGGATTGGACTTGCGCGGCGGCGTTCACTTCCTGCTGGAAGTGGATATGGATTCGGCAATTGATAAACGTGCGGATGCCGTTGCCAGCGATCTTCGCTCCCAGTTGCGCGAACAGCGCATTCGTCATGCGGGCATTACGCGAAGCGGTACATCGCTTGAGATTGCCTTCCGTAATCAGCAAGAGCGTGATAAAGCACGTGATCTTATCCGCAATACCCACAATGACCTTACGTTGGATGATCGTGATGACGGTCAAATGTATCGTTTGGTGGCGACAATGACGGATTCTTCCTTGCGTGAGGTTCGTGATTACGCTCTCAAGCAGAATATTTCTACTTTGCATAACCGTATTAACGAGTTGGGTGTGGCTGAACCGGTGATTGCTCAGCAAGGAGCAGACCGCATTGTAGTGCAGTTGCCGGGTGTTCAAGACACTGCAAAAGCGAAGGAAATCTTAGGTCGTACCGCAACACTTGAAATCCGCATGGTCGATGATTCCCCTGAAGCGTATGCGCAGCTTGCGGCGGGAACGGTTCCGTTCGGTGACGAGCGTTATTTAGATCGAGCCGGCGTACCCATTTTGGTAAAACGCCAAGTCGTGTTGACGGGTGATAATCTAAACGATGCTCAGCCCGGGTTCGATCAACAGACCCAAGAGCCGACCGTTAATTTGACCTTGGATAGCCGCGGCGCTCGTATTTTCCAAGACGTGACACGTGAGAATGTCGGCAAGCGCATGGCTATTATCCTTTTTGAAAAGGGTAAAGGCGAGGTAGTGACCGCGCCCGTGATCCGTCAGGAAATTGGCGGCGGCCGGGTACAGATTTCCGGACGCATGACGGCCACCGAGGCGACCGATACCGCTTTGTTGCTTCGCGCCGGGTCTTTGGCCGCGCCGATGGAAATCATTGAGGAGCGCCTAGTGGGGCCGAGTTTGGGTGCCGCAAACATTGAGGCCGGTTTCCGCTCGACTCTTTATGGTTTCGCCGTAGTTTCAATTTTTATGATTTTGTACTACCAAGTGTTCGGCGCTGTGTCAGTGTTCGCTTTGAGCTGTAACGTGATGCTTTTGGTGGCGTTACTTTCAATGCTTCAGGCAACACTCACTTTGCCGGGTATCGCCGCTATTGCTTTGACACTTGGCATGGCGGTGGACGCCAACGTGCTTATTAACGAGCGTGTTCGTGAAGAGTTGCGTGAAGGGCGTTCGCCTCAGCAGGCTATCAGTGAAGGTTTTGACAGAGCCTTTGCCACAATTTTGGACTCCAACGTGACCAGTTTAATCGCCGGTATCGCTTTGTTGATTTTCGGTTCAGGTCCCGTCCGAGGATTCGCCGTGGTGCACTGTTTGGGTATTTTGACCTCAATCTTTACTTCAGTGGTGGTGAGCCGTTCGGTGATTAATCTCATCTACGGTCGTCAGAAGAAACTTAAGAGATTGCATGTGGGTCAAATTTGGAAACCCACGGAATAAGAGGGAGTGAAGTATGGAGTTTTTTAGAATTCGACGCACGATTCATTTCATGCGTTTTGACAAGGTCTTCAATACGATCTCGTTTATTTCGTTTTTGATTGCGGTGTTTCTGCTCTTTACCCGTGGGTTGGCTTTCTCCATTGAGTTCACCGGTGGTACGGTAATGGAAGTGACCTATCCTCAGGCCGCTCCGACCGAACAAATCCGCGAGCAAATTAAGACGGATTTGGGGGTGGAAGCCGCGGTTCAGAATTTCGGCACGGCCCGTGATGTGATGATCCGTCTGCCGATTGTGGAGGGAGAGAGCTCTGGTGAACAAGCCAAGCAGGTTATGGCGGTGCTCAATAAGAGTGAGCCCAATGCCAAAATGACACGCGTGGAATTCGTGGGGCCGCAAGTCGGTGAAGAATTGGCAACGGATGGGTTGACTGCTTTGATTTTGGTGATCATCGGTATCGTAGCCTATTTGGCTTTCCGCTTCGAATGGAAGTTTTCGGTTGCCGCTATTATTGCTAACTTGCACGACGTGGTGCTGGTGCTGGGAATTTTCTCCTTCTTTCAGTGGGAATTCTCTTTACCGGTGCTCGCGGCAGTTTTGGCCGTGTTGGGTTATTCGGTGAATGAATCGGTGATTATTTTTGACCGTGTGCGTGAACACTTTAAAAAGATGCGTCGTATGGATACGGTTGAGATTATTGATTCGGCTATTACGGCTACGATGTCTCGTACGGTAATTACCCACTCGTCTACTTTGGCAATGACTTTGGCAATGTTTTTCTTCGGTGGCCCCGCCTTGCATTACTTCGCTTTGGCGCTCACGATCGGTATTTGTTTGGGGGTGTATTCCTCAGTGTTCGTGGCTGCTGCGATCGCTTTGTATTTGGGAGTCAAGCGGGAAGACTTAGTCAAACCATTGAAGAAAGATCAGGTTCAGGAAATGGTTCCTTAGAATTCTCCATGAACAACTAAATGACAAAACGGCGCAGATGTGAACTGCGCCGTTTTTGTCACAGACAAGGTTTCAATTAAACCCCGTATTTTTCGTCCAGAGCTTTTAACTCACCCCGCAGATCCATCAAATTCCATAAATAATTCATTACGCGGGTGTAATCCGGATCGTCTGTCGGCATCCAAAAGCCCATGTAATTGACCGGTGTGAGCGGTTTATCCAAGAATTGAGCATGCAGTTGAGGGAATTTTTTGGCGTAAAGTTTCGCTTCAGCGTTTTCAGTGATCATCAGATCACCCTTGCCCTGAGCAATTAATTCCGGGATCTCAAAGTTCTTTTCATGTGTGAGAATCTTCGCCTTTGTTAAATTCTGCAGGACAAATTGTTCATTGGTACCGCCCGGATTTTTGATGACGGTGACATTGGGGTTATTGAGTTTTTCCAACGATGTCAGTTTGTCTTTATTTTTCTTGTGAATCAGGGCGACCTTGCCGAAGGGGGCGTAAGCCGGGAGAAAATCACCGGTGACAACGCGCGCCGGGGAACGAGTGATGCCGCCGACAGCTACGTCAAACTTGTTGGCAGCCATGTCTTTGGCGAGATTGGACCAACTGGAATGAACAAATTCGACCTTCCATCCGTACACATCGGCCATCTTCTGAACCAACTCAATATCGTGTCCTACAAATTTCCCGTTTTCAAACATCGAAAATGGGCGGTAATCGCCCGGAGTGCCGACGCGAAGAACCTTCTTCTCCATAATGTTATCCAAACGGTCTCCGGCGCTGGCGGGACTTACGGCACCAAGGGCCAACGCACTCAAAAGCGATAAGGTTAAAAGAGAGCGCGAGAAGTTTTTCATAAACAGACCTTTATATGAGTTAAGTTATAGGTTCTTTCATTGTAGATAGACAAGAACATCGTTCCTGTCACTTTTTTGAAATTGACTAAGAAAGCGCACTTAAGGGCTTTCCCCAGTCGGTAGGTAAAAGCCTGTACAAAAAAGGCCTTCCGATGGACGGTAGGCCTTAGAAAGAAATTTGAGAAGGATTAAGGAGTTTTTTTGTAAAGAGCAAACAAAACACCCCTGATGATCGTATCGGCTGTCTGTTTGCTGAGAGCCTCAATCGCATCCGGATCGGTCAAGGTGGTTGTGTCATACTCCTTAGGCTGTTTTTTCATTTCAGAGATCACCACGTCTTTCCAAAATGCCGGTGCTTCGCTCTCTTCCCAATAACCTCGGCCGCGGCCAAAATGAGCAACAGCTAGATAAAGAAGCACCGCTTCCAATAGAAAGTTTTGCAGCGCCATTTTGCTCCAAGATACTCGCGTACCGTGCACACCTTTGACCTGGTTGTAGGCCAAAGCGGCTCCGGCCCCACCGATTGCGCCGATTACGGTTCCCAAAAGGGTTCCCAAGCCGGCGCTTAAACCTCCGGTGCCGATGTCGGCCGCAAGGCCCGTGGCGGCTCCCGCGCCTACCGCCCCGACAATGGCGGCTCCTTTGGGATTTGCCGCCGTATTAATTGTCCAGTCAGTTTTTAAACGCCTTAGAATTTCACGCTTTACTCCGGCCCCTTCCAACTGATGGGCGTCGATTAAACGCTGAGTGAGTGCGCAAAGGGAATCTGCGGCGCGAGCCGCCAGTGCGTTTTTAGCGTCTTCAATCGGTCCGCTCTGGAGTTTAACGACACCTAAACGGCGTCCCCAATCTTTAACCTGTTCGGTCAGAGAGTATGTGGATAACTCTTCATGATCCAGGGTAAGCTGAGTCATGTAGTTGGCCAGCGCCTCAACTGAGGTGGAGTAGATTGCTCGTCTTTGTCGGCTCCAAGCTTCGCTTAAGGCTTCAAATGTCACTTTTTGTTCGTCAGTGAGCACATCGGCGATAGCATCAAAGAGAGCGAATTCCTGTACCCAGCAGCGAGCAAAGGCATCCATCGGTAAGACAGTTTTAACCAATGGGTACTGGGCCATGTAATCTCCCCATCGTTTGAGCTCAGCCTCTTCCACCTCTTGTTCACGAGGTTTGCCCATTTGGTTTAAAAGCACGATGACCGGTTTGCCAATCCAAGAAAGAATTTGCATTTCAGCTGCGATATAGGCGCAAGCTTGGGGCGATTCGCTGGCGTTAACCAAGTAGAGCACAACGCTACTCGTGTCTCGTACGTGTTTTAGCGCTCGCTGATTCAGCCAAAGGGCTTTGTTGGACATGCGATCCCAGACTTCAGAGAGAAACCAACCCAACGGATTGGCTCGTCCCTCTAGGCGTTTGGCCAAACGCACGCTGTCGCCGAACCCGGGAGTGTCCCATAGGACAAGTTCGGAGCAACCGTCGCTGGCACGTATCAGCACGTAGTCGTCATTAGTTTCGGTGACGTGGGGGCGATCAGCCACTTCGCCGATGTCCCTGCCTAACAGTGTTCTGGCAAGAGTTGTTTTGCCGATATTGGTGTGCGACACCAAACTCAGATTGATTCGCATGAGTTGTTGGTCAGACATATTCAAGTCCTATCGGCTTGCGTCATGGCAAGCTTTAATTCGTCACAAGTTTTTTGATCGGGGTGAATGCCGCTATGGTAAAAAACAACGGGTAAACCTAGGGTTTCACAGAAGTTCTTCCAGAGTTCTTTACGGTGTTCGATCCGATCGCCGAAATCCCCGAAACGGCAGATGTAGGCGGACATATCGACCAAGACCAAAAGTGGCACTTTATCTCCTAGCTTAGTCTTGATCTGTAAGAGCGACTCGCCCTGCACTTCATGTTCAGGAGTGGTAGTGGCGTTCATCAAAGCCCAGACTTGCTGGGATTGCCCTTGAACGCTCAATGTTAAAGGGATCTCTCCGAGTTCCGGATTCCAAAGGTGAGTTTTAACCTCCGAAAGGTTATAACCCAATTGTTCGGCGAAGCGATATGCATTTTCGATATTTCCCGGATTATCACTATTGGCGGAGACAAGAATGTCAAGTGTCATGGCCTCAGAGTGCCAGACTCTTAAAATGTCCGAGTAGTAGCGTTCGGATAAATCCAGAGGAAAATCTCTGCGTAACCTAGCTATTTGCAGCGAGTGCTTGATAGCCAGCAGCAGCCGCGGAATAGCGACAAACAAAGCCAGCATGAAAATCATTCGCAGAAGCCAAAGACCAGCTGAAATATCCACGGCATTGACCGCTAAGCGGTCAAAACGCATATTGGCAACTTCCAAAATGTTAGGCATTGGACCCAAGAAGTTGGTGAATATGCCATAGGTAAGGGCGATGATTTGGTAAACAACGTCGGGACTGTTGGCAAACCAGGTGCTTTCCCAACCGACGCTATAGGCAGTGCCGACGCCCCGTAGCAAAACGCTGGCGATCATACCAGTGACAAAAGCGAACGCGGCCAAATGAAATGCCCTGGCGACAAAATGCATGACAAAAGGTTGAAGCACTGAGGTCAGCGATTTGGAGAGTCGAACATTATGAGTTGTGGCAGCTTTTTCGATGATGCCGAGAGCGGCTCTTAAACCGAGAAAATCACGAGAAGTTTTGTGTCTGATCCCGGAGATTAACAGCATCAGGTACACAAGAATGTTCCAAACCAACACTCCAAAAAATGGCAGAGATAACAAATTAATGCGCGAGCTCTCTGAGGCCAATTGATCTGTGAGCAAACCTAACAAAAAGGCGACACCGATCAACGACCAATTGATCCATCCGGGTGGTGTAAACCGTAACGCAACAGGTTTAACCGAAGGATTTTTGGCAACAATCATTTTTTCGACAACGCGAGCTCGAGCAACCAAAAAAGTCGCGGTGGTGGCATCTTCGCCGACAGCAAGCGCGGCCTGTCGGGTAGCGCGGTTAGCGTCACTGCTTTCCCAACTCAATGTTGGAGTTTGTTCGAGCAGTTTGGCTTGTGTGATCGTTTCTACGTCCTTGAGGGAAAAACGACCTTGTTCGATATTTTTATATGCCTCACTCATGGGATTTTGACTAAAAAAGGTTACCGTATCCATTTTAATGGTTACAAGAGCTTAGAACACAAGGCTACACAACTAATTAGCGCTTGAATACAGTTTCCACAGATGATTTAGCTCTTTAGCGCATTCCAAAGGACTTGGCTGACCGCAGATGGCAGAGACCACTGCGAGTCCTTGAGCGCCGGCCCGAACGACTTCTTTTACATGTCGCTTCTTAATCCCGCCGATAGCCACAGCGGGTACCGGAGAAAATTTTATTAGCTCGCTGAGGCCGTCAAAACCAATGGGAGCCGCCGCGTCAGGTTTTGTTGAAGTTGAAAAAATAGGACCGATACCGACGTAATCAACAATTTTGGGGTCGACAAGCCTCATTTCGCCAATCGTGTTGATAGATAGCCCCACAATTTTATCCGGCCCCATCATTTTGCGAACAATGTCAACGGGAAGGTCTTTTTGACCGACATGTACACCAGCAGCATCGCAGGCGATGGCAATATCCACATCATCATCGATGATGAGCGGTACGTGGTAGGCGCTTAAAACTTTTTTTAGTTCAATGGCACACTCGTAGCGGCGTCGTTTTTTCCATTGAGGCGCCCTTAGCTGAACAATTGTGGCGCCCCCTTCGACGGCAAGCTCGGCAGTTTTCACCATGCCTAAATTTTCGGTGAGCACGGGATCCAAAACCAAATAGACCGAGTAATCAAGATTTTTGGCAATCATAAGTCTGTTTACCCTATATGTGATTGCGGGCGATTGAGTAGAGAGCGTCAAGGTAAGCGGGGTGAAAACTGCCCGGCCCCTGACACTGAGAGGCGGCAATCTCTGAAGCTAGTTTAGCCATCTTTAGCGCAGCGGCCGTTGCTTCTAAAGGATCAGGATTTTTAGCACAAAAAGCGGCCACAAGCGCCGATAAAGAGCAACCCGTACCTACCACAAGTGGCGCCATGACATCGCCGCCAGAGACCCCGAGCGTTTTTTTGCCGTCAGTAACAAAATCTGTTTCACCGGTAACGGCGACAATGCAGCGATAGCGATTGGCCACTTCTTCAGCCGCGTTGAGAGCCTGGCGGCTGTCATCGATGCTGTCGACTCCGTGACCGCCTTTTCCCTGCCCCGCCAAATTTAAAATCTCACTGGCGTTTCCGCGAACCACTGTGGGTCCAAGCGCTAGGAACTGCGCGATACGTTCATCGCGCCAGGGTAAAAGTCCGGATGCTACAGGATCAAGAACCCAGGGTTTTGAGTGTTTTTTAGCCGAAAAAATAGCCAATCGCATGGCTTCATTTCTGCTATCGGTCAGAGTGCCGACATTGATAAGAAGACAGTCGGCAATGGCGGCGAAATCAGAGCTTTCGTGCTCATCGATAATCATTGCAGGTGACGCACCAGCCGCCAAAAGCACGTCAGCGGTAATCTCTTGGACTACGTCGTTAGTCATGCAGTGCACGAGAGGGCGGCCGCGAACCAATTGGCGGCAGCAGTGATCAAAAGATTCCGTCGAAAAAAAATTGATGTCAGACATATCGTTACCAAATGAAAAGAGCTAATTGAAGATACCACAAAGACGCTGCATCGGTACAATGCTTGCGAATAAATATTGAAAGAAAAATTGTCATGCTCATTCATCCCCAATTTGATCCTATTGCTTTTTCAATCGGTCCACTTTCTGTTCATTGGTACGGATTGATGTATCTGGTGGGATTTGCATGTTTTTGGTTTTTAGGCACTTATCGGGCCAAAAAAGACGCATGGCGTCAGATGGACGCTGACAAAGTTGAGGACTTGCTTTTCTATGGGGTCTTAGGTGTTATTTTGGGAGGCCGTCTAGGTTATTGTTTTTTCTATCAACCTGAATTTTATCTTGCCTATCCGTCTCAAATCATTCGGATTTGGGATGGGGGAATGAGTGCTCACGGTGGCATCTTGGGGGTTATTGCCGCCATGGCCTATTTCACCAAGACTCGCAACATAAAATTCTTCGTCCTTTCTGATTTTGTCGTTCCTTTGGTGCCGTTGGGACTTTTTTTCGGCCGAATCGGCAACTTCATCAACGGTGAACTATGGGGCAGAGTGTGTTCGCCCGATTTCGCGCTGGCGATGGTTTTTCCTCAAGCCGCGGACAATTTGCCACGCCATCCCTCCCAGCTGTATGAGGCTACGCTTGAAGGACTTCTCCTATTTATCCTTTTGTGGTGCTACTCCACTCGGCAAAGATCCCTTGGTAGGGTCTCGGCGCTTTTTTGCCTAGGATATGGAGTCAGTCGTTTCATAGTGGAATTTTTCCGTGAGCCGGATGCTTTCTTGGGGTTGCTGGCGTTGGGTCTCAGTCAGGGACAGTGGCTGTCTTTACCTTTGATTGCGGTTGGTCTCATCGTGTGGTTCTGGCCTGTGAGGGCAAGACGTTAGAGTTCTTCAGGTTTTGGCTGACTCAGTATTAATTCACAAGTCTGTTGCGGCAGGCGCCGCATTGAGAACTCGCATCCGCAGTAGAGTTGATTGTAGAACCCATTTTCCTTCAGGAGCTCATTTCTGCGTTGTTGCAAACCGCCTTTGCGCCAATTTTTATCCCAGAAACGTGTGCCGGGATAGCGATTCTGTGCGGCAAAACCCGCGCGGTTAATTTGTTCAATATCTTTCCAGCGGCTGGAGGCAAGCGTTGTTGTGAAAAGTTCAATGCCTTTTTCGCTAGCCATGCGCGCAGTTTCCCCCAATCGATAATTAAAACAAACCTGACAACGCTCTCCTCGTTCCGGTTGTAATTCCAAGCCTTTGATTTTTTCTTTCCATTCTGTGTGGTTGTAATCACCGTCTATGACTTCGATATTGAGTTTTTCGGCATAGCGCTTCAATTCATTTTTACGAATCAGGTACTCGGAGTTTGGATAAATATTCGGATTGAAATAAAAAAGAACCGGACGATAGTCGTTTTGCATCATCCATTCCAAAATGGCGCTTGAGCAAGGTGCGCAGCAACAGTGCAGGAGAACTTCTGTCATAAAAATAGCGGTAGTAATAAGTATCAGATTGTTTGCGGCAATTGTATACTGCACGGATTATGTGAGGAAATAACGTATGACCAATATTGAGGAAAATATAGCTCGGGTTAGGGCCAACATAGAGAAAGCTGCAAGCGGGCGGTCTGTAAAGTTGCTGGCGGTCAGCAAAACATTTTCTAATGAGGCGATTGAAGAGGCGCTCAAGGCGGGGCAGTTTTGTTTTGGAGAAAATTACGCCCAGGAGGGAGCCGCAAAGGTAGACTACTTTACCCAACATCATCCGAACACGGCCATTGAGTGGCATTTCATCGGACCGCTTCAGTCTAATAAAACACGTTTAGTTGCCGAACGATTCCAATGGGTGCAAAGCGTCAGCCGTATTAAAATCGCAGAGCGGCTGAGCCAACAGCGTCCTTGTTCAATGCCCCCACTCAATATTTTGGTTGAAGTCAACATAGATGAAGAACAAAGTAAAAGCGGGATTAGGGTTGAGCAATTACAACAACTTTTGTCTGAATTGGCTCCTTTGCCCAATCTTTGTCTCAGAGGCTTGATGTGCATCCCTAGGGCTGAGGCTGATTTGACAGAGAAGCATCGAACTTTTTCGAAAATGAAAAAATTATTCGATGACTGCATTGCCAAGGGCTACACATTTGATACGCTTTCAATGGGAATGAGCGCGGATTACGAGTGCGCGATTGAAGAGGGGGCGACGCTTGTGCGGGTCGGTTCCAGCATTTTCGGCGCCAGAACGTATTAGAGATAGAAGGAGTTTTCATGCAAAAAAGAATCGCAATGATCGGCGGCGGCAACATGGCCGGAGCTTTGGTGGCCGGGTTAGCGGCGGCGGGATATCCACGGAATCGGATCGATGTATTAGACCGCAATCAAAATAAGTGTGACCGTTTGCATGCCGACTATGGTGTCAATACCCATCTGAAGGTGGGGGATTGGCTCAGAGAGGCTGACGTTGTGGTTTTGGCAGTCAAACCGCAAGGACTTTCTCAGACCATTGAAGAAATTAAATGCTATTTCAACCCAAATGCCTTTTTTATTTCCATCGCTGCCGGATTAAGAATAAAGGATATCGCCCGATGGTTGCAAAGTGACAAGTTGGTGCGCGCAATGCCTAATACTCCGGCATTGGTCAAAGCGGGAGTTGTGGGGCTTTATGTGCCGCAATGTCTCGAAGATAAAAAAGACATTGCCGTTGATGTTCTTTCTGCCATGGGTGAAATCATTCTTGTGCAAAGCGAAGAGCAGTTGGATTTACTTTCCACTGTGTCGGGGTCCGGCCCTGCCTATGTATTTCGGTTTATCGAAGCGCTTGAAGCGGCGGCGGTTAAGCGAGGCTTTGATTGCGCTGGTGCCAGGAAAATGTCGATTCTCACTGTGTTGGGAGCAGCAAAGCTCGCCTCAAGCAGTACTGACTCTCCCTCGCAGCTTCGCGTTAATGTCACCAGTAAGGGCGGAACAACGGCGGAAGCGCTGCGAGTCATGGACGAGCATCAGTTCATGACAATGATGGACGAAGCCGTGCAAGCGGCTTATGACCGCAGTCAGGTTTTAGCCGACGAGCTAGGAAAACTTTAAGGAAAAAGCGGGCAAGGCTACTTGCCCGCAAAGAGATCAGTTGGGTGATGAAACGGAACTAACAGGAGGCAGATTCAATGTTTTACACCCTTCTAAATTCAGCTTGTTGACAGCTGTTTTAATAGCCTCAATAGCGGGCATTCGATTAAACGTTTTTCGCCAGGCAATGATGACTCTGCGAGTGGGCGCCGGTTTTTCAAAGGGCACTGCCTTAATAAGTTCGTCTCCGTGTGTTTCCTGCAATGCGGAAGTTGGCAAAACAGTGATGCCAAGGCCTTGAGCAACCATATGATGGATGGTCAATAGCGATGAGCCCTCAACGGTTCGTTGAATAGTCGTGGCGGCGTTTTTACGGGGGGCGGATTCAGGGCAAGCTTCCAAAATTTGGTCGCGTAGACAATGGCCCTTGCCCAGCAATAAAAGTTTTCCAGACCGAACCTCGTCACGATGAATTTCAGTCCGTTGCGCCCAAGGATGATCGTGTGGGACTGCAACAACGAAATCTTCATCGTAAAGGGGCATGAACATCAAGCCGGGTTCATTTATCGGCAAAGCCATGATGGCGACGTCAATATCACCGGCGCGAAGTTGCTCAAGCAAATTGGCTGTGTAATTTTCCGACAGAATCAGAGGCATTTTGGGAGCGATATGAAGCATCTTGTGCACCAAACCCGGCATGAGATACGGGCTGATTGTGAAAATGGCTCCCAGACGCAAAGGGCCGCAAAGCGGGTCTTTGCCTTGCACGGCTAGCTCTTCAATTCGCCTGACATCATCAAGAACTTTTTGCGCCTGCTCGACGATGGTTTCGCCGACGGGTGTCAGAGAGACTTCTTGAGAGCGGCGCTCAAAAATATGAACTCCGAGTTCCTCTTCCAACTTTCGCACCGCTACGGATAACGATGGCTGTGAAATGAAGCACGATTCGGCCGCACGTCCAAAATGACGTTCTCTGGCAACGGCGATGATGTATTTCAGTTCTGTCAGAGTCATACTTTTAAGCCTCCAAAAAAGCTTCGTAATTGCTTAACCATCGAGCAGCGTGGCGTTTTGCGCTGTCAGGATCCTCTTTTAGCCAGCGCTCGGCGAAGTTTCTCGCCGTCTCAAGTAGCGTTGAGTCTTTTTCTACGTCAGCGAAACGCAAAAGAGGAACACCGGATTGGCGTGCTCCTAAAAATTCTCCTGGTCCTCGGATTTCTAAATCGCGCTTGGCAATTTCAAATCCATCTGCGCTCTCGCGGATAACTTTTAGCCTTTCTCGCCCCGTCTCGGAAAGATCACCATAGAGTAACACACAAAAACTTTTCTCAGCGCCGCGCCCAACCCGTCCGCGCAGTTGGTGAAGTTGCGCGAGTCCGAAACGCTCGGCGTGTTCAATGACCATGAGTGTTGCGTTGGGTACGTCAACTCCCACTTCGATGACGGTTGTGGCAACCAATATGTCCAAATTACCGTCTTTGAATGACTGCATGACCTCTTGTTTATCTTCTGGCGCGAGGGCTCCGTGAACCAACCCAATGCGCAGTTCAGGCAGCCATTGCTTTAATTCTTCATAAGTTTGGGTCGCCGCGGTGAGATCAACTTTGTCGCTCTCCTCAATAAGCGGACATACCCAATAGACCTGACGTCCTTGTCTGACCTGCTCGTTGATGACTGAGATGACTTCGGCTTTACGTTTTAAGCTAATAAGTTTCGTGGTAATCGGTTGTCTTCCGGCAGGCAATTCATCGATTACCGACACGTCCAAATCGGCGAGGTAACTCATCGCGAGTGTTCGCGGAATAGGTGTCGCAGAGAGCATTAAGAGGTGAGGCAAGTGTTGATCGTGTTCTTGTCTTAAAGCCAATCTCTGTGCCACGCCAAAACGATGTTGTTCATCGACAATAGCTAGTCCGAGGTTAGCGAACTTCACACTTTCTTGAATAAGCGCGTGGGTTCCGACGATGAGTTTTGCTTGACCGTTTGCAATGGCGTTCAAACTGTCGTTGCGTTCCTTTGTTTTTTGTTTTCCCGCCAGCCAAACGATTTGAATGCCAAGAGGTTTGAGCCACTGCGAAATCTTTTCGTAGTGTTGCTCGGCGAGAATCTCAGTAGGAGCCATTAGGGCGGCTTGAAATCCGGCATCAATGCAAAGGGTAGCGGCTAACGCCGCTATGACAGTCTTTCCGCTTCCGACATCACCTTGTACTAATCGATTCATTGGAACCGTGCGTGCCAAATCGGTTCGAATCTCAGAAAACACTCGTTGTTGAGCGGAGGTGAGGCTGAAAGGAAGTTGCTGAAAAAGCCGATCTGTCGTTGGCGAAGTCAACGGAGAGATCGGCCAGGCACGATTGGTGGCTTTTAATGCCCGAGAATATTTGAGAGCGATTTGTTGCGCAACTAACTCGTCAAATTTTAGACGCAGCCATGCGGGATCAGTGCGCGCATCAAGAGCAGAAAGACTGGCTCCGACAGGAGGGTGATGGATATAACGTAGGGCATCGCCCAGAGCGGGTAGCTTCAGTTTGTTCAAAACGCTCTGAGGAATTAAATCTTTAATTTCTACGTCTAAAAGCGCTCTTGATATGCGTTTTCTGAGCCAATTTTGAGTAATCCCTTCACCAGCCGGATAAACCGGTGTCAAAGTGCTCGGTAAGGCCGTTCCAAGTAACGCATTGCGGATTTTCGGGTGAAGCATCTCTAGCCCGAAGTATCCGTCGCGGACTGGGCCGTAGAGGCGAATTTTTTGGCCGATTGCCAATTGCTTGATCTGTGAAGGGTAAAAATGCAAAAGGCGAACATAGAGTGTGCCGGTGCCGTCGGAGACTACAGCCTGAAGCTGTTCGCCAGAAGGACGTCTTACCCGATCACATCGAATCACTTCAGCCTCGCATTGCTGGCTTTGGCCTGCTTGTAAGTCACAGATTGGCGTAATCTTGGTCTCGTCTTCATAACGCAACGGCAAATGCAAAACGTAATCCCAATCTTTATTGAGACCGAGCTTGCTTAAGCGCTCTGACAGGGGTGCGAGCTTTTCGCCTTTTTTTCGCAGGTGCGTAGCCAGCGGCATGGCAACACTCTCTTATAGATTAATTAGATGCTGACAATCGCCTCGACTTCCACTGCGCCAGATTTGGGCAGGGCAGCGACTGCAAAGCAGCTGCGGGCGGGATAGGGAGCTTGACAATACTCTTGCATTACCGCGTTGACGGCCGGGAAATTAGCCATGTCAGTCAGGAAAATAGTGATTTTCATGACGTTACTCATCGAGCCGCCGGCAGCTTCAATGATCGCCTTGAGATTTTCAAAAGCTTGGCGTGCTTGAGCGGTGAAGTCTTGCGGCAACTCTCCGGTTGCGGGGTCGATGCCCAATTGACCTGAGGTGAATAAAGTGGCTGTTCCTTTGGTGGCTTGAGAATAAGGGCCGATAGCGGCGGGAGCCTTGTCGGTATGAATGATTTCATGAGCCATGGTGATGATCTCCTAAGTTTCCTAATTGTGGTTTTACAGAATAACGTCGTTAATTGTAACTGTTGCGGCCTGTGTTAAGTCATAAAGAGAAGGTCTGTTTTTTGTCAAAAAGTTTATTGAATTTGATTTTGATCGTAGAGGAGCTTCTACGTGTTTTGACAGTTTGGTGTAAACTTCGGGTTAATCCCAATAGGTGTTCGCACTGTTGGCCTCTAAACTGCTCGCCGCTATAGGTGTGGTTGGAAGCGCTGGCGTTTCTGAACACGAATGGAGAAAAGTATGTTTTACCTTTAAGCAATTTCGTTTCGGGCTTCTGAGGACGACCGAGGCGGTATTTTGTACTTAAAGGTTGAACTTATTTTTGTAACAGCTGAATTCACAATTGGGTCCGTTGCGGTTTGACAAGCCGCAATTGACGAGTTCAGCGGAGTATTTGTCCGTGCTTGACGCGCGAGAATACGTCCCCTTAATGGATGTTAACGGTACCCTTCAGAGGTTGCCGCAGACAAAAGAGAGAGTGCATTCTCTTGGGTTTCCCGAGGTGGACGGTTCGGTAGTAGCGGTTGAGGCGAACATGGGGAACCTTTTTAAAAGACCCCTGCCGGGAAAGAACTTGAGTTCTTGACCGGTGGCCCTCTTGGATCAAGGAGACCAAGTAATTATGAAAATCATCTACACCGACGTGCTGGTGGTTGGTGCCGGCTTGGCTGGTTTGCGTATGGCAGTGGCTGCCAAGCGTCGCGGTCAGGACACCATCATCTTGTCGCTGGTGCCGCCCAAGCGTTCTCACTCGAAGGCCGCTCAAGGTGGTATGCAAGCTTCTTTGGGTAATGTGATTAAAGGTTTGGGCGATAACGAAGACGTCCACTTTGCCGACACGGTTAAGGGTTCCGACTGGGGCTGCGACCAAGAAGTTGCCCGTTTGTTTGTGAACACCTCCCCGAAGGCTGTCCGTGAATTGGCTGCCTGGGGTGTGCCTTGGAGTCGTATCACCCCGGGTGATCGTCAAGTGATCATCAACGGTGAACGCGTGACGATTACCGAACGTAAGGAAGCCGCCGGCCTTATCGGTCAACGTGACTTCGGTGGTACGAAGAAGTGGCGTACGTGCTTCGTGTCTGACGGCACGGGTCATGCCATGTTGAACGCTGTGAGCGACCGTGTGATCGCTGAACACATCCCGGTTGTGGAACGCGTTGAAGCTATCGCGTTGATTCATGATGGTAAGCGCTGCTACGGTGCAGTTGTCCGTGATTTGATCACGGGTGAATTGATGGCCTATGTGTCTAAGGCTACGGCAATCGCCGCCGGCGGTGCCGGTCGTCTGTTCCGTGTGACCACGAACGCCGTTATCTGTGAAGGCACGGGTCACTCCTTGGCTTTGGAAACCGGTGTTGCCACTTTGGGCAACATGGAAGCTGTTCAGTTCCACCCGACGGGTATTTTCCCTGCCGGTATTCTTGTGACTGAAGGTTGCCGTGGTGACGGTGGCCTGTTGCGTGACGTTGACGGTCACCGCTTCATGCCGGATGTGGAACCGGAAAAGAAGGAATTGGCTTCTCGCGACGTGGTGAGCCGCCGTATGGAAGAACGCATCGCTCAAGGCAAGGGTGTGAAGAGCCGCTTCGGTGAACACATCTGGTTGGACATCACCTTGTTGGGCGAACATCACATTAAGCACAACCTCCGTGAAGTGTATGAAATCTGCCACTACTTCTTGGGTGTTGACCCGGTGAAGGAATGGATCCCTGTGCGTCCTGCTCAGCACTACACGATGGGCGGTATCCGCACCGACTATAAGGGTGAAAGCCGTCAATTGAAGGGCTTGTTCGCCGCCGGTGAATGCGCCTGCTGGGATATGCACGGTTTCAACCGCTTGGGTGGTAACTCCGTGGCTGAAACGGTTGTGGCTGGTATGTTGGTTGGCGAATATATTGCTGACTTCTGCGAAAAGCCTGAAAACGTTATTGATATCCCGACCTCTATCGTCTATGACTTCATCAAGCGCGAACAAGCTAAGCTTGATCGCTTCTGCGATGGCCACGGTACTGAAGACCCGGCTCAATTGCGCGCTCGCATGCAAGACATCATGACTTCCAAGATCGGTATTTTCCGTCGCGGCGCCGATATGGAAAGCGCTATCAGCGAATTGGAAGATCTGTACAAGCGTTCCTTCAACTCTGCCTGTAAGTCTCAACTTGGCGCCAACACTGAATTGACGTACGTTTATCGCACGCAAAAGATGTTGCGCTTGGCTTTGACGATTGCTTGCGGTGCTTCTGCTCGTACGGAATCTCGCGGTGCTCACTTCCGTGAAGACTACCCGGTTCGTGACGACAGCAAGTGGCTCAAGCGCACGTTGGCTTCCTGGAAGGACGAAAACGACACGTTGCCGACGCTTTCTTACGAAGATCTCGACGTCAACAAGATGGAATTGCCTCCGGGTTGGCGTGGTTATGGTGCCAAGAACTACATCGATCACCCGGATACGGCCAAGCGTCAAGCTGAAGTCGATGAAATCCGCGCGAAGATGGAAGCCGAAGGCGCCGATCGTTTCGCTATCCAAAACGCCTTAATGCCGTACGCTCACCTCTTGCCGAAGCGCTTGCAAGGTAAGAACGAACGTATTGATGAACCTTTGGCCTAAGGAGCTGACGAAAAATGAGTGAAAACAATACCCAAAAGCAACATCGTCTGCTCAAGATCAGCATTTTGCGTTACAACCCCGCTGATCCGGCTAGCGTGCCTCACATGCAGACGTTCGATTTGGAAGAATCTGATTCGATGACCTTGTTCATCGCTTTGAACGAAATTCGTGAAAAGCAAGATCCTTCTTTGCAATTTGACTTCGTGTGCCGTGCCGGTATTTGCGGTTCTTGCGCCATGATGATCAATGGTAAGCCCGGTTTGGCTTGCCGTACGTTGACCCGTGACCTGCCGACGGAATTCACGTTGGCTCCGTTGCCGGCCTTCGAATTGATTGGTGACTTGTCCGTCAACACTGGTAAGTGGATGCGTAACATGAGCGAACGCATGGAAACGTGGGTTCACTTGAAGGAAGAAGAAGTCGATATCTGCCGCAAGGAAGAACCGATGGATCCGCAATTGGCTGAAGATATTTACCTCTTGGACCGTTGCGTGGAATGCGGTTGCTGTATCGCTGGTTGCGGTACGGTTCGTATGCGTCCTGACTTCGCCGGTGGCGTGGCCATCAATAAGATCGCCCGCTTCCGCCTCGACCCGCGTGACCATCGTAACGATGCCGACTACTATGAAGTGATCGGTGACGACAGCGGTGTGTTCGGTTGCATGTCCTTGTTGGCTTGCCACGACTTCTGCCCGAAGCAATTGCCGTTGAAGACTCAAATTGCTTTCATCCGTCGTAAGATGGCTGAACAAGGTATCCGCGGCTACGATAAGGTTTTGCCGACCCCGAAGAAGGCAATTCCTATCAAGGTCGTGAAGTAATTCTCAAAACTTGAGAGAGGTTGTGAAGCATTGGAAACAGTGCTTCACGACCGATTGAGGGTTTTGAAACCCTACGAGAGGTCAATAGACCGACGATGATCTTAAAAGGGTTATCGATTGACATCGCGTAGTTTTTAGAACGGAGACGCCTCAAAGACGCCTTCTTAATTGATTTAACGAGGAGCAAAATAAACATGTCTCGTATTGAATATGACTTCCTTGGTGGCAAGGAAATTCCTGATGACTGCTACTATGGTGTGCAAACCCTTCGTGGCAAGGAAAACTTCCATGTGACGGAAATGTCCATGGCTCAAGAACCGTTCTTCATCATTGCTTTTGCCTATGTGAAGAAGGCTGCTGCTATGGCCAACAAGGAACTCGGCACGATCCCGGCCAACGTCGCTGACGCTTTGATCTGGGCTTGCGACCAATTGATCGCTGGCAAATACCATGATCAATTCGTGACCGACTGGGTCCAAGGTGGTGCCGGTACGTCCACGAACATGAACTGCAATGAAGTCATCTGCAACTTGGCCGCTGAAAAGTTGGGTTCCAAGAAGGGTGACTACGCTTTGGTTTCTCCGAACGACCATGCAAACTTCGGTCAATCCACCAACGACACGTACCCGACCGCTTTCCACGTTGCCTTGTTGCTCCGCAGCAATGTGATGTTGAAGGCCGTTGAAGACCTCGTCGCTTCCTTCTACAAGAAGGCTGAAGAATTCAAGACCGTCTTGAAGATGGGTCGTACGCACTTGCAAGACGCTGTGCCGATGACCTTGGGTCAAGAATTCCATGGCTGGGGCTTCACGATCGCTGACGAAATCAAGACGATCAAAGATGCTCAAGAACATCTTTATGTCGTTAACCTCGGCGGTACGGCTATCGGTACGACCGTGACGGCTCACCCGGATTATCCGGCCTTGGCTGTCAAGTACTTGGCTGAATTGACTGGCTTGCCGATGCGCAACAGCGAAGATTTGATCGCTGCTACCTCTGACTGCGGTGGCTATGTTGCTATCTCCAGCGCCATGAAGAGCTTGGCCGTTAAGTTGACGAAGGTTTGCAATGACTTGCGCTTGTTGGCTTCTGGTCCGCGTTGCGGCTTCCAAGAAGTGAACCTCCCGCAAATGCAACCGGGTTCTTCTATCATGCCGGGTAAGGTCAATCCGGTTGAATTGGAAGCTATGAACCAAGCCAGCTTCATCGCTATCGGTTTGGACACCACGGTCATGTTGGCTGCCTCTGCTGGCCAACTCGAATTGAACGTGATGGAACCGCCGATCACGTGGGCTTTGTTCTTCGGTATGAAGGTCATGACCAACGCCATGAACGGCATGCGTACGAAGTGCATTGACGGTATCACCCCCAATGTCGAACGCTGCAAGGACTTGGTGATGGGTTCCTTGGGCATTATCACGATCTTGAAGCCGCACTTCGGTTACAAGACCTGCTCTGAAATCGCCCACGAAGGTTACCACACTGGTAAGACCTTGCATCAACTCATCGTTGAAGAACGTAAGTTGATGACGCAAGAAGAATGGGACAAGGTTTTCAATTTGCAAAACTTGATCGCTCCTAAGTTCGAAATGTAATTTTGAACCTAGGGAAAACTCCGTAGTGATTTTTTTCGTTACGGGGTAAAGTTCCCACAGTCGTGTTGGCGGCGGAGAAATCCGCCGCCGATGCGAATGGGTCTAGAGTAGTTTTGGGAAACCTTCTCTGTTCTAGAAATAAAAAAGATAATAACTACTCCGGTTTTGGGGGTAATATGGATCTGATGTTAATTATTCAAATTATCGTCCTCTTGGCGTTCATCTTTATTGGTGTTCGCTTGGGCGGCATTGGTATCGGCTACGCCGGCGGTGTTGGCGTGCTGGTCTTGGGCTTGTGCTGCGGCATGACGCCGGGTGCGATTCCCTGGGATGTGATCTTGATCATCATGTCCGTGATCGCCGCTATTTCTGCTATGCAGTTGGCTGGTGGTCTCGACTATTTGGTTCAAATCGCTGAAAATATTCTTCGTAGCAATCCGAAGTACATCAACTACTTGGCTCCGATCGTCACCTATGTTTTGACGATTTTTGCCGGTACGGGTCACACGGCTTTCTCCATGATCCCGGTTATCGTTGAAGTGGCTAAGGAACAAGGCATTAAGCCTGTTTGCCCGTTGTCTATCGCAGTGGTTTCTTCTCAAATCGCTATTACGGCTTCTCCGGTGTCCGCCGCTGTTATTTACATGACTGGCGTTTTGGAACCGTTCGGCTGGAGCTACCCTGCCTTGCTCGGTATCTGGATTGTGACCACGTTCGCTGGCTGCATGGTTACCGCTTTTGTCATGACCTTGATCCAAAACATGGATTTGAACAGTGACCCGGTTTACAAGGATCGTTTGGCTAAGGGTCTCGTGAAGGCTCCGCAAGGCGCTAGCCATCGCGAAATCTCCGCTTCCGCTAAGAAGTCTGTTTGGATCTTCTTGGTTGGCGTGATCGCTGTGGTGTTGTATGCCTCCGCTATTTCTCCTGCTGTCGGTATCGTCAGTCCGGTTATCGTTGGTCGTGACGCTGCCATTATGGGCATCATGTTGACGATCGGTACGTTGATCACCGTTATGTGCAAGATCAAGGTTGACGAAATCGCCTCTAGCTCTGTTTTCAAGAGCGGTATGGTTGCTTGCGTTTGCGTGTTGGGCGTTGCCTGGCTCGGTAACACTTTCGTCGCCGGTCACACGAAGGAAATCACGGACTTCTCCGCTTCTACAGTGTCTGAATACCCGGCTCTGTTGGCTGTGATC
The DNA here is from genome assembly GCA_958347955.1 of uncultured Sutterella sp. Classification (GTDB taxonomy): domain Bacteria; phylum Pseudomonadota; class Gammaproteobacteria; order Burkholderiales; family Burkholderiaceae_F; genus Aphodousia. Next base: position 277,524 of record CATVXH010000001.1, read on the forward strand.
TTCTTCTTCGCCGCTATGTTGTTGTACAGCCAAGCTGCTACCGCTAAGGCCATTACGCCGGCTGTGGTCGCCGCTTTGGGCATCAGCGCCGCTAACCCGGGCGACTCCTACATGTTGGTCGCTACGTTCGCCGCTGTGTCTGCTTTGTTCGTTCTCCCGACGTACCCGACGTTGTTGGGCGCTGTCCAGATGGACGACACCGGTACAACCCGCATCGGTAAGTTTGTGTTCAACCACGCCTTCTTCTTGCCTGGCGTGTTGGCCATCGTCTTCAGCGTTGTGTTCGGCTTCCTCGCTTGCAGCGTGTTCTAATCCGAAACTGTGCTGACGCATGAATCGGGTACGTAAGTGCCCGATACAAAATTCAAAAACGGTAAATCACTTATTGTGGTTTACCGTTTTTTCGCAATATAGAACTTAAAAATTTGTGCGTTGAGCAGCCGATTGCTTGGTTGTAAAAAACTGCTTTAAGCCAATTGTTACCTTCGAATGTCTATCCGCTGAATTAAAGTGGGATTTTTTAGTGTGGACCGTAACATCATAAGCTTCTGGTTAGTGGACTTGTTTTTTTATTGCAATTGTTTTGTTGATTTTGGTCTCACCAAAAGGATAATGATGCCAGTACTAAGAATTCCTAAGGCCACGGTCAAACCGAATGATTTAATCGCTGGCGTTGAGCTCAATCCCACAAAGCAGAAGGCCAAACTGCATGAAAGAAATGCGAAAGTGGTAAGGCTAAAACTTAAATCCTCATTTTCTTCATTTGTGTAGTAAAGAAGAGCAATCGCAATGCCAATACCATAAATAACTACCATTGCCATGGCGGAAAATAAAGAAAATGACATCCCAAACCATGCTGAAAGGGATACGGCACTGGTTACTCCCAGAAGAGAAGGAACTACAATGCGCCAAGATCTCAAACCGTAGTGAAAGAGGCTGACAGTTACTGAACTGACTACCGCCAGAACAAAGATTCCAATGAAGATGTATCGGTACTGTGCTAGAAACGTGTTAGCGTCACCGGTAATATCAACAAAGGTGACTCCAGCCAGGTGATCAGCCAGGCTGTACAAAATTTTCATTTGCCCTTCCGTCATGCCGGCGACTTGCACAATACTGCTGTAACCTTGCGGGACTTGAAGCCAGAGATGGCGAACAGAACGTGCCGAAGGGCTGTTTAGCCAATCTTCAAAGCGTACATCAAGTTGAATCGGATTGGGTTTTGCCAGATCATAACCCAAGATATCTGATAGAGGAGCGCGAACACGCTCAAACATTTCGTTGCGGAGTTTTTCAATATCGGCTTGACGTGTGTAAGAGGGAAACCACTTTGAAATGCATGTGGTTGTCATATCGGTTTTGTTAAGTCCTCTTTGTACAAATCCCAAACGTAACGCTTCTTCGCCCATTAAGACGTTTTCAGGATTGGAGGCGGTGACTATGAAAAAGCGATCGGTATTGGGAAGCGTAAGTAACTTATCCACCGCTCGTTCTTCCAATAGTAAATCGGAAGGAATATAAGTAAGATCCTGAATTTTTTGTGAAAAATGTATTTGGGCAAATCCGCCTGAAAAAATAATCAATATTGTAAGAACGATGGCTGTGTAATCAGTAGGTTTATCTTGCCAATGCTTCAGAGAGAAACGAGGGAAAAAGCGACTGAAAGAGAGCATTTTTTTGCTAAAGTCGCTCTCGGCAATCGGGCCAGGATTAAAACTAGGAAAGATGAGTATCAAAGATATGGCGCAACCCAACAGTCCGGCGCTCATAAATACTGACATTTGTCTGACAGATGGCAACGGTATGAGATAAAGCAGAGTAAACGAAGCGCTGATGACACACACAATCCAAAGAAGCGGCCTCATAATTCGGTCAAATACTCTAACCGGTGACAATAGGGAGTAGTGTCTATGGACAAGTAGGAAATACCCCACCAGCATGACCACCAATCCCATGATCGCAGAGGTTGAGACAATGGCCCATAAGGAAATGGTGCCGAACAGGACTAAAACGGCAAAAGTTCCGGTTGTGTAGGCGGATAAAACGCTGAATACGACTAATGTAGGAAAACGGTTGGAGGGTGACCAGCGTCGAATGAGTCCTCCCAGGAAAATGATGATGAACATCGCAATGCCGGAAAGCTCCAACAGGTGGGTATGTGCGGCCGCCGCGCCAACGTAAGGTTTTCCGTGAACAAGAACAGTGGCATTTGGGTCAATTTGACCACTTATTTGTTTGAGTGATTCAATAGTGTTATTTAATGCCCAGGGTGATAGACCTTTTAAATTTTCAGGAACGTTGTAAACGAAAATTGCCCAAACACGGTTTCCCGCATAAAGTTTAAGCGTGTCGCCGCTTGAGACAACGGTGCTGGCAGGGAGTCTTTTTTTTGCCCACCGGTCAAAAAAGCCCAGAGGATCGTCAGCCTTAGGGATAAGACTGGCTTGCCCGACACCCGTCAAGCTTTCTAAGGCTCGAGCCAATAACTCGCTATCAGAAGAGGCAGAGACAGTATGTTGATCCACCAGATTCATCAGCCTGTTGGAAATGAGTCGGTAGAAAGAGAAATATTCACTAATTTCCAGCCCTTCCCAATTGACCTTTTTTAAAGAATCGGGCACTTTCCACAAAGCTTTTATTTTCAGGACATTGTCGTCAAAGGAAGCCGCGCTGTTTTCGGGGAAACCCACCATGAAAATCAAACGGTAATTGGCAATCGGCGCAAGGTTGTTTTGAGCGGCGATTCTTGCGTCGTCGACTTGAATGATCGGGTACAGGTGAGATTGGTCGTAATCAATCCCATTTTTGAGAAGAAAATGGGCGTTAAATGTAAAAGCTAAAATTAAAGCGAATGCCCAGGTAACAGCCAACAGCTGCCACGATGCAAGAACGATTTTACGGATTGGCAAGTTCGTTCTCCTGGCGAGTTGAAGACATATTGGAGAAAGTCACATTTCGGATGGTTACGGTGATGATATCGTCGGAAAAATTTTCGACCACAATTTTTTCCGGAATGTTTTTCCCAGTCACAAGTACATGTTTGATAATGCTGGCCGTCATGTTACTTTTAGGATAAAAATTCATTTGCCAGCCATCAGGATTGTTTTGCGTAAATATTTGGAAGTCGAGTTCAAGCGAGGTCATATCAGCCGAAAGCAACCCTGAAAGAATTCGATTGACAATGTTAGTGTTGGACGCGGAGGTGTTTTCTATACGTTTCCCGTTTAGATGAATATAGGTTTTGACACTTTGATCAGTGTAAACAGTGGTAGTGCTGATTGGTTTTTCTGTTTTCCACAACAAGACGTCATCGTTCCAAAAGATAAAAAAACCTTCACACTGAAATGTTTTAGGAACAGACACAAGTTTTTCAGTTTGCGTGAATTCACCCTCAACAACTGCGGCGCGCTGTATCCTTGCGGCAATGTCAGAAACCGAGGCCACTGAGCAGGTGGCCGCGGTTAACGCAAGCGTCGTAAAAACAGACAGAGCTAAAAAACGCAACAGGGACATATCAACGCAGATGATGAAATACGGTTACATTTTAGCGAGCGGCGTAAAAAATAGCCCGAACTCTTGAAGAGGAATCGGGCCTAGATTACTGTAAAACTGACGTTAAAAAGCTACTGTACAGTTCGTGTTTTGCTACGAGTCGCATCCAAGTCTGCTTGTACAAACTCATCGGCACGATTGGCTTTAGCTTCAATCATTTTCTTTTGCAGGTCAATCTGAGCCTTTTTCAATTCAATGTCCAGCCGTTTGGATTCAAGCTCCAGCTCTCTGGCCTGGTCGTCATAGGCCTGAAGTTTCTTTTGCCGGTCTGCCTTTGCTTTTTGCTCCGCAGCGCGGGCCTTAGCACGGGCTTGATCTGCGCGTTTTTGAATATCTGCGGCCTTTTTCTCCGCGGCGACCCTTTCCTGTTCTTTGGCTGCGTCGAGAGCTTGAATTTCAAGCTCTGCCTGGCGGATTCTGGCGATTTGTTCATCCATTGACATGCCGCCAACCTGTGCCTGCGCCGCAGGCGCAACGAGCAGCACGGCAGCAAGAGCGACTAAACCATTTTTAAACATTTACACCTCCTTGTTTATTCACCGCAACCGCCGGGGTTATTCGGTTGAATACGAGTTTCTGTCGGCGTGGTCGAAATCATGACGGCTAGGCCCGGTTTAAATTCACAAACGCGACCGACTTGAGCAGAGTTGTACAGTTTATTGTTATAGCGGAAGGTGAGTTGAACACCGTCAACATAGTTAGTCCTGTCACCGGCCACCGCACCGCCCGCTAAATTGCCGATAGCGCCGCCGGCTAAGCCACCAAGCACGCGACCCGTGGTGTCATGATTATTGTGACTGCCGATCGCCACACCAGCTATGGCGCCTAAAACTGTGCCGATTGTCTTGGCATCGGATCGGTTATCAGTATTTGAAACGGCCACCTTTGCGGTACCGATAGAGAGAATTTCCACCGTGCGAACTTGTTGAGCTTGATTTACAGCTGAGGCAGCATATGTATCCGAACGATAATAGCGGCCATCATTGGCGCAACCGGCTAACACCAGCGAGGCGACTGCAACGGCAAGAGCTAATTTTTTCATAAAAACACCCGATTGAAATTAGAATTATTTTTAACGGCATTTTCACTTTAGCGCAATTTGCTTTCAACTGCACGAAAGTAGTTGGACTAAAATACAACGATTAGAAAAAAATGTAACTTTACGGAATCGGTTTATGCAGAACATGACTGTCAACACTGATGAAGATGATGAAGAAGTGGGGCTGCCTGCTTTGCCGCACGGCACAAAAAATTACATGACTCCACAGTGCTATCGCCGAATGCTAGAAGAGCGGGAACATCTTGTGCGTGTGGAGCGTCCAGAAATGGCTCAAGTCGTTGCATGGGCGGCGAGCAATGGAGACCGAAGTGAAAACGGTGACTATCTTTATGGGAAACGGCGTCTAAGAGAGATTGACCGACGCATTCGCTTTCTCAGTAAACGCATTGACAGCGCAGAGGTTGTCGACCCATCCACTCGACCGGCAACCGATCAAATCTTTTTTGGCGCGACCGTTACTTATGAAGACGAAGAGGGGAAGGAACATACCATACGCATCGTAGGGATTGACGAAGCGGATGCGAGTGTGGGAGATGTGAGTTGGATAAGTCCGATTGCACGTGTGTTTTTGAAAGCTCACGAAGGGGACACTGTCGCGCTACCAACTCCAACAGGAGTACATCATCTGGAAATCGTCGAGGTTAAGTATTGTTGATTTTTTTTGAAAAACCCCTTGCTTTTTCCTAAATGGATCTATAAAATGCACAATCTCTTTCGGGGGTATAGCTCAGTTGGTAGAGCACTTGCATGGCATGCAAGGGGTCAGCGGTTCGAATCCGCTTACCTCCACCAAAATTAGATTGCGTCTCCATCGTCTAGAGGCCTAGGACACGACCCTTTCACGGTCGGTACCGGGGTTCGAATCCCCGTGGGGACGCCAACTCTTACAAAGCAACCAGTGACGGTTGCTTTTTTGTTATCTAAAAAAGAACCGCCCGAAGGCGGTTCTGAGATTTAGATACTTCGTGCGACAACGATGATAATCACAATCGGTGAAACGATACCGATCCCCAGACGCAGAGCAGTTAACGCCCATGTTTGAAGCGGACAAGAGGCGGTAAGTTGCTTACGTGTTTCAGGCCAGTTAACCCACGCAGACACAATTGCTAGACCCAGGGCTGTGAGCGGCATGCCGACGTTGCTGGTGAGGTAATCAAGCAAATCAAAAACTGTTTTGCCGAAAATCTTGAAATCAGCGAGAGGTCCGAAAGACATAGTGCAGAATACGCCGATCACCATAATCGAGATGAATGCAATCGGCACCGATGTGCGACGGGAAATATGTAAGTCTCCCATAGCGGCAACCACCGCTTCGAAAATACTGACGGAGCTGGTAATGGCCGCCACAATCAGACAAATATAAAAAAGCACCGCAAAGAACGTGCCAAAGGGCATGTGCGCAAAGACAGCCGGCATGGTTACGAAGGTTAAGCCGGGGCCAGCAGTCGGTTCAAGACCAAATGCAAATACAGGGGGCATAACCATCAGACCGCCTAACAGAGCCGCCAGGATTCCTAAAAACGCAACCCAGGCGGTTGATTGAGGAAGGTTGGCGTCTTCAGAAAGATAAGAAGCGTAAACAATTAAAGTGCCGGCGCCGACGGAAAGCGAGAAGAAGCAAAAACCCATGGCATTGAAAAGGGAGTCGGCATTGAATTGCTCCCAGTTGAAGCTGAACATGAATTCCACGCCCTGCCAAGCCCCGGGTAATGTCAGACCTCGGATGATAAGCACAATCATGAGGATGAACAACGTGGGCATCAGATATTTGGCTAAGCGTTCAATGCCGGCCTGAACACCAAAGATAACAACACCTGCAGTCATCGCCATGAAGACGATTTGATAGAAAATGCCAAGCACGGGATCACTTGAGAAATTGCTAAAGTGCGTCCCTAATTGAGACAAATCCGTGATAATGCCGTTGCCCATTGCGGCGTCGACCGCATAAGCGACGCACCATCCGCCGATCGTCGAGTAAAAAGTGAGAATTAAGAATCCGGTTGCAATGCCGACAGTGCCGAAAATACCCCAAAACTTTGATTTTCCGAATCGGATCATGCTGTTAATGGAAGCGGCTCGGCCGGCGCGCCCAACCACCATTTCAGCTAAAAGCAAAAAGATACCCAATGTAAAACAAAAAAGGATATAGGGGATGATAAAAGCAGAACCGCCGTTGGTGCCGGCCATGTAGGGGAATTTCCAGATGGCGCCTAAGCCGACGGCTGCGCCAGCACTGGCGAGAATGAAGCCTAAGCGCGAAGTCCATAAGTCGCGTGTAGCCATAAGATTACCTTTTATACTCAAAAGAGAGAAAGCTTATTCTTATCAAAGCGGTCTTTTTCCGGGGACGCTTTCGAAACACATCGGAAAAAGAGATTTGGATCTTTCTTCGCAAGGGGAAGGATACGAATAACTTCCTTCCCCTCAAAAGCGAGGAATCTAACCGAGAAGCCCTGCGCCCGCGATCACAATGATGACGCAGGGCACAATAAATCGAATCAAGAAGTGAGTGACTGCCAACACTGAATTTGTCATTGGGTGGGTGAGAGTTAATTGTTTCTTCATCACCGGCCATACAAGATAGCCCCCGACAATCGCAATACCCATGGCTCCAATCGGCATACCGACATTACATGTCAGGAAATCAAGAAGATCGAAGAAGGTCTTGCCCATAATCTTGAATTCCGACAATGATCCGAAACTTAATGCACAGATAACGCCAAGCACGGATAACGCGATTGTGTTAAGAGCAATACTGTTTCTGCGGCTGAAATGATATTCGTCCACAAGAAACTGCACGCTCATCTCAAGAATGCTGATGGCGCTTGTAAGAGCGGCCACCAACAAACAGATGTAAAACAGGATAGCAAAGCCTTGGCCGAAGGGCAATTGGGCAAACACCGCAGGCATAGTGACAAAAGTCAAACCTGGGCCTGCCGCGGGATCTAAATTGAAAGCAAAAACGGCAGGCATGATCATCAGGCCGCCCAAAATGGAGGCCATGACTGCCAAAAATGAAATCCAAGCAACCGATGTTGGCAGATTCACGGAATCGGAGAGATAGGAGCCGTAATTCATCATGGACCCCGAACCCAGCGAAAGAGAAAAGAAGGCGAAACCCATGGCGTTTAAAAGAGAAGCTCCGCTAAATGCAGCCGGATCGAATTTAAACATAAATTCCACGCCGCCCCAGGCGCCTGGCAAGGTCAATCCTCGAATAATTAAACAAAGCATTAGGATAAAAAGTGTCGGCATTAAAAATTTGGAGATACGCTCAATTCCTTTTTCAACACCGAACAAAATGACGCCGGCAGTAAGAGCCAAGAATGCCAGTTGCATGGATACGGAGGCAACGCCATTGGTCACGAATTGATCAAAATAGCCTCCCAGTTGGGCTGTGTCGGTAATCAATCCTTTTCCTAAACAGGCGTCCAAAAGATAGTTAAGACACCAACCTCCGATTACCTGGTAAAAAGCGAGAATGAGAAAGCCCGTTAATACGCTGATTTTCCCCACCAGTCCCCAGAACGGTCCGCCAAAATGGCGTAGAGCGTGAGCGGCGCCGCCTCGGGAGGCTCTGCCCAGAGCCATTTCAATCATTAAAACAATGAAGCCAATGGCAACCGTCAGGATAATGTAGGGGAGAATGAAAGCTGAGCCGCCATTGGTGCCGGCCATGTAGGGGAATTTCCAAATAGCTCCCAAACCTACTGCGGATCCGGCGCTAGCTAAAATGAAACCCAAACGCGTGCCCCAAACGGAGCGTTCAGAAGAAGTAGACATAGTTAAATTCCGTTGTTAGTAGCATAGGATGGCACTCGTCGGATACCCCGTCAATCAAATATGTGGCCATCGAGCTTTTGTTGATAATAGAACTGGTATTCTATGCCAAACGTGTGAACTTCATATAAAAAATAAGGGAAAGCCCGAAAAAATGATTATTTTTCGGGCTCAAATCCACTTGATTTCTGAAATTTATCTCAATTTTTTAAATACCAGAAAATAAGACGGTGAGCACAAGAATCGGAGCGAAAATGGCAATGCTCCAGCGTAGAATTTTGTATGTGCCTTCGCTGTATATGTGGGATTTATCGCCGCAAATATAGGGCATCACTTGAGGCCATGCCACCCAACTTGAAAGAATGGCGATCATCAAGCCGCCGATCGGTAGGCTGATGTTGCTCGTGAGGTAGTCCACCCAGTCAAAAAAGGTTTTCCCAAGCCATTTGTCATCGGCGAGGGGGCCGAAAGATAGGGCGCTGAATGAGCCGACAATCATAAGGCCCACGGTAGTGACTACGACCGCTTTGGGACGGCTCCATTTCCATTCGTCGTGTAAAAATGCCACATCAATTTCTAACATGGAAACAGAACTGGTGATAGCCGCAACCAGCAAACAAGCATAGAAAGTGATGGCAAAAAGATTGCCGAAAGGCATTTGAGCGAAAATCGCAGGCATTGTCACAAAGGTTAGCCCAGGGCCTGCGCTTGGATCCAGTCCAAAAGCAAATACTGAGGGCATAACCATCAAGGCGCCTAACAGTGAGCTCACAATGGTTAGAAAGGCGATCCATGCGGAGGAACCGATCAAATCGACTTTATTGTCGAGATAGCTACCGTAAGTGAGCATGCAACCGCTACCCAAGCATAGCGAGAAAAAGGTAAAGCCCATCGTACTTAAAAGAGCGTCGAAAGTGAATGCTTCCGGATTCCAGCTAAAAAGGTACTCGATGCCCTGAAATGCGCCAGGCAGGAATAATGAGCGCACGATGATCACGAGCATGAGAACAAAAAGCAAAGGCATGAGAATTTTTGAAAGCCGCTCAATGCCGCTACTTACACCGTAAGCAACCACCCACGCGGTAATAATTAGAAAAAGCGCCTGATAGCCGATGGCTAACTCCGGATCTCCGGAAATCGAAGCAAAGTGAGCCCCGAGTTGAGCCTGATCCGTCACCAATCCTGAGCCCAAGCAAGCGTTGACAAAATAAGCAATGGTCCAACCGCCGATCGCGGAATAAAAACTAAGGATCAGAAATCCTGTGACTACACCCAAATAACCGGCGCGTCCCCAATGTTTTCCTCCTAGTTTTCTGAATGCGGTTACGATGCAGCCCGCTCCAGCCCGACCGACTGTCAGTTCAGCGATTAAAAGTACGAGACCGATCGTGAAGGTAAGAATGATAAATGGGAAAAGAAAAGCAGAGCCGCCGTTAGAGCCTACCAAGTAGGGGAATTTCCAAATGGCTCCCAATCCCACCGCCGCGCCGGCGCTGGCTAAAACAAACCCTAAACGGGAACCCCATGTTGAACGATCAGACATATTCCAACCTTATGATTAAGTTCGATTGCCCTTGTCACAGGCAATCGAGGCATGTTCAACAATTTTAGCCTAAATGCCGGAGACCAAAACAATCACCACCAGGGCTGGCGCCAAAATGGAAATGGTTAAACGAATCCAGGCGATTGTCAGTGCGTTATGAGGACGAATCGCCAGCATTTGAGCCTTCATGATGGGCCAAGCTTTCCAACCAGCCAAAACGGCAATGCTTAGTCCGCCCAATGGCATCAAAATATTGGAGCAAAGGTAGTCGGAAAAATCAAAAAGCGACATGCCGTGAATCTCCAGCCCAGAGAATGAGCTAAAGGAGAGCGCTTGGATGCTGGCGAGAATAAAAAGGGTAATCCAGCACAGAGCGGTTGCGGAACGTCTGCGCATTTTCCACTCGTTAATCAGGTAAGCGACAACGACTTCCAGCAAGGAAACCGAGCTGGTGATGGCGGCAATAAACAAGCAGATGTAAAAAGCCGATGCCAACACGTCCGATAAAGGCATTTGTTCAAAGATCATCGGGATTGTGATGAAAACGAGTCCGGTGCCGGCAGCCGGATCCATACCGAAGGCGAAGACTGCCGGTATGATCATTACACCGGCTAAAAGTGCGGCTTGTGTCGACAGGAAAGCCACCCAGACAGATGAGCCCGGAATATCGGTGCGGGAACTCAGGTAAGAGCCATAGGTCACCATGATCCCAGCACCCAGCGATAGAGAAAAGAATGTAAAGCCCATGGCATTCAAAATGGTGGCCCCGCTTACCTGTTCCCAATTAAACGAGAAAAGAAATTGCATGCCTTCCCATGATCCCGGCATCATGAGCGAACGGATGATGATGAAAATCATCAGTACAAAAAGAAGTGGCATCAGATATTTGGCGATCTTTTCAATGCCTTTTTCGACACCGAGTGCGACAACAGCGCAGGTGGCTGTCAAATATAGGAACATGAAAAAGACATTTACTGTACCGTTTGATACCAATGCGTTAAAGTGCTCGGAAAGAATTTTGGGGTCGCCGTTGACCACATTGCCGAAAAACGACTCAATCATATATGAGACGCACCAGCCTCCGATCACTGAGTAGTAAGTCAAAATAATGTAGGCGTTTAAAACAGCTATTCCGCCAATAATTCCGAAGACGGGGCCGCCGACATTTTTGAGCGCATGAACGGCCGAGCCGCGGCCGGCTCGGCCCATGGCGCATTCAGCCATCACCAGTACGATGCCGATGGTAAAAGTGAAAATTAAAAAAGGAACGATGAAGGCGGCTCCTCCGTTGGTGCCCGCCCAAAAAGGAAATTTCCAAATAGCCCCCAAGCCAATTGCCGAACTGGCGGAGGCTAAAATAAAGCCTAAACGAGAACTCCAAACGGTATCTGCAATGCTATTTTCTGAAGGCATCGATTTTCCTTTTATCGATATCTGAGATAAAGTTGGTTTTGCCATTTTAGAGGAGTGCTACAAGAAGACGAAATTTATCCTAAGTGGTTTTAATTATCATGGAATTTTCTTGTCATCAGAGTGCGTTATTGAAAAACTTTAAAATTTCGTGAACTAAGATGAATATGCGTTTTATAAACAGCCTTTATGAACCGAATTCCCGTTGATTCAAAAACGATATTTAAACTTTCCGCGCCGATGCTCTTGAGTCTAATTCTTGAGCAACTGATCGGATTGACGGACATCATTTTTTTTAGGTCGGGTAAGTGAGACCAGCGTGGGTGCCGCGGCTATCGGTGGTATAGGCTTTTACCTTTTAACCATGGTTGCTTTCGGCTACAGTATCGCTTCTCAATCCCTAATGGGAGAGGCCAACGGCGCAAAACGGTTTCATGATTTGGGTAATGTATTTCAACAAAGCGCCATTTTTTTAATCTTATTTTCTTTGGTGATCTTGGCCGTCCTCCCTCTTTGCATGGAACCAATTTTTGAGTGTTTGGTTCAGTCGCCTCAAGTACGCAGTCAAGCCCAGGATTATTTCTTTTGGCGCACGATCGGTATTGTTTTTGCCTTGGCATCGATTCTGTTTCGCGGCTTTTTCATGTCGATTTTGATGCCTCGAGTGCTGACGTATTCCTCGGTGGCAATGGTATTGACCAATTGTGTGCTCAATTACATTTTAATTTTTGGGTATGGGGCTATACCGCCATTGGGAATTACGGGGGCGGCCATTGCTTCCACACTTTCTGAAGTGGCGGTGATCCTGTTTTTCATCGCTTATGTGTTGAAAGGGAAACTCCACAAAAAATACGATCTTTTTGCCTTTGAAGGTGTGGATAAAAAGCTCCAGTTGACCCTTTTTAAACTGGGGCGATGGATGATGTTGCAAGAGGCAGTCATCATGACCAGTTGGTTGCTTTTCTTTGTGTGGGTAGAGCACATGGGGGAAAGGGCGTTGGCAATCAGCAATATTGTCCGGTCTGTGTCGAATTTACTTTTTATTATCGTCCATGCGTTTGGCGCAACCTGTGGAGCCATAGGCGCGAATCTTTTGGGAGAAAATCGAGCTACTGAAATTGATGCAATGATGTTGAGAGGGGTAAGGCTATCGTTTTGGGTTACGATCCCCTGTTGTTTGTTTATAGCGATTTTCCCCGATCCGATACTGGCGCTTTTTACCAATATCGACAGTTTGTCCCGGGCTAGTGTTGCCTCCGTGCGAGTCATGCTTGTTGGCTATTTGCTGTGTGTGCCTGCTGTGCACTATTTTTCTGTCTTCGGCTATTTGGGATGTACTCGTGAATCCATGATTGTCTCTGTGATAACGTCTTTTGCCTATGCGATTTACGCATTCATGATTTCGAGATTGGTGAGCAATGTGGCTTGGGTATGGACGGCAGACAGTTTTTATTATTTTGTTTTGGGAGCTTTGGTTTGGTATTTCTGGAAAAATGCCAAATGGCGTGAACTTTAGTTAAACGCTCGTGCGGCGAACTCGAAGTCTATTTTTCGAATTCGCCGCTAAAAGATTCGCACGGTTGCTTTAAAAAGAAGATTCGAACCGACGTTTAACGTCTTTGACGTTAGTAACTTGTTTCAGACTTCTCATCACACGCATCAATTGGATGCGGTTATCTACCTGAACCAAAAGTTGTAATTCGGGATCGTTAAGATCATCGGGAATATTCATACCGACGATAGAAGATCCCTCTTGAGCGACAGCCTGAGTGGCCTGAAGGATGGCCGGGCGTATGTCATTGACTTTGATGTCAATAGGAACGGTGAAGTGGTAATTGGCGGCTTCGCCCCAACTGGCCTCTTCCCAACGCTCAGCGTTATTGTTGCGTCCCTGTTGAGCGTGAATACAGCTGGCGCGGTGCACCGTGATACCGTGACCGGCTCTTTCAAAGACACATATATCATCGCCCCATACCGGGTGGCAGCACCGGGCAATTTGCGCGGTTTGACGTTTCCCTTTGACCAGAACCTGGATGTTGCCCTCTTGCCGCTCAGGTTCATTCTTTTCACTCATTAGCGCTTCCAGTCGGTGAAGGACAACGACGAAGCTTGCCTTGCCAGAACCCACCAAGCAGTAGAGCGATGCGCGGGAGTCAACTTCATTTTCCTTCATGACGGTGTTCCAAATATCATCGGGAACATTGTCAAGCGAGAATTTAACTTTTGCGGATTCCTCCTCAAGCACTTTGCGTCCGACTTTGACCGCATTGTCGAAATCCAGAGTTCGCAAATATTGTCGTACTTCCGCCCGAGCTTTGCCGCTTCGGACAAAACCAAGCCAACGAGGATCGGGGTGCGCCAAAGAACTCGTAGAAATTTCCACCATATCTCCGTTGGAGAGTTTGGTGTCAATATCACTCACTTGACCATTGATGCGGCATTCACGGACATGGTTGCCAACATCGGAGTGAATTTGGTAGGCAAAATCAATTGGAGTTGAGTCCTGGGGCAAGGAGATAATTTTTCCTTTCGGAGTGAAGACATAAATTCGATCCGGGAACAAATCCGCTTTGATATTTTCGTAAAACTCGCTCGTGTCGGAGGACTTTTGCTGTAAATCCAAAAGCGACTGCAGCCAAGCGTGTGTCAATGTTTGGATATCGCTTTCACTGCCTCGGTTCAGCCAGTGAGTTAAGATCCCTTGCTCAGCGATATCATTCATTTTCTCCGTGCGGATTTGGAACTCAACCGGAGTGCCGGCCGGTCCGATCACAGTCGTGTGCAACCCCTGATAGCCATTGCTCTTGGGAATAGCGATAAAGTCTTTGAAACGCGACTGCACGGGTTTGTACATCATGTGCAACGCGCCGAGTGTACGGTAACAGTCTTCGCGCGTGGTGACGATAACCCGGAAACCATAGATATCGAAAACCTCTGAAAAAGACAGTTTTTTGATACGCATTTGGTTGTAAATGCCGTAACAGGTTTTCTCACGACCGAGCACTCTCCCCTTAATATTGGCTCGTTCAAGCATACGCTTGGTGTCATTGAGAATCTCCTCAAGCGCGGGACGGCGATTTTTCCGTGCGGCGATAAGCTCTCGGTAAAGCACCTCATAGCGGCGGGGATAATAATTCAGCAGACAAAGTTCCTGCAGTTCGCGGAAGGCATGGTTGATTCCCAGATGATGGGCCATCGGCACGTAAATGTCGAGGGTTTCCTTGGCGATACGGCGGCGCTTTTCGGGCCGCATTACGCCCAATGTTCTGAGATTGTGAAGACGGTCGGCGAGTTTGACGAGAATGACGCGCACATCTTTGCTCATGGCCAAAAGCATTTTCTTGAAACTTTCAGCTTGGGCAATCTCATTTGATGAGAATTTCAGTTTGTCGAGTTTTGAGACACCGTCGACGATTTCCGCGGTAACGGTGCCAAATATTTTCGCTATCTCATTTTTAGAGTGGCCGGTGTCTTCCAAAACGTCGTGCATCAAACCGGCTTGAATGGCCGCGCAGTCCAGATGCCATTCGGCCAAAATACTGGCCACAGCAATAGGGTGGGTGATGTAGGGTTCACCGGATTTTCGGAATTGACCAAGGTGAGCATCGTCAGCGTAACGATAGGCTTCTTTAATACGTTCGATATCGCTTGCGCTCATGTATTTAGAGCAAATATCGATCAGAGAAGCCGCAGTGGCGATTCCGGCCTTTTTGGTAGCCGTCACCAATGGAAGTTCAGTTTGGTCTTCTTTGGGCGCGGGAGGCTCAACGGCTTTCGATTCGCCTTTGAGAACGGACTGACGAATCGAGGCGAGAATGTCGGTAGAACCGGTTTTAAAATAATTGGGTACCATACAGCACCTCTTTGTTAACTCGCCTCTGCCCGCAATAATTACCTGTCAAGGCACGCGGCAAGCAGAAGTTTTAGAGACAAAAAAGCGAAGTTCGGCCGCGGCCTTAACTTCGCTTTTTTTATTGCATTACGAAATGCGTTTGAACATTTCATCGCGGGTGATTTCACCCTCGGCGATTTCACGCAAGGCAAGCACCGTGGGCTTATCCTTGGCATCCACTCGGGCTACGGCCCCAGAGGAGAGTTGGCGGGCGCGCTGAGCGGCCGTCAACACCAATTCAAAGCGATTGGGAACTTTCTTCAAGCAATCTTCAACAGTTACACGAGCCATAATTCGTTATAAAAGTAAAAAAATAACCACATTCTGCTTTAATTCAAAAGCGGAATGCCTAAATGTTTGAACGTTTCGCGTTCGCGCACCGATTGAGTCTTAAAACTCAAACGAGAAGCGCGCACAATAGAGATTAAATCTTCCGTTGCACGATCAAAATCATCGTTAATTATAACGTAGTCAAACTGTCCCGCATGGACCATTTCGGCTCCTGCTCCGGCCAGACGACGGGCAATGACCTCATCTGAGTCGGTGCCACGCTTGTTAAGACGTGAGCGTAAAGCCTCAATAGAAGGCGGGAGAATGAAAATACCCACCACGTCCGGGAAAAGACGTTTGACTTGAAGAGCACCCTGCCAATCAATTTCCAGCAACACGTCATGACCTAAAGCAAGTTCTTCGGAAATCCATTTTTTTGATGTTCCGTAGTAATTGCCATGAACATAGGCCCATTCAAGAAAGGCATTGTCTTCCTTGAGTC
Organism: uncultured Sutterella sp.; assembly: GCA_958347955.1. Taxonomy (GTDB): domain Bacteria; phylum Pseudomonadota; class Gammaproteobacteria; order Burkholderiales; family Burkholderiaceae_F; genus Aphodousia. Next base: position 293,533 of record CATVXH010000001.1, read on the forward strand.
GCTCAAACTCATCGATCGTAACAAAATGGTATTCCCGCCCATTGAGCTCTCCCGGGCGAGGAGAGCGCGTCGTGTGAGAAATCGACAAATGAACAGAGGGATCCGCTTTTAGTAAAGCGGCAACAAGCGATGATTTTCCTGCCCCCGACGGAGCGGTGACCAGAAATAAACGCCCGGCTTTTTGATCCAACATAGAAGATCCTTTTGGGTTAATCCTACAATTTTAGCGAAGTTGGCAGTTAAAAAGATCAAGACCGAAGGATTTTAAAAGTTCGCAGGTTTCATATATTGGCAGTCCCATTATGCCGCTGTAAGATCCGCTGATTTCGGTGACGAATGCCCCTGCCAGACCCTGAATGCCATAACCCCCCGCTTTATCGTAGGGCTCGGCCAAACGAACGTAAGCCTCGATTTCTTGTTCGGACAAGACCTTAAAATGAACAACAGAAATATTGACCAGAGTTTTCAAATTTTCCGGTTGAGTGCCCACACAGACGGCGGTGCGAACTTCGTGGGCGCGTCCGGATAGACTTCTGAGGAATTCTTTGGCCTGCTCCTCATCATTAGGTTTGCCGAGTATACGGCCGTCAACAATGACGGTTGTGTCAGCCGAGAGGAGTGGCAAAATAGGACTGTGATCACGTTTTAGTTTTTCAAAACCGATTAAGGCTTTTTCACGCGCAATGCGCACAACGTAATCTTCCGGTGTTTCATTTTCGAGTTGAACTTCGTCACCTTGAAAGTTTCGAAGAGTGTGGTTGTTGCTTGCCACGATGATGGGTTGAAATCCCAATTGTTCCAAAATTTCCTTTCTTCTGGGACTTTTGGAGGCAAGGTAAAGGGTAAGGGCCTCAGACATTCTTTGAAACCTCACGCGCGGTGGTAGGGGTGGTTAGTCAATAAGCTGAATGCACGGTAGATTTGTTCTGCGAGCATGACGCGCGCCATGGCGTGAGGCAGTGTCATGGACGACAGCCGCATCAGCATATGGGCTTGCTCTTTAAGTTGCGGGTCAAGCCCGTCAGCCCCGCCTATAACGAAGCACAGTGACTCTCCGTTATCCCGCCAAGCGCGAATCTTCTTGGCAAACTCTTGAGTGGTCAGGTCCTTGCCGTGTTCATCCATAGCTATGAGCAAACTGTTGTGTGGAACAGCGGCTCGAATTCGTTCGGCCTCAGTTCTCATAATGTTTGCCGTGCTCTGCCCGGACCGAAGTTCAGGCTTAACGGCCTTTACGGTGACATTCCAATCTTTTGGAAATCGTCCCAAATAATCCTCGACAGCCGTATCAGCCCAAGCGGGTTGGCGAAGACCTACTGCAACAATGGTGATTTTCATAGTTTTTAAAAAGCGCAGGCTGCCCAAACAACCTGCGCCATCAGAAAAAAGCAGTTAATGCTCAATCTTCAATAATCTTGATGGTTTTCCCACGAACGACTCGAGGACGGCGGGCTTGAGTCTTTTTCGGCTCTTGCTCTTCTTTTTTTTCAGAATTCATTTTAATGTGAACCTTTTTGCCGCCCCAGACTTCCTCAAGGTTGTAGTACTGACGCATTGCCGGCTGCAAAATGTGCACGATGGCCTGACCGCAGTCCACTAAAACCCACTCTCCGGTATCTGTGCCTTCCATGCCGATGACTTCTCCTCCGGCCTCTTTAACTTCATGACTGACGTTATAGCCCAAGGCGCGAGTTTGTCGGTTAGATGAGCCTGTCGCAATAATCACGCGTTCAAATTCAGAAGTAAGATGTTTTGTGTTGTAGACAACGATGTCCTGCGCTTTCACATCATCGAGCGCATTGACAATAACCCGTTGCAGTTTACGAATGTCCATAAATGTTTTCTCAGATAAGTTAAGTGGTTAGAAAGATTTTATCAGTCTTTGTCTCTTGTTTTGTTTTCAAATAGTTAAACACTGCCGGCGGAAGCTTTGCCTTCAATATGTTCCCGTTGGCGCTAAAGTCAGGCAGTAACGCTCTAATTCGACTGGAATCTATGTCAATGGCGGGCATTGGCATTTTCAAGATTGTGATGTGGTTTGATCGGACAAAATCGATAACCTCATTGTCAGGCTCTTCCCAAATACCATTGCGGATCACAATCACTAACGTGACGTAATCAAAAAGTGTTTGCCAGTATTTCCATGTATGGAAATTTTTCCATTGATCCGAACCGATCAGATAAAAACGCTGGTCATTAGGAAAGTCATGAGCTAGCTCCTTCACAGTATCGATTGAGTACGACAAGCCGGCTCTGTCTAATTCTCGAGTGTCAACGGCCATTTTCTTGTTATTATCAATAGCCAGTTTGATCATGGTGACTCTGTCTTTAGAAGCAATTAAATCAGAGTGATCTTTTTGCCAAGGATTGGCCGGGATCCACCATAGGCGATCAAGCTCAAGGAACTCCATCGCCCTGTTTGCCAAAGCGAGATGACCGTTGTGTACCGGATTGAAAGTGCCGCCGAAAAATCCTAAACGCATAAAGAAAAAGCGGGAAAGGTCAAGCCTTTCCCGCATAGCTTAAAGAGTTATTTCATCGCATGGTGCCCAATATCTGTACGATATTGCATCCCTTCAAAACGGACTTGCTTGACACCTTCGTATGCTTTGGCCGCGGCTTCGCGCACGCTGTCGCCTAAACCGACCACGCAAAGCACACGTCCGCCGGAGACAACCATTTTGTCACCGTCGGCCTTTGTGCCGGCATGAAACACGTGTAACGAGTCACTATCTGTGGGAAGAGCTGTAATTTCGGCGCCTTTTTGAGGCTTTTCCGGATAGCCTTGAGCAGCGCAAACCACGCCGAGGGCAACACGCTCATCCCAGCGCGCATCTACAGTGTCCAAATGGCCGTCGATAGCCGCTTCAACCATGTCAACAAGTGAAGAACTCAATCGGCTCATGATAGGCTGAGTTTCCGGGTCACCCATTCGACAATTGAATTCCAGAGTTTTAACCACACTCTTTCCTTCGGAGTCTTTGTCGATCATTAAACCGGCGTAAAGAAAACCGGTAAATGGAATTCCATCGGCAGCCATGCCCGACACAGTCGGTCGAATAATTTCTCGCATCACCTGTTCATGGATTTCGGGGGTAACGATAGGAGCCGGGGAATAGGCGCCCATTCCGCCCGTGTTGGGACCCATGTCGTGATCGAGTAATCGTTTATGGTCTTGGCTGGAGGCCATGGGCAGAATATGTGTCCCGTCAACCATAACGATAAAGCTGGCCTCTTCGCCTTTTAAGAAATCCTCAATCACTACGCGGGCGCCGGCAGCGCCAAAGGCGTTGCCCTCTAGCATATTGTCAATGGCCTGATGGGCTTGATCCAGATCCATGGCGACGATAACGCCCTTGCCGGCAGCCAACCCGTCCGCTTTGATAACGATAGGAGCTCCTTTGCGATCCACATAGGCGTGAGCTCTCGCGGCATCGCTAAAAGTTTCGTAATCGGCAGTGGGGACTCCGTGGCGTTTCATGAAGGCTTTGGCAAAATCTTTGGAGCTTTCAAGTTGAGCCGCCGCTTTGGTTGGACCGAAAATCTTCAATCCGCGGCTTCGGAAATAATCCACAATGCCGGCAGCCAGTGGAGCTTCCGGACCGACTACCGTGAAGCGTACGTCGTTGGCTGTCACAAAGTCAGCTAAACGAGTGATATCGGATTCTGCAACATTGACCAGTTTGTCGGTTAAGGCAGTTCCTGCGTTACCAGGGGCAACAAACACGGTTTCGACCCTTTCATCTTGAGCCAAACGCCAAGCAATCGCGTGCTCGCGACCGCCGCTGCCAACAACGAGAATCTTCATGGATAAGCCCTCCTAGAGGCGGGAGTTAGTCTTCAAAAACAGCTGTTGTATAAACTTGTTGAACGTCGTCCAAATCTTCCAATGCGTCAATCAGACGTTGCATACGTTCTGCGTCTTCGCCGCTTAGGCTCGTTTCATTGAGGGCTTTCATTGTTACTTCAGCCATTTCAGGTTTCATTCCGGCTTTTTCAAACGCATCATTAACCGTTTCGAATGCTTGTGGATCACAGATGACTTCAATACCGCCTTCTTCGTCGGAGATCACATCATCGGCACCAGCGTCAAGAGCCACCGCCATTACGTCATCTTCAGTAGCCGTTCCCGGGGCAAAAAGGAATTGACCGCAGTGCTTAAACATGAAAGAAACAGAGCCTTCGGCCCCGAGGTTGCCGCCGTTTTTGCTCAAGATATGGCGAACATCAGCGACCGTGCGGGTTTTATTGTCAGTGGCGGCGTCAATGATCAAAGCAGCACCGCCGACACCATAGCCCTCGTAGCGAGCTTCTTCAAACTTGACACCTTCCAACTGGCCGGATCCCTTGAGAATGGCGTTCTTAATGGTATCTTTCGGCACGTTACCGGCACGGGCCTTTAAAAGAGCCAGACGCAGACGGGAGTTGCCGTCGGGATCAGCGCCGTTGCGAGCGGCAACCATAATTTCACGAACAAGTTTGGTCCATAAATTGGAGCGCTTGGCGTCTTGACGACCTTTGCGGTGTTGAATATTGGCCCATTTGGAGTGTCCGGACATGGGAATTTCCTTTCAAAAACAATAATCAGACAGATATGCTCAAGAATCGAGCAAACAAATGTAAAACTACAATATTTTACTCGGGATCTGACATCTTGTCTTTAACGTATCTCTTTGCACTGGCCACAAAAGAAAAAATCCGCGAGAGATTGTCTCATCGCGGATTGCAAAAAGCAGTGCGGCAATTACTTCATTAATCGCTTGAGCATTTCAGAATAGATGTTAACACCGATATCCAATGAGTTTTCATCTATATCAAAGTCCGCGGTGTGGTGTCCGCCAGCGCGATCGGAACCCAAGACAAAATAAGCCGCCTTGCCGCCGTGAGACTGGACCCTGCGGGCTAGAATGGTGGCATCTTCAGATCCGCCGAAATTGACTTCATGCAGGACTTTCTTGACACCTTCCGTGTGGGCGCACACGTCATCGAGCATGTCAACCATTTCCTTATCGTTAAAGAGGTCGACAGCCTCGCCCATTTTTTCAATGTGATAGCTTACCGAGAAGCTCTTGGCAACACCTTCGACGATATTTTCGGTTTCGGAAGCCATGAACTGATTGATTTCTCCGGTTTCTCCGCGCACTTCCATCACTAATTTAGCGTTGACGGGAATCACGTTGCGGCCTTCACCGGCGGTAATCTTTCCGACGTTGACACGTGTCATTCCGGCTCCATGACGCGGGATACCCAGAAGCTGTGTGACACAGTGGCAGGCGGCTGCCAATGCATTTCGGCCGGCGTTTGGTTCAATGCCGGCATGAGCCGGACGTCCCTTAAATGAAATGTCATACTTGGTCGTGCAAAGGAAGCCGACCGGGCTGGTGATAATCTCACCGGATTTGGCCATCATGGCAATGTGACTGGAGAGGAAGTAGTCACAATCATCAACGATACCGCTGGCGGCAACAGCAGCTGCGCCACGAACACCCTCTTCTGCCGGTTGGAAAACAATTTTTAATTTCCCATTGAGTTCATCTTTGTGTTCCATAGCCCAGCGGGCGATAGCTAAGCCTGAAGAAATATGAGAGTCATGTCCGCAGGCGTGCATCAGACCGGGGCGCTTGGATGCCCAGCCTTCTTTGCTGGCGCGATGCTCTTGCGAGGGATTTTCTTGTACATTGTTGCAGTCGATATCAAAACGCAAGGCGACTGTGGGACCCGGGCGACCTGTATCCAATACAGCCACGCAACCGGTTAGCTCCTGCATTTCATCCAATAGTGATTGTTCAACGCCCTGAGCCTTGGCTGTTTCGATGGCTTGTGCAACCAGCTTGGCATCCCTGCCAAGGCAGTCTTTACGGGAGATCACTTTTTCTCCTAACAGCACTTCGTAGCCAAGCTGTCGTAAGTGTTTCACAATAAAAGCCGTTGTGCAGAATTCAGTCCAACCCTCTTCAGGGAACTGGTGCAATTGACGGCGGATGCTGATGAGTTGATCGTGATAAGCGCATTGGGCCATGATTTTTTCTCCAATACCAAACACAGAAATTGCGAGAGTAACGCACTCTCTTTAGAAAAATTTTAGTACCATGCAAAAAAAAGGGGAAGAGTTGAATCTTCCCCTTTTTTGAGCTTAGTTAAGTTTAGTGACTCAGACTAAACCATGAACAGAGCCAACACAAACACAGCGATTGTGCAAGGCAGAGCCGTGCGCTTGGCAACGTCCATCGGGTTAGCCATGGCGATACCAGAGACAACAACCATGGCGCCTGCAATCGGGCTCATCGTACGGCCCAAAGCGCCGGTCAAGAAGGCCAAGGCACCCAGAGCTTTGACTTCCATGCCGAATTCAGGAGCGTGCGGCGTGACGGCTTCATTAAAGGCCATCGTCGCGGCGTCACCGGAACCGGTGATCGTACCCATGATCCACGGACCGAGAGAGCCGCCCCAACGAGCGATGTCATTGGAGTGCTTCAAAACGTCCACAAACGTGTCGATCAAACCCGTGGCGCGCAAACCGGCGGCGAAAACACCGGCGGCAATGATGATACCCATCACATCAGCGTAGCCTTTGCCCATACCGTTAAAGAATTGCTTGGAGAATTCTTGGGGATTGGTACGGTCGAAAGCGAAAGCAACCAACAGGGTGATTACGGCACCCAAGACCATGGCTTGCGCCACACCCATCTTGATGGCGGGAACCCAAACGTTACCGACAACAAGGATCGTGATCGGCACGAGCGGCATGATTGCCTTAAGGGCATTGGGCTTGAAGCCGTCATCAGCTTTCTGTGCAGCGGCTTGAGCATCTTCATCCTTGCCACCCTTATGGTCACCCAAAACGAGGCAAACAACGAGCAAGCCGACCACGAGAATGACGCCGCAAAGGATGGACCACATGGCATGGAAGCCAATGAATTCCATAACGTCGATACCGGCCATTTCAGCTACGAACGGGTTGTGGGATGTGCCCGGAGAGAGGTAAGAACCAATCGTACCGCCCATCACAGCGGCAGCGGCGGCGGCAGGCTTAATGCCGGCGCGCAACATCACCGGAATCAACGTGGAACCCACGGCAGCGGCACAACCGGCAGCTGACGGAATAGCAATGTTAATGAAGAAGGTTACGGCCGTGCAGATCGGGATCAGGAACACACCTAAACCACGGATCGGGGCTGCTAAATAATGAACAAGACTGCGGTCGCATTGGGTGTAATTAGCGATAAAAGCAAAACCCATTGACGAGCAGATGGCCATCACCAACGAATTGTTAGTCATGGACTTAGCAAACGAATTCAACGCGCTGAGCGGATCCATGGAGACTAAGCAAAGTACAAAGCCTGCGGTGAAGAGCACAAGACGCGTTTCCAAGCGTTTGATCAAGGCGTAAACCGTCAAAATCGTAACGGCTATAGCCAACCATTCAAGCAACGACATGTAAGATTCCCCTGTAAAAGGTTAAAAACACGAGAAATTGCCGCTCTTAGTGGCGGTTTTCTCACTGCGTTAAGTATCCTACACTTTAAATTTTCTGCCCACAGGGAAATCCCTGTAACCAAACAGTCGTAATCGTTTTTGTAAATTTTCTCTGCCATTTGATAAAAAACAATCAAAGTTTAAATTCGAGCATGCAATATTGATATAACTTGTTGATTAAAAAGAATTTAACAATGTTATGAACTTGTTTTTCAATTAAAAAAGTCCCTACAATAGATGTGTTTATTCACCTATGGAGTAGTGAAATGTCGGAGTTGCAACAAAAAGGTTTTGAATTTGCGAAGAAAATTTTTGATGACATTCGTGAAATGAGTCGAGATGTGCAAGGCGTTACTCGCCAGGCTTTCTCGGCAAAAGAGACTGAAGTGCTCGAATATTTGACAGCCATTGGACGCGAACTTCAGTTGGAAATTAAACCGGACTGTGCAGGCAATGTTTGGATGACCTTGCCCGGTAAGAATCGTGATTTGCCGGCTTTTGTCGCTGGTTCTCACGTCGACAGTGTTCCCCAAGGGGGTAATTACGACGGATTGGCTGGTGTGACAGCCGCACTTACTGTGGCGTGGTGGATGCGTCAGATAGGGTTTCAGCCCACGCGTGATTACACGGTGCTGATGATGCGAGGCGAGGAAAGTTCGTTTTTCGGTAAAGCCTACATGGGGTCTCTGGGGATGCTCGGCAAGCTGACCGAAAAGGACTTGGCTTTGAAGATCCGCGATGGTTCCTGCACGTTGGCTCAAGCCATGCAGTCCTGCGGAATTGATACGACGGCCGTCTCCGGAGGCAAGGCGCTAATTGACATTGATAAAATCGCGGCTTTTGTGGAATTGCATATCGAGCAAGGACCAACTTTAGATGCGCAAAAGGAAGCCCGCGCAGGTATTGTGACAGGAATTCGAGGCAATATTCGTCATAAAGCCGTGAAAATTTTGGGAGAGGCGGCTCACTCCGGGGCGACTGATAAGCCTTACCGTCATGACGCGCTGATGGCATTTACTGATTGGATGCAACGTGTTGACCGCGCTTGGGATCGTTGGCTGGTAAACGGCGAGGATTTGGTCTTTACTGTGGGTGTGCTAAAGATGGCTTCCAGCGCCGCGATCTCAGTGATCCCCGGAGAGGTTACATTTTCTGTCGACATTCGAAGCCTAAAGGCCGATACTGCGCGGCGTTTCCACGACTTAATGCAAAAGTATGGAGAAGAGGTGGCTGAGGAGCGGGGAGTAAAAATCGAGTACGATCCTGCATTGCTAACGGCTCCCTCCGGAGTTGATCCTCAATTGAGTGATAGGCTTGAGTCTAGTGCCAAGGCGGAAGGAATTCCTTGCATCCGCCTGGCCTCTGGCGCCGGTCATGACTCCGCCGTTTTAGGTAATAACGGTATTCCAGTCGCTATGATTTTTGTGGCTAACCAATTGGGTTCGCATAATCCCCATGAAGCTATGAAGATGGAAGATTTCTTGCAGGGGACTGATATTTTGTGGGCTGCGGTTTCCCATTTTGATAACTAAGTTCTGCCAATATGGGCGTGCCTTGTTGGCACGCCCTTTTTAAGCCTTTTCTATGCTGCAATCTGAAGAAAGTCGGAAAAATTATTGTGTAGTAATCGTGGACGGTTCTCCGTTATTCCGTGAAGCCCTGGCCCGACTTCTGCACGAAGATGAAGCGTTTGGTAATGTCGCGGAAACCGGAGACAAACAGTTAGGAATGTTTTATATCGACAGACTTCAGCCCGATTTAATCATTGTGGATATGCATATGAAAAAAGGGGCAGCTGTTGAGCTTCTTCGATACGCAAAAAATCTTGATCGGCCTGCCCGTGTTGTGATGATGACAGACCGCGACGATAGTGAAGAGTTAATGGCTACGGTTCAACTTCAAGCGGAGGGGTATCTCTCTAAATTGATCGAAGTGCCGGAGCTTTTATCGCAAATCAAGAGAGTCTGCAGCGGCAAGGTCGTTGTCAGTAATCGTTTGATGGCAGCTTTAACGCGGGCGTTTCGTGATGACACCGGTGAAGTGGATAGGGATTTGAACTGTCTCACCAATCGTGAAAAAGATGTGTTGAAATGCTTGTCGATCGGGATGAGTAATCAACAGACAGGAGAATATTTATCTATTCAAATGGGTACCGTCAAAGTGCACGTGAAGCATATTCTTAAAAAGATGGGGTTTGCCTCACGCACACAGGCGGCATTATGGGCTCGTGACCGTGGGGTCACCATTTAAAAAAGTTAGCGGCACAGGTAGGCTCGGCCAATGTGAGTGACATTTTCGAGCGCATTATCTTCATCTGTGGAGCTAAGAGTTTCCGTGATAACAACCACATTGGCCCCAAGCTTCGCGGCTTCGTTTCTCAACTCATTTCTGGCCCCGAGGGCTAAATTTCTATTACTGGTCAAGCCGCCTGTAAGCCAATTGCCTTGCGAGCCAGCCACTTCTCCCTTGTAGGCACATTGATATTGGGAAGGTAAGCTTTGCACGATAACAACACGCTGTCCTTGGGGAGAGACAGAATTAGCCATGCAGCCGGTTAACAAACCGACAGCGCCGAGAGTGATAATCAAGCGTGCGTTTAACATTTTTGACCTTTAGTTTGAGTTCGTTCAGAAAGTTTACCGAATTTATTGTGAATAAAAAAAACAAACGCGACCCGAAGGCCGCGTTTGACAGTAATCAGTTGAAGCTGAAAATTACTTGTACCAGTTGTTAACCGGTTCGTACTTCACGATCGGTTCGCCGCTTTCGACAAGGGCCTTACCGTTGCTGTAGTACGTCCACATCGTCATAGAACCGCAAGCAATCATCAGAACGACCACGCAGTACATGATCTTGCGGAGAGCTTCACGGTTGCCAGCGAGCACATCCCACTTAACAGCCAAACGATACAGACCGATCATGCCGTGCAATTCCGTAGCCACCAAGAACACGAACGTCCAAAGCAAGCCGTTGTGATAGGTGTGCAAGGAGGAGAAGTTCGGGCCAATGGCTTCCGGATCAAGGATCATCGGGGTCACGTGCGGGAAGACCATGCCGGTCAAGATCACAGCGGTCACAATCTGAACAATCCAGAGCGTGGTATCACGGTGAGCAATGAATTGGTATTGGCTCTTGATGTTATGGAACATGCGATAGCTTGTCGGGAAACGACGCAAAGCCATCAAAGCGTGGATGATCACCAAGAGGGTGATGATGCCAATCAAAACGACGTGCATCCAGGGGTGTTCTTCGCCGTCGAAGAAATAACCGCCAGAGAAAGCGCACAAGTTCCAGAACACATCTTTACCCAATTGGATAGAGCTCGTGAAGGCCATGTGGCAGAAGAGGAAGATGCCGAGCAACAAGCCAGTCACAGACTGAGCGACGTCACAGTAAGCCGGCCATCTGCTCTTGCGCTTGGCATTGCGCAATTCCACACCAGCGATGACTTCTTCAGAGGTCGGGGTGTTGGAATATTTTTCTTGATCAGAGGTGTACATCGACATGATGATATTTACCTTTATTAAGAAGTTTTGTCCTAAGTTCAAAACGCGGTCCAAGCGCTTTGATGACATTCATATAAAAATACAAACAGACAGAACGCTTCTGCGTTCCGACATGCGTATCATCCTCCCTTTTGGGACAAAAAGGTTTGAGTTATGTCATATCTTTTAAGGTTTTTTCAGATTAAATTAAGTTTTCTGAATGCGAAAATAAGGGTTAACCCTAATAAAAGTATTTCTAAACTGTAAGATTGCTTAGAAATGCTAGGGTTAACCCTAATTTTTGTTGTTTGTTTTTTTCTGCTTAGAGTGTGCCGTATAAACGATCCCCTGCGTCACCGAGTCCGGGTACGATATAGGCTTTTTCATTCAGGTGGTCATCAAGGCTGGCCGTGTACACATCCACATCAGGGTGTAGCTTTTGGAATGTTTCAATACCTTCTGGTGCGCACAGCAGCGACATGAAAATAATGTTTTCCCCCTTTACGCCCCGTTTTTTCAAAACATCGACACCGTGAGCGGCCGAATAGCCGGTGGCAAGCATGGGATCGACTAGGAAAAAGGTTCTTCCCTCAAGGTCCGGGAGCTTGACAAGATACTCAACCGGTCGTTTATTTTCATCTCTATACATACCGATATGACCGACTCGGGCAGATGGCATCAGTTCAAGAAAGCCATCAGCCATACCCAGGCCAGCTCGGAGAATCGGAACAATGACGGGTTTTTTATCGGCAAGCACGGGCGCGTCATAGCGGCATAGCGGAGTCTCAATCTCGTGCGTGGTTAAAGGTAAATTTCTGGTGACCTCGTAACCCATCAATAAAGCGATCTCACGTAAGAGCGCGCGAAAATCCTTGGTGCAGGTATTTTTATCACGCATGATGCTCAGTTTGTGTTGAATCAATGGGTGGTCGACGATATGCAGACGGGGATAACGAGGATCTTTTTGCATGGCATTTGCTCCTTTGTAAACTTCTTCACCATCTTAGACTCTTTCGTGCTCATGGAAAAGTTCTTTTGCAAAAATATGCCCTCAGTTTGCGCTCTCGTGATAGAGTTAGGAGGCTGATCATTTGTTGAGAGTTTAGTCATGCATTTGAGATCTGTTTTTTTATTGATTTTGTTTGTGCTCTGTTCTGTGTTCCTGATTGTTAATTGGGAAGGCGTTATGGCAGAGGTTAACGTCAATTTATTGTGTACGGAAATTCAGGCTCCCTTGGGTTTGATTTTACTTTTGGGACCTGGGTTGTTGATTTTGCTCTGCCTGATTTACGGTTTTGTCCAGCAAGCTGCGCTATCAATGGATTTGCGCCGCGTCAATAAGCAACTTCAGCAGGCAAGGGATTTGGCCCAAAAGGCTGAACTTTCCCGGTTTACAGAATTGAAAAATGAATTGCAAAAGCAGATTACGGAATTACAAAATCAAAGCGCTGCCAGACACTCTTCATTGATGGCTGCGGTTAATGGAGTGCAAGCCGCCGTTGATGAAAGCGCTCAAGAGACTGTGAATTCGTTGTCCGCCAGCGTGGGTGAAGTGGAGGATCGGCTTTCGCAGTTGGTGGAAATGGCGGCAGGCAAGGACATCAATATTACGGAAAAGAAACCTACCGTGGTCAATAAGGAAAATAGCTAGGAATTTAAACTTCTCAGCTGATCTGCTGCCGGTCCCAAGTTCAATTGCGACCGGCAATTTTTTAGCGTTTGGAAACTTTTCTCACGCACCAATCCCCAAAACTTTGAATAACCTGCACAAAAACCACCAAGATTAAGACGACAGTCCACATGACATCCGGCATATAACGGTTGTGTCCATAGCGAATGCCAATGTCACCCAATCCGCCTCCGCCGATCGCACCTGCCATAGCCGAATAACCAACCAAGGTAACGATGGCGATAGTTACGCCGGCGACAATGCCCGGCATCGCTTCAGGGATCAATACCTTAGTGATGACCTGCATGTTTGTGGCTCCCATGGATTGAGCGGCTTCAACCAAACCGCGATCAACTTCACGCAGACTTGTTTCCACCAACCGTGCGATAAAAGGGGCCACTCCAATGACAAGCGGTACCAGCGTGGCGGTGGTGCCGATTGTGGTGCCGACGATCAGTCGTGTAAGTGGGTAAATGGCCACAAGTAAAATGATGAACGGGGTGGATCGAATGGCGTTGACAACAATACCTACCATGGTGTTTGTTGCCAAACGAGGCATCAAGCCTCCCTTGTCAGTCACGTGTAGGAGAACCCCAAGCGGAATCCCGATGATACTACCGAGCACACCGCTGCCAATCACCATGATGACTGTTTCAATGAAGCCTTCTCCCAAGAGAGCTACGATGTCGGCATTCATGATAAATCAACCTCTTCAAACTCAACTTTGTTGTCTTTTAAAAATTGCAGAGCATTTGTGTAATTGTCACGATTAGGACTTTCCGCCAAAATCGTAAGCATACCGAAGCTGGTTCCCTTCAGTTCTTCAACTTGACCTTGAAGAATATTGAAATCAATTTCAAATTGACGAGTAATGATGGAAAGCACAGGCAGGGTGACTTCTGAACCCACAAAAGTCAATCGGAGCAGTTTGGCGAAGCGACCGTTTTGTTGAGCTGTTTCTATGCGATCTCGAACAGTGTTGTAAATACGTTGCGGCATATCGTGCACGACCACGTCAGCCAGCATGGCTCGAGTCGTCGGATGTTTTGGATGACGGAAAACATCCAACACTGTTCCGCTTTCAACAATTTGCCCTTTGTCCAATACAACCACTCGGTCGCATATCTGTTTAACCACTTCCATTTCATGAGTAATTAGGACAATGGTAACTCCCAAAGTTTGATTAATTCTGGAGAGCAATTCCAAAGTGGATCGGGTTGTTTCTGGGTCCAGGGCACTGGTAGCTTCATCAGAAAGCAGTACGATTGGGTCATTGGCTAGTGCTCTGGCAATGCCGACACGTTGTTTTTGCCCGCCGGATAGTTGACGAGGGTACTTGTTTTTATGTTCGGCTAGTCCTACCAATTCAATCAGATGATTGACCTTACGATTGATTTCTTCTTGTGGAACATTGTGTAGCTCAAGAGGAAGAGCAATGTTTTCAAAAACAGTACGAGAACTCAGAAGATTGAAGTGTTGAAAAATCATGCCGATTTTGGAGCGCAGAACCCTAAGCTCGTCAGCATTCAGGTCGTTGAGGCACTGATTGTTGACTCGGACTGTGCCTTCTGTCGGTTTGTTCAGAAAATTAATTGCTCTCACTAACGTAGACTTGCCCGCACCGGAACGGCCAATAATGCCGAAAATTTCTCCTTTATTAATGTGCAGGGTGACGTCCTTGACGGCGTGAACTGTTTTTCCGTCAGGAGTCGTGAAGGCTTGAGAGAGATGACTGATGTCAATCATTGTTCATTATTCCGAGAAAGAGAAGCGTAAAGCCTAACACAGAAATGGCAGTGCAGATACAAAAAAACTCGTCAACAGACGAGTTTTAGAGATGGTGCCGGTTAGAAGACTTGAACTCCCGACCTTCTCATTACGAATGAGCTGCTCTACCAACTGAGCTAAACCGGCATCCAATTTTCAAGCTCCCGATTTGGGAGAAGCAGAATTATGCCGTAGTTTTTTTTAATTTGCAAACACTTTTTTCAGAAATGGCTTTTAAAGATATTCGATCAGGTGTTCCATGATAAAAGAGTATTCGCTCGCTGTGACCGGAGTGATGGACAAGCGGTTGCCTTTTTGTAGTATTCGCATATTTGACAGTTCGGGATATTTTCTCAAAGTTGCGATTTCGATTAACTTAACGGCTTTGTCGACTTGAACGTCCACGCAGACCCAACGAGGATTTTCACGCTGAGATTTAGGGTCAAAGTAGACGCTGGCGGGATCAAATTGTGTTTCATCGGGTTTGGCTTCACTTGAAACGTGTGCCAGCCCGGCGATACCGGGGTTTGGGCAAGATGAGTGATAAAAGAGCACAGCATCCCCGATCTGCATATCGTCTCTCATAAAGTTTCTGGCTTGGTAATTTCTAACTCCAAACCAAGGAACAGTTTTCCCAGGCATTGCCATTACGCTTTCAAAGGAACATTCTGAAGGCTCGGATTTCATTAACCAGAACTTTTTTGTCATGGAGAACCACTGAGGAGGTGATGAAAAAGTTCCCAATAGGGGTTGCCTTGCATCCTGAGTCCGAAGAATCAAGATTGGTCGCCTCTGAGACGGGTTTCGGGGAAGCAACACGTGCCTCCACACAGCCGGCCCCAAGTCCAGCAACCGGTTGGGTTAAGCATTGGAACAAGGAATCTTAAAGCAACCTATCACCTATCGGGAACAAGGTAATTGTGTATCAGATTGATGGAAATTACAAATTGCGGGGCGCAACTTTTGAAAAAGAATATTTCAAAGTTTGCGCCCGTTGGAATTACCACTGCACGATCCCGCTGTAGTGAGTGGCGAGGATAACCAATCCGAAAACAATTCGATACCATCCGAACGCTTTAAAGTCGTTGGAGGAAACGTAGTTTAAAAGCCATTTAATAACAATCAGGGCGCTGATGAAGGATACAACGAAACCGACTGTAAATCCCAAGGACATGTCAGTAGTCCATACGAAACTATGTTCGTTGGAAACTTTAAAAAATATCTTGGCCAGTGAATAAACAGTCGCGCCGAAAATTGTTGGAATAGCCAGAAAAAAAGAAAACTCGGTGGCCGCTTTTCTGGAAAGCCCAAGGACAAGCCCACCGATAATGGTGGCGCCTGAGCGGCTAGTGCCGGGAATCATGGCAATGCACTGCATGCAGCCAACGAGGAAGGCATCCCTCACGGTCATGTCATCCATCGTTTGGACACGAGGAGCGTATGCGCGTTTGGCGTGAAGATTCTCGATCCAAAAAATAATTAAACCACCAACCACCAATGCTATAGCCACTGTAATCGCGTTGAAGAGCAACTCTTCGATCATATCGGCAAAGATGACTCCTAACACGGCAGCGGGGATGAAAGCGACAACGATGTTGATGGCCAACTGGCGATCTTTGCCCGGCTGCAATAAGTGAAGCAAAATATTCCAAAGTTTGACACGATAGAACCAGCAGACGGCGAAAATCGCGCCGGCTTGAATGGCGATACTGAACGTATTGACTTCTGGTCCGTCAAAATTGAGAAGATCTCCGGCGATGATCAAATGACCCGTGGAAGAAATCGGCAAAAATTCCGTCAGTCCCTCAACGATACCCAGAATGAAAGCTTTGATTTGATAAACGATGTCCATAGCGAAAAATTATCGGTTAGATTCGTTTAAAAACGAGGTCCCAGACACCGTGTCCCAGGCGCTCACCTCTGGCATGAAATTTAGTCATGGGCCGCTCGGTAATGGGATTGGCCATGATAGGAGAATAGCCCTCGTGGAGGTTGGCAATTAAAGGTTCTGCGCTAAGCACTTCAAGCATCTGCTCAGCATAATTTTCCCAGTCTGTGGCGCAGTGAATATAACCACCCGGTTTGATACGTTGAACCAAATCGTGAATAAATGGCTGAGCGACCAAACGACGCTTATGGTGTCTGGCTTTGCGCCAAGGATCAGGGAAATAAATATGCACTCCGTCCAAGCTATCGGGAGCAATCATGTCTTTAACCACCTCAACCGCATCATGTTGGATGATTCGGACGTTACTCAAAGACATTTCATCAAGTCTTTTGGCTAAAGCACCGACGCCAGCAGAAAATACTTCACAACCTAAGAAATTAACGTCAGGATGCATTTGGGCTATCGCCGCGGTTGTTTCCCCCATACCGCAGCCAATCTCCAGAACCCAAGGCGCAGATCGTCCAAACAATTCTTCAGGGTTAATTAAGTGTTGTGAGTATTCAACCGCATATCGGGGAAGCAATTCTTCCAAAGCGCGTTTTTGCGCTTGACTGATATGGCCGCGGCGTAGCGTAAAGCTGCGAATGTGTTTTTTCTTGAACGCTTCAATTTCCTCGGCGCTCAGCACTCTTCTTTCGGTCATATTAGAAAAAAACGGACTCACAGGTCCGTCGCAATATTAAAGATCTTTGGAGCGGATGAGGGGAATCGAACCCCCGTCATAGGCTTGGGAAGCCTCTGCTCTACCATTGAGCTACATCCGCAAACGAAGACACTATTCTAATGAAATTTAATGAAAAAATGTTTTCAGAATTAAGGAAGGTCTTGAGGGACAATTTATAATTACTCAATTTTTCAAAAACTTAGGATGAAAATGAAGCAATTTATTTCCGATTTTCAGGCTTTTATTAGCCGTGGCAACGTCATTGATATGGCAGTTGGTGTTATCGTGGGCGCAGCTTTTACCGCCATTGTGAATTCCTTGGTAAAAGACGTAATCAATCCCATCCTTGGAGTTTTAATAGGTTCCCAAGATTTCTCCAATTTTTTCTTTGTGTTATCGGTTCCCGAAAACTATAACGGTCCGATGAGTTACGAGGCGTTGACTAAGGCGGGAGCGGCTGTTTTGGGCTACGGTGCCTTCTTTACCGCGGTTTTTCATTTTCTTCTGATGGCATTGGTGGTTTTCTGTTTAGTTCGTTTTGTTAACAAAGTTAGAAAAACCGCTGAAGAGAAACTCTGGGCAAAAAACAATGCGTCAAAAGCTGAAGCGGGCGCTTCCTCTCCCGCACCAACACCGGCCGATATTGCTCTTTTAGCGGAAATTAGAGATCTTCTTAAAGAGCAAAAGACAAATAAAAGTAACCGTAATTGATAAGAGAAGAGGGTTTTACCAAAGGTAAAACCCTCTAGAGGCGAGTCGAAGCTACAGATTAGTAGTTTTCAGCGCGCACTTCAAAGTAGCTCTGAGCATAACCGCAAACCGGGCAGGCTTCAGGGGCTTTCACACCCATCACAAGATGACCGCAGATGCGGCATTCCCACATCGTTTGACCGGCTTTTTCAAAGACTTGTTGCATTTCAACATTCTTCAAAAGCTTGCGATAACGTTCTTCATGGGCCTTTTCTATGGCAGCAACAGCACGGAATTTGGCAGCCAATTCCGTGAAGCCTTCGGCTTCGGCATCTTTGGCAAAGCCATCGTACATATCCGTCCATTCATAGTTTTCGCCTTCAGCGGCAGCGCCAAGGTTTTTGGCCGTATCTTGGATCCAACCTAAGGCATCACACCACAGACGGGCGTGTTCTTGCTCGTTGCGTGCCGTTTGCAAGAAAATTGCAGCGATTTGTTCATAGCCTTCGCGTTTTGCCACTTCGGCAAAATACGTGTACTTATTGCGAGCTTGAGACTCGCCGGCAAAAGCGGTCATAAGGTTCTTTTCGGTCTTGGTGCCGGACAGTTTGCCGTTTTGTTCTTTAGGTTCTTCAACGAGTTCAAAGAACTCAACGCCCTTCTTACAAATCGGGCAAATATAATCGGCGGGCAACTCGCCGTCACATTCATGGATATAACCGCAAACTTTGCAACGGTATTTCATTTCTTTCTCTCCTAAATCTGCGCTACGGTTGGTGTAGCGTGTGTGTAAAAGTTGTTCAGCCAGCTCAGAGAGCGGATGGCCGTAAAATTGTGCGTAAATGCGTTTGATCTCTTCGTTTTCGTAACTGGTGCGGTGATGCGCACCCAAATCACTATCCCGTTTATAAAGGGCATCGATGCGTTGTTGGCGAGTTAGGTCCTCCTGTCCCCAATTTAATTTGGGTTGACCGCCGCCGCTGATGCAACCGCCCGGGCAAGTCATGACCTCAACGAAGTGAAAATGCTTTTCTCCGCGATTGATTTCATCGATGAGACGACCGGCGTTAGCTGTGCCATAAACAACAGCAACATCAAGCTTCAAATCGCCAATTTGGACGTGCGCTTGTTTAACATCGGTCAAACCACGGACTGGGGTGAGGTTGAAAAACTCCGATGGTGCAGCTTCCCCCGTAATGAGGTAATGCGCTGTGCGCAACGCGGCTTCCATCACGCCGCCCGTGTTGCCGAAAATGACTCCGGCTCCAGATCCTTCTCCCATTAAACGATCATAATGGGAGGGTTCAATATCATCAAAGCCGATCCCTTTGGATTGGGCCCATTCAGCTAATTCCGTGGTAGTGATAACGTAATCGGTGTCTCGAATAGTCTCATCGTTGGCGTAGACACCGCTGTCATTGAACTCTTCACGACGGACCTCAAATTTTTTAGCCGTGCAGGGAGCAAGCGCCACATGAACAATTTTCTTGGCGTCAAGTCCTTTTTCAGAGGCAAAGTATGTTTTAACCGTCGCTCCTTGCATTCCAATCGGACTTTTTGCGCTGGAAATATTGGGGATGATTTCCGGATGAAAGGTTTCAGCGTACTTCACCCAAGCGGGGCAGCAACTGGTAAATTGGGGTAAAGGCGCTGTTTTTTTGGTAATTCTTTCCACCAATTCAGACGCTTCTTCCATGATGGTTAAGTCAGCGGCAAAATTGGTATCCAGGACATAATCGGCGCCAAGTTTGCGCAACAGTCCAACCATCTTGTCTTCTTCAAAGCGCCCGGCTTCCAAGCCAAAAGCTTCGGCCAGAGCCACGCGGACTGCCGGAGATGTTGAAATGATGACAATGCGTTCCGGATCGTCAATAGCCTGTTGCACCATCGGGTATTCATTACGTGTAAAAAGACTGCCAGTGGGGCAAACATTGATGCATTGGCCGCAGTGAATACAAATGGCTTTGTCGCCGGTTTTTGTTAGGTCATAATGACCGTGTACACCGATATAGTCCTCACAGACTTGTCGGCACATTGAACAATTTACGCAAAGGGATTCATTGCGAACCAGCGCTGGATTGTCCGCTTCCACAGCAACGCGAACATCCAAGGATTCATGCTTGGACATAATCTCTCCCGAATTTTGCAGGGACCGTTAGGTAAAAAGGGGTTAGTGTGAGTATAAGAACGGTTTGGGTAAAACTCAATTTAAGTTGTTAACGTTTGCGATAGTTTTTATTTATTAAAAAGGCGTTTTCGATTGATTTTCTCTATCAAAAACGCCTTCTATACGTCTTAGTCTTTTTTTCGGCTTTGTTTATCAGACTTTTTTTCTTCAGGCGTCACCTCATCCGGATTGATCATAAATTTCGTATCAGGATGTTCTTTACTCCAACTCACAAAACCATAAATGATGATGAGCGGTAGCACAAGCCAATTAAGAAAAAAGTCGATCACAGTTTCCATGGTGTGATTTTAGCGATGGTATGAGGTCACTAAATCCACTTCTTCTTTGGCGCCGAGGAAGACAGCCACGCGTTGGTGCAAGCCCTCTGGGGTGATATCCAAAATGTCTTGGTAACCGTTTGTCGATCGTCCGCCGGCTTGTTCAATAAGCCAGCTCATCGGATTGGCCTCGTACATTAAACGAAGCTTACCGGGTTTGGCTGGGTCTCGGTTGTCTCTTGGATACATGAAAATGCCGCCGCGATTTAAGATGCGGTGCACTTCAGCGACCATGGCCGCAACCCAACGCATGTTGTAATCCTTCCCTCTTGGACCGGTGGTGCCCGCCAACAGTTCTGTGATATATCTTTGAACGGGAGCTTCCCAATGGCGCATGTTCGAGCAGTTAATGGCAAACTCTTTGGCTTGTGGGGCGATTTCCAGTTTTTCTATGGTTTGGTAGAAGTTGCCCGTACCTAAGTCCAAGGTAAACAACGTCGCACCGAAACCCACCGTGAAGACGAGTTGGGTTTGCGGTCCATAGATAACATAACCGGCCGCTAACTGATTTCTGCCCGATTGAAGGAACTCTTCGTCTTTGACGTTGCGGTGCGGTTCTCCTGCCGGCAGAATGGAGAAAATTGTGCCGATTGAGACATTAATATCAATATTGCTGGAACCGTCTAAGGGGTCGAATAAAACCAAATAAGGACCCACTTCACAATCTTCTGGGATTTGAAGCGCGTGGTCCATTTCCTCACTGGCTACGCCGCTGACAAAACCGCTTTCGGTGCAAGCGCGGCACATGATGTCATTGGCGATGATATCCAGTTTTTTTTGCGTTTCGCCTTGAACATTTTCGCTGCCGGCAGAGCCCAACACACCGGCCAAGGCACCTTGACTGACCTTAAAACTGATTTCTTTGCACGTGCCGGCTAAATGAGCAATCAATGCCGTCAAACGAGGGTCAACGTGATGGTGTACCTCCAGGTCATGCAAGTACAGGTCTAATGTTTTTGCCATCTTTTCAGTCCTTATCGAAATTAATGCGTTGCATTGTTGAGTGCTTTGCCGACGACTTCTCTTAAGTCCGCCGACAGGTTTTGTTGCGAATTCACATACTTGAGAGCGCTGAACATGAGTTTGGAGCACTCGGGTGTGAAGCGTCGCCAGTTATCAAGGCACCGCGCCAAGCGGCTTGACACCTGGGGATTGATTCGGTCAAGCTTTAGCACTTGTTGCACCCATAATTTGTAGCCGGCGCCGTCTGGACGGTGGAATTCGGCCAAGTTGTTTTGGCAGAAAGCAAGCACCAACGAGTAGACATTATTGGGGTTGTGAGAGTTATAGCCCGGATATCGCTCGATGAGGTTTTGCACCACATCGACGATCGGGCATTCGTCCATCGGTACCGTTGCTGTGGCCTGAAGCGTGAACCACTTGTTAATAAGAAGGGGTTCCTTTCGCCATTCCGCTTCCGCGGCTTCAAGTAAGGTGAATTTTGTCGGAGAGGCGCTGTTGACGATAATACGTAGGGCGTCAAGTCGTTCCGTCAAATTTTTACTGGTTTCAAAGCTCTGTCGGGCTCGCAGCAAAGACTTGGCGTTGCCGCCTGCCAGTAACAGTTCAAAGCAGAAAGCACGCATCGCGCGTTTGCCGGCTTCTGCCGGTGAAGGCGTATAGATTGGATTCGGAGCATTGTCGTCAAAAACACGCATAATGGCGTGCGAAAATTGGCGGCCGAGTTGTTCACGCAGAGAGCGGATGGCCGCTCGAATCGCAATCGGATTGATCATTGGCTGATCTTCGGCGATACGGATCTCACTGGGCAATGTTAAAGCGATAGCTTTAAATGCCGGAGAAATGTTCTTATCGGTGAGCATGGATTCAAACGCATTTCGGTAATGCGGATTGATCACCATGCGCGTGCCACGCTCATAGTCGGCAACCATTTCATTGATGCACAGCAATGACAACTCTTCCATTGCTTGCGCGCGGTTGAACGCATCATTGTCGCACTGACTTAAGAACACTAATTCTTCAGGGGTGTAGTCATAATCCACAATAATGGGTGCGGAGAAATTTCTTGCGAGCGATGGAATGGGCTTTTCCTTGACACCCACAAATACCCAGGTGTGTTCTTCATCGGTGAGTTCGAGTACACGCGAAGTCCCCTTGGCGTTGGTTTCTGCCTGAAGTTGCAATGAGATCGGCTTACCCTTCCCGTTAAAAAGCGCAATGTCAAACGGGATGAAGAAAGGTTCTTTCTTATTTTGTCCGGGAGTAGGCGGACAAAATTGAGTAAGTGTTACGGAGTAAGTGGCAGTCTGTTCATCCCAATGTGTGCGTACGCGGACGTGAGGGGTCCCCGCTTGAGAGTACCAACGTTTGAATTGACTCAGATTGCGCATATTCGCTTCTGCCATGGCATCAACGAAATCATCGCACGTGGCATTGCCGCCATCGTGATCGCGGATGTATTGGTCAAGACCGCGTTTAAAGCCGTCTTTGCCTAAAAGGGTTTGAAGCATGCGGATGACTTCAGCTCCTTTTTCGTACACGGTCATTGTGTAGAAATTGTTAATTTCCTCATAAGACTCGGGACGAATTGGATGAGCCATAGGACCTGAGTCCTCTGGGAACTGGTGATCCCTCAGATACCTAACATCTTCAATGCGTTTAACGGCGCGAGCCGTGCTGTCACCCAACATATCGGCAGCGAATTCCTGCTCGCGGAAAACTGTCAGTCCCTCTTTTAGAGTGAGTTGGAACCAATCGCGACAGGTGACACGGTTGCCAGTCCAATTATGGAAATACTCATGACCAATAACGCTTTCGATGCGCGCAAAGTCACGGTCGGTGGCGACTTGGGGGGTTGCCAATACACAGCGCGAATTGAAAATATTGAGCCCCTTATTCTCCATGGCTCCCATGGTGAAATCATCGGTAGCCACGATCATGAAGCGTTCAAGATCCAGTTCTAGCCCAAAGCGCTCCTCATCCCAGGCGATGGCTCGTTTTAAACTTTCTAACGCAAATTCTGTTTTATCCAGATTGCGCGGTTCAACCCAGATCTGCAACAGGGCTTTTTTGCCATTTTTAAGTTGGAACTTTTCTTCCCGACACTTCAAATTACCCGCAACTAAAGCAAAAAGGTAGCTGGGTTTGGGGAAAGGATCTTCCCAACAGGTATAGTGCCAATTTCCGTCCAATTCACCTTCCTCAATGAGGTTTCCGTTAGAAAGCAGCACCGGACAAACGGACGTAGGCGCATTGATGCGCACTGTGAATTTAGCCGAAATATCTGGCCGATCAGGATAGTAGGTAATCCGGCGGAAACCTTCGGCTTCGCATTGGGTCATGAAGTTGCCGTTGGAGAGATACAGCCCCAATAAAGATGAATTAGCCTGAGGATTGATGATATTTTCGATTTCCAGCTTGATCGCTTGTGTAATTCCTTTAAGAATTAAATCTCCGTTGGCTTGAATCGTGTATTCCGAACGATCGAGCTTACGGCCGTCAATTGCAATACTTACCAGATTCAGATCACGACCATTGAGCACAAAGTCATTGTTAATGCGATCTTCGTTGGGACGAATCATCAATGTGCTGTGAACGTGAGTTTGTTGGGGATGGAGATCAAATTCCAAATAAACTGAATCTACCCAATGAGTGGGAGGAATATAGTCTTTACGAAAAACAGTAGCCGACGCCATGCTGAGAACCTCAGAAAATCAGGACTTATTTTGCAATTTCAATCCAAACATTTTAAGCATTTGAATAATATTTTTCTGCATTGCTTAAAGGAGTTTTTTCAAAAAGCAGTGGAGAGGAAAGGCCGTGTAAAAGAGACAAAAAAACCCAGAGTTTTATTTCTGGGTTTTTGAGGGCGAGTTGATGAAAACTAAGCGCGTTTGGCTAATTCAACCGCCTTGCCGATGTAGGTGGCAGGTGTTAATTTCATGAGTCGTTCCTTGGCATCGGCGGGAATATCCAGCTGAGACACAAATTCGTGGATAGTTTCCGGCGTGATGCCCTTGCCTCGAGTGAGAGCCTTAAGCTGCTCGTAGGGGTGAGGTACGCCGTAGCGACGCATGACGGTTTGAATGGCCTCGGCAAGCACTTCCCAAGCGTGGTCAAGATCTTCAGCAATGCGCTGTTCATTGAGTTGCAGTTTACCTAAGCCGCGAGTAAGGGCGTTGTAACCCACAAAACAATATCCGAATGCCACACCAAGATTTCTCAAAACTGTAGAGTCGGTTAAGTCGCGTTGCCAACGGGAAATCGGCAACTTTTGTGCCAAATGCGTCAAGAGCGCATTGGCAATGCCCAAATTGCCTTCAGAATTTTCAAAATCAATCGGATTAACCTTATGAGGCATGGTTGAAGAACCGACTTCGCCTTCCTTGAGTTTTTGTTTGTAGAAACCCATGGAGATATAACCCCAGATATCGCGATCGAGGTCAAGCAAAATGGTGTTGGCACGGACCATGGCATCAAAAAGTTGAGCCATGTAATCGTGCGGTTCAATCTGAATTGTGTGCGTGTTGAATGTCAGTCCCAAGCGTTCTTCAACAACTTTCTTGGCAAAGCTTTCCCAGTCTTTTTCTGGATAGGCAATGGTGTGAGCGTTGAAATTGCCGACTGCACCGTTCATCTTAGCCAAAATGGTGACGGATTCAATGGAGTCGATCGCGCGTTTCAGTCGCATCGCTACGTTAGCCCATTCTTTGCCAACGGTGGTGGGGGAAGCTGTTTGTCCGTGTGTGCGAGACAGCATCGGTACCTCAGCCCAACGGTGTGCGTTTTCAACCAAAGTGCTGTGAATTGAACGGAGGTAGGCCACTAACTCTTTACGTCCCTCGGTGAGCATTAAGGCATGAGAAGTATTGTTGATATCCTCACTTGTGCAACCGAAGTGAACAAATTCACTGGCTCGGGCGAGTTCCTCGTCATGAGAAACCTGCTCCTTGATCCAGTATTCGACAGCCTTTACGTCGTGGTTGGTGGTTTTTTCGATGTCCTTGATTTCCTGGCAGGACTGGACGGTGAAGTTTTCCACAAGTCCGCGCAGGTAAGCTTTGCCATGTTCGGAGAGGTGGTCGAGTTCAGGCAATTGTGCTTCGGACAAAGCAATCAACCATTCAACCTCCACGCGAACACGAGCGCGCATGAAAGCGGATTCAGAAAAAATGCCTCGCAAAGACTCAGTTTGTCGAGCATAACGGCCGTCGAGCGGAGACAGAGCGGTTAAAGCGGAAAGTTCCATTTTGTAACGTCCTGAAAAAATGTAAATTTATGACGCCAACATTGTATCAAAAGCCAGGCGCGGTCTAGAGTCGCGAAAGCCGTTTATGTCAGTATTTTTAATGTTTGATCAGGTTACCTGCAGACACATGGCTATAACAAAAATACACAGTTACCAAAAGATTGTTGCGCGAGCCTTGCGTACACTGCAATTGCAAGCAAGCTAAAGTCTTTACTTCCCCTGCGATGCTGCAACGACACGCAGGGGATATTTTTCAGGTAGGGGAGATAATTATGACAAAAAAAACTTTCATCATTGCCGCAGTGCTTTCCGCGGGTTTAATTCCTCTGAGCAGTTTTGCCTGGCATGGCGCGCCCTGTTGGGATGATCAACCGGGACCGGGATGGCATCACCGCTATGATGGTCCCCGAGGCGGTTATTGGGACGATTGCCCCCGGATGAGACCGCATCATATGGCCGGCCCCCGTTTCGCAATGGGAAGGGAGGTTCATACTTTTCGCATGAACGCGGAAGAAGCGTCTGATTTTATCAACGAGGTCGGCGCCGCACTTGGAATTGATATGAAGCAAAAAGCTTGGCAACAAATGCAGAAAGCTTACGGTGATTTAGCCCAAGTGCGCTTTGACCGTCGTGACGCGTTTCGTCCCGGCATGAGCCGACAAGATAGACTTCAGGCAAGAAGCGATTTTATGAACGCCCACGCTAAAGCGTTTGATGCTTATGTTAAGGCTCATGCGGAACTGCAAAAAACATTGGGAGAAGAGACGATGGCTGAATTCGACTACATCGTCAATACCGGCAGCCTTTTAATGCCGTCGGCTCCGCTAAATAAGCCTCAACCGCCTGCTCCCAAAGCTTCTTAAGCTTCTAGTCAAGCGAGGCGAAGATTGAAATAGTCTTCGCCTCGAATTCATTTAAAATCAATTTGTTATACTTAGCCCGCATCAGGAATTGAAGTAGGGTGTTTTTTCTGCTATTTTTCGAACTTGTTAGCAAAATTACTCATTTGCAGGCAGGTGCTCGACGGTTTTCAGTCGTATACTCGAAGTAAGGCACTCATTTGGTTGCGAATTTTGTTTTGATTGTTTTTTGTTGGTATACAGATTGGGCAAGTTTATGTTTGATCAATTTACGACAGATCCTTACAGTTTTGATGAAGTCACCTCTTCACCAATCACACCGGTTACACCCTCTCAGGATGTTTTGCGACTTGGTCGCTTATTGCCTCGTTCAGTTTATCTTGGTTGCGCAAGCTGGAATTTCCCGGGTTGGAAAGGCATCGTTTGGGGAGAGACAAGCGGTGTTGAGGATCTGACCAAACGAGGTCTCGCTGCTTACTGCAAACATCCGGTGCTTCGCGCGGTCGGTATCGATTGGTCTTTTTTCGGCACGCTCAATGAAATGTCTTACGCGGCCATGGCCAACCAAGTCAACGAAGATTTCCGTTTTTTGATCAAAGCGCCGCAAAGCGTGACGGATGCCGTCAAGCGTGACCCCAAGGGCAGGTTCCGTTCACTGAATCAGGACTTTTTGGATCTGCATGCGGCCATGCACGAGTTTGTTTATCCTGTTATCAATGGCTTGGGGGAAAACGCGGGACCATTGGTTTTTCAGCTCTCACCGATACCCCGTCCGCTTTTGCCCACACAGGCTGAGTGCTACGACTATATTGACAGAATTGCTCAATTTTTCTCAGATTTGCCCAAAGAAGTAGAGGGCGAAAAGCCTGTGTATGCCGTTGAGGTTCGCACGTTGTCGATCTACACGAAACGACTTTTGAATGCACTGCGTCCGACTGGCGTTCGTTTGGTTGTCGGTGTACACCCTTCAATGCCTGATGTTATTCGTCAGACAGCGGCCTTGCGCTATTTCGAAGATCCTGACGCGCAGTCAGAAGACTGGAAAATGAGAGGTCCCTTGGTGGTTCGTTGGTCTTTAAATCCGATTCAGCGGCACGGAGTGGCCAAAATGACCTACGCTCCTTTCAATCGCATCGTTCATCCTGACCCGGCAACTCGTTCAGGCATTGTGCATTTGCTTGATGTAGCCCTGAAATCCGGTCAGAAGAGCTTTGTGGTGACCAACAACAAGGCAGAAGGTTGCGCTCCTTTGACGATGATTGAAATTGCCCGTGATTTGGTGAAAAAACTCTCAGGCGAAAAAGATCAGCAAATGGATCCCAGAACCCTGTGATCGTCATTGATATTTCTCCTTTAGTGACAGAAATGTCTCCCGTTTATCCGGGAGACACTCCTTTGTCGTTGAAATTTAATGAGGATGCGAACGTAAAAGTCGGAACTCTTTCGTTGAGTGCGCATCTAGGGGCCCATGTTGATGCACCTTCACATTTGAAGCGCCCCTCTGACGTATCTGAAATTGATCCCGCACGGCTCATTGGCGATTGTCAGGTTATTGAAATCAATACGAAATCTGTAATTGAACCTGAAAATTTCCCGAAAATAACAAGTCCTCGCGTATTGATTAAAAGCGGTTTTTTGATGCCTCGGACATGGACTGAGGATTTTGCTTATCTCAGTGCTCGGGCGACGTCTTTTTTAATAGATAACGGCGTCAGAGTTATCGGCATTGATACGCCAAGCATTGATAAAGCCGGTGATGATAAGCTCCAATCCCATATTTTGGCTATTGACTCGGGTGTCATCATTTTAGAAAATCTCGACCTGTCACATGTCTGTCCCGGCCACTATCAGCTTATTGCCTTGCCGCTGAGAATTCTTGGACTGGAAGCCAGTCCTGTCAGAGCCGTCCTGATTGACAACAAGGAGTAAATGAAAATGGGGAAAGTTTTTAAGAAAACCTGCATGATCCGTTTCGCTCATTGTGATCCTGCAGGGATAGTCTTCCATCCGAACTTTTTTGTGTTGTTTAACGGTCTCACGGAAGATTGGTTTCGTGAAGGCATGGGATTCCCGTGGGAAAAAATGCCCAGCCATGATGTGTTGATTCCGGTGGTTTCAATTCAATCGGACTTTTTTAAACCATTTCACATTGGCGATCAAGGTGAAATGCGTTTGTGGGTAAGTCATATCGGAAATAGTTCATTTACCGTTGAAATTGAGTTTTATAAAGGCGAAGAGTTGCACGTCAAGTGTCGAGAGGTCATGGTGTGCATCGATTCAAAAAATCGCCGTTCGACCCCGATTCCACAAGATTTGAGAGAAAAAATGCAGGAGTTTTTGTCTCAAGTCGCTTAAACTTTTAAGTCTTCGAATCGCGTGGCATGCTCCCAAAGGCGCATTGCCACGCTTTTTCTTTGCTCATTGAGGCCACTGACGTAAAAAACTTCATTGCCAGCTGTTTTTCTGCTGGCTATTTGATCCCCCAATCTGTCTTTGAGATGCTTGGCGACGGCCTGGCTAGGCTCATAAATCAAAACTTCGTTTCCGACAATAGAACGGATCGATTCCGTTAAAAAAGGGTAGTGGGTGCAGCCTAAAACCAGAGTGTCTATGCCTGCTTTGATCAGCGGATCGAGGTATCGGTGCAGTAGCGCAATTGTAGAAGGAGAGTCAAAAGCAGCGGCTTCTACACAATCCATTAAGCCGGGACAGCCGACCGACAAAATCTTTGAGTTTTGACCAAAACGCTCAACTAGAGAGATATATCGTGCCGATTGTGCAGTGCGGCTGGTGGAAATCATGCCAATGCGCTTATTTTTAGATAACTGCACCGCGGGTTTAACCGCGGGCTCCACTCCGATGATAATGCTATCAGGCCGTTCTTTTCTGATGATGTCAATGGCCTCTGCAGTAGC
The DNA here is from genome assembly GCA_958347955.1 of uncultured Sutterella sp. GTDB lineage: Bacteria > Pseudomonadota > Gammaproteobacteria > Burkholderiales > Burkholderiaceae_F > Aphodousia. The sequence goes on from CATVXH010000001.1 coordinate 322,721, forward strand.
GGTATTGCAGGCAATGACCAAAGCCTTGACGTGCTTTTGCTCAAATAAGAAGTTTGAAATTTTACGGGCGCGTTCAACAATGAAGTCGTGACTTTGATCCCCATAGGGAGCATGACCACAGTCGGCCACATATATGAAATCATCGTTAGGCAAAGTCTGTCTGGCGGTTTTCATAATGGACAAACCGCCCCAGCCAGAGTCAAAAAATCCGATTGGTTGCTTCTCTGTCATAATGAATTGCCTTCATTGTTCTTGCGCTTGCCAGGCCTCCAGGCAGAAATCAGAACGGCCAGAATAATTAAAGCCGCGCCTGTGAGTTCTGATAATCCGAAATGTTCTCCGGCCAGCCAACCGATAATCCCGGCAAATACCGGCTCGAGCGCATAAATCAGCGTTGCCTTCATGGCGGGAACATATTTTAGCGCCCAACCGATACCGAATTGCACAAAACTGACAATGGCGGCAAGTGCTCCGATGCAAGCACCTAGTCCCCAAGTCCACTCTGTCGATCGGATGGGTTCATGCCAAATCAAGGTGAAAAGCGCCAAAATTGCCACGGTGATGAGTTGAGTGAAGCTAAGTTGAAGCGGGCGGCATCCTTTGGCGAAATAGCTGATTGAAAGAATTTCTACCGCACAAATTAACGCACTCAAAACGGTAACCCATTCGCCCATTTGACCGGAGAGACTTACAGAGAAGGGGTTGGCAAAAAGTGTCATCCCGGTAAAGGCAAGAACAATAGTGATGATTGTGATGGGTTGGGGAATGTGTTTCTGAACAATCCACTGCAACAGTGGCACAAATGCGACATACAGACCTGTAAGGAACGCCGATGTGCTGCTTGGAATAGATCCAAGACCGATTGTCTGCAACGTGTAAACGCCGAAAATACTTAGGCCGATGCAAAAACCGGCTTTCCATTCGTAACGAGTGATCGCAAAAATATTGCCTTTTAAAATACAAAAAACGATACAAGAGGCGAGCACAAAACGTAGCGCAACAATGACCACAGGATCAGCCCATTTCAATGCGATTTGTAGGGTTAAAAATGTAGATCCCCACAAAAGCGTGACAAACACCAGGAGCAGCTGAGCCCATACTGTGCGATTTTGCATAACCGATTAAGTCGTTTTAGAAGGATTCATCAGCCTTGAGATAGCGCCATTGACCGGGCGGCAGACTGCCTAATACGACGCGTCCCACTCGCACTCGCTTAAGCCGCAATACCCTGAGTCCAACCGCTTCACACATTCGGCGGATTTGTCTTTTTTTACCTTCTTTGAGTACGAAGCGCAACTCATCGTCATTGAGCCATGAAACTTTGGCCGGCAATAACGCTTTGCCGTCAAGGCTTAATCCGAAATTTAATAACTTTAGGTTTTGTTCGGTAAGCTCGGCACGAGAGCCGTCTTGGTTAGCAACGCGGACAATGTATTCTTTTTCAAGTTCGCTTGTTTCTCCAATGATGCGTTTGGCTACACGTCCGTCTTGAGTGAGTACCAGAAGTCCTACGGAATCAATGTCTAGGCGACCGGCCGGTACTAAATGGTTTAGCTGAGAAGGATGAAAGCGTATACCTGATTCATCACCTGCCCAGTGGTTTTGAGCCGTAATGAGAACTTTAGCGGGTTCATAACCATCCTCGGCTTGACCACTAACGTAACCAACAGGTTTATTGAGCAGGATCGTCACCAGTTTCTTCTGTTCGTTCTTTGCTTTGGAAGAGATTTGAATGCGGTCTTGTTCAGACACTTTCATCCCCAAAGAGGCGAGTTCTCCGTTGACTTTCACCCACCCCTTTTCAATCCAGGCATCGGCCTCGCGGCGCGAGGCGATTCCCAATTCACTGATGCGTTTTGATAATCTGACAAGCCCGGACATGTTTTTCTTTTTTAGGCAGAAGCTCGAGCAAGACGATCTTGAACAGCGTTCCAAGAGTCACCGGTTGGCGGAGTTTCGATCAAAATGCAATCCGCGCCGGCCTGATCAAGCTCATGCAGACGAACATAAAGCACATGCATGTATTCTGTTGCGCAATCAGGGGCAACAAACCACTTGACGACATGAGCGGGTGTTTGAGCAAGAGCCTTTTCAGATGCCATTACCGCTACCTTTTTGTCCGAAAGTTTATTAAGGTCAGCGGTGATGTTATTTGAGAGAATGACCTTGGTTTTCGGGGCATAGTGACTCTTTAAGGAGCCTGAAACTCGAGGAGAGTCCTTGCCCCCATCAGGTACCGCGCAGCCCAGGGTATCTTCAAGCATTTTTCGGGTGATGGCACCGTGTCGTAAGATCTCAGGATGATCGCCACTTAAATTGATGATGGTTGACTCAACCCCGACTTCGCATTCTCCGCCATCAAGAATGAAATCGACCTTTCCTTTGGGTTTTTCTCCCAGATCGTCCCTAACGTGTTGAGCAGTTGTAGGGGAGATTCGGCCAAACGTGTTGGCAGACGGGGCGGCAAGACCCCGGTGATGCTTGCCTGCAAAAGCCTTAATCAAAGCCACCGCCCAAGGATGAGAGGGACAGCGTAGTCCGACGGAATCTTGGCCGCCAGTGATCCAGTCGCCCACGTTATCAGACTTCTTCAGAATCATGGTGAGAGGACCGGGCCAGAAGCGGCGGGCTAAAATGTAGGCACTTTGAGGAATGCCCTTAGCCCAATGATCAAGCGCTTCTTCTCCAGTGATGTGCACAATCAAAGGGTGGGTTGTCGGCCTGTTTTTAGCCTCAAAAATTTTTTTGACGGCCTTTTCGTCTTCGGCATTTGCGGCTAGACCGTATACAGTTTCTGTAGGAATTGCCACAAGACCGGAACATTCCAATACATCAACGGCCGCGCGGATTGCTCTTTCATCAACAGGTTGCATTATTGCGGCTCCGGTAAATTTAAAAGTTGGGCGACTTGTTTAGCTCGTTGTAAGGCCTCTTCAAGAGTGTGCCCGAGGCATGTGATGTGCCCCATTTTTCGAGCCTTGCGAGCCTGAGCTTTCCCATAGAGGTGTAGTTTGACACCAGGAATAGCCAACACTCGCGACCAGTCCGGTTCGCAGTGTTTTTCGCCATCAAACCATATATCTCCCAGTAGGTTAAGCATGACGGCAGGGGAGTGTTGTGTTGTGTCGGCCAAAGGTTGCCCCGTCATGCACCGAAGTTGCTGTTCAAACTGGTTGCTCCAACAAGCATCAATGGTCGCGTGCCCCGAATTATGTGGGCGTGGCGCCATTTCGTTGGCCACAATGGAACCGTCTTCTAATACAAAAAATTCAACGCACAGGACTCCGACATAATGCAGCGCGTCGACAATCTGTGTGGCGAATTGACGCGCTTTTGATGCAATTTCGTCGCTTACTCGGGCAGGCATCACGGTGACAGCGAGAATGCCGTTGCGGTGACGATTTTCGCAAACAGGAAATGTTGCGGTTTGACCGTCATGTGAACGAGCGACGATAACGGAAACTTCCTTGAAAAGTTTAAGACGCTTTTCCAAGATACAACTAACTTCTTTCAGTGTCTTAAAAGCTTCCCGAAGTTGTTCACGATTATCTACCAGAACTTGTCCCTTACCGTCATAACCCAACCGAGCTGTTTTGAGAATGGCTGGGAAGAGTGCGTCATCGGCGGTTTCAATATCCGAGTCTGACTCGATTCGACAGTGAGGGGCCACCGGAACATGAGCTTCTTTTTCAATGAAGCGCTTTTCTTCGTTGCGGTCTTGCGCGATGGCTACCGCCGATCCCGGGGGTGCAACAAAGGTGTTTTGAGCTAAAAAATTAAGTGCTTCAGCGGGAACATTTTCAAATTCAGTGCTCACGGCGCATGTGTCATTAGCCAAACGCTGCAGACCTGACTCGCTCAAGTAGGGTTCAGCGATATGTTTGAGCGAAACTTCAGCTGCGGGCGGCAATTGACCCGGCTCCAACACGGTGACGTGGTATCCCATGTAGGCGGCTTCGATGGCAAACATTCTGCCCAATTGACCGCCCCCCATCATTCCCAACATTTCACCGGGATTCAATGGCAATTTTTTTTGCATAGTCATTCGCCTTCAGTTAAAGGGGCAAAACCATGTTGCGTGCTTTTTCGTTTTGTGCGAGTCGAAATGCCGAAATCTTTTCACGCATCTCTTGGCAACCGAATCCGGCCAACATTTCAATGGCGAAAAGAGCCGCATTGCCGGCACCGGCCTCCCCGATGGCGAATGTGGCTACGGGGACACCTTTAGGCATCTGGACAATAGAAAGCAGTGAATCTTCACCTCTCAGGTAACGAGAGGGGATAGGCACACCCAATACGGGCACAACGGTTTTGGCTGCAATCATTCCCGGTAGGTGGGCTGCGCCACCTGCGCCGGCAATAATCACTTTTAAGCCTCTTTGTTGGGCCGTTTCAGCGTAGCGGAACATTTCGTCAGGCATGCGATGCGCCGAGACAACTTGAGCCTCAAAGGGCACGCCGAATTCTTTGAGAATATCACAGGCGTTTTTCATAATGTCCCAGTCAGAGTTGGAACCCATAACAACGCCGACAACAGGATTATTTTCCATAATCAGATTACCTATCAGAAAAACAAGAAGGGCGCGGAAGGGTGTAATCTCCCGCGCCATCAAAACAGTTAAATCTTACGTTTGTTACGCCACATCGCGGCCAGCCAAACGGCGCAGTGCTTCGCGGTACTTTTGAGAAGTCTTTTCCAAGATATCCTCAGGTGCCCGGGGAGCCGGGGGCGTCTTATCCCACGTTTGGGTTTCAAGCCAATCGCGAACGAACTGCTTATCAAAGGAGGGAGGCGAAATGCCTTCACTGTACTGATCTGCAGGCCAGAAACGTGAGGAATCGGGGGTAAGCACTTCATCCATCAGTCTGACCGTGCCGTTTTGATCAAGGCCAAACTCAAACTTTGTATCGGCGATGATAATTCCCTTTGTTAAGGCATACTCTGCGGCGCGAGTATATAGCTCGATGGAGTAATCACGGATTTGTTTGGCGATATCTTCGCCAACTAAGCTAACGGCTTGCTCAAACGAAATGTTTTCATCGTGCGTGCCCACTTCCATCTTCGCTGCCGGAGTGAAAATAGGTTGCGGCAGTTTTTGAGCTTGCTTTAGGCCGGCAGGCAACTCGATACCACACACCTTGCCCGTTGCTTGGTAGTCTTTCCAGCCACCGCCGATGATATAACCACGGACCACACATTCAATAGGAATCGGCTTTAGTTTCATCGCCACAACGGAGCGGCCCTTGACTTGCTCAACTTCGTCCGCTGCGACAACAGTTGTGGGATCAATACCTGTTAAGTGGTTAGGCACAATCCCTTTTAACTTTTCAAACCAGAAATCAGTCAGAGCTTGCAATACCATGCCTTTATAGGGGATGGGATCGTCAAGGATAACATCAAACGCAGAGATGCGGTCTGTCGCAATAATCAGCAGCTTGTCGTCACCAAGCTCATAGCTGTCACGGACCTTGCCGCGATAGATGCGCTTTAAGGAGTGCAAAGAAGTATCAAGAATGGGCATGATCGTTGGATTCCATCAAAAAAGTTATTCAATTGCCAACGGCTTAACAAAGACATTCTAATGATTTTTGAATTCTAATCAGTGTTTTTCAAGTAGAAATGTCTGTATGGAAAACAATGTTGTTAAAGGAAGCAATCGAAGAGAATGCAAAGCCAGACTAAGGCGGCTAGAAAACAAGCCATCAAAACCGCGCAGCTGCCCATATCCTTGGCCCGTTTTGATAAGGGGTGAATTTCCGGTCCGATCCGATCAATTGCAGCTTCAATTGCAGAATTCAAAATTTCCACAATTAAAAGCAATAAAAGAACGGCAATAAGGGCGACGGTTTGCATCGGGGAGACTGGCAAAATGACTGCAACAACTGCGCCAATGATTAAAAGCCAGAATTCCTGACGAAAGGCCTCTTCAGACTGATAAGCCGCGGAAAAGCCGTCTTTAGAGTAAAAGAAAGCATTTGTTAGGCGCTTAATGCCAGTTTTACCTTTGAGATCTTTTGCATCAGCCATATTATGAGTTTTAATTAAAAGGGAGGGGAAGCCCCTCCCTACAATAAAACGGTTGTATTAGATGACGTTTTGTTTTAATTCGCCGCTTGAATAGCGTTTGGCCATCGTGAAGAGGTCGATGGGTTTAATGCGCGCCCCCTGACCTTCGCAACCGAAATCAAGATAACGTTGCTTACAGAGTTCATAAGCTGCCTTGCGCGCGGCTTTGAGGTATTCACGAGGATCGAACTTTGTCGGATTTTCGACAAGGAAGCGTCGAACAGCGGCAGTCATCGCCAGGCGGATATCTGTGTCGATGTTGACCTTGCGCACACCATGTTTAATAGCTTCTTGAATTTCTTCAACCGGCACTCCATACGTCTCACGGAATTGACCGCCAAATTCACGGATTTCCGCTAAGTATTCCTGAGGAACGGAAGAGGAGCCGTGCATCACAAGGTGGGTGTTCGGCAAGCGGCGATGAATTTCCTTGACGCGGTCAATTGCCAAAATATCGCCAGTGGGTTTGCGGGTGAACTTGTAGGCGCCGTGGCTTGTTCCGATGGCGATAGCCAATGCATCAAGTTGTGTTTTTTCTACAAAATCGGCAGCCTGGTCCGGATCCGTTAAAAGTTGTTCACGGGTCATCGTGCTGTCAGTGCCGTGACCATCTTCCTTATCGCCTTTCATTGTTTCCAATGAACCAAGACAACCCAGTTCGCCTTCGACGCTCACGCCAATGCAGTGAGCCATGTCCACAACTTGCCGTGTTACATTCACGTTGTAGTCGTAACTGGCAATGGTCTTGCCGTCAGCTTGCAGAGAGCCATCCATCATCACGGAGGAAAAACCCATGCGGATGGCGCCTTGACAAACAGCCGGATTCTGGCCATGGTCCTGGTGCATGCAAACCGGGACATCAGGATAAGTTTCAACGGCGGCTTGAATTAAGCTTTTCAAAAATAGCTCGCCTGTGTAACGACGGGCACCAGCTGAAGCTTGCATAATGACCGGAGCGCCCACTTCTTGGGCGGCGGACATGATGGCTTGAACTTGTTCCAAATTATTCACGTTGAAGGCCGGAACACCGTAGCCGTTTTCAGCGGCGTGATCCAGTAATTGACGTAAAGATACGATAGCCATGATTGCGATGTCCTTGAGTTAAAAATCGGTACAACTAGTTAATTTTAGCCAGAAAGCGTTTGTGAAGTTAAAAAGTAAAGTTGCAAATCATTTCAAAAATGCATTAACTCTGCATAATTGAATCATTTTTCTTAACCTGATCCTTGATTCCTTTCAATATGGCGTCGGCTACTTTTTGCTGATAGGAAGCGGTCTTGAGCTTACGCTCTTCCTGTGGGTTGCTGATAAAAGCCGTCTCAACGAGAATAGACGGGATGCCGGGAGCCTTTAAAACTAAAAAGCCGGCCTGCTCTACCTGTCTGCGGTGTAATGTGTTGATTTTCCCCAAATACTGCAGAACACTGTGGCCTAATTCAAGGCTGTAGTTGATTTTCCATGAGGTAGTCATATCAACTAAAACGGACTGCAACCGCCTGTCCACTTCTTTAAAGTTGGCCCCTCCAATTAAGTCGGCATCGTTTTGGTTTTTTGCCAACCATCGTGCCGCTGAACTTGTCGCGCCTCGTTCGGCCAATGCATAAACGGATGCCCCTTTGGCGGAAGGTTTTGTCCATGCGTCAGCGTGAATACTGACAAAAAGATGAGCCTTAGCTTTTTGAGCGATCATCACCCGCTGACTGAGACTGACAAAGTGGTCGCTTGTGCGCGTCATGACCACTTTCATACCTTTTTCTCGTTTGATTAAGCTCTCAAGGCGTTTGGCAATCGATAAGGTGATGTGTTTTTCGTAGGTTTTACGTTTGCCGACAGCCCCAGGGTCCTCTCCGCCGTGCCCGGCATCTACGACTACGATAATGTCGCGCCGTTTTTTTGCGGGTGTCGTCTGTTTAGTCGTCTGCTTTTGAGAACCGGCCGATTGCTTCGAGCGGTCTGTTTGAGACTTGGCTTGCGCTTGAGACGCAGGTTCTTGTTGAGCTTGAGCGGTTTTCTCTTTGTCCGATGTTGCAGAGTCGGCACTTTTGGAGGCAGTCGTATTTTGCCGACTTTGCGCCAAGAGCTCTCCTAAAGGATCCCCTTTTTCATTTTTACCATTTAATCCGGCTATGACGCCAGCGATGGGGTCTTCAACTTCAACCGGATAAATGTCGAAAATAAGCCGGTACTTGTAATTGGCAACCGGTTTGAGGGAAAAAACCTCCGGTCTTACCTCGCTTTTAAGGTCCATGACGAGACGCACCACTGTTGGCGTGAACTGACCGATTCGCACAGCTTTGATGTAAGGATCCTTGGGAGAAACATCAGAAATCATTTTCTGGAGCTTACTCGTCAGGGTCAGGCCCTCAATGTCTACGACCAAGCGGTATGGCATTGGTGAGCGCACGAGAAAGTACTTGAACTTAATCGGTTGATCATGTTCAAGTGTTACACGGGTGTACTCCTCGGCAGGCCACATACGGACGTCCACCATTTGAGCGGCGTGCGCCAGCCGAATAGGTAAAAAAGAGAGCGCCAAAGAGCCCGTCGTTGTGCTGATCAGAGTTCTGCGTGTAAAGGCCATGCTTTTATCATTGCGTCCAAAATTTTCGAACCCAGTTCTGTCATAGCGCAGATATCGGCGCAACGACCTTCATTGAAAGGTTCGAGAGTGATTGTCATATCAGCTTTCGGCAGGCAGTTCCCAGCTTTTTCGCTCCATTCACAAAAAGTAATGTGAGCAGGGGCAAAATTATCTCGGAAGCCGGCGTCTAGAAATTCCTCTGGGGTTTCAAATCGATAAAAGTCAAAGTGAAAGACTTCCAGATCCGAATCAATCGGATAAGTTTCCAGCAGGGTAAAGGTCGGACTTTTGATTCGCCCGGTGATTCCCAGAGCTCGCAAAGTCGCTCGTGTGAGGCTGGTTTTACCGGCCCCTAAATTACCCTCGAGCCGAATATTGAAGCCCTGCTCTATGAGCGCTTTCCGTTCGGTCAATAAACAACGAGCCAATACCTGGCCCAGACGATCTGTGTCGTTGGGAGTCGGAAGAACAAACATTTCCAGAAGTGCCAATTACTTTTATCAGAGTGAATGAACTATTTTAGCGTTATGTGTTGAGTTTGTGAGGCAAAGAAAAGCGGGGATACAAAAAAATCAAGTTGCTAACGAGCCGACAACAAAAGGAGAAAGCAGAGTTGGAATATTTGATAGGGAAGGCGTTGGTGGGAGCGCAGAGACTCGAACTCTGGACCGACGGATTAAGAGTCCGCTGCTCTACCAACTGAGCTACGCTCCCAATGCCAAATGACTTATGAAGTGAAGAGGCTGGTGGGAGCGCAGAGACTCGAACTCTGGACCGACGGATTAAGAGTCCGCTGCTC
>CATVXH010000002.1 GCA_958347955.1 uncultured Sutterella sp.
CATTGACACGGTCGTTGACAGCTTTTTCTTCACTGAGAAGGTTTTGCACGCGGATAGGTTCAGCGATAATGTCGCGCACTCTCCAGCGAGGGTTTAGGCTAGCATACGGATCCTGGAAGATCATGTTGATGCGGCGGCGAAGGCTTTTGGCCAAAGGACTCTTTTTTTCACTTAGTGTTTTAAGATCAATGCCATCGACTGTGATGCTACCGAAACTTGGCTCGTAGAGACCGCACAACAGTTTAGCCGTTGTGCTTTTACCGCAGCCGGACTCACCCACCAAAGATAAAATTTCACCGCGATATATATCAAAGCTCACATCGTCAACGGCTGTGAGGGTCGTTTTGGGAGTGCGATTAACCAGTCGTGTCAACCACGGATCGGAGACATCAAATGTTTTTGTCAGGTGCTTGACCTGCACGAGAATTTCATGTGTTTTATTGACTGACATTCTTATTCTCCTTGGTTCCGTGTTTTATCTTCAGTCAACCAACAGGCAACCTTGTGGCAGGGAGCGGCGCTAATAAGATGGGGGCGAAGCGTCGTGCATTTGTCTGTTTTTAAAGGGCAGCGCGGGTGGAAGGCGCAGCCGGTCGGAATATTGGCAAGGTTAGGCATGGAACCTTCAATTTGATGAAGAAACTCAGTGGTCTCAGTCATATCTGGAATGGCAGCCATTAAACCTTTTGTGTAAGGATGCTTCGGATTGTGGAGAACCTCGGCGACCGGGCCTATTTCCACGATGCGTCCCGAGTACATGACGGCGACACGATTGGCGGTCTCAGCGATGACCCCCATGTCGTGCGTGATGAGCAAGACACCGGAGTGAGACTCGTGGGCGAGTTTTTTCAACAGTTCGATGATTTGCGCCTGAACCGATACGTCAAGCGCGGTTGTCGGTTCATCGGCGATGATAAGTTTCGGTTTTGCCGCCAAGGCCAATGCGATCACAACGCGCTGACGCATGCCGCCTGAGAATTGGTGAGGATATTGATTGAATCGTCTTTCGGGGGCGGGGATGCCCGTTTGAGAGAGCAGATCTATGGCGCGCTTTTTCGCCTCTTGAGCGTCCAACGGCAAATGGCGCATGATGGTCTCCACCAGTTGATCGCCGATTGTCATCAGCGGATCAAGTGAGGTCAGCGGATCTTGGAAAATCGCTCCGATCATGCGGCCTCGCACGCCGCTCATCTTTTTTTCGGATAAGTTGTCGATTCTATGGCCACCCACACTGATTTCGCCTCCGGCGATATGGCCCGGCGGTTCAAGCAGGCCAATGATGGCCGCTCCCGTCAGAGACTTCCCCGCGCCGGACTCCCCGACAAGACCCAAAATCTCTCCCTCGGCGATTTCGAAACTGACATCGTCGACGGCCACCAGAAGTCCCTTTCGAGTCGGGAACTCAACACGCAGGTGCTGCACTTCAAGAACATTGTCTGACATGATCGGTACTCCTTAGCGCAATTTGGGATTGAGCGCGTCACGCAGCCAATCGCCCAGAAGATTAACGGATAACACAAGGGCAACAAGGGCAAGACCGGGGAAGATGCTGATCCACCATTCACCGGAAAAGAGGAATTCGTTGCCGACTCGAATAAGAGTGCCCAAGGAGGGTGTCGTAGGCGGAACACCGACGCCCAAGAAAGATAATGTAGCCTCGGTGATAACAGCGGTGCCAACATGAACGGTGGCGAGCACCAACACAGAACTCATGACATTAGGCATTAAATGCTTGAAAAGGATGCGGCCGGTGCTCGCGCCAATCAATTTGGCGGCGCTCACATAGTCTTTCTGTTTTTCAACCAGTGTTTGTCCGCGCACCGTTCGTGCGTACTGCACCCAGCCCGAGAGCGTGATCGCGAGAATCAGCACGGGCTCCGCCAACTCATCGTGCATTTGCTGCGACAAACTGGCGCGGGCAATGCCGTCGATCAAAAGAGCGATCAAAATGGCGGGAAAACTGAGCATCACATCGCAAATGCGCATGATAAATGCGTCCAAGCGTCCACCCACGAACCCGGAAACAAGTCCCAATGTGATGCCTAAAACAAGAGACAGGACAACGGAAATAAGCCCAATCTTTAAGGAAAGTCTTAAGCCGTACAAAATCGTGGAGTAAAGATCTCTGCCTTGGTCGTCCGTTCCAAGCCAAAATTGAGCATCCCCACCTTCTGACCAGGACGGAGGGAGGTGGGCTGACATCAGATCGAGGCTAGCCAAATCGTAGGGGTTGAAGGGAGCGATCGTTTGGGCAAAGAGCGCTGCGATCATCAACAGCGTTGTGACTGCCAGGGCAATAATGGCGATGGGAGAATGTTTGAAACTCCAAAATAAATCGCTTTCCTTAAAAGCCTTCCAACTTTGCGTAATATGAATTGTCATTTTCTTTCTTTTAATGGCTCTTAGACATACCGGGTTTGAGTCGAGGATCCACTACCGTGTAGAGCCAATCGACGAGGAAATTAATGAGTACGAACATCAATGCGATCAAACACAGATAACAGGTCATCACCGGAATATCGGCAAACTGAACCGCCTGAATGAACAAAAGTCCAAGACCTGGCCATTGGAAAACAGTTTCGGTCACAATCGAGAAAGCGATGATGCCGCCTAACTGCAACCCGACAATTGTGATGACGGGAATGAGAGTGTTTTTCAGCGCATGGCGGAAATGAATCGAGCGCTCACCAAGCCCTCGGGCACGGGCGAATTTGATGAAGTCCGAGCGCAAGACTTCAAGCATTTCAGCACGCACCAGACGCATGATGAGCGCCAGTTGGAAAACGGAGAGCGTGAGCGCGGGCAAAATCATGTGGGCCCAACCGTCTGCAGTGAGTAGGCCGGTGCTCCAGGGACCGATTTCAACCACTTCACCCCGTCCATAGCTGGGGAGCCATCCGAGCCAAACAGAAAAGACAAGAATAAACAAAATACCGATCAAAAATGTCGGAAGACTGATGCCCACCAATGAAAAGCCCATGAGAAAGCGAGCGAGAAAACTATCGCGGTAGATGGCTACGACGACGCCCAAGGCCACGCCCAACACGGTGGCGATGACAACGCTGACTACAGCCAATTCAAAAGTGGCGGGGAATCGATCGGCGATGAGTTCGGAAACGGGTGTTCCCTGGCGGAGACTGATGCCGAAGTCGCCGCTGGCGGCATTGGCAATGAAGTGGAAAAACTGAACATAAAAAGGATCATTGAGCCCAAGGGCTTCACGAAGACGGTCTCTGTCGGCTTGAGTGGACTCAATGCCCAGCATTTGAGAAACCGGATCGCCGACAAACTGGAAAAGCAAAAATGCAACAAAGGCGACGACAAAAAGGACCACCGCCGCTTGAATTATCCGTCTGATGAAAAATTCCAACATATAGAACACTCGAAAAAGTTACATTCACGCCGAAACGCCCAACGGCGATAACCCTTTTGGGGAAATCGCCCGAGCAGTTCCGACTACTTTGAGATGCGCTTTTGTGGTTTATTTAACGGGATGAACCGTTACCGTTAAAGCGTCGACTCTGTTATTGGGTGTGACTTGCGCGTCAATGTTTTTGCGCATGGCCCAAGTCAGAGACTGCTCATGTAGTGGAATGTGGTAATAGTTCTCTTTTTCGAGTTTCAGTGCTTCGGTGATGATGGCGGTGCGTTTTTCGTCATCGGCTTCAACTTCGGCTTGAGCGATCAGCTCGTCAATTCTCGCGTCGCTAACTCGACCGAGGTTGGCGAGACCGGTGCCGGTTTTAGGATCAAAGGTTTGAGACAGGCTCTGCAGACCGTAGAGACCATCGAAAGTGTTGATTCCCCAGGCGACAAGGTAGACCGAGGAGTTCAGCGACAAAATCTTCGGGAAAAACTGCGAGCGGGGCATGGCGTTGACGTTGACCGTCAGGCCAATTTTTGTCCACATTGAGGCGATGGCTTTGGTAATGGCTTCGTCATTGATCCAACGGTTATTGGGCGTGTCAATGGTGAAGCTGAAACCATTGGGGTAGCCTGCCTCTGCCAAAAGTTTCTTTGCGTGTTGCGGGTCATACGGATAGCGTTGGCCCAGTTCCGGTGTCCAGCCGCTGATCGATTGCGCAACGATTGTGCCTGTCGGCACGGATCTTCCGCGCATGACGGCGCGTTGAATCGCTTTAATGTCGATCGCTTCGTACAACGCTTGGCGGACTCGCTTGTCTTTGAACGGATTGACTTTGTCTTTCCCCGGCACATTGACAAAAAGCGGTTTGTCGCTGAATTGATCCAGCGTGATCATGACCACGCGGTTTTCCGAGCCGTTTCGAACAACGATGTCCTTATTTTTCTCCAGGCGCGCGATATCTTGGGTGGGCGGATCAATGACGAGGTCAACCTGTCCCGATAAAAGCGCGGCCGTGCGAGTGGCGTTGGAGGAAATCGGAGTGTATTCAATACGGGTGACATTGCCGGTTTTGGCGGCTTTATTCCACCAATCGGGGTTTTCAACAAAAACTGTTTTGGAGTCGACTTCTCGGCTTTCAAGCTTGAAGGGACCGGTGCCGTTGGCGTGGCGCGCCATGTAGGACTCTTCGTTTGCGCTGGCATTTTGAGGGTGAAGCACGTCATGCGCTTTGGCCCACTCGTAGCTGATGATGCGCACATCAATCAATTGCCGGAAAAAGACGGGTGAGGCCGACGTCGTTTCCACCAAAACGGTATGGTCGTCCAGCGCCTTAGCCGACTTAATGCCCAGCATGTTATTTTTAAATTGGCTGCTAGGTTCCAGCGCGCGGTTTAATGAAAAAGCCACATCCCGCGCTGTGAGAGTTTGACCTTCGTGGAATTTAACGCCTTTTCGGATATTGAGGATCCAACCGGTGTTTTCTTTGTTTCTTGTCCAGGATTCGGCCAACCAGGGGATTACTTTCCAGTTCTTATCGTAAGCAAATAAAGAATCGTACAAATAACCTGTTGCCGCCGTATTCAAGGACTCATTTTGACTGTGCACGTCAAAAGTGAGAAAGTCGCCTTGACTGGCAAAACGCAGGGTCTCGGCCTGCGCGCTTCCCAGCAGACTCGCCAGGATCACAACAAGTAATTTTTTAGACATAACGATCTTCCTTTGCTTACATAAGGTTTGAGTTATCAAACCCTATGATTATTTTGCAGCAGCTATAGTCGTTAGGTGATAGGTAAAAGTAAGTATTTTCCAAGCAAAATCAAAGAGAAATAAGATATAGATCGTATACTAAAGGTAAATTTTTCAGTGACTGTTCGACTGAAATCAACTTTAAGTCAAGACGATTGCTTCTTGCGGTTTCGCTCTTGTTCGAGTTTTTCAATAACCTGGTCCGACGAATGACTGGTTGATTGCTTTTGGCAACGGGAGGTAAAAACAGACACACCGCCCATAAGAGAGGCCACCACGTAAAAAACAGAACCTGCGCCGATGACGCTGCCGGCTGCGCCGAAAAAGATCGGCAGAGTGGTGTGGCACAGATTGATTAACATGGTGCGAAGTCCCAAAGCCTCACCGGTTCGGCCCGGGGGCGATTCGGTGTGAATCAGGCTCATCACATTGGGCTGCGAGGATCCCAGTGCCATGCCAAGCAGGAAAGCCACGGCGGCCAGCATGAAAAAGTTTTTGAAAAGGGGAAACAGCGCATAGGACAGCGCCCCCATGGCAAACGCGCAGGTGATGGTTTGCCATTCCGTAAGATGCCTTGAAATAATGGGCATGAACAGCCGGACAAAGAAAGTGGCCGCTGCAAAAACACCCAGTACCCATCCCACTTCGCTCGCACTCAGTCCGATTTCTGTGCCGTAGACCGGAATCATGAAACTTTGCAAATCCCACGCCATGGACATAAAGGAGCTGGCAATAAGCACGTTTCTGACATGGGGAATGCCCATCAGCTCAAAACTGCCCTTTTTTCTCACCACTTTCAGGCGGTTCCATGAATCGGGGAGCTTGGGACGGATGAGCGTGAGAAAAACAAGCAGCCCGAGCACAACAGAGGCCAAAGACATGACGTAAGCGCTTTGAAAGCTCAAGTGATCAATCAGGTAGCCGCTGGCGATCGGAGCGCTTAAGTTGGCCGCGGAGTAGCCCATCGCAAGGAAAGCGAAGTTATTGGTGCGGTTTGACGCCTGAGAGAGGTGGCCGACCAACTGTTGATTGGTCATCTGCACCAGCATGAACCCCAAACCATTGATCATGCAGGCGGCGTAAAGGGGCCACAGACCGAACGTTTTAACTTCAAAGATAATCGGCAGACTCACCGCCAAGGTCATCACGCAGATACCGGTGAGAACCGGCTTTTTGGGCCCCACTGAATCTATCCATTGGCCGGAGCGAATGGCAAAAAGAGCCGGGACAAAAGCAAAAAGCGCCATCATAATGCCGACTTCCAAAGCCGTGGCATTTTCATACAAACCGTCAAGCGAGCAACTCACACGGCTCGAGACACAGCCGATCTGCACAACGACTGTGAGCAAAATTACCTTAACGATGGTGGCCGACATACTCTTTCCCGTCGAAAAGCAAAGCCACAGCAGCTGACAACCACTGTGGCCTGCTTATGCGTCAAACGCAATTAAGTGTGTGCTTGAGTGATTATTTACGGATAATCAACAGCGGCACATCGGCGATGGAGGCAATACGCGTGGCCGTGGATCCCATCACGGCTGCTTTGAAGCGGCCATAACCGTGAGAACCCATCACCAGGATATCGAGGTGGCGCTTCTTGCAGTAAGCGGCGATTTCATCACCGGGGTTGCCCACAAGGCAAACTTCCTTCGGCTTGATGCCGGCTTTTTCAAAAAGCGGCAACACAGGATCGATGGCTTCGGCAAATTCGCTCTTTTGCAGTTCAACCACTTCATCTTCGGACAAAGCGGGCAAGGCCATACCGGTCATGTCGGGCATCACGGCACCCGCATAATCGCTCACTGTATTGATCAAATGAATCTTGGCGGCTGCGCCACCGAAGAGGTCCATTTGCTTAATCGCGTATTTGACGGCGGCCGTGCCATACTTGGAACCGTCGACAGCGATACCAACGCTCAAAGCGTCAGTGGTCGGCGCTTCTTTATCGCGAAGCATCAAAAGCGGCACCTTCGTCAAAGCGAGCACGGCGTTAGTGACGGAGCCAAAGAGCAGTCCCTTTAATGCGGAACGACCGTGAGAACCCATGATCAAAAGGTCGGCCTTCATTTCTTCGGCAACCTTGGCGATTTCTTCCGCGGGGGTGCCGACCTTGGCGATTTCTTCGGCGGCCATCTTGGCTTTCTTCAAAATCTTACGGGCAGGTTTGAAGGCTTTTTCGCTTTCGTCCTTGTAGTAGTCATCGAGCGCTTCGCGGCTAACAAGGCGGCTCGCACGGGCGGGCAAAGGAGCCTGTACGTTCAATAAAACGATATGCGGTTCATGACCGATCAGCGTCGTACGGCTGGCAACGAATGCCACTGCGTTGTCACTGTAAACACTGCCGTCTACGGGGATAAGGATTTTCATAAAACATCCTTTTATAAGAATGGAAAAACAGCCGTTCGACTGTGCGGCATGCAACTCACACCGCCGAACACTCCAGCCCAAGCCACAGAGGGCTTGCGAGCAAGCAAACCGGAGAACAAAAATTAATTTCAGATCTCCTTACAATCACTTTAGCGCCATTTGGTGCGAAGCGCTAGCTTTTAGAATATAGATTGTGCTTTTTATCAATCAAAAAATGAATACAGCAGATAAAAGACGATTCGGCGGCATCTGCCGTCTGTTCGGAAAAGAGAAGTTTGAAGTTTTAAGCCAATCCCATGTGACGGTCGTCGGCGTGGGGGGAGTCGGCAGCTGGGTGGCCGAGGCGCTCGCCCGCACAGCAATCGGCAAAATTACATTGATTGACGGAGACACGGTTGAAGAGAGCAACACCAATCGTCAGCTGCCCGCGCTCAACGGCAATTACGGGTTGAAGAAAGTTCATGTCTTGGCGACACGTCTTATGGCGATCAATCCTCAGGCGGAAATTGTCGCCATTGACCGTTTTGTTGACAAGGACAATTTCAATGAAGTTGTGCCGGACTGTGATGTGCTTATCGATTGCATTGATTCGTTGTCGGCGAAAACATTTCTTGTCGCCCGCGGCAAAGACAAGGCCTGTTATGTTTTAACAAGCGGTGGTGCGGGTGGCAAGTGGGACGCTTCGCGTGTGGCCTTGGCTGATATCGCCTACGTAAAAGGCGACTCATTGATTGCCGCCATGAGAACCAGACTTCGTAAAGAATACGGTTTTCCAGCCGGCAGCGCCAACGGCGCTAAATCTAAACCCTTTGGCATCGAAGCGGTTTTTAGCGATGAGGCGGTTTGCCCCAGTCGTGACGGCGAGGAAGGCTTCGGTGTTTTCATGGCGGTGACCGCGACTTTTGCCATGCGGCTTGCGCAAAGTTGCGTGCTTAAATTGGTGGATAGAGTCTCCGAAAAATAAATCTGACAGTGAACGATTATTCAATCAGTGGCTAGATGACTAATCGCAAACTTTTTTACATAAAAAACGCCTACACTAAAAACAGAGAGAGTACGCGTGGATGTACTTGGAGAATGTATGTATAAAAAAATTCTTGTTCCGATTGACGGTACCGAATTGTCTTATATGGCAGTGGCAGGGGCCGCCTCTTTTGCCAGCGCGCTTGGCGCCCAGGTGTATGTCCTGACGGTTATTGAGCCGTATTCTTACACCAATTTGAGCGAGTATCGACCCGAAAGCATTGAACAGTATGACCAGCGTGTGAAAGACCAGGCCAAGGAGCGCTTGGAGAAGGCCCGCGCCTATTTTGATAAGGCCGGAGTCAATGCGACTATCTGCTCGAAAAAGAGTTTCTCCCCCTCGGAAGCCATTATGGATGTGTGCGAAGAGTTGGGATGCGACCTGATTTTCATGGCAAGCCATGGCCGCAAAGGTTTGGCCGCGGTGCTTTTGGGGAGCGAAACCCAGAAGGTGCTCACGCACTCCAAAGTGCCGGTGATGGTTTACCGCTAATCGGACAATTCAGCCAAAATCGGTACAATTAAGTACCGTTATTTCAGCTGGAAATAACCTCGTGCGTTGTCTGTGAGAGACGGACGGCACGGGGTTTGTTTTTAAAAGGATTATAAAAATGGCCGATCTCGACCAAATGAATGTTCAGATGGATGTCAATGCCCTTGTTCGTGAGGAAGTTATCACCGACCGTAAGATCGGTTCGATTCGAGTGCTCACGCCTGTGACACTTGAAGGGACTCGTGATTTAACGCGTGAAATCGTATACATGGGTGAGACGCAGATCATGACGCAAATGGGCCCGTTGCCCATTTCTTTCCAAATTAAGGCCGCCACGCTTGAAGAGGCGGTCAAGGGCTACGGCGAAGCGGCGAAAGCCGGCGTTCAAGAAACGATCGCCAAGCTCGAAGAGATGCGTCGCGAGGCCGCAAGCAAGATTGTCACCCCGGGTGACGCGGGTTTTGCTGCCGCGGCGAGCAAAATTCAAATGCCCTGATTTGGATTAACTACCCATGACCATTAAAGGTTTTACCCGCGAGGAAATGGCGAGCTTGCCCTCAAAACTGTTGCGAGACGGTAGGGCGGCTAATGCCCGTGTGACATGCGTGACCTGGCAAGGGCGGCAGTGGACCGTGAAGGACTTCGCGCCGCGCAATTGGTGGGTGAGAACTTTATTGGCGCCGTTTCTCTTGGGGCACGAATTTAAAATCCTTCAAAAACTCAAAGGTATCAACGGCGTTGCGAGCGACTCGTTCAAAATAGACCGTCATGCGATCGCCATTGAGTTTTTGCCGGGCGCCCGTTTGGCCAAAACTGATCCCAAAGACATCAGCACAGAGTATTTGGCGGACATGGAGACGCTTTTGCAAAGCGTGCATGATCATGGCGTCGTGCATTTGGATACGCGTGGCACGGGCAATTGGTTGGTTTCTCCTGAAGGCAAGCCCCTGTTGATTGACTTTCAAGCCGCTCTCACCACCGCTTGGATGCCCGCTTCTTGGCGCCGAGTTGTGGAACTGGTGGACATGAGCGGCGTTTATAAAAAGTGGAAAGAATGGCGGCCGGAGACGATGGGCGCTGAGCGCGAAGCGCTTTATGAAGAAGCTCTTCGCTGGCGTCGAAAGTGGGTTTTTGAGGGGTATTTCGGCACGCGAAAGCGCCGTCACGCCCGAAAGAAGCGCTCGTATTAAATTTAGTTAGGCAACCTTTTTCAGGCTGCCTTTTTTAACTTCACTTATAGGTATCGGTACCGTTATGGCACAGTACGTGTTTACGATGAACCGCGTCGGAAAGATTGTTCCGCCGAAGCGGCAAATTTTGAAAGATATTTCCCTGTCTTTTTTCCCGGGAGCCAAGATCGGCGTTTTGGGATTAAACGGCGCGGGCAAATCAACCCTGTTGAAGATTATGGCGGGGGTGGATACGGATATTGAAGGCGAAGCTCTCCCGATGCCCGGCATCAAGATCGGGTACTTACCCCAAGAGCCTCAGCTTGATCCGAATCACACTGTTAAAGAAGCTGTGGAAGAGGGCTTGAGCGAAGTGCTCAACGCTCAAAAGAGACTCGATGAGGTGTACGCGGCTTACGCAGATCCGGATGCGGATTTTGACGCATTGGCAGCGGAGCAGGCGAAGCTGGAGGCGATCATTAACGCGGCCGGCACCAATGCGGAAACACAAATGGAAATTGCCGCCGACGCGTTGCGCCTTCCGCCTTGGGATGCGAAGATTGAGCATCTTTCGGGTGGTGAAAAGCGCCGCGTGGCGCTGTGCCGCTTGCTTCTGTCTCAACCCGACATGCTTTTACTCGATGAGCCGACCAATCACTTGGACGCGGAAAGCGTGGAGTGGCTTGAACAGTTCCTGCATCGCTTCCCCGGCACCGTGGTGGCGGTCACCCACGATCGCTACTTCCTCGATAACGCGGCCGAATGGATTTTGGAATTGGACCGCGGCGAAGGCATTCCTTGGAAGGGGAACTATTCTTCTTGGCTTGATCAGAAAGAAAAGCGTCTTGAAATTGAAAAGCGTCAGGAAGACGCCCGCATGAAGGCGATTAAACATGAGTTGGAATGGGTTCGTCAAAACGCCAAGGGCAGACAGGCAAAGAGCAAGGCCCGTTTAAGTCGCTTTGAGGAAATGTCGAGTTATGAATACCAGGCTCGAAATGAAACCAATGAAATTTTTATTCCGGTGGCTGAACGTCTGGGTAACAACGTCATTGAGTTTAAACACGTCAGCAAAGGCTTTGGCGATCGTCTGTTAATCGATGACTTAAGTTTTAAGATCCCGCCCGGAGCCATCGTGGGTGTGATTGGTCCAAATGGCGCCGGTAAATCCACGCTCTTTAAGATGATTTTGGGTAAAGAGCAGCCCGATAGCGGTGAAATTGAGATCGGTCAAACGGTAAAGATCAGCGCCGTTGATCAGATGCGCGACTCCTTGCCCAATGACAAGACCGCTTGGGAAGCGGTGAGCGACGGTCAGGACATATTGCAAGTCGGCAAATTCCAAATGCCCTCTCGCGCTTACCTCGGCCGCTTTAATTTCAAAGGCGGTGATCAGCAAAAAATGGTGGGCGCGCTCTCGGGCGGAGAACGCGGACGCTTGCATTTGGCTAAAACGCTTCTTGCGGGCGGCAATGTGTTGTTGCTTGACGAACCGTCCAACGACTTGGATGTTGAAACCTTGCGCGCCTTGGAAGACGCTCTGCTCGAGTTTGCGGGTTGCGCGATGGTGACTTCTCACGACCGTTGGTTCTTAGACCGCATCGCCACGCACATTCTCGCCTTTGAAGGCGACTCCAAAGTGGTTTTCTTCGACGGTAACTACACAGAGTATGAAGCAGATAAACGTAAACGTTTGGGTGAGGAGGCCGCGCGGCCTCATCGCTTGCGCTTTAAGCCGTTAAAGCACTAAGTCATCTTTGATCAGATCAAGCGGCGCCCCAAACGGGCGCCGCTTCGACATTAATCATTTGTCAGTTTTCCTAATCCACAGCCTCTATGAGAGCCTATCTTGTTTGAGTATTGATAGCCAGCTTTTTCGAAATCATTAGTGAATAGTTAATTGGAATTGTCTGGGTCTATTGCTTCTTAAATTTAGCGGTCATACGTAAATATCAGTATTAACCCTCTTGACGTCGGGGGGGGTATGAGAGACTTTGCCATCGATTTTTTTTTCGTAATTCAGAAGAGGCGAGTTATGAATCGAATTTTTAAATCTATTTGGAATACTGTCACTCAGAGTTGGACGGCGGTATCTGAAGCACAGCAAAATAGAGGAAAGAAATCAAAGAATATTGTGTTAGCGGCCCTAATCTGTGTAGGACTATTTTCTCCCACAGCCAATGCTTGGATTGAAAATAAAGGAATGGAGAACGATTTAGTAATTGGCGATAACACTAAAGCAGCTCATGAAGATTGGCTGATTTTCTCTGAGGCCGGATTAGATGGATTAAATTACCAATTTGCCTGGGATGACGCACGCGGTACATTAACAACCGGAACTTCATTGGATATTTCTGCCGGAGGTGAAGAGTTATTCAACCATTCAGACGGCTTGGTTCAAACATTATTAACTGTTGATAATTTAACTTGGTACCCAAGAGCACACACCCACGATTCAACGATCCAGAGTAGTGAGTCAAGCGCCATTGTTCAGGGGATCAGACAAAATAATCAAGATACAGGCGTTGGATATTACGCAATAGGAACCGGTGCGTATCAAATTCTGATGGCTAATCAAGAACAGCTGGATGTGACTTCTGGAGAAACAGTCGAGGGTCATCTTAATGTGAAGTTAGGAGACTCATGGGGAGATAGCGCTAATTTGGAGTTTTCTGATACCGGTATACATCATCCTGAAGGAGGAAGTTATTTTTCAACTATTGCATTGTTAGTAGGTTTTGAAATCAATAGCAATCAAACTTTAGCTCTTGATGTCAGTGGTAACCGTGATTGGTATACGAAAATTCACGGTGATGAAACAACGAGCATTCGTTACACCGGTGATGGTGAATCAGTCATCAATTTCATTGCACTTAAGGATGGCGCAGATTTTAAACTGGGGAATTCGGATTACGAAGGCGCTACCTACTTTGAAGGCCTTACGGCGAATTTATATGCGTTAGATTCCTTGGGACAAACATCAAAACTTACCGCAACGGACGTTGCAATCAATGTTAAGACGTCTGAAGCGTGGAGTTCTGTCAAAGGGCTGTCTTACAACAATGTGAACACTGTTTTTGAAGCGCAAAACACTTTTACAGTTTCTAATGCCGACGGCGACGCCGCCACGTATGTCGGTGAAAACACGATAACGACAGGAAGCGATCCCTTCACTTATACGGTAGAGGGGAGCGCGGAGATCGGAAGTTCAACTCAAACCGGAAGTCTGATTTTTGAACAGGCTTCTGGCGGTCTTTTAAATTTGAATATCGGTCATGATTTAACGATCTATGCGGACTCCTCTTTAACAGGAGCAACAAACGTTGTTGTTGGGGATGAGCTTAATTTGTACTCAGCGTCCGGTATAAGCGAATCAACTGCATTAAAAGTTGGGTCGGCCCTCAATTTTATTGATATCAATGGTGGAATCTACGGTGTAAACACCCTGCAGACGGGTGAAAACGGTGCCTTTGCCGTCAATGTGGAAAATTCCACATTGGAGTACAAAGATGGCATAACCATGACGGTTAGTGAAACGACCGTTAAAGGCAATAGCAATCTTACGGTTCATGACACCGATTTATTGGGAAATAAAGTTATTTTTGAGAAGACAGCGGACGAAGGCAGCGGCGCATACTCAATGGTTACCATTGATAAAACAAATGATTCCGAAAGTTGGAATTTAGATGGACTAACTCTGACGAATTCAAGGGGAGATGATCGCGCCGTTGTTTTTGTTAAAGGAGATGGTTTTAGTCTCAACCAATCATTGGGTGACTATGACGGATGGTTGCGTTTGGGCGACATGACGTTTGAACTCACAAGTGGGATTGCAAGTTATTTAAATAGCAATTCTTCTTCAAATAAGCCAAGTGTTGGTTTAAGTATTGGCCAAGACGCCACATTAGTGGTTGATGAACACTTGAATTTAGATAAGTTTGGCTGGGGTGGAGATGGCGGTGTTTTGGATTTAACACAACATATTCACGATGACGCGGACGGTGATAGCCCGATTTTGAAGGTGGGAACACTGGTTTTAAACGGAACGGGCACCATCAAGTTAGACCCCTCTGACTATGTACAAGCGCAAACACCTCTAACGGACGGATCCGTGTTGGATTATGACAACGGCGACAAAGACAACCGTTATTTCATTGTGACGGCCGATGAGGTACAGGGCTCTAGCGCAATTCATCTTGAGGTAGAGGAAGACAGCGAAAATTCAACAGTCACTGAGTTAAAGCACGGAGGGGATGACGGATCCAAAGTGGCGGCAAACGCTTATTGGGATTACATCGCCACGACAACCTCGGGAGAAGCTGTTGACGGTGAACGCGGAGTTTATATTTCCTACGGTCTGAAGCAATTGGAACTTGTTGGTCAGGACGATGCCGACAGCTCCCTGGTGATCGCTCTTGGTTCTTCGACAGACAAAAATTTGCAGGCGCAAGTCACTGGCAACGGCATCATTGATATTGTCTCTAGTGACAGCAGCTCGAGTGACAGCAGCTCGAAGTCTGTTCAGTTCAGCAACACGACCAACACTTTTGAGGGCACCGTCAATGTTCGAGATGGCGTGACTCTGTCCGCACTCGCGGGGTCCTTATCCGGTAACGCGGCGAATAAAGGCACTGTGAACGTCAATCTTATTGATGGAGCCGGTTTGCATATTGTTGCTCAAGACGGAGCGCAACAGTATCTCAATAGCATTTTCGCTGATGCCAAATCAACGGTAGAAATTGACAGCTCAACCGGCCTGGTCATAACGGGAAATAGCTTCCATAGCGTAATCGACGGTACCCTCTCCGGTGAAGGAGCTCTTTCCGTGATGGGCGGACAACTGTCGTCTAACGCTGAAACGCTCAACGGATTCGGCGGAACTGTCAGCGTCAGTGATGCCGGAAGCTTGGCTATCGATGTTGATGCTGAAAAAGAACAGACTCTGACAAAAACCGTTTCAACCGACGATGACAGTTGGCTAGTTAAATCGGGAGATGGAACACTTAGCTTTGACTTCGCTGATACGACCCGAAACAGTTCAGCATTAAATGTTTGGGTCTGCAACGGCACGGCTATTTTGGATGAAAACACGTCTTTCGGGAATATCCGTGTTGACAGCAGTTCTGAAGGAATCATCGTTAATGGTCTGACTAAGATCGAGAATCTTACCGGCGGCGGTCAGATTTTCATGGACTTTGATTTCGGAAGCGACCACAATAACGGGGCGCTTGGCGACGCAGGTGACGGATTAAAGGTGAGCGGCAGCGCCAGCGGCGACTATGTGCTTGTAGCCTCCTCAAACGATCTTAACAAGGGAGCGGTTGAAACGTTGCGTGTCATGGAAGTGGACGGAGACGCAACCAACTTTGAACTCGCTCTGCAAAACGGCTATATCGTCTCCGGTGCTTTTGACTACCGTTTGGTGAGAACCGACGAGGGTAACGGGGCCGTGTTTGATCTCACCAGCGTTGACGGTGTGTCCGACAAAAGAAATACGACGGTGACCGCGGGGTCATATATCGGCATAGCCTACGCCGCGCAAATGTTTGATTTGTCGTTGCACGACCGCGTTGGCAATCGGGATTGGATCAATCCGGTGACAGGGGAAAAACAAACCACTTCTCTTTGGATGCATCACACGATGAGCCATGAACGCTTCCGTGATTCCACTGAACAGTTGAGGATGCGCACGACTTCCAACACCACCATGTTGGGCGGTGATTTAATCCAATGGACGCCGAGCGGAAGCGGTCTCGCATATGTGGGCGTGATGGGCGGCTACGGCACGATGGATACCAAGTCGCACTCTAAGCAAACAGACCGCAACTCCAGTGCTGAGACCGATGCCTGGGGCGTGGGCGTTTATGGCGGTTGGAAAGCTGATGCCGAGGGACAGCTCGGACCCTACGTTGATGGCTGGATCATGTTCACGCACGCCTCTAGCGACGTGACGGGAAGTTATGATGACACGGAAAACGTCAACGGTCAGGGCTTATCGGCTCAATTGGAAACTGGTTGGGGCTTTAAGCTGGGCAGTGTGGCGACCGATAACGGCAAGCTTGCCACATTTACCTTTGAACCGCATGCGTCTGTGACTTGGTTTGGCATGGAATACGATGAAATCCATAACGATGCTCAAGACGTGCAGTTTGAAGGCACCAACAATATCCGCACGCGTTTGGGCGCTCGGATGATCTTAACAGAAGAAGGCAATAATAACTTTAATGCGTTTGTAGAAACCAATTGGGTACACAATTCCAAAGAATACGGTGCAACGATTTCCGGTATCACAATCAATCAAACGGGATCTCAAAATCAAGGTGAGGCACGAATCGGCGTGGATTGGCGCTTGACGCAAGACGTTTCAGTATGGGGGCGTCTCGGAGCCGCTTTCGGCAGTGATGGCTACAGCGAACGAGAAGGTTCGATTGGTGTCCGCTATCAATTCTGACGACCTAATCTGACTTGCACACGCGGAATACTCCGCGTGTGCGGGACGCGTTAAAACCTCTCACCTTTGATTCCCAATGAGTAAACAACGTTTGTATACCCGCCAAGATAAACAGATTGCACTGGCTTGCTTTCGCGCTGGGCTTGGCGCCAAGACTGTGGCGGATCGTTTGGACTTTAGCTTAACCAGTGTGAAGCTGTGGTATGAGCAGTATCAAAATCACAATAATGAATGGGCAAAAGCCGATGACGAGGATTACGTCTCCCGGAAAAAAGCTCTAGAGATGTTTGAAAGTGGAAGAGGATACAAGTTTGTCGCCTCCGCTCTTCATCTTCCTGTCAGTCGCGTGAAATATTGGCACTTGCGCTACCGTCATGAGCAATCAGCCTTCTTTATCGAGGGAACGCGCGCGCCGAAGAAGTATCCTGATAATTTCAAGATGGATATCTTGAATCGTTACGCTGTTTCCTGTGAATCGAAAAAAGCGTTTTGTGGCCGACATAAAATTTCGGTGGGTACGTTGAATAATTGGTTACGTGAAGAAAACGAAAAGCCGAAATCGCGTTAGCGGAGACTGTTCTGACCGCAATTTAGCAGTTGGTCTACTGTTTTCGTGCTGGAAAGAAAAACATACCTCAATGGTTAGCAGATATTATTGATCCACAAACACCCGACATGGATGTTGAGATATTTAAAACCTATGAGAGCTTAAATCAGCTCAGCAAAGATCTCTGAAGCCAGAATATCCGTGTGATATTTAAAGTTTTTTTGGAATAAAGCAGTTCTTAATTAGAATATTGGCGATCATAGATTTAGCAGGAAACACATCTCATGTTGCCCGAAAAAGTCCGTCACGCGGTCGTAGAACTCAGTGACGGCAAGCCATATTCCCCCGAGTTTGATGATATCTACGCTACCCGAAGCGGGGCGTTTGGGCAGGCATGCGCGGTTTTTTTGTCCGATGGCGAGATTGCCGCAAGGTGGAGGGGACAAGACACATTCACTATTTTGGAAAACGGTTTTGGTCTAGGGACGAATTTTTTAGCAACACTTCAAACATGGAGAAATGATCCATGCCGCAGTGACCGTCTTGAATATGTGGCATTGGAATGCTTTCCGGTTTCGGCCGCGCAAGTTCTGCAGTTCGCCGCCCCCGAGTTGACAGCTGAAGCTCGTGAGCTAGCGGCTCAGTGGCCTGTTTGTATTCCGGGTTATCACACGCTTTCTTTTGACAATGGCCGCGTTCGACTTATTTTGATTTTTGGTGATAGCCAAGTCTGCGCCAATAGACTTTCCTTGCAATATGACTCGCTTTATCTTGACGGTTTCGGACCGGAAAAAAATCCCCGCATGTGGGAAAAGGGGCTGTTGAGGGCGCTCTCGCGTTACGCAAAAGAAGGGGCGACGGTGACGAGCTGGTGCACCAAGGGTGAAGTCAGGCGGGCGCTCACAGAGGCAGGATTCGAAATCCAAAAAAAGCCGGGTTTTGGGAAAAAGCGGGAAAGACTTTTTGGAGTTATGAGAGCCCGGCGCACAAAGCAAGAACATCGCAAGGTGCAGGATGTCATCATTGTGGGAGCGGGGTTGGCGGGGGCCAACCTAGCCTATAGTCTCACTCTGCAAGGAATTAAGGCCCGCGTTGTTGACGCTTCGCCAGTGCCCGGGGCAGCCGCAAGCGCTCTGTCATGGGGTATTCTTCATCCTCACTTTACTCGTGATGACAGTCCACTTTCAAAGATGTCTCGGGAGGGGTTTTTATTATCCCGTTCGAGGCTCAAAGAGTTGCAAGAAAAAACATCGGAACATCTTTTTGAGCCTCTGGGTTGTCTACAGATGGCCCATAGCGATGAAATTTTCGCGGATTGGAAAAACGCCCAAGAACACTCCTTGCCCTTTGAGTTACCGCCCGAGTATGGCCGCCTGCTTTTAAGACAAGAGGCAAGTCAAGTCAGCGCGATGCCTCTGAAACGAGGAGGGTGGTTTTTCCCAATGGCGGGCATGGCCAGAAGCGGCGCGTACTGCCGGGCTTTAATTAAGGCATCGGGAGTTTGTTATCGTGGCAATACTGATGTTGTTGCGATCAGAAAGAAAGGGGCGCGCTGGCAACTGTTGGGACAATTTAATGAAGTGATTGACGAAGCTTCCGATGTGGTGGTCTGCGCTGCCAACGCCTCGGCTGCTTTGCTCAAGACTAAGCATTTGGGACTGGAAGCGCTACCGGGTCGAATAACACTTTTGCGGGATACTGACTTGATGTCTTTGAGGTGTCCTGTGAGCGGCGAAGGTTACATAGCCCATTTGTCTGACGGCTATTGCGGAGTCGGAGCCACGTATGAACTTGAGCGCACGGGACCTTGGTGTGAACGTAAAGCCCATGAAAATAATTTAGCTAAATTGACTAGCCTTTTGACTGAGTCTATGCCGGTGTTGGTGACCGGAGGCTATTACGGAGTTAGAGCGGCAGGACCGGGCCGTTTGCCCGTGGTGGGGGCCTCGGTCAATGAAGAGGAATGGTTGCGAGTTTGGCGAGCTGCTAAACATTTGCCCGAAGATGACGGACGGGGCGCGGAACCGGGACTTTGGGTTTTGGCGGGATTGGGGTCTCGCGGTTTATCCATGTCGGCTCTTTGCGCGGAGATTTTAACTTCAATGATGACGGGCTCGGCAATGCCCGCCGAGCCTTCGCTCGTAAAAACACTGGCGCCCTCCAGAAATCTTAGGCGCCAGTGGATTAACGAGAAAATTCGTTAAGCGTTTTTGCCACAGCAGTTTTTGTATTTCTTGCCGGAGCCGCACGGACAGGGATCGTTGCGTCCGACCTTCGGCGTAGCGCGGCTGACGGGTTTGTTGGGCAAATTGAGTTTGGCGATTTCAATGACGCCTTGCATCATTTCAAGCATTCCTTCCTCAAGCGATCTCACCGGATGCTCTTTTTCCACAGCCTGACGAATAGCGAGATTTTGTTTGTAATCCGGATCTTGCTCATCGAGTTCAAGGAAACGATGAATGCGGCAAAGTTGAGCTTCGATCGCTTCGGTGACATTGACTCTATCGCTATATTGGGCAAGGGCGTTGTAAAAACCCATTGCCCAGGGCTCCAGGGCAGCCAAACCGTCCGGTCCAGTTATTTGCTTACCATGCTCATCTTCAAGCGGAAAGACAATCGGGTTGTAGAAGTGGCGTTGAGCTTGGAAGGCCCTGATTTCTTGAAGGCGCTGCATCACAAGGCGCTTGACGGTTTCCGGCTCGTTGACTTCGCACGGTGAGCCTTCTTCGTTGAAGATATACGGATACCATTCACTATCGTCTTCAAGAGGGGGATTCAAAAGCGCGATGGCCGATAGAAAGCCATCGAGCATGCTGACATCAAATGTTTCTTCACCACTGCTGCTCGTTGCCAGCAAGTCGTCCAATTGATTGATGTCTTCGTCATTTAAAGGGCGGAAATTCTCTGTCATGTTCTTAGCAAAAGCGCCGCTCAAAAGGGCGGCGCTTGGTCTGAAAAAAGTTAGTTGATCACGAAGCGCTGCCGTCGGAGGATTTTTCTGCCAGTGTGTTGTCACACAGCGCGATCAAGGAATCGATTTGTCCCTTGGAGCGGTTCATATCTTCGACCGCTTTGTTCATTTCTTCAACGGCCTGACGCTGAATCAAGTTTTCATAAGCGATGCGCAATGCGGCAAGCACGGCAACCGAATCAGGAGAAAAAACCTTACCCGGTTGGTGAATTTCCTGCATCTTGCTCTGCACCAGTTCGGCGCAGGCGCGCAAATTCGCTTCCTCTTCAGGAGCCACCGCAAGACGATAGTCACGTCCCATGATGGTCAATGTTAAGGTTTTACGCGCATTCATCATTTTTGAAAATCAATTAGAAATTCATCGGTTGATCATTAGAAACCGTTTGCTGGGCTTTTTCAATCGAGCGAATCAATGCATCGAGTCGTTCAATAGCTTCCTGAGTTTCAGCCTTGGTCAAACCGGCCTCGTTTTCTTTTTGTGTCAAAAGGGCTTGCAATTGTTCATTTTGAGCACGCAAATCGTTGACTTCTTGGATAAGAGCGCGAACACGGTCGGCTAAAAGTTCCAGTTTTTCTTGCATTTTTATATCCTTGGTCTTTTCATATTATTGAGCGTTCTGCTCTACGTCTTCGGCCGCTTTTTGAGCTTGGTCGACGACAGTCAAATTAGAGTTGTCCGCCGTGAAGGCTTCCTTGTTGCCCAAAATCATTTGGTCGGCTTGAGTTTCTTCAGGCATCGGTGTGTACTCGTAGCGCGTCAGGCGACCTTCATCGTCAAAATATAGTGTGAGGCGACGCGTTTCCGGATCGCCGAAACGCGGATTGGTGTAATAGAGGTAGTCCCAGCGGTTTTGGTGGAACATATCACGCAACAAGGGAACGCCTAAAAGGAATTGCACTTGAAGCTGAGTCATACCGAGATGAAGCTGGTCAACCATTTCTTTGGTTACCAAATTGCCTTGGTGCGTGTCGGGACGATAGGGTTTGATGACCGATGAGATGGCCTCTGTCGGCTGAAACCATTCGTTAAAGTCATTCCATTGGGATTCAATTTGGGCACAACCACCCAATACGAGCGTGGCCGAAAAGGCGCCCGCTAGCAAACATTTCTTGTACATAGGTGATACGTCGTTTCAGTGCGTTAGTCTCTGATCCCTGAATGATAAACTAATGCGCTCTCTTACGCTCAGAATAATGCATATTTTTTCCGATTATGATGCAGATTTTTTTAGGGAGTGCGAGAAGGTGTAACAAATGCGTAGTCACAATGTATTGGCAGTCGCTTACATAGGTTAGAATTAGGGGAAATTTAAGTTTGCGAGGAAGATCAATTGAAATACGATCCGAGTGATTTAAAAAGTTTGGGATTAAAAGCGACAGCTCCGCGTCTTCGGATTTTGTCGCTGTTTCAGAAAGCTGCCCAGACAGAAAAGCGTCACTTGACGGCCGATGAGGTTTTTACGCAGTTAAGGGCAGAAGGTGAAGACGTCGGATTGGCAACCGTTTATCGTGTGCTGACACAATTTGAGGTGGCAGGGCTTTTGCGCTGCCATCATTTTGATACCGAAAGCGCATCTTATGAACTGGGTGAGCCGGAGCATCACGACCACTTGGTTTGTCTTCAATGCGGAAAAATCGAAGAATTTGTGGATGTGGAAATCGAACGCAGGCAACAGGAAATCGCCTCCCGTTTTGGCTACACACTTGACCACCACACGCTTTGTCTCTACGGGATCTGTAAGGAGTGTCAGGAAAAAAACGCAGCAAAATAAAATTAAACTGTGTTTTTTGCGCATCCAGCCGGACGCCCTAGCCTTTGTAGGCTTGGGCGTTTTCTATCAGTTCCCGCGCGTTGGCCCGTGCCTTTGTCGTGACGTTGGAGCCGGCAAGCATTCGGGCAAGCTCTTCCACGCGATCCTCATCGCTTAACTCACGCAGGCGGCTCACGGTGCTTTCGCCTTCCTGAGATTTCTGGACTTTTAAGTGCGTGGCGCCGTAACAAGCCACCTGAGGCAGGTGAGTGACGCACATCACCTGACGTTCGAAAGACAGTTTCTTTAATAGTTTTCCGACCACATCGGCCACGGCTCCGCCAATACCCGTGTCCACTTCATCAAAAATGAGTGTATCCACTGGGGTTGATTTTGAGGTGATAACTGAAATGGCTAAACTGATGCGGGAAAGTTCGCCCCCGGAGGCCACCTTAGAGAGAGCGCGGGCAGGAACGCCGGCGTGTCCGGCAACCAGAAACTCGCACCGTTCATTGCCGTGAATACCGGGCACGCATTCGTTGAGTGAGACTTCAAAACGGCCTCCGCTCATCGATAACAGCTGCATAGATTCGGTTACCGCTTTGGAAAGAGCATCGGCGGCTGCTCGCCGCTTTTTGGATAGAAGTTTGGCCGCGCTCATGTATGCCTGACGAGCAACGTTTTCCTCCTTTTCCAAAGCAGCCAGATCGAGGTTTTGTTCAAGGGCAGCCAGTTTGTCAGCCGTTTCAGTGAACTTTTCAAAAAGAACTTCGGGCAAGGTGTGAAATTTTCGAGCCGCATTGAAGTATAGGGAGACACGGGCGTCAATCTCTTCAAAGCGGTTTTCATCAAAGTCAGTCCGGTCTCTATATCGCTCAAGCTCTCTGACAGCGTCTTCCAAAATCGCCTGCGCCTCCGTTAGCTGA
This sequence comes from uncultured Sutterella sp., assembly GCA_958347955.1. Taxonomy (GTDB): domain Bacteria; phylum Pseudomonadota; class Gammaproteobacteria; order Burkholderiales; family Burkholderiaceae_F; genus Aphodousia. The sequence goes on from CATVXH010000002.1 coordinate 22,812, forward strand.
TCGGCGATTTCACCGAGTTTTTCATCGTATTGGGCGAGAGCCTGCAAGTTTTCAGTGTTTCGCCCCAGAAGCGAGAGGGCGCTGTCATCGTTATCCGATAGTTCAGCTGAAGCCGATTCGATGGCTTGCAAAATGTCGTGGGCATTTCCCAATCGTTTATGCTCGGCGTTTAACTCTTCCCATTCGCCTTTTTGTGGGTTGATTTGTGCGAGCTCTTCGTGCACCCATGCCAAACGCTCGGCTTCGTCGGCAAGTTTTTTCGCATCTTCTTTGGCTTTGAGAAGGCGCGCCTGCGCAGCCTGCCAAGTAGAGAATGCGGCGCTGACTGCCTTTAGGTCCGTCCCGTAGCCACCGAACCCGTCAAGTAGGGCCAATTGTCCTGCGGGCTTTAGCAGCGATTGTTGGGCATTTTGACCGTGAATATCAAGAAGCGTTGAGGCAATCTCTTTGACCTGCGAAGCGGTGACAGCCACACCATTGATCCAAGAGCGTGAGCGACCGTTTCTATCAATGACTCGGCGAACGATCGCGCTTTTTTCTAATAAATCGTCATCGCCGATTAAGGCGGCTTTGCGCAGTGCCTCGCAGACGTCGTCATTGATATCAAAAATCGCTGTTAAATCCGTTTGCTTCGCGCCTTCACGAATGACTCCGCTATCGGCGCGCGCGCCTAAGATCATCTGAAGCGCGTCGATCAGGATGGATTTTCCCGCGCCGGTTTCACCGGTTAGAACCGTGAGCCCTGAGGAAAGTTCCAACGAGAGTTCCCTGACAATAACGAAGTCTTTTAAAGAAAGGTGCGTGAGCATAATCGTGAACTTGCTAGTCTTTGAGCGGCAGTGAAGCGTTATCCGAAGGCATCAGGTTCCAATAGAGCTTTCGGCGAAGCGTGTCGTAGTGATTGTGTCCGATCGGGTGCAAAATCGTGAAACAGTCCGGTAATGCTCTGACCCGCAAAATATCGCCCTTTTGCATAGGGAAAAAGTCCTGCATGTCGCAGTAAGCGGAAGCCTCGCGCGCTTCAATCAGGCTGATATCGACAATACTGGATCCCGGTAGCACGATAGGACGGTTTGTGAGCGCGTGAGGCGCGACCGGCACGAGCACCATGCTACTGAGCGCCGGGTGCAAAATAGGGCCGCCCGCCGCCATCGCGTAAGCTGTTGAGCCGGTGGCAGAGGCAACGATGACTCCATCGGCGCGCTGAGTGGCCATAGGATGACCATCAACCCAGACGTTAAATTCCACCATTGAGCCTGCTCGACCGTGCGTGATGCCTGCGTCGTTAACCGCAGTTGCCGTATACACGACATTTCCTTCACGGTAAACCCGCACATGAAGCATTGTCCGGGTATCGATCTCGTACTCACCGCGCAGAAGGGGCGGCAAGTCTTTGTCCATTTCATGCAGGGAGAAATCTGTGATAAAACCGAGCCGTCCGGCGTTAATGGCAATAATGGGCAGTTTGAAACGAGCCATTCGGCGGGCTATTCCCAGTGTTGTGCCGTCGCCGCCCAGCATAATAATGACATCGGCTTTTGTTCCCAACTCTTCAAGGCTGACACCTTTGGCATCTGGCAAATGTTCTGCGGTGCTTTCTTCGAGCAGGTAACTGATGCCTTCGTTACGCAAAATGTCAAGAAGCTTTTTTAAAGCTTCTCCCATGGGTTCAGTGCGTTTGGCAAAAACCGCGGCGGTTTTAAAAGATTTTCTTTGCATTGCAGACAGAATCAAACTGACCGAAAAGGCATTGGCTTTCCGGTCAGTGTTTAGATGTCGTTTTATTCTTGGCCTTCCGAACCGATGGCCACGCTGTGGAAGCCTCCGTCAACGTGAATGATTTCACCGGTGACGGCGCTGGCCATATCCGACAAGAGGAACGCGGCCACGTTGCCGACCTCTTCAATCGTTACGGTGCGGCGCAAGGGTGCGTTGGCTTCCATATGATGAAGCATCTTGGAGAAGCCCTGAATGCCCGAGGCGGCCAGAGTCTTGATGGGACCCGCGGAAATGGCGTTGGCGCGGATGCCCTTCGGACCGACAGAGCTCGCAATGTAGCGCGTGCTTGCTTCAAGGGCGGCCTTGCAAAGACCCATGGTGTTGTAATTGGGGACGACGCGCTCGCCGCCCAAATAGGTGAGAGTCAAAAGGGAACCGGCGCGTCCTTCCATTAAAGGTAAGGCGGCGCGGGCAATGGCCGGGAATGAGTAAGCGGAAATGTCCATTGCGACTTTAAACGCATCGCGAGTGCAACCTTCAAGAAAATCACCAGCGATCGCTTCGCGCGGCGCAAAGCCGATCGAGTGAACGAGTCCGTCCAAAGATCCCCAGCGTTCTTTAATTTGAGCGAACGTGTTATTGATTTGTTCGTCGTTGGATACATCCATCTGAAGCACAAAATCACTGCCGAAATCGGCGGCAAAGCCGGCGACACGATCCTTGAAGCGTTCGTTGGCGTAAGAAAACGCAAGTTCCGCCCCCTCACGATGGCAGCACTTGGCAATGCCGTAGGCGATGGAACGATTGGAGACGATCCCTGTGATCAGAATCTTTTTACCTTGAAGGAAACCCATTTGAACCTCACTCTAAAAATATGTGTGATAACGGGGTGATTTTAACTAAAGCGTCAGAAACTTTGAAGTTGCGGTTCTGAAAGTGCGTCCTTAATGAGGAATCACCAAGCGTTGACCGGGTTTAAGATTTTTGGACTGCAAGCGGTTTTCGTCCATGATAGCGCTCACACTGGTGCGGTGCCGTGAGGCGATCGTGTAGAGGGTATCACCGCTTTTGACGCGGTAGACGGTTTTGCGAAGACCGGCTCGCTGCACTTCGCGCACGGTCAGACGAAGCCGTTGTCCGACCTTAATCGTATTGTTTTTGAGTCGGTTTTGTTTACGAATGTCGGCTGTTTTGACACCAAATCGTGTCGCGATCGTTGACAAAGTGTCACCGCTTCGAACACGATAAGTAATGGTGCGAGTTGTCGGCAGGGGCACAAGCCGCATGGCTGAATCCGCTTCTGCCACTTGAATATCGTGGTTGGATTGAGCGTCTTTGACCAAAATAGTGCTGCCGATTTGCACGCGTCGGTTTTTGGGGATTTTGTTGGCGGCGCGGAGCTCATCCTCTGTCATCGAGTATCGCTTGGCGATCGCTTTGAGCGTTTCCCCTTTTTTTACCGTATGCGTGGACCAGTTTGAGAGCGGCTTTCCGGTGGCTTGCCAATTGATAAGGTTTGAGACAAAAGTGTCGGCTTTTGCCGCGGGAATAAGAATGGAACCTTGGTGCGCGGCGACAACCACCGGTCGGTTAAAACTGGGGTTCAGAAGTCGGAATTCCTCAAGATCGGTTTCAGCCAATTGAGCCGCTGTTTCAAGGTCAAGGTCTCTGTTTTTGTTGACTCGGACAAAATAAGGCTCATTGGCGATCGCGGGCAGTTTAAGGTTGTACTGTTCGGGATTTTCAATGAGTTTTTTTATCGCTAAAAGCTTCGGAACATAACGCGCCGTTTCACTGGGAAGGGGCAAACTCATAAAGTCAGTGGGTTTGCCTTTGGCTTTATTGGCGGCAATGGCGCGTCGGATATAGCCTTCGCCGCAATTGTAGGCGGCCAGCGCCAGATGCCAGTCTTCAAATTGATTATGCAAGTATTGCAGATAGTCGAGCGCGGCCCTCGTGCTTTCAATGATATCGAGTCGATCGTCTCGCCAGCTTGATTGCCTCAAATCAAAAATATCGCCGGTGGAGGGCAAAAATTGCCAAAGTCCCGCGGCCTTGGAGCGAGACAAAGCCTCCGGTTGAAAAGCGCTTTCCACAAAAGGCAGCAGAGCCAATTCGGTGGGCATTCCTCTTTTTTGAGTCTCTGAGACAATGAAGTAGAGATACATGCGGGCCCGAAAGGCCATCTGTTCGGTGTAAGGCAACGCTTTGGTGTAGCGCTGAAGCTCTTTATTGACGACGTCTTGCGGCAAATCGGACAGCCCGAAACCCCGACGTATGGTGACCCAAATGGTGTCATCGGGATTGACCCGCGTGCGTTGAGCTTCCCGCAGCTCAACAGCTTTGACCAACTCATCCTCAATGGGCGGAAGATCAGCAAGCAGATCCACGTAATCTGAAGCGGCCGCACCCAGCGACCACCCCAGTCCGGCGACAATAACGGCAAGCTGTTTAATAGTTTTCAACGAAAACCTCTTGTTACTCTTGTGTCAGTTCCGGATTTTGTCCGGAAACAATCGCACGAAGCCCGTCAGCATCAATGATGTGAACATGTTTTTGATTCACAGAGATGAGATTGTCGTGCGAAAAACGAGACAAGACTCGGCTGACCGTTTCGAGTTTTAAGCCGAGATAAGAGCCGATTTCGGCGCGCGTCATACGCAAAACGAATTCCGTTCGCGAATAACCGCGTGATTCAAAACGTTGAGAGAGGTTTAAAAGAAATGCCGCGAGGCGTTCTTCGGCGTGCATAGAGCCCAGAAGAAGCATGAGGCCGTGTTGGCGCACAATTTCGCGGGAAAGCACTTTTTGAAAGTGCAGGTTGTAGTCTTCAATTTCAGCGCAAGCGGCCAGTATCCGTTCGTAGGGGATGACGCAAACTTCTGTGTCTTCGAGGGCGATCACATCACACGAATGCACTTCGTTGGCAATGCCATCTAAACCGATCAGTTCCCCGGACATATGAAAATTCGTGACCTGTTCACGGCCGTCACTGCTCATCACTGAGCTTTTTAAAAAGCCCAGGCGGATGGCGTAGATCGCTTCAAAGCGATCCCCCGCGCGAAATAGCGGTTCTCCTCTGTGAATGCGCTTGCGTGAGGCTATTAAATCTTCCAAACGATCAATGTCTCGCAACGATAAACCAAGGGGAACACAATGCTCACGTAAATTGCAGTGCGAGCAACTGACCCTGAGGGAGGGAATCGAGGAGATATTCGGTGACAATGTCGACATGGATGCAATCTATAAATAATTAAAGAGAACCGGAATCAGCGGCAATTTATATGCAAAACATTTCAGTTTGCTGTAATAATTTCCGTGCACAATGTGAACGTTGTCGCTGTTAACGATTTGCTTTTGACTTACGTCAAAAATAGATTGTGAAATGATAGCAGAAGTTTAATTCAAATCAAATTGCTGGAATTTAGGATAAACCCATGTTGATAGATCCGAATTTAACCGGAGTGGAATTGCCGTCCATTGAATTACTCCAAAAGTTTGACGTACCGGCGCCCCGCTATACCTCTTACCCGACCGCGGATCGCTTCAATAAAAATTTCTCAGTGGCGGACTACGAGGAGGCGTTGGCCAATCGAGAGGCCGATAAGCCCCTGAGCCTCTACGTGCATATTCCATTTTGCAATGACGTTTGTTTTTATTGCGGCTGCAACAAACAGGTGACGCGTGACCACAGCAAAAGCGCGGAATATCTTGACGTGCTTGACCGGGAAATCGATTTGGTGAAAGCTAAGATTACTGGGAAAACGGCAGTCAGTCAGCTTCACTTCGGCGGAGGCTCCCCCACTTTTCTCAATAACGAAGAGATTGAACGAGTGATGAATCTCATCACAAGTCGTTTCCCGCTAGAAGAAGGCGGCGAGTTCTCAATGGAGGTCGATCCCAGAACATGTCCGCCGGATAAGGTTCAAACGCTTGCCAAGGTGGGCCTCAACCGCATGAGTTTGGGAGTTCAGGATTTCAATCCTGAAGTGCAGAAGGCCGTTAACCGTATCCAACCTTTTGAGATGACTCAAGAGACAATGATGGCTGCCCGCGAGGCCGGTTTTCACTCCATCAACATGGATTTGATATACGGGTTGCCAAAGCAGACGCGCAAGAGCTTTGAGAAAACCCTCGATCAAGTGTTGGAGTTATCTCCCGATCGAATCGCGCTTTACCACTATGCGCACCTTCCGCATCATTTCCCGCCGCAACGAAGAATTTTGGATGCGGATTTACCCGGGACGGTTGAAAAGGTGCACATTATGATGGACGCCATCACCCGACTGACGCAAAACGGGTACCGTTATATCGGCATGGATCATTTCGCCAAGGTTAGTGATGAGTTGGCCATTGCGCAGCAGCAAGGAAAGTTACAGCGCAACTTCCAAGGCTATTCCACGCGACCCGATTGCGACATGGTGGCTTTGGGTGTGTCTGCCATCAGCAATGTGCATCATTGCTACGCCTGTAATCCGCGTGAAATTCCCGCGTACTATGAGGCCATTCGAGCGGGACGCTTAGCGACAAACCGCGGTTATCGGTTAAGTCCGGAAGATCAGCTGCGCCACGCCGTGATCATGACGATCATGTGTCAATTCAAGGTCGTGAAAGCGGAAATTGAGGAGCGCTTTGGAATTCATTTTGACGAAACTTTCGCCTACGAGTTGAGAAAACTGCAGAATTACCAAAAGGTGGGGTTTGTGGAATTAAGTCCTGATGAAATTGTGGTGAGTCCTAAGGGCAAGATATTTGTCAGGGCGGTGGCCATGCAGTTTGACCGATACCTTCGTGAATCAGATCGCGCAGGTGGTTACTCGAAGATAGCCTAAAAATCTCTATTGTCTGTTTTTCCTATGACTAACCGGCTTAGGTTTCTGAACTTAAGCCGGTTAATTTTGTTTAAGCCCGTGATTATTTGGGTAACTTTTTGAAAGCTTGATCAAGATCCTCAATAAGATCTTCAGGGTTTTCAAGTCCCACAGCGATGCGGATCATTCGTTCGAAAGGCATGGGTGTTTGCGTGCGACTGCCGTAGCTTTGAATTAAAAGACTTTCAAATCCGCCCCATGAATAACCGCGTCCAAAAATTTGAAGAGCATCGATCATGGGGGCGAGTTTATTGGCGTAGCGTTCTTTGAACATTACACCAAAGAGCGAAGACGCGCCTTTGAAGTCTCGTTTCCAGATCGGATAGGAGGGGTCGCCGGGCAGCGCAGGCCATAAAACCCGCTCAACTTCCTCACGCTTTAAGAGCCAATCAACGATCTTTTTCGCGCTTTCAGAAGCGGTTCTAACTCGGCAGGCCATGGAATGAAGACCTCGATAGGCGAGGTAGATATCATCGCAACTTGTGGTTTGTCCGGTTTGCACAATCGTTCGGTAGGCACGGGGCCATGTTTGGGCATCGCAAATGACAACACCCATTGTGAGGTCGGAGTGCCCGCCAATGTACTTGGTGGCCGCGTGAACAACAACGTTGACGCCGACTTCAAGTGGTTTAAAGAAAAGAGGCGTGGCCCAAGTATTGTCGATAACGCTGACAACATTATGCTCGCGGCAGGCTTGGGCTATTGCGGGCACATCGGGCATCTCAAATGTGTGGGATCCCGGCGTTTCCATCATTAAAAGCGTTGTGTTCGGTTTAAAGAGATTCACAATATTTTCGCCGATTGACGGAGAAAAAAACTCTACCTCAACCCCCATGCGGCGAAGGATCTCCTCGGCAAACTCCCGTGTCGGTCCGTAGATCGTGTCAATGAAAAGCGCATGGTCTCCGGCCTTCAAAAACGCAAGAAGTGGAACGGTGCAAGCCGCCAGTCCCGAGGGAAAAGCCCATGCTCCCGCGGCTTTGGGCCCTTCGAGAGAACACAGCGCTTTGTAGAACGCATGATGAGTTGGTGAGCCATAAGTGGCGTAAGGAATTTTGTCTTCAATCATGTCGCGCTCGTGCATGGCGCGATCGAGCATATCTTTAGCGGAACGGTGCAGCACGGTTGAGGCGCGAAACACAGGCGGATTGACAAAATCATAGTCCTCTGAGATCCGGCCACCGGCGTGAACAAGCAAGGTTTCTTCGCGCATTGTTTTTCTCCTGAAGCAATCATTTTCCAAGCATACGCCTGTAGGAAAATCAAACAAACCCCTCCCATGTGTAGTAAAAATGACTAAAATGAACAAATTCACTCTTTGGGTTTGAAAAAAGCCAGAGAAATCAATTTTTATGAAAAGAGACTAATTATGAAGACTTCGCAAATTCGCGAGACCTTTTTGAAGTTTTTTGAAAGCAAAGGTCATACGATTGTGCATTCCAGCCCGGTAGTCCCCGGCAACGATCCGACGTTGCTCTTTACGAACGCGGGCATGAACCAGTTTAAGGACGTTTTCCTTGGGTTTGACAAGCGACCCTACACACGTGCGACGACGGCTCAGAAGTGCATCCGCGCAGGCGGCAAGCACAATGACTTGGACAACGTCGGTTACACCGCCCGCCATCACACATTCTTTGAAATGTTGGGTAACTTCAGCTTCGGTGACTACTTTAAGCGCGACGCTATCAAAAACGCCTGGGAACTTCTGACACAGCACTTTCATCTTCCCCCTGAAAAGCTCTGGGTGACGGTCTACGCCGAAGATGACGAAGCCTATGATATTTGGAATAAAGAAGTCGGAGTGCCCGCTGAACACATTGTGCGGATCGGTGATAACAAGGGCGCTCGCTACATGTCTGATAATTTCTGGATGATGGGTGACACGGGTCCTTGCGGTCCATGCTCGGAAATTTTCTATGACCACGGTGAAGAAGTTCAAGGCGGCCCTCCGGGAAGCCCTGATGAAGATGGCGATCGCTACATCGAAATTTGGAACCTGGTGTTTATGCAATTTAACCGTGATGAAAACGGTGTGATGCACAAATTGCCGAAGCCTTCAGTGGACACCGGCATGGGCCTGGAACGCATTGCAGCCGTTTTGCAGCACGTGCACAGCAACTACGAAATTGACCTCTTTAAGAATCTGTTGGCGGCTGTAAAGAAAGCGGTTGAAGAAGCCGGCGCCACCGATGTGGATCCCGCCAGCCCGTCGTTGAAGGTTATCGCTGACCATATTCGCGCCTGCACGTTCTCTGTCGCCGATGGTATTTTGCCGGGTAATGAAGGCCGCGCTTATGTGTTGCGCCGCATTTGCCGCCGTGCCATTCGCCACGGATACAAACTAGGTGCCCGTAAGCCTTTCTTTGCCGGTTTGGTGGATGCAGTTGTCGCAGAAATGGGTGAAGCCTATCCTGAAATCAAGAATCCCAAGATTAAGACGATTTTGGCTAAAGAAGAGGAGCGTTTCGCTCAAACCCTCTCTCAAGGCATGCAGATGCTTGAGGAGGCCATCGCTGAAACGAAAAATGGCGTTTTGGATGGAAAGGTCGCCTTTAAGTTGCACGATACGTACGGCTTCCCGGTGGATCTTACGGCCGACGTTTGCCGCGAACGCAATATGACCGTGGATATGGACGGTTTTGACGCCGCCATGCAGGAGCAACGTGACAAGGCTCGCGCCAGTGCGAAATTCAAGATGGTCGCCGGCCTTGAATATAGCGGTGCCGATACAGTCTTTACCGGTTACTCCGAAACCTCTCACAACGGATCAAGGGTGATCGCCTTGTATCTTGACGGGGAACAGGTTGAAGAGGTGCCCGCCGGCGAAGACTGCGTTGTCGTTCTTGACACGACGCCTTTCTACGGTGAAAGCGGCGGTCAGGTGGGTGATACCGGTTTGATGAAGAATGACACCTCCATCGTCCGTGTGATTGACACGCAAAAGATCAAGGCAAAAGTGACGGGGCACCATGCTCACGTTGAAGAAGGTCACGTCAAGGTGGGTGATGTTTTTGACGTAGCAGTGGATGCTGAACGCCGCGAAAGCATTCGTCGCAATCACTCCGTGGCTCACTTGCTTCAGTACGGTCTGCGTCAGGTGTTGGGCGACCATGTTCAGCAGCGCGGTTCCTGGGTTGGTCCTGATGTGACGCGTTTTGACTTCACGCATACTGAAGCTATGACGCTTGAGCAGATTCATGAGGTTGAAGATATTGTAAACCGTGAGATTTTGGCTAATGCTGAAGTGACGGTTCAAGAAATGCCGATTGAGGAAGCCAAGAAGACTGGCGCTTTGATGCTTTTCGGTGAAAAGTATGGCGCGACCGTTCGTGTGGTGAAAATTGGACCATCTTGTGAATTGTGTGGCGGTACGCATGTGAACCGCACGGGAGATATCGGTTCGTTCAAGATCGTAAGCGAATCAGCCATTGCCGCCGGAATCCGTCGTGTGGAAGTGACCACCGGTATGAATGTGGTTGCCTTTACCCGCAAGGAAGAAGACACAATCCGTGAAGTTTGCTCGGCGTTGAAGTCTCCGGTTGATGTGGTGACTGAAAAGGCTCACACGGTATTTGATACGGTTAAGAGCTTGGAAAAAGAAGTTACCCGCTTGAAGGAAAAAATTGCTCAAATGACCGCGGCCACTCTTGTGGCTTCCGCTAAGGACTTCAACGGCTACAAACTCCTTGTCACAAAGGTTGAAGGTATTGAAGCCAAGGCGCTTCGCTCAATGGCTGAAGGTTTGCGCAACCAGTTGGGCGACTCCATTGTGGTCTTGGCCAGCGTCAATGACGGCAAGGTACAAATTGTGGCCGGTGTTTCCAAACCTTTGGTGAGCCGTGTGAAGGCTGGTGAACTGGCGGGCTTTGTCGCCTCCAAGATGGGCGGCAAGGGCGGCGGTAAGCCTGATTTGGCCATGGCCGGCGCTCCCAAGGCGGAAGGCTTGGCTGAAGCGTTGGCTTGCGTTGAAGGTTTCCTTCAAGGTAAGTGAGCATGAGGTTTGATCAGCAAATCGACACCAGGGGCACCAAGTGCCCCATGCCGGTGCTCAAAACCAAAAAGGCCTTGGCCAAAATGCAAACCGGGCAGGTGTTGCTGGTTTTAGCCACTGACCCGGCAAGTGTTGCGGACTTGGCTCAGTTTGCCACACAAACCGGTCATAAAATTCTTGCACAGGACAAAGTGAACGAAGAGTGGCATCACTATATTGAGCATAAGTAGCCAAAAAAAACTCGACCGTAATTTTTTCGGTCGAGTTTTTTTGTTCTCTAAACAATTCAAAAAAACAACACCGTCGTCATAAACTCTTTAGAAGTTAACCACGCCGGTGCTTTTCTCAATTTAGTTTTCACTCACATCGCCGAAAATGTCAACCCACATCGGCCAAATGGTGCTGTAGGCCACGGTGGTGATAAAAAAGGCTAGGGGCGTAAGGAAAAAGAGGGAATAATCTCCGATCCCCAGAGTTTCTGTTAACACAATTAAGGCGTAAGCGCTAAAAACAGTCACGCCCAAAATAATCACCAGCAAAACCAGTATCGCAAGCCAGTTTCTTAAGCAGCCGAAGAAGGAATAAAAAGTGGCTTTGCCAACGGGCATGTTTTTCAATGTCACAAGAGCCGGAGAGAACCACGTTGCCATTTGGCCGGCGGCATAGACAATTACAGTAACGATCGCAGCGGTCCACGGGAAATGTTCTAAAACAGAATTCCAATTCAGGCGTCCGTCAATTATTTCCCATTGACTGACTTGATCTACCGCTAAGAAAACGTAGGCGTAATTGGCCACGATGATGAATATCGAATAAATGGCGCCGATATTCATCAAGCGGGAGCGCATGATCGGATTTTTAAATAAATCCGCCAAAATTCCGTAAGAGGGTTGCCTGCCCTCGCATGCCTGACGTGTTCCGTTTAAAACCAGCATAGTGCCAAAAGGCATGAAAAATGCCGCGATGACGAGACCGACAACCGGCAACGCTCCCAAAAGCGACATGGCAAAAACGTAAAAAATACAAACGCTCACCATACCGAAAGGGGCTTGGCGCACAGCGCTCAAGCCCTCACGGAGCCATTTAATCGGTGAGGAAAAAGTGGCGATATGACCTTGCATGCCTTAGAAACCGAAATTGATGAATTTAGGGGTTCCAAGCGTATCTTTGCTATGACCCGGGTTAGCGTTGGGACGTTCAGAGCGGTTTTCTATCGAGTAAGGAATCTTCGTGCTGCCGGGAGTCACAACATACTCAGTGATGCGGTTATTTTGATCACGAACCGCTTCAATTTCAGTGTTTTGCGAGGGGCGCTTCACCTTGCCTTGGGCGCGGTCTTGGCGAGCCTTTGCGTAGTCGGCGTCGCTCGGAGCCAAATCGGGGTTGACCTCGTGTTGGCGAGCTTTCTGGCTAGCCTTGTCATAGTTACTGGCGCGGCGAGGGGTGCGCACCTGATCTTGAGCCGTTTGAGCATCGTTTTCACTAATTTGCGGAGGGGCGCCGACCGGTGCGGCCGAGGCGGGAGTCAAAGTTGTAAAACCGAGAGATAAAGCCATAACGGCGGTCATCATGAGTGTTTTTTTCATAGTGTGGCTCACGAAATATTTATTGTTGTCCTACCTTGATTATAGGTTTTTGGATTGTACCTGAGGAGAAAAAAATAATTAAAAAATTTAAAGAATCCGTCGACGTCTTTGAATAAGAAAGCCAGCAAGGCATTCATTGAGCAAAGCCTTTTGACCAAAATGCCAGACGACTCTCTGGATCAGATAGAAAACGCTCTGTTTAAGCATTGAATGCACCAGTTTTGGCCACACTTTCTCTACAATTGTTGCAGTTTGAATCAGTTGGGTAAATAGAAATGAAAACAGTATTGTTAGTTGACGGATCGAATTTTTTGTACCGTGCTTTTCACGGATTGCCGGATCTGAGAACGAGCTCGGGAGAACCTACGGGAGCTATCAAAGGTTTTGCCAATATGCTCAAAATGATTCGATCAATGGTTAAACCGGATTATGCCGCCTGTGTTTTTGACGCGCATGGAGGCACGTTCCGTGATGAAATTTACGACCAATACAAAGCGAATCGACCGCCGATGCCGCAGGACTTGGCGTGTCAGGTTGAGCCGATTTTTTCAATGGTAAAGGCTCAAGGCTGGCCCTTTTTACAAGTGCCGGGCATTGAAGCCGATGATGTAATAGGTACTCTCTCTAAACAAGCCGAGGCTAAAGGATTTAAGGTTTTTATCGCCACAGGTGATAAGGACATGAGTCAGCTTGTGACTGACAATGTGTTCATTCTCAACACCATGACACGGCAGATTCTGGATGTCGAAGGTGTGAAAAATAAGTTCGGTGTGACGCCCGACAAAATAATTGATTACTTGTCTTTGATGGGGGACGCCGTTGACAATGTCCCCGGGATTACGAAATGCGGTCCGAAAACCGCGGCTAAGTGGGTCAATGATTTCGGCGGCTTAGACGAGATCATGCGCAGAGCCGATGAGGTCAAGGGAAAAGCGGGTGAGTACCTGAGAGAAGGGATGAGCTTTTTGCCGACCGCGCGGGCGCTCGTCACCATTAAAACCGACGCCGATTTATCTGCTTGGGTTGATGGTGGGGAAGTGACCTCGTTGGTTTTCAAAGATGAGGATACGGCTTTTTTAACGGATTTTTACGCTCGCTGGGAAATGCAGCAAAGTAAAAAGTCAGTTCAAAGGCAAGCTCTTCCCAAATCTCAAGCGCCTAAACAAGAAAATTTAACGGCGGATCTTTTTGCCAGTATTCCCTCAGAGCCCGAAGAGGCTTCTGTTGTGACTGCCGGAGAAGTCAAACTGACAATTATTGATAAGCCGGATTGTCTTCAGGATTTTGCTGATGAGCTGGCTTCGACAAAAGAAACCGTTGCATTTAGTTTGCTCACGGATCCCTCTGACGGCATGCACGCCGTGGTCAGCGGTATCGGATTTAGCCTTGGCAATAAAAATGTGTATGTGCCGGTGGCTCAAGAGGCTTCCGGCGTTGGAATCAATGTTTCAGATGTAACTCGCATTCTTGCGCCTTGGTTTGGCTCTTGCAGTCTCAAAGTCAGTGATCAGTGCAAATATGCTCGCCACGCCCTTGCCAACATGGGCATTTCATTGTCGATCGCCACGGAAGACGTGACGCTTTTAAGCTACGTCATTGAAGCGCACATGAAGCATGAATTGGCGAATTTGGCGTTGCGTTGGCTAAAAATCGATGTTCCCGTAATTGAGGATTTGATTGGCAAAGGGGCGAAGACTATCAAGTGTTCGCAGGTTGACTCTGAGAGCGCAGCCCACTACTGCACCGCCCGCTCACGAGCGATTGCGGACGTTTATAAAGTTTTGCGAAGCAGGGTCAATAGCGATGAGGGACTGAAATCCATCTACGAGACGGTGGAACTGCCCACACAGAACGTTTTATTCATTATGGAACGAAACGGGGTTTTGATTGACTCGATGCGATTGGGCGCGCAAAGTGATTCGCTTGGTGATGAAATTGTGAGATTGGAGCGCAAGTGTTGGGAGATGGCCGGACAAAAATTTAATGTCGCCAGCCCCAAACAACTCTCTCATGTTCTTTTCGAAGTGCTGCAGATACCGGTGCCGCCTAAAACAAAGAAAACAGCAAGCGGGGGCTATAGCACCAATGAAGATGTGCTGCAGCAGCTCGCACTGGATTATCCGTTGCCGAAGGCCATTTTGGAATTTCGCCGTTTAAGCAAACTAAAGAGCACTTACACGGATAAACTGCCGTTAATGATCTATCCAAAAACGGGCCGGGTGCATACGACTTTTGGCCAAACAACCGCCGTGACCGGTCGCTTGGCCTCAAGTGACCCTAATTTGCAAAACATTCCGGTGCGCACAGGTGAGGGTCGGCGTGTTCGCGAAGCATTCGTAGCTCCCTCAGGCAGTGAAATTGTTTCGGCCGACTACTCTCAAATTGAGTTGCGGATTATGGCGCATCTGTCAGCGGATCCCGGTTTACTGGATGCGTTTCATAAGGGGTTAGACATTCACCGTGCAACCGCCGCGGAAGTTTTCGGTGTCGGTTTGGATAAAGTTTCTCCCGATCAGAGGAGAACGGCGAAAGTCATTAATTTCGGATTGATTTACGGAATGAGCGCTTTTGGATTGGCTCAAAACTTGGGGATTGAACCTCAGGCGGCGAGAAACTATATTGATCGCTATTTTGCCCGTTACCCCGGTGTGAAGGCTTATATGGAAAAAACAAGGGCCTTGGCCCATGAGCAAGGGTTTGTTCAAACGGCTTTCGGTCGTCGGCTTTGGTTGCCGGATATCGCAAGCTCCAAAGCGCCCGTGCGTGCGGCCGCTGAACGCGCCGCCATCAATGCGCCTATGCAGGGTACGGCTGCTGATCTGATAAAAAAGGCCATGATCGCTGTCCAAGCCTGGATTGAGCATAATCATCTCAAAACGTTGTTGGTGCTTCAGGTTCACGACGAACTTGTTCTCGAAGTGCCTCACGAGGAGTTGGAAATGGTTAAAGAGGCGTTGCCGAAACTGATGCAAAACGTTGCTCAACTCGCCGTTCCACTGATAGCAGAGGTTGGAAGCGGAGACAGTTGGGAGTCCGCCCACTAAAGAAATGGCCTTCGACATTTCGAAGGCCATTAAAAAAATCACTGACAGCTGGATGTTTTTTCCGGTTCGTACTGCGCCAGCAGCTGTCCCTTTTCATCCCAGAACATGAGTCCCGCCGCGTTTTGTGTCAGGTAACGCGTATTTTGCAAAACATTCAAAAGACGCCCTTCCAATTTCATGGCATCAGGAGAGCACATTCTTCGCGTAGTAGCCGCGGGTGCGAAAGAGAATTTTTTCCCTTCGAGCGTATAGGTCGTATTAAAAAGGTTGCAACCTAAATTGCCTGAGACTTTGGTGCCGTCAAGAAAATCCATGACCGGAGGCAGATTTTCGCAGTCTTCTTTATTGGCGGATGAGTCCGCGGTGACCAATTGCCACGAAGTTCCTTGAAGGTTTTTTACAGCGTCTCCTGCCAAATTATCAGCGGGACTTTTTTCCGTGCAACCGGTTAATGCCATGACGAAGGCTCCAACGAGGGCGATAAATGATTTTTGCATACAAACCATCCGTTAAAAATATCAGTGCAGATCGTAGCTGAAAGTATTCAGGCTCTCCAGTTTTTTTGCACATTGTTGCGTTTAATACAAATTCAGGAAAAAAAAGGCTAGGGATTTATTCAAAGCCCTAGCCAAACTCTCTCTTCTCTTGTTCCGGAGGACCAGCTCTGCTTGTCTCTCACGCCTCTAACTTTACAGATCCCCGAATACAAATACCGATTCAAAATGTATGTGCTCGCAACCAAATATTTCAGCGAGGAGAAAGTTTCAATCAAATCATTTAATAAAATCGTTAAAAATCAATAATATATATCCATCCGAGAGACTTATAACATTTGCATATTGTTAATGTTTTTGCTGTTGCCGCTTGGTGAGCATAGTGGCGCAAACGCCGGCGACCATGATGACCAGGATGCCGATTTCTGTCAGCAACGACAGGGTGTCATCGAAGAAGAACCAGCCCATGAGCTCGGCCATGATGATGGCGGAAAATTGCAGACAGGAGCTCAAAAGCACATTGCCCTGACCGAAAGCCATGGTTAGTGAGCATTGAGCAAGCGTGGCGCAAACGGCCATGCCTAGAAGGTATCCGACGTTGTCGGATGTAATGGGGGAGAGACCGCCTTCGAGAGCAAAGTTACCGCAAAGTCCGAAAACAGAGCCAAAGACTGTGAAATAAAACACAATTCGCCAGGAGGGCTCTTTGAGTTGACCGAGTTCTCGAATTTGCCAATAAGCGACGCTTCCTAAAAATCCGGAACCCAGAGCCAGCATCGCCCCCAACATTTCACCTGAAGAGAACGACGGTCTTAGTACCAGGCATACACCGAAAAAGCCTAAAAGAATGCAGCCCAACAATCCCCACGGCATGGGTTGTTTTCTCACCATCAGGTACACAATCATAAAGGACGACATGAAAAGCGGCGAGGTGTAATTGAGTGTCATGGATGTGCCCACCGGCAGCATGGTAAGGGAAAAGAACCACATCGTCATGGAAACCGTGCCGATGAAACTGCGCTTGAAGTGGCCGAATAAGTGAGGGGTGACGATGGTGAACCCCTTGGCTCGGACGAAGGCGTATAAAAGAATGACTCCAGCGATAGAGCGATAAAAAATCAATTCAAATGTCCCAAAATCTTCTCCCGCCCATTTAACGAAAACCGCCATTAGGGAAAAGAAAAATGAGGCTGAAAGCATCCAGAGTGATTTCATAGATCGAGATCGAAACGTTCAATTAGGCGAAGTGTATCGCATTTAACTGTTTCAGTATTTTCACGTCTATTGATTTTTTGGCTATTAAAAATATAGGTGGCGGGCAACATCTCGTCACCTATCCCAATAATGAAAAAAGTAACAATAATATTAACTATGCATAGTAAATATTATTTGCTATCCATAGTTAATTTTATTAACATGATTGAAAATATATGAAAGCCTTGTATATCTGTTTAATTTTGAGATCATGACTTATCTTCATCGAACACTCGAACCGATTATTGAGAAAGCTTCTAAACGTTTCAAAGTCGTGATGCTGTCTGGCCTACGTCAAGTTGGGAAAAGTACTCTTTTGATGAAAATAGCAGGAGATGAGCGTCGCTATATTACGCTTGATAACACAGCTCAACGTTTGATGGCGTACGAAGATTCAGCTTCATTTTTTGAGCACAACCCAGCACCGGCTGTTATTGATGAAATCCAGCTGGTTCCCTCACTTTTTCGTCCGCTAAAAGAAAAAGTGGATGCAAAAGAAGATAAGGGTCAATATTGGTTGAGCGGTTCTCAGCGATTGCATTTGATGAGCAATGTAGCGGATGCTTTACCCGGTCGATTAATTTCTTTTGATTTATGGCCTCTGTCATTGTACGAGCGTTTAGGCTTAGGACTTGACCAAAAGCCCTTCATCCCTGGAAACAAAGGAACACTTCCCAAATTAAATGCATCGCAAACATGGGAGATGATTTTCCAAGGGGCGTGGCCTGAAGTGCTTCATCTAGATTCCACGGAACGGCAATGGTTTTATGACTCATTGATTGATCTTTATTTGTCAAGAGATATTGCAGCGCTTATGGGGGTAGAGAAGACACTTGAATTTAGAAAGTTTTTAAAAGCCCTAGCTGCCCGAACGGGCCAGGAGTTGCGAATTCAGGTTCTATCTCAAATGTGTGATGTAGGCATGTCTACCGTCAAACGATGGCTCTCAATTGCTGAGGCTTCAGGACTTATTTATTTATTGCCGGCTTTTAGTGGCAATATCAATAAGCAAATCGTCAAAAGCCCGAAAGTCTATATGGCGGATACAGGATTGGCAGCAGCGCTCCTTGGTATTTCTTCTGCTGAAGAAATGCAAAATCATTCTTACAGCGGCTCTTTTTTTGAAACTTTTGTCGTTATTGAAATTTTAAAAAGCTATTGCCATAACGGGAAAAAACCGGATTTTTACTTCTACCGTGACAGCACAGGCATGGAGATTGACCTAATAATTCATTCAGAGGGTCATTATTATCCGATAGAGGTGAAAATGAAGAAAACCCCTGACACTCACGACGCTAAAAGGATTCGTGCGTTAGAAAAATTTAATATTGCGCTTGGAACGGCTTCAATTATCGCCATGCCTGAAACTGCCTACAATGTCGCCCCCGGTGTTACCGTTCAGAGTATTTGGGATATCTGATCGAAGCCTGTGCAAAATTGTTGTGGCTAAGGACTAATGTATTACGGAAAAAGGCCGAGATACCAAAATATCTCGGCCTAAAAAGGCAGCTTGTTAACAGTCTACCAACCGTAGAAACGACTCCAACGATCTTTAATTTCCAAACTGTTGTTGACCACGTAGTAGAACGGATGTTGTGCGCCGGTCGGGCAGGCGTGGTTGGGGAGAATTCGCAAACGCGTGCCGATCGGAAATTGTTTGGGATCAAAATGTTGAGAATTACGGCAGGAAATAATTCCGTGTTCCTGATTGGCTCCGCTGACCCAAAGTCCGTCAATAATTTTTCCGTTGATATCACAGACCAAGCCGTAGCCTTGGTCCACCTTTTGGTTGGCCGTGCCCCGGTCACGTGATAATGCCATCCATCCGCCATCGGTAATGACCCATCCCTTTTCCAACTGGTGGCCGATCACAGTCACCAATAGCGACAGGGCAATGTCCTCGGGTTTGCAAATGCCGACGCCGGCCTGAAAGAGGTCAAAAAAGACGTACACGCCCGCTCGCAATTCTGTGACTCCTGAAAGATCCACATCAGTCAGTGCGGTGGGAGTCGAGCCGACGGAAACTATGGAGATGGTAAAACCGGCATCGCGCAGCATCTTGGCCGCGCGACAGATGCCGTCACGTTCACCTTGAGAACGCGCCATGAGCGCTTCGTGAGTGTCCACATCGTAGGAGCCGCCCGCGTGAGTGAGTACGCCGACAAGTTTTGCGGGCGCCTCGATGGCTTGGGCGACACTAATAATTTCTGTGCTGTCAGGTTTGAGTCCGGAGCGGTGTCCATCGCAGTCGATCTCAATAAGCACCTTGATCTCAATATGCTCTTTTTGACAAAAACGAGTAACCGCTTGAGCGGCTTCGGTATTGTCAAGAATGATTTTTAAATCAACCTCTTGTCGAATGAGGTTAGCCACTCGATGAAGTTTTTGAGGAGCGATTCCGACCGCATAGATCATATCGGTGATTCCATGCGAGGCGAACTCTTCGGCTTCTTTCAGCGTGGAGACAGTGGCCGGACCTTGAGGAGTCCAGATCTGCCGCTTGGCGACTTCCCAACATTTACTGGTTTTCAGATGTGGTCTGAGTGTCACGCCGAGCGACTTTGCTTTGTCTCGCATTCTGGCGATATTGGCGTCCATTTTGACTTCATCAAGAATCAATGCGGGCGTATCGATGGTGTGTAAGTTCACTTGTTTGTTCCAGAAGATATCAGAGGGGTAAAAAACCTGTACCGAGGGAGGAGTCTCGGTACAGGAAAGAAACGGTTAATATTCAAAAGTACCCTTTTGAACGATTTCACCGTTTCGCATCATCACACGATTACGTGAGACGACTGTCGTCAGTTCCATGGCGTCATTAAAGAGGCAAGCGTTGGCGCAACCACCCACTTCAACCACGCCTTGGCCGGGCAGGTCAAGGGCCTTACCGACATTGGAAGAAATGAAGGTGATCGCTTTTTCCACCGGCATCTTGAATTCACCGATCAGGCGCTTGACCTCAGTGAGGTTGCCGGAAACACCGCCGACACCCAAGCCAACCATTTCGCCCTTGTCGTTAAAGCGCGGAACGGAGCCGTGACCGTCAGTTGACAAGGTGATGTGCGTCGGGTCGACACCGGCGTCCAGAGCCGTCATCACGGCAATGGCGGGGTTGTCGAAAGCGCAGCTTGCGCCCGTCGTGATGTCGATGTAGCCGCCTGCTTTGGCAAACTCCACCGCGGCGTCAAACACGTGGCGGATACGACCGCAGTGGGTCGGACGGATATGCTTAATCGGGAAACCGCGGGAGACGATTTCCTTATACATATCAAAACTGCCGGGGATGTTGCCCGTATGGATATGGAGGAATCCGGTCTTACCGGCAATCATGCCGCCCACACGGATTTCAGCCAAAAGCGCCAAGACTTCTTGAACGGTCGGGAATGAGGAGCGATGGTCACCCAAAGCGATCTTCACCCCTAAGCATTCTGGCACCAGGAAAAGGTCTTGAGCCACAGAGCCGGACATTGTTGTCGGCGGATATCTGTAGTTGGAGGTATACATCCAGGCTGAAACGCCTTCAGACTTCAAGGCACGGACTTTAGCTAAAAGGTTTTCAATGGAGCGGGTGACAAAGTCAGTGCCGGAGACACCGACCACGCTTGTGGTACCGCAAGCGACCAGCTCAGAGAGCATGATCTCAGGCGTGCGGGTCACCGTGCCGCCTTCTCCGCCGCCGCCCGTGACGTGAATGTGTTGATCGAAAAAGCCCGGGGTCATAATTTGTCCCTTGGCGTCGATCACTTCCGTGTCAGGCAATGTGGAGGGAAGATCCTTGCCGATGGCCACGACTTTTTCTGCGACCATCAACACATCTTGCACACCAAGATCCTTAGGGGCGAAGACGTGAGCATTTTTAATTAAAAGAGCCATGAGAATACCTCTTTGGTGAAACGATTAGAGGAAAATCGCCGAAGCGGCCACGTTCATGACAAGCGCCATGAGCATGACAGGTATTGTACGGCGTACGATTTCAAACGGCGTTAATCCGGCGATACCCGAGACAGCGATGATGACACCGGCGATCGGGCACATTGTGCGGGCGATGCCTGCGGACAATTGCATCGGGACGGCCAACACGGCGGCGTTGATGCCAACGCTGGCGGCGGCTTCAGGCAACAGAGGCGAGAAGGCAAAGAACGCGGCATTGCCGGAACCCGTCACGATCGTGGCGATAACCATAATGGCGAGCATCACAAAGAGCATAACCCAGACACCGGCGCTTTCCATGGAAGCGGCAGCGGAAATCAACGTTGTGATACCGCCCATCTTGTTCATACCTAATGCGAACAATTCGGCGCAGCAGATCAAACCGACGGTTGATGTGAAGACTTTACCCATGCCTTCAAAAATCGCTTGAGAGCGTTGGCAGGCTTCCTTGAAGCGGCGGTGTGTGATGAAGTCAACAACAAAAGCGATGAGCAAGGAAACGATGATGCCAGTTTGCAGAGAAAGCTTCACTTCGGCGTAGACCATCGGAGAGAAGATGATCAAAAGCACGAGCGGCAGCATCGGCAAAATGGCGTAAAAGGCAGGGCCGGCGCCTTCAAAAGCCTTTTCAAGATCCTTATCACTGGTCTTAGCGCCGCCCGAACCTACGAGGTTATCGCGACGGTCAAACCAGCGTTGAACCAAGAAGTGGCCGATAGCCACGGTGGCTATCACGCAAAGGGCGACCGGCAATTGATCTTGCACAAAGTACGTCACCACATCGGTTTGTAACAAGTCTGCGGCACGCATGGAGTTGGAGGACGAAGGTCCCAAATCCAGGCAGCAGGTCGAGCCGATCACAGCGGCGGCCGAGGCGCGGGAAACGCCGAGCGCGACCAAAAGCGGATAGACGCTTGCCATGAGCAAAAGCCCGAGACCGACGGCGCTATTGATAAAGAGCGCCATGAATTGACCGACGACATAAGTCACAGCCAAAAGAACATACGGAGAACGGATTGCGGACAAAGGTTTCACGCATAATTTAACGAGAGCCTTTGAGGCACCGATTTTGTCCATATAGAAAGAAAAACCCGCAATCAACATGATGTTTAAGCCCAATCCCGGAAGGCGGCCAGTAGTTTTTCAGCACACAGTAGGCGACCGCTGCGATCACCAACAGTGTAACGATGACACCAACCATTAAGATCTCCCAAAATGAGAAAAGAGTTACCGAATCAAATCACTCGATAAAGATTCAACGAGATTGATCTGCAACCTATTTGTCGCCTTTGCTTCACAATTGAACAAACTTCTGCAAAAAAAAATTCAATAACTAGGATAAATTGCCTATACGAATACAGGTTAAAAGTGTCAAAATGACAACGTTCAAAAGGATTTTTTATGAAATATTTATTTGTTGCCCTTAACCAGCACCATCATTCGCTTGAGTAGTCTCTGGCGAATGGTTGGCTTGCGCCGGAAGACGAAAAGATTCTTTCGGCGGCAACGACCAAAATCCAATCACTGAAATTGAAGATGCCTCCGAAGGAATTTTCGGAGGCTTTTTATTTCCTCCTCGTTTTTCCGGTTCTAAGGTCGATGACTAAATTCATTTAAAGGAAAAACGATGTCTGAAAATTCTCGTTTGCGCATTGCGCTTCAAAAATCAGGACGATTGTCCGAAGACTCTCTGGGGTTGCTCGAACAGGCGGGCCTCAGGGTTCGCGTCCGTGCTCAAAGACTTATAGCCATTGCTGAAAATTTCCCGGTTGAGGTTCTTCTTGTTCGTGACGATGACATTCCGGGATTGGTGATGGATGGCACTGTTGATATGGGTATTGTGGGAGAAGGAGTGCTTGAAGAGATGAAGCTCGCTCGTCAAGCCTTGGGCAATGAAGCCTCCTACACGGTCAAGAGGCGTCTCGATTTCGGCGAGTGCCGTTTAGGGATAGCAATTCCGATGGATATGCCGTGGAAGGGACCGGAAGATTTAAGAGGGCTTCGGATCGCCACTTCCTTTCCAAATCTTTTGGGACGCTGGATGCGTGAGCAAGCAGTCGATTTCAAGCCTTGTTTGCTGACGGGCTCAGTGGAAATCGCTCCGAGAGCGGGGCTTGCTGATGCGATTTGCGACCAAATTTCCACCGGCGCCACACTTGAGGCGAATGGACTCAAGGAGGTGCAAACCGTATTTCGATCGAAAGCTTGCCTTATTGAACGCACGGGTGAGTTTTCTTCCGACAAACGCTTCCTGATGGACATGCTTTTGGCCCGTATTGATGGAATTCTTGAGGCCAGGGGCTCTAAATACATAATGCTTCACGCCCCGAAGGACAAAATCGAGGAAGTGGTCAAGCTTTTGCCAGGCGCTGAACATCCGACGCTGCTTCCGATGGCCGATGATGACTCCAAGATTGTGATGCATATGGTCAGTCGAGAAACGCTTTTCTGGGAAACCATGGAAAAACTGAAAGCCCTGGGGGCAAGTTCCATTTTGGTATTGCCAATTGAAAAGATGCTTAAGTAAGGAGGATGCAAAGATGTCTATTTTGAAACCGGTGATTTGGGAAAAACTTTCAGAAAAAGAGCAGTCTGAACTGTTGATGAGACCGGCTGTGCTTGCCGGGGCCGATATTGCGAAGACGGTTCAGGACATTGTGGCCGATGTGAGAGCGCGCGGTGACTCGGCTCTTCGGGATTATGCGGCTAAATTTGATAAAGCGACGCTGGACTCTATCCGTGTGGCGGATGATGCCATTGAAGAGGCCGAAGCTCGCTTGCCGCAAGAGATTAAGTCTGCGATGAGACTTGCGGTGAAAAACATTGAATCGTTTCACCGAGCTCAGAAACTATCCCCTGTGGTGGTGCAGACGATGCCGGGAGTTTTATGTCGGCAGGTGACTCACGCGATTGATTCTGTGGGGTTATATGTGCCGGGGGGTACTGCGCCGCTTTTTTCCACGGTCATGATGTTGGCAATTCCGGCCAAAATTGCCGGTTGTCGGAAAGTGATCTTGATGTCGCCGCCCACAATTGCCGATGAGATTTTGTATGCCGCCAAACTTTGCGGCGTTACTGAGATTTATCAATCGGGGGGCGCTCAAGCCATTGCCGCCATGGCCTTTGGCACGCAGTCGGTGCCGAAGGTTCTGAAAATTTTTGGGCCCGGCAACGCCTTTGTGACTCAAGCCAAGCGCTTGGTGAGTGAGTGCGCCGACGGTGCCGCAATTGACATGCCCGCGGGCCCCTCGGAGGTTCTCGTTATCGCGGACTCGGGCGCCGATCCGTCTTTTGTGGCCGCAGACCTTCTTTCTCAAGCTGAACACGGAAAAGACTCACAGGTCATTCTTTTGACGCCGGACGCTGATTTTGCCGGGAAGGTCTCTCAAGAAGTTGACAGGCAGCTGCAAACGCTTCCCCGCAAACCCATAGCGGAAGTGGCGCTATCAATGAGCCGGATCATTGTCGCGGAGGACTTGTCAACCTGCGTGGCGATTTCCAATCGTTACGCTCCTGAGCACTTAATTTTGGAAACACGCAACGCGCGGGAATTGGTGGCCGATGTGAGAAATGCGGGTTCTGTGTTTTTGGGCGATTGGTCTACGGAAAGTTGTGGCGATTATGCCTCTGGCACCAATCACGTGTTGCCGACCTACGGTTACGCAAAGACTTACAGCAGCCTGGGATTAGCGGATTTTGAACGTCGCATGACAATTCAGGAGGTTAGCGCTGAAGGCTTAGAGGCTTTGGGGCCTGCTGTGGAGAAATTGGCCGAGGCTGAAAAACTTCTCGCTCATAAGCGTGCCGCATCTGTGCGATTGGCTAAATTAAAAGGAAGGATGTTATGAATCCCTGTGACCTGGTGACTGATTTTGTCAAAACACTTGAGCCTTACGTATCCCCAATAGACTGTGAGTCTGAATCAATGATTCGGCTCAACGCTAACGAGTATCCGGTGGCGACCAAATTTGAGATGCGGTTTGATTCGCTTAATCGTTATCCTGAAGTTCAGCCTCGTGAGCTCATTCGGTGCTACGCCGATTATGCGGGAGTAAAACCCGAAGAGGTTTTGGTGACCCGGGGAGCCGATGAAGCGATCGAACTTTTGATCAGAACGTTTTGCACGCCATTTAAAGATAGTGTGATTTATCCCGCGCCGACTTACAGCATGTATTCGATCAGTGCGAAGACGTGTGGGATTAACGTAACGGAGGTGGCCCCCGGAGATAATCTGAATTTGGATATTGAGGGGCTTTGCTCGCAAATTAAGCAAAACAAAAACATAAAAATTGTCTTTTTATGTCGCCCGAACAATCCCACGGGAGAGTTGGTGAAAAGGGCTGATGTCGAAAAGCTTCTGAGGAGCGCTCAAAACTCAATTGTCGTTATCGATGAGGCTTATATCGAATTTTGTATTCAGGATTCAGTTGCCGATCTTTTATCCGTTTACCCCAATTTAGCGATTGTGCGCACGCTCTCAAAAGCGTTCTCATTGGCGGGATTGCGTTGCGGAATGATATTGGGCAATATCGGAATCATTGAATCGGTTAAAAAGGTGATTGCGCCTTATCCGGTTGCTCAACCGGTGGCCGCGATAGCCGAGCGATCACTGTCTGAAGGGGGCCTTGCCGCCATGAGGCAACGCGTGGAGGTGATCAAGCGCAACAGGGATTATCTTGTCGCAGAACTCAAGAAGCTCAAAGCTGTCCGCAGGGTTTATCCGTCAAAGACGAATTTTGTTCTTTTTGAAGTCAAGCAAGCTTCACTTGTCTACCGGCAATTATGGCGCAGGGGGATTGCCCTAAGGGAGCCCGGGGCCTCGGAGAACACTTTACGCGTTTCCGTAGGCTCAATTGAAGAGTGCCGGGCTTTCATATTCAAACTCACGGCGGTTTTAAGGGAGATTGAACCGTGAAGCCGATGAAAATTTTGTTTATTGATCGGGACGGCACGCTTATCGCTGAGCCCGATGACTTTCAAGTCGACTCGTTTGAGAAGTTCCGTCTTGAACCCGACTGCATCGCGGCGCTGCAGAGATTGCGTGACGCGGGGTGGGAATTTGTGATGGTGTCCAATCAGGACGGATTGGGCAGCGACAGCTTCCCATTCAAAAATTTTGAAGGGCCTCAAAATTTGCTTCTTCAAATTTTGCAATCGCAAGGAATTTGTTTTCGGCAGGTTCTTATTTGTCCGCATAAACCGCAAGACAACTGCGAGTGCCGGAAACCGAAAATTGGATTGGTGAAACCCTATTTATATTCCGGTTGCTTGGATAAGGAAAAATCCTTTGTGATCGGTGATCGTTTAACAGATGTGGAGCTTGGCCGCAATATGGGGCTTAGAGCCTTTCTTTACGATAAAGAGACAATGGGATGGGGGAAAATCGCTCAGGAAATATTGGCTCTTTCCAGCGTGCGTCATTCTTTGGTTGAACGAAATACGAAAGAGACACAAATCCGTGTTTTTGTGAATCTGGACGATTTCTTCCCCAGTGAAATCAATACCGGCATTGGATTTTTCGATCACATGCTTAATCAAATCGCCACCCACGCCGGCATCGGTTTAAAAATTCAAGCTAAAGGTGATCTTCAGGTCGATGATCACCACACGATCGAAGATGTGGGGCTGGCGTTGGGGGAGGCACTCAAAAAAGCGCTGGGAGATAAAAGGGGAATTGGTCGTTTTGGGTTTGTGCTGCCGATGGACGAGTGCCTCGCGCAGTGCGCGCTGGATTTGTCCAATCGCCCCTATTTAGTCTTTGACGCCCAGTTTAAGTATCAAAAAGTCGGAGATATGTCGACGGAAATGGTTGAACACTTTTTCCGTTCACTTTCTCAAACCCTTGGTTGCACTCTGCACTTGAAAACAACCGGAGACAATGATCATCATCGGGTGGAAAGCCTTTTTAAGGTCTTTGCCCGCGCACTCAGACAGGCTCTTGAGATTAAAGGCAACGAAGTGGTTTCTTCCAAGGGGGTGCTTGAATGAAAAAAATAGTGATTTTAGATACAGGATGCTGCAATTTAACTTCGCTTCTGTCGGCCGTCAGGCGTCTTGGCATTGAACCTCTAGTGACCTCTTTGCCTTCTGAGGCGGCCGATGCCGAGCGTTTGTTTTTGCCGGGTGTCGGGACCGCATCGGCCGCCATGCGGCAATTGCAGAAAAGGGGATTGAGCGAAAGTATTTCAAGCGCCCGTTGCCCGGTTTTGGGAATTTGCCTCGGCATGCAGCTTTTAGGCGCGGAAAGCGAAGAAACGGGCGGCGTCAAAATGCTTGACGTGGTGCCGGGCAAAGTGGGCAAACTCAACGTGGGCGAACTGACTTTGCCTCACATGGGTTGGAACCGTGTGCAGGTTTGTAAAAAGGATCCTCTTTTTCGTGGACTCGATAATGTGCCGGGGGACTATTTTTATTTTGTGCACAGTTATGCCTATCCCGTCAGTGACTTCACGATCGCCGAGACGACATATGGCGAAACTTTTTCAGCCGCGATCCGTTGCAAGAACTTTTGGGGCGTGCAGTTTCACCCGGAGCGCTCGGGCGCGGCGGGCGCGAGGCTGCTGAGAAATTTCATTGAGGTGTGTGATGAGACAGTCTAGCGGCATTATCGCCTCCGTTGATCTAATCGAAGGTTCGGTTGTAAGGCTTCAGCAGGGTGACTATGAACGAAAAACCCGATATAGCGTTGATCCGTTGGAGCAACTTTTGCTCTATCAGAAAGACGGCGCTCAATGGCTTCATATTGTGGATTTGGATGGGGCACGAAATCCGTCTCATCGTCAGTGCGCATTGATAGCCGGTTTGGTTCGAGCGCTTAAAGCATCGGTGCAAGTCGGCGGAGGCGTAAGAAGTGAAGAGGATGTTCGCGCGCTGCTGAGGGCGGGTGTCGCTCGAGTGGTTGTTGGCTCTGTTGCGGTCAATGATCCGCAAATGGTCCGGGACTGGTTTAAAAAGTTTGGAGGCGAGCGTCTGGTGATTGCACTGGATTGCCGAACGGATGCCGACGGCAGGGCTTTCGTGGCAACCAACGCGTGGAAAAAATTGTCCCCGGTGACTGTTGATGAAATGATCTCAAAGTATCTGGACTGCGGTCTCAGACACGTGTTGTGCACGGATGTCGGCAAAGACGGGCTACTTAATGGCAGCAATGTGCGGCTTTATCAGACACTTGCGCAAAAGTATCCGGACGTCTGCCTGCAGGCCTCGGGTGGCATTGGCTCTCTTGAAGATGTTCGTGCGGTGGCGCGCAGCGCAGCCGACGGCATCATCATCGGCCGGGCGTTGTTGGAGAAAAAATTTACGGTTAAGGAGGCCATCGAATGTTGGCAAAGCGCATCATCCCCTGTTTAGATGTCAAAGACGGAGTGGTGGTAAAAGGGGTGAAATTCAGAAATCATGAGGTAATGGGAGACATTTTGTCCTTGGCGAGACGCTACTGCGATGAAGGCGCCGATGAATTGGTCTTTTATGACATTACGGCATCTTCGGACGGACGTTCCGTGTCCAAAGATTGGGTGCGTCGTGTGGCCGAGCAAATCGACATTCCTTTTGCGGTCGCCGGTGGCATCCGCAGCGTCGCCGAGGCCGCGCAGATCCTTTCAAAAGGCGCGGATAAGATTTCAGTAAATTCACCCGCTTTGGCCAATCCCTCGTTGATTACTGAATTGGCCAATGAATTTGGAGTGCAGTGCGTGGTGGTGGGTATTGACTCATGGTATGACGATGAAACCGGTGACTACTGGGTCAATCAATTTACCGGTGATGAAAATAAAACACGCCGTACGCGCTGGAAAACATTGGATTGGGTTAGGGAAGTCCAATCGCTGGGCGCGGGTGAAATCGTCTTAAACATGATGAATCAAGACGGCGTGCGTCGCGGCTACGACATTGAGCAGTTGAGAAAGGTTCGTGAAGTTTGTCGCGTGCCTCTTATCGCCTCGGGAGGAGCCGGCGCCAGGGAGCACTTTTTAGAAGCGTTTCGCGATGCGGGTGTTGATGGCGCGCTGGCTGCTTCCGTTTTTCACAAAAAGATTTTATCAATCGGCGATTTAAAAACCTGGCTTATCGGCCAAGGAATTGAAATGCGCCCGGTATAAGGAGTATTTGGAAATGCTCACAAAAGAAGCTATTGAACAATTGGATTTTGAGAAAGTTGATGGGCTGCTGCCTGCCATTGTGCAAAACGCGGTTTCCGGCCGTGTGCTGATGTTGGGTTATATGAATCGGCAGGCTCTTGAGAAAACGCTGCAGACAGGACTGGTGACTTTTTGGTCACGGTCGAAAGGCAGACTTTGGACCAAGGGTGAAACCTCTGGAAATTTCCTTAATTTAGTGGATATTGGCACAGACTGTGATAATGACAGCCTTTTAATCTTGGCGCGGCCTCAAGGGCCGACTTGTCACTTGGGCAGGGAAAGCTGCTTTGGTGAACTGGCACCGTCGCTTGAGTTCATAGCCAAGCTCGAACAAATTCTTTCCGATAGGAAAACGGCATCTCCGGAAAGTTCGTACACGGCTTCACTATACGCCAAGGGCACCAAGCGGATTGCCCAAAAAGTCGGAGAGGAGGCGGTGGAGACGGCTTTGGCGGCAACCGTTCACAATCGCCAAGAGACTATTGATGAGGCCTCTGATTTGGTTTATCACCTGCTTGTGCTTTTACAGCAGGAAAATCTCGACTTGTCGGCCATTGCGCAAAACCTCAAACGCAGACACGAGAAAAAAGACCAAAAAGCGTAAACGCCCATGCTCGGTCGCAGATTAAGTTTGGCAGATTCTGCTTAAATTGTTACGAGGAAAAGAGTTCGGTTTGGGGATTTTCGAGCCTCAATAAGAACTTCTTTGCCTCATACCCGCCGCCATAACCGGTCAGGGAGCGGTCGCGACCGACAACCCGATGACAGGGAATGATAATCGAAAGGGGATTTTGACCGACCGCTCCTCCCACAGCTCGGACCGCTTTAGGATTGCCTACCGCTTGAGCGATGTCAGTGTAAGAGCGAACCTGTCCGTAAGGGATTTTTTCCAGGGCCTTCCACACCTTGATTTGAAACGGGGTGCCGATTGGACGCAGGGGCAAATCAAAGTGGCGGCGCTTGCCTTCAAAGTATTCCTGCAATTGAGCAATGGTTTGGCTAATAACGGCATTTTCCCCGTTGGCCCAATTAAGGCCGGTGAATCGTTCAAATCTTTTGATGATGGCGTCATGGTGCCAGCCTTCAGTCCAGTCAGTCATGACGAGTTGATCAGCAATAGCGCCGATAGTCAGTTGACCGCAGGGAGAGTCCCATGATGTGTGGAGGATGATCTTTTGCATGGTCTTGACGAGTGTATTCAATGAAAATATGGCTAGCAAAATTTTGCCAGAAATAAGTTAATTGGAAATGGATTAGAGGGAAAATCTTGCTAGTGGAGGAAATGAGAGCATTGAACGCAATATCAGCGTAAGTTTCGAGCAAGATAACCGAATAGCATGCTCGGAGATATACCGGTTGCAATGTCCACGTAAACAAAATCCATTCCCGCTTTTTGGGCACATAAACCGTCAGTTTTAGGATTGTCTCCGATGAAAACAGCTTCTTGTGGTTCGATTCGGTGTTTTTTTAATGCCAGCTCCAGCATTGTGATTTCGGGTTTGCCCATGATTTGATAGCGTATTGTTGGTACGGCGCTTTTCAGTGCGGCTAACACGCAGCCGGTTTCTGCGTATAAGTGGGACTCGCCCGGGTACGTAAAGTCCGGATTGGCACAAACAAATGAAACACCTCTGGCTGCTAAGTTGATGAGCACTTCAAACTCTCTAAATTTCAGTTCAGAGTCTGAACAAAGAACGACTTTTTGAGCCTTACACCAATCTCCTCTATCAAGAATATTTAAACCTTGCATTTGAGCAAACTTTTTTAATTCTTCGTTGGCGCTGAGCGCAATGGGTTTATCAAAATTTTGCGAGCGAAGATAACTTATGGACTGAACTCCAGCAAGAAAAATATGCTGATGGTCAATATTCAATCCTCGCTTTCTAAAATATGTCACCAAAGAATTAACAGTGAAACGAGAATTGTTTGAAAGAAAAACGAAGGGGCGGCAGTTGAAAAACTCCACAGCGCCCGGGCTTATTTGTCTATCAACAAGAACCACTCCATCAATGTCAGAGATGATGAGTTTTGCTCGATGAATCTTTTCTGCGTACTGCTTAAGCTTTTCTTCCGTATATAACAATTGCTTTCTCCACAATATTGTTTTATGAATTAAAGCCAGAACTTTCTGGTTTTTTCTAAAAAGCGCTCGCTATGCACATAAAAATTTTGTTTTTGGATGTTGATTACGTTATATTCTGGCGTTTCATTATTGCCCGGGATTTGCCATTGACCTCCATCACCTTTGGGAAGGTCATTCATTTCGACCTGGTGGGCTAAACTGCGAACAATGACAAATGGAATTCCTCGCCAGGATCCTTCAATGGGTCTGTGAAGATGTCCCATAAAAAGACACCTTATCTGAGAACGATGTTTTTCGATAACACTCTGTAAATAAAAGGGATCTTGCAATCGGATGGGGTCCATCGATGGTACACCAAGGCAAAGCGGCGGGTGATGTAAAAAGAGGTAAATGTGGCGGTCAGCGTTTTCAGTAAGTCTCCTATCAAGATCTTGCGCTCTTTCTATCGGAAAAGCTCCGCTGTGACCTACGCCGCCCGTTGAATCCAAAAAAATAAAACAATCTTTTTCGCTGCGGATTTCTTTACCTAACCAAATTCCCTTTTTTAAGTCTTGAATTTTCCCATCGAAAATCGGAAAAATATCATCGATCAATTTCGGATTGTCGTGGTTGCCCGGGATGATAATCACGGGGATAGAAAAATTTTCGAAGATAGATGAGAGATCTTCGTAGGCGCTTTTTTCACCATAGTTGGCAAGATCACCGGTAATGACTAAAAAATTGGCGTCTTTGTGAAATTGTTGGACATGGCGGAGAGCTTTTACCAATCGATCGGCAGGATTTATTCCATATAAAAGATCCGATCGGTTTTTGCATAAATGCAGATCAGAAAAATGTAAGAATTTCATAAGTATCCAAAATCGGAAGGTTTTTGAGAAAACCTTCCGTAAATCAAAGGATTACAACAGAGCCTGAACGCGTTTTGCTGCTTGGCGCATGCAGGTTTCAGGACTAATTTCACCGCTCACCATCCGTTGTTGTTCATCTCTCATGACATCCATGATTTTGAGCATGTTGTCACCAGGGAAGGCATACCAACGGAAAATGGAGGGTATCTGAGCTAAAGAAGTTCGGTAGTTTGGATGAGAGTTGTAGAAATCTTTGAGCAGTTCCACTCCTTTTTCGTGCATCGGCATATAGCCTGAGAGGGAAACTTGAATCGCCGTTCCTTCGGCGCTGGCGGCAAACATGGCATATTCGAAGGCAGCGCGAGCTTTCTTGGGGTCTTTCGTTAGGATCAAGGCTGCGTTACCTCCGCAGGGGATCTTTCGTTGTCCCTTGTTGTTGAGAGGAAAGAGAGCTGTTTTAATGGCCATGCCTTTGGTTTTGTCTTCAATGGTTTTTAAGTATCCTGTTGTGGCGCAGTAAAAACCGACGCGTCCGGCGCAGAAGGCTTGTTCTGCCTGGGCATGAGTCCAATTTTTCATTCCGCCTTCATCAATGAATCGTCTGAAGAGCTTGGCGGCCCTAATACCTTGCTCATTATCGAACACCACTTTATTTTCAGCCGCATCCATCATTGTGCCGCCTTCGGAATAAATCAAGGCTTGCAGCATCCAGTTGCCAGTGTTTAGATAATCGTAATACATGCCGCTGTAGTCATTACCCAGCTTGTGAACTTGTTTGCAGGCGGCGAGCACACCTTCCCATGTATCGATGGACTTTAAATTCACATTGGCTTTTCTGAGTAAATCTTCGTTGTAGTACAAAATCGGCGTGCTGACAGCAAAAGGAATGGAAAATTGGTGTCCGTTGTAATCACCCAAGGCCATCATGGCGGGGAAGTAACCGTGAGGTTCGCTCCAGCGAGGATCGGCTTTGACCCATGGAGTCATGTCCCAGGCAGTGCCGTTATCAACATATTGTCTGACTTGATCAATGCCTTGGAAGGATAAATCAGGGGGATTACCTTGGGTCAGCCCTGATTTGGTTCGTTGAGCCAGGCCGTCATAGTCTTGATAGGGGCGTTCCAATTTAATTTTAATGTTGGGGTGAAGCTTATTGAATTTTTCAATAATTTTTTGATGAATTGGCCTAAACACTTTCCCATAGGCGTGGGCTAAGGTGATTTCGATTTGTTCATCATCTGCCAAAGCCGCCAGTGGAAAAGAACTGGCAGCCAATACGGAGGCGCCAGACCACAACATTTTTCGGCGTGTCAAATTCATAGATTTCTCCTAAAAAGCAACCATTCGGCAGAGTTATTTCATGCCGTTGGTCATAAAGCCCTTAATAAAGCGTTGTCTTAACAGCAGAAAACCGATCATCAACGGAGCCACTGTCATGGCTGCTGAGGCCATCATCGGCCCCACATCATTGCCGCTTTCGTTGGAAGCGAAAATGGAGACACCCACTGGTGGCGTGGTTCGTTCGATATCCGTGATGCTGATCAGTGGCCAGAAAAAGTCATTCCAATGTGTCAAGATGGACAAAATGGCAAATACAGCGATAGAGGGCCATATCTGCGGTACTAGGATTCGCCATAGCGTGTACCACTGACTGGCACCGTCCATTCTTGCCGCGTCAATTAGATCTTGAGGTATTCCTTGAAAGCTTTGTCGCAAAAGAAAGATCCCGAACGCACTTGTCGAAAATGGGATGATAAGGACAGCGAACGTATCCAGGAGATTGAGTTCACCGAAAACCAAAAACAGCGGAATGGCGACAACTTGAGGTGGGATTAAAAGTGCAGAGAGCACAAGCAAAAACATGGCTCTTTGAAGCCGAAAGTGTTTTCTAGCCAATACGTACGCGGTAGGAATAACTGTTAAGCATTGTATGGCTAGAATGCAAACAGTCACGATAAGACCGTTTCTAATGAAAAGTCTCATTTCTCCCTGAACGTATGCTTCAGCATAATTTGCCCAATCCCAAACTTGGGGCAAGAGCGTCAAGGTGGGCGCATAAATTTCATTTTCAGGTTTCACCGATAGACTCAGCATCCAGATAAAAGGCAAGATCACAAAAAAGGCGCCGATAGCTAAAACCGCATTGATAGCAATTTTTTTCATTCTGATGCTCCTCAATAGCCGTAGTGAATTTTGTGATCAATGCTCTGGACAACCCATACGGTCAGGGCAATCATGACGAAGAGATACAGTGTGGCGATAGAGGACGACAGTCCGCTTCTAAAGAATGTGAAGCCTTCCTGATACATCGTAAATAACAGAATTTCACTCGCTTTGTTTGGACCGCCGCCGGTGAGCGCTTTAACTAAATCAAATGTTTGAAAAGTTCTGATTACGGTAATAACAAAAATAAATATGGATGTTGAGCCAAGAAGCGGCCATGTGATTTGGGTAAAACGACTCCAGCCGTTCGCGCCGTCTATTCTTGCAGCCTCGTATAAAGAAGAAGGGATCTGAAGTAGGCCGGATAAAAATACCAGTGTGTAGTAGCCTACTGACTGCCAAATAGAAATGACGGCGATGGTGATTAACACTAAATCAGGGTCGTTGAGCCAATTGATTTCCAACGTGGAGCCAAAGAATCGGATAATGTGAGCCGAAAGCCCCAATGTTGGGTGAAGGAGGTACTCCCAAACAACACCCATGGCGACAAGCGAGGCGGTTGTCGGCAGAAAATACAATGATTGCCAAAGAGGGGACCATTTTCCAGAGGCGTTCATCGCCAAAGCCAATCCCAACGCTACAATGAATGAGACGGGCACAACGAGAACAGTCAAGTACAGTGTGTTATTGACGCTGATCCAAAAGTTTTGATCATTAAATAAAGTTAAATAATTTTTAAGCCCGATGAAGTGCACGGGGGCGTTACTGCCGATTGTCCAGTCGGTAAGACTCAAAACCACGGTGCAGAAAGCGGGAATAAGGAAAAATAAAATCAAGAGAACGATGCCTGGTAAAAGAAAGGCGCAGGAAGACAAACCAAAATTATTTTTCATAAGAACGCCTCCGCAAGAATCCTGTTACCGTCTTTATCAAAAAAGAGCGCATCATTCCATTCAAATACAATCGGTACGTTTTCACTTTCTTTGAAACTAAAACGTCTGTATCGATCAGTGACGGCAGAGCGGATTGAGAAAGTCTCGTCACCAACAGAAAATTTCAATAACGATTCACTGCCTACCTCCTCTGCTTGAGAAAACTCGGCCATCAAATCAGGTTGTTGACCTTGAGGACAGATATGAATGGCCTCAGGCCTGAAGGCAATTTTTTTAGCCTTTTGTCTTAGCAGATCCAGTTGTTTCAAGTTGGGGGCGGTTAAGTTTTTATGAATGCCTGCGACTTGCAGGCCACGGTCTTTAAAAACGCAATTAAACACATTGATTTTTGGTTGACCAAGAAATTCAGCGGTAAAAAGATTGGCTGGATTGTCGTATAGTTCTAATGGGGTGCCAACTTGCTGAATTTTTCCCGCGTTGAGCAATACAATCCGATCCGACATGGTCATGGCTTCAACCTGATCATGGGTGACATAGAGAAATGTCCCCTTTGTTTGATGATGCAGATTCGAGATTTCCATGCGTGTCTGCATGCGGAGTTTGGCATCGAGATTGGAAAGGGGCTCGTCCATCAAAAAGAGCTTGGGATTGCGAATCAGAGCCCGTGCGAGAGCCACTCTTTGTTTCTGTCCACCCGAAAGTTCCCCGGGTTTACGTTGCAGTAAACCATCCAGTCTTAAGCTTTTGGCAACTTGAGGGACTTTTTGAGAAATATTTTGTTCCAATGCCTGAGCAGTGGATGTAAATCGTCCGAACAGCGGAATGCGGGTGACTGCCGGTGCTCTCATTCTCAGAGGAAAGGCGATATTTTCGTAAACGGATTTATGGGGGTAGAGCGCATAGGACTGAAAGACCATGGAAATATCACGCTCTGAGGGTTCAAGATCGGTAATTTCTCGATTGTTTAAATTGATGCAGCCATGATCGGCCTTTTCCAACCCGGCGATTATCCTCAATAACGTCGTTTTTCCACAACCCGAAGGCCCCAATAGACTGACAAATTCACCATCGCCGACTTCAAAGGAAATATCTTCCAGGACTATGTTTTGAGCAAAAGACTTTT
Source organism: uncultured Sutterella sp. (assembly GCA_958347955.1). Taxonomy (GTDB): domain Bacteria; phylum Pseudomonadota; class Gammaproteobacteria; order Burkholderiales; family Burkholderiaceae_F; genus Aphodousia. The sequence continues at coordinate 58,943 of CATVXH010000002.1, forward strand.
GAATATTTTTAACACTCAGCATCGCTAACCTCATCAATTTGGTAACTCCACAAAGCCCTTGTGCTGCTCGAGAGCGCTATTGCGCCGGCGGCTAAAACTTCATGAATTTCTTGTTCTTTTTTTATTAATCCGGCGGCAATGATGGGAATATGGGTGATTGACGAGATTTGACCGATTTGTCTGAATAAAAGACCAGGCATCATTTCAATAAAATTCGGCTCAATGGCGTTTGCGTTATCCAAGGCGGAAATCACGGCTTGTGTGTCAATGGCGAAAAATTGAAATACGGTTAACAATCCTCGTTCATGGGCCCGCTGTAACAGCGCTTTTTTTGTGGAAACAATTCCGTCGGGTAAGACAAGATCGGCTAAATAATCGATGCCGGCCGGATCTTTCCCGAGCCCGTGGATGAGCTCCGGATGAATAAAAACTGTTCGCTTTGTCGCATGCAGACACCGAACAAGTTCGGGTAAACGAAGAATGTGACCGCCCATGAGTGCAACGACCGGAGCATCGCTTTGGATCGCGAAATTTAAATCGTCGTCGTTTCTGACCGCGGCTATAACAGGTCTATTGGAAAAAATATTTTTGAGCTTCTCGGATCGAGCGAGAAAGGCTGTTGGCGAACACTCGCATTGAGGCACCGATGTCAAGGAGGGAAGAGACTTGTCAAAAAACGTCATGTAGATCTCCCGAAAAAAAACTCCAATCGAACAGAACCCGGTTATTGAACCGGCTGTAGGATGGGCTTCTCTCTCGATCTCTGAGCCTCACATTGCCGCAGTTTAAATAGTCAAGATGAATGTTGATTAACAGAAATGTGTCAGTTTGATGTCAGTGAAAAAGTGCAAGAGGTTTATGAGGAGGCCATTTTGTAATAGTTCTCTACAATATCAGATGGTCTGCCATTAAAATGAACAAGTTATGCAAAGATTTGCGAGGTCGTGATGCCCCAGCTGAAATCGGTTCAGAAATTAACGTTTGAAGAAGCCATGCAGGAAATGCAGGCGATTGTGGAAACAATGAGAAAAGGGGAGTTGACGTTGGAAGAAAGCGTCAAAGCCTATCAACGTGGGAAAGAATTGTCGTTGCGTTGTCAAACTCTTTTAAATCAAGCTGCTGAAGTGGTCCGCCAGCTTGAAGATGGAACGGAAGTTTCATTGCAGGAATCCGACCTTCGCCAAAAAGGGATTACCGATGGACTTTAAGAGCTGGAGCGCGGAACGTGCCGCACACTTTGAACTGTGCGCCAAAAAAGCGTTGCCGCCGGATAACCGTTTGCCCTGGAAGCTTCATGAAGCGATGCGCTACGCTGTGCTTGACGGCGGAAAGCGTATCAGGCCTCTTTTGGCTTACGCGGCCGGTGAATTAGTGTCGGCAAACGAAGCCTCTCTTGACCGAATCGCGCTGGCTTTGGAGTACATTCATTCGTATTCGCTTGTGCATGATGATATGCCCTGTATGGACAACGACACGTTGCGGCGGGGCAAGCTCACCACACATAAGAAGTATGGTGAGGCGATGGGAATGCTCACGGGCGACGCCTTGCAGGCGCAAGCTTTTTTTGAACTTACCCAGGCCAAGTTGCCGGGTGAGCAGATCACCGTGTTAGTAAAACTACTGGCTGCCGCGGCGGGTTCTGCCGGCATGTGTGGCGGACAGGCTGTCGATCTTTTGTCAGTTCACCAAAAGTTGGACTTGGAGACGCTGACACTCATGCACCGCTTAAAAACCGGCGCGATGATTAGGGCCAGCTCCCTGATGGGGCTTTATGCGGGCAGAACAATGCCGCCTGCGGCCCTGGTCGGTTTGATTATTCAATACGCCGATGCGATCGGTTTGGCTTTTCAAGTGATTGATGACATTCTGGATGTGACTGCCGATACGAAGGTTTTGGGAAAGACGGCCGGCAAAGACGCGGCTGAAGATAAGCCGACCTATGTATCTCTCTTGGGATTGGACCAATCGAGGGCGATGGCGCAGGATGAAATCAATAAGGCGCTTGACGCGCTCGAACAAATTGAACTTTTGTCTGAAGACTATCGGGGTAAAACGCAGCGTTTGTCTGAAATCGCCCGGTATATTCTGAGCCGAGATCACTAATGGGAGAAGAAATGCGTTTATTGAACCGAATTCATTCTCCAAAAGATTTGAAAAAACTCTCTGTGCCAATGTTGCCGACTTTGGCCAGAGAAATTCGCGAATTTATGGTCGAATCGGTTTCCAAAACCGGAGGCCATTTGGCTAGCAGCCTCGGCGCCGTGGATTTGACGGTCGCGCTGCATTATGTGTTTAACTCGCCGCGTGACAAGATCATTTTTGATGTGGGGCATCAGGCCTACGCGCACAAGATGATCACTGGCCGTTTGGGACAATTTAAAACGCTTCGCCGCTATAAGGGGTTGTCGGGTTTCCCGAAACGGTGCGAAAGCGAGCACGACGCTTTTGGCACGGCGCACAGCTCCACTTCTATTTCCGCTGCGCTGGGCATGGCGGTGGCCGATGCCATGAAAGGTGATAACGAAGCCTGGCATATTGCCGTGATTGGCGACGGGGCCCTGACGGGGGGCATGGCTGTTGAAGCGCTCAATCATGCGGGGACCTATAAGGACGGCATTAAGCTTCTCATCATTGTGAACGACAATGATTGTTCGATCTCGCCCTCTGTTGGCGCCTTAAATCATCACTTAGCCAAGTTGGTTTCTGGTCACGCTTTCTCAAGCGCCCGCAATTTTTCCAAGCGCGCCTTAAAACCCTTGCCGAAGCTATGGAACCTTTTCAAGAGCATGGAGCAGCGCACGGTCAATTTTGTGGCGCCGCACTCCACTCTTTTTTCCGCTTTCGATTTGAACTACTACGGTCCGGTTGACGGACATGACATTGAAAATCTTGTCACGGTGTTGCGCAACATTCGTGCGCTTGACGGTCCGATGGTTTTGCACGTGGTGACGAAAAAAGGCAAAGGATATCAACCGGCGGAAGAAAATCCGACTCTCTACCATGGGGTCGGTCCCTTTGATCCTGAAGTGGGCATCAAGGAAAAAGCCCCCGATCCGAAACATCCAACCTACACCGAGGTGTTCTCACGCTGGGTCTGTGATATGGCCCAAGCCGATGAAAGGCTTTACGCGATTACGCCCGCCATGCGTGAGGGTTCCGGCCTTGTGGAATTTGAAAAGCGTTTCCCCGATCGGTATCGGGACGTGGCTATTGCCGAGCAACACGCCGTAACCTATGCAGCAGGATTGGCGGCTAGCGGCATTAAACCCGTGGTGGCGATTTATTCGTCTTTCGCGCAAAGAGCCTACGATCAGATTTTGCATGATGTGGCGATTCAAAATTTGCCCGTTATGTTCGCAATTGACCGTGGGGGACTGGTTGGCGCGGATGGAGAAACTCATCAGGGTGTTTTTGATATCGCTTATCTCCGAAGCATTCCCAACATGACGATCATGGCTCCTTCGGATGAAAACGAGTGTCGTCGCATGCTCACCACGGCATTTAGGATGGATACGCCGGCAGCGGTTCGTTATCCGAGAGGCAAGGGACCGGGGGTTCCCCAGGATGAGGCACTTGAGACTGTTGAAATCGGCAAGGCGCGACTTATTCGTCAAAGTCAAAGGAAAGAAAAACGTGTGGCGATTCTCGCTTTCGGTCTGATGGTGAGCCGCATGCGTGAAGTGGCCGATCAACTCGACGCGACGCTCATAGACATGCGTTTTGTGAAGCCGCTTGACCGCGACACAATTCTTCAGGCCGCCTCCACTCACGATCTCATTTGCACGATTGAAGACGGGGTGGCCGCGGGCGGCGCCGGCAGCGCGGTGTTGGAAATGCTCTCTCAATTGGGAATCCAAGTGCCCGTATTAGTGATGGGTATCGAGGATCGTTTTATTCCTCAGGGCAGCATTGAGGAACTTATGCGCGAAAACCATCTCGATGCGCAAAGCGTAATGAGACGTATCAATGAAGCGCTGTTGATTGAAAGCCTAGTGGACTTAAAGCCGTATAACACGATGGCGGTAAGCGCTAAGGCGAGATACTTTGCACGGGTGAGAAATGAGCAGGAGCTAAGGTTCGCGCTTGATTTTGCCTCGCGTGAACAGGTTGATCCTTTTATTTTGGGGGCGGGTTCCAATCTTCTTATTACCTCAGAGTTCGTCAATCGCCTGGTGATTCACATGGAAATGAAGGGCTTTGAGGTCAATGAGCAAGCGCGAACGATCAAAGTTGGCGCCGGGGAAAACTGGCATCGGACTGTTGAGCGTATTCTCGCTCTCGGATGGGGTGGAGTCGAAAATCTCGCGATGATTCCCGGCACAATGGGGGCGGCGGTTGTCCAAAACATTGGCGCCTATGGGGCAGAGGTGGCTCAATTTGTTCGCAGCGTCGAAGTTTACGATCCGAAAACAGAAACTCATCGCGAGCTGAGCGCAGGAGATTGTGATTTTGGCTATCGTCACAGTTTCTTTAAGACCAAAGAAGGTGAGGACCTTATTGTTTTGTCGGTAACGTTGGCCTTCGAGGAAAATTGGCAGCCCAATTTGAGCTATAAGGAACTCGCCGCGTCCTTCTCGCAAGGGCAAGAGGTGAGCGCGCAAAGCATTTTTAACGCGGTGGTTGCAGCGAGAGCCCGCAAATTGCCTGATCCCGCGATACTGCCAAGCGCCGGTTCATTTTTTAAAAATCCGATTGTGACTCGGGAAGTCTTTCAGGAATTGTTGCAGGAGTTTCCGAGCATTGTCCACTACCCATTGTCGGGCGGGCGGGAAAAGTTGGCGGCCGGTTGGCTCATCGACCAGGCTGGCCTCAAAGGCGTGCGTGAAGGCGCGGCAGGCACCTATGAGAAGCAGGCGTTGGTTCTTGTTAACCATGACGGCAAGGCAAGCGGGGTTCAACTGCAGGCTTTTGCCAATCGGATTCAGGATGAGGTTCAGGCTAAATTCGGCGTAAGGCTGGAGCCCGAGCCCGTCTTTTTGTGAACTGATTACAATTTGAAAATTAACATCTATCTTTTTAAGGGATAAACACCATGCGAGTGACAACTCTTGAGCAATTGGTCAAGGCCGGTGCCTTGAAAGACAAGCGCGTTTTTATTCGTTCCGATTTGAACGCCCCTCGTGATGAAAACGGCAACATCACCAACGAAGCCCGTTTAGTCGCCTCTGTTCCGGCTATCCGCATGGCTCGTGACGCCGGAGCCCGTGTGATGGTGGTTTCGCATTTGGGACGCCCGAAGGAAGGTGAAAAGACGCCGGCAGACAGCTTAGTGAAGATTGCCGAACGCATGTCCGAATTGCTTCAATGTCCGGTTCGCTTGATTGACAATTGGGTGGATGGCGGTTTTGAGGTTGCCCCCGGTGAAGTGGTTATGCTTGAAAACTGCCGCTGCAATGTCGGCGAGAAGAAGTGCACGGAAGAATTGTCGAAAAAGTATGGCGCCTTATGCGACGTGTTTGTCAATGACGCTTTCGGCACAGCTCACCGCGCTCAAGCCTCCACCTACGGTGTGGCGCAGTATGCGGCGGTGGTTTGCGCCGGTCCTTTGATGGCCGCTGAAATCGAAGCCCTCACAAAGGCCGTGGAAGAAGCCAAGCATCCGCTCGTGGCTATTGTCGGGGGATCCAAAGTCTCCACGAAGCTGACGATTTTAAATAACCTTGCTCAAAAGGTTGATCAATTGATTGTGGGCGGCGGCATTGCCAATACGTTCTTGATGGCCGCCGGTTACAAAGTCGGCAAGTCTTTGGCTGAACCCGATTTGCTGGACGAATGCAAGAAAATTTTGAAGACTCTGCAAGACAAGGGCGCAACCTTACCTCTGCCGACCGATGTGGTGGTGGCTAAGGAATTTTCTGAAACGGTCGAGCATCGCACCTGCCGTATCGAAGATGTGCAGGATGATGAAATGATTTTGGACGTCGGTCCCGAAACGGCTCAAGCCTTTGCTGATATTTTGCTCAAGGCCGGCACTATTGTTTGGAATGGTCCGGTCGGCGTGTTTGAAATGACTCCTTACTCCCATGGCACAGAAGTGATGGCCGAAGCTATTGCCAAAGCCACTGAGGCTGGCGCTTTCTCCATCGCAGGCGGTGGTGACACGGTAGCCGCTGTGGGTAAGTTCGGTATTTCAGACCGCATTTCTTACATTTCTACTGGTGGCGGTGCCTTCCTTGAATTCCTTGAAGGTAAAGTGTTGCCTGCTATTGAGATTTTAGAAAAACGCGCTCAATAGTTATTTAAAAAAAGCGCTGAGTTTTTGGACAATTCCGAGGTTTGCTGATTACAGATCTCGGAATTTTTTTATTTGAATTGCACTTAATGTAATAAAAATACATCATCAAACAACGGCGCGGAGACCCCTGCGTTCAGGCAGGGGAGGAAGCGCCGCCTCCTTGCGAATTTCGGTTAGATAAGTTCTGCGTCTTTCGATCAGGCGAAGCTTTTTACAACTGATGCTCGCTGAAATCCTCGTTCCGTCAAGCTTTCGAACATCGAAATAGCCGGATGAACGGCGGCCGAAGATGAAAGCTTCTTCGCCTTTGCAGGCGACTTTGTCGAAAAGACGGAAATTTTTGACTACGTACGGCGCCTGATTAAGCTTACGCTCGCCACCCTTCTGAATCGTCAGCTTGTGAATCTGACGGTTGTGGTGGCGGGTCTGCTTCTGGAAGAAATAGCACCCAAGCCGTTCGACATGGAAGTTGCCTGCGATGCAGAAAGCATCGGCGCAGTGCGACTTAGGAATGCCGTGCTTAATGCGGGCGTGCTTCGTCAGATAGCCGTAGGTGTTGCGAACCTCAAGCTCGGGATGCGCCGCTTTCAGTCGATTGAGAACGTTCCAGCGCATGATGCCCATGAAGGCTTCTGCTCTGAACGACTTCGTCCGTTTGGCATTCAGTTTGATTTCCCCTCGGTGCAGCGCCTTGTGGCACGTTTCGCAGAGAGTGATCAGATTGCCGGGGGAATCGCCGCCCGTGCGTCTGCTTTCTAGATGGTGGACGTTGAGCACCGGATCCTTCGATTTGCCTCGGCAATATTGACAAACATGCCCGTCCCTGAAGAGAACATATTCGCGCACGTTCCAGAAGCCGAGCTGTTCGCCCTGCTGGTACTGCTCGCCTGCAATGTCGGGTTTCTTCAAAAGCTGCGTGTCGAAGGCCGCCGTTTCTACGGTGATCTTCGTCACGGGCAGAATCTGAAGAACCGCCTCAATGCGCGACAGATGCGCGTTGATGCGGTTCTCGACAGACGGTGCAAGCCAGCCTTTGCGCTTGCTGCGCATGCGGTTGTTGAACCGGGCAGCGCGGTAGCGCGTCTTCCGGTTCCGTCGCCCGCGACGCAAAGCCAGACGAGCCGAGAGCAAATCCGTAATGTCCTGCCGCAGCTCGATTTCGGACGCATAGAGTTCGGTCTTTTCCGTTGAAGCGGATAAGCCGACATGCTTGTATCCGGCATCGACGCCGAGACTCACCGGCTGCTTAGCTTCGCCCGTGGCAATCTTGAGCCTGATGGTGAAGGGCGTTCGCCTTGCCACCTCGGCTTTCTTCTCTTTGAGGAGAATGCGCGCCTTGGCCGCAGAACACGGCATCAGTGGCTTCCCCCGCATGTTCAAAACAAATACTCTCAAGTTTTCTCTCCTCGGCCCGTAGGCCGGTTGTGATCCTTCGCCAATGTTGGAAGGGGTTTGTTGTCGGTAGCACCGCTCCTACCTCTCAGAGCTTTTAACCATCGACCGCAGAGCGCGGGACTAGGATCGACATCCCGCGGTGCCTATGCATTCCCAACCAACGTAGCCCGCCTTGCGGCGGACTGAGGCTAGTCAACTAAGGCTTTCTCAAGCCTCTGCCTTCAGGCAGGGGTAGTTGACCTAATGTGATAAAAAATAAATTGCTAATGATATATTTTTACCGCTGTCCAATTTGGTTCATCACGGCAAGGCGTGGTTCTTTATTCTGGCAATGAGGTTCATGAATACGGAAATAGTAACGTCGCCTTGCTTATAGCAAAATTTTGTATGGACTAAGAAAGAGATACGCCGGAAATTTCCAGCGTATCTCAAAAACATCAATTAGTTACGGCGCATAATTTCGATGATCTTCTCATCGGTTTGTTGCATGCCTTTAGTAATCATGGCGCCAAGGTTATCGATTGTTTTTTCCACGTCGGCCGATACGATTCCCTGACCGGCCACGCCGTGCCCGGCCAGCGCCAGGAAGCAACATTTGTATGCGGTTTGAGCGGCGGTATGCACTTTCATCGCGCAGGTGGATTTGGCGCCGTCACAAACCATGCCAGAGGTATCGCTGATGACGTTGTTGATCGCCATGCAACCCTGTTCATAGGTTCCGTCGTTGAGATATACGAGCGCCATGGCGACAGCCGAGGAAGTAGCCGTGTTGCCGCAAAAGGCCGATAGGGACGGGTAATGAGACTTGATGTATATGGCGCCCAAGTGCGAGATGATGAGCGCACGAGCTAATTTTTCATCATCGGTTTTGAGAAATTCCGCCATCTTAACCACAGGGATTGTGGCGGTAATGCCTTGGTTGCCGCTGCCGTAATTGCTCATGGCCGGGAGAGTCGCGCCTCCCATGCGGGCGTCTGAGGCTGCCGCCGTGCAGGCGGCCATATTGTTGATCAGGTCTGAACTGATGATGCCGGCTTTAATTTGTTCATTGATTGTGCGCCCCAATTCAAGGCCGTATTCATGATTGAGCCCTTCGGCGGCAAGGGCCATGTTGATGTCGCGAGCCTGAAGAATAAAGGCGATATCTTCGAAAGGAGCATTGAGGGCGAAATCATAGATGGATTTCAGGTTGATCTCTTCCCCACCGACAGCGCTTTGACCTTCCGCGTTTGTGTCAATGGCTTGTTGTTTTTGGAAGACAATTTGGCCGTTTTTACGCTCTTCAACAATGCCCGTGTGGTCGCCCTGAACCGTCACTTGTGCAGATTCGTTGCCGGCCATGGCGGTGGCGCTGCAAAACACGGCGTCAAGACTGTCGGCGCGCTCAATTGTCACCCTGCCGTCTTCAATCATTGTCATGGCTTCTTTAACATGGGCGGGTGTGACCGTTGCGAGCACTTCAAGGCCGGCATCGGGATCGCCCCCCAAAGCCCCAACGGCTGCGGCGATGGGAAGACCGATTTGGCCAGTGCCGGGGACAAACACACCCATGGCGTTTTTGTAGAGATTGTCACTCACGGCAACAGTCAGCCGTTCGGGTTTTTGACCTAAAAGTCGAGCGGCATGAGCAGCCGCGTAGGCGATGGAAGTCGGTTCCGTACAGCCCAAAGCCGGCTGCACTTCCTTCTTGATGATTGCGATAAAGTGGTCCCATTGACGCATCTGTCTCTCCTCAATTAAAAATGGGCGCAATGCTCAAAAAGCTCGCGCCCATTTTGTTTATTGTGCAGTTTGTTTTTCTGCTTTTTTCTTTTTCAAAAACTTTGATAACGCGATTGCCGCGGTAGGGATTAAGGCAAAGCCGATACCGCAAAGCAAAATCGTTGTCAGGTGGTCACGAATAAAGGGCATGTTGCCAAATAAATGTCCTGCCCAAATTAGGCCATAAACCCAGGCGAACGCGCCTGTGATTGAATAAAACTCAAAGCGCCATACAGGCATTGAGGCGGCGCCGGCGATAAGCGGCGCGAATGTTCTGACAATCGGAACAAAGCGGGCCAGGAACACGGTCTTGCCGCCATGCAGCAAATAAAACTGATGGGTTTTGTTGAGTGCTTCCTGATCAATCCAACTGATTGATCCGTCGTAGATCTTATGTCCTAGCCAGGAACCGATATAAAAATTGGAAGTGTTGCCGAGAATGGCGCCCAACGTGACAACGCCGGTGAGCCACCAGGGATCGATCGCGCCTGTCGCCGTCACGGCTCCTGCCACAAACAAAAGGGAATCACCGGGAAGAAACGCCATGACCACAATCCCTGTTTCCAGGAAAAAGATCATGAACATAATGATATAAATCAATATGCCGTAGTCGTTAGCGATCGTGATCAGAAAGCGATCGGCATTGGTGAATAAATCAATGAATAAAGACCAATCCATAGCCGAGGGAGACCAATGAAAATAGTATTTTTATCAGTGTAACGGACTAGAGTTTAAACATTTCGGTGAAAGTTTTAAAGTACCTCCAGGTTTCTGCTTTGAAAACTTTTGTTATCTTGTCTGATGCTACAATCCGAACATTATGCAAGTATCGAATAAAACAGAACATTCTCCGAAAAGGTCTATTAAAGAGCTTTCCGATCAGCTGGTTAGCCAAATTGCCGCAGGTGAAGTGATTGAGCGTCCCGCCTCAGTCTTAAAGGAGCTTGTGGAAAACGCGATTGACGCCGACGCCACAAGAATCGAGGTAAGGCTTGAGTCAGGCGGTATTAAACGGCTTACCGTGACCGATAATGGCCGCGGTATTGCCCGCGATGAGCTTGGCTTGGCGCTCAAGCGCCATGCGACCAGCAAAATCCGGGATCTCAATGAGTTGGAACATGTTTTAAGTTTGGGGTTCCGAGGCGAAGCCCTGGCATCCATTGCGTCAGTGAGCGCTCTTACTTTGACTTCGCGCACGGTAGAGCAGTCTTGCGCTTACAGTATCCGGGAAGGAGAGGTGGAGGTGGCCGCGGGCTCGCAAGGCACCAAGGTCGATGTCGAAGATCTTTTTTTCAAGACACCTGCGCGACGCAAGTTTTTAAAGTCTGAGGCTACAGAAGCCGCGCATTGCAAGGTTGCTTTGGAGCGGATCGCCATCGCCCATCCCACCGTTGAGTTTCGCCTTGTTAATAACGGGAAACCCGTTTTGATGCTTCCTGTGGAAGAAAGCCGCTCGCGTGTCAATCGGATTATGCCGGGTGAGTTTTCCGAAGCTCAGCGTGAAGTCTACGCTGAAACGGCTTCCGCTCGTGTTTACGGTTGGGTTGGCTTGCCCACCGCCGGTCGTGCCCGCACAGACGCCCAATATTGTTACGTAAACGGTCGTTTTGTGAGAGATAAACTTTTGGCTCATGCGGTCAAGAGCGCCTACGCTGACGTTCTTCACAATCAGCTGCAACCGATGTATTGTTTATTTGTTGACATTGATCCCGTCAAAGTGGACGTCAATGTCCATCCGACTAAAAGCGAGTTGCGTTTCAGAGATTCACAGTGGGTGCATCAATTTGTCATGCACGCTGTGCAAAATGCCTTGGCTCCGGCGCTGGCCTCAATTTCTTCAGGCGACTCCCACTTGCCAGAGCAAGCTCCCAAGGGTGAGACTCAAGCGCCTTCTCCGCAGACCTTCGCATCGAGCCAAAGCCGACCGTTTGAGCTAAAAAGCCAACCGGCGAATTCCTATGAGCCGTCACAATTAAATCGTTATCTGGATTTTTATAAGACGAACTCCGAGTCCTCTCGCGGCAAAATCATTCCGGATACGGTGGCGGCCATTCGTTCCGGCGCTTCTTTTACGCAATCCGTCGAGCATGAGAAACTCACCTATCCGCTTGGCCGCGCTTTGGGACAGGTCGGGGGCATTTTTATTGTCGCGGAAAACGACAGAGGGTTGGTGCTTGTTGATATGCACGCGGCCCATGAGCGTATTGTTTACGAAAAACTTAAAGCTCAGATGGATGCGCAAAAGCTCGCTGTACAACAGCTTCTGATTCCGCTTGTTTTTCAGGCTGACGATGAAGAAATGGCGGTTTTTGAAGAAAACCAATCACTTTTATTGTCTTTGGGCGTTGAGTTGGAGGCCGCCTCACCGACGCATTTGCGTTTGAGATCTGTTCCCGCGGTGTTGGCAGGCGACATTGAAAAAACCGGTGAGGCGTTGATTGCCGAATTGTTGGCGGACATTAAAAAATTTGGTCAAACGAGCCTTATTGAAGAAAAGCGCAACGAGATATTGGCCACCATGGCTTGCCACGGGGCCGTTCGCGCTCACCGTTATTTAAGTCTTGAGGAGATGAACGCGCTGCTTCGTCAAATGGAGAATACCGAGCGCATAGACCAATGCAACCACGGCCGCCCCACTTGGGTGCAGATGACGATGACTGATCTCGACAAGCTTTTCATGCGGGGTAAATAATGGCTAAGGCTGTACTTTTGCTCGGCCCCACCGCCAGTGGAAAAACGGCTTTAGGGGTGCGGCTTGCTCATCGATTTAATGCGGAAATTATTTCTATTGATTCCGCCCTGGTCTATAGAGGGATGAATATCGGCACCGCCAAACCCACCGAAGCGGAAAAAGAGGGGGTTCCCCATTATTTGATTGATATTCGCGACCCCTTTGAGAGCTACAGCGCGGCGGATTTTTTTCGTGACTGCGAGAGCTTGATTGAGGAAATATCTTCGCGAGGCCGCCTGCCTTTGATTGTGGGCGGCACCATGCTTTACGCCAAAGCGCTCAAAGACGGCCTCAATGACATGCCCTCAAGTGATTTGGCGGTGAGAGCCGGGATTGAAGCCGAGGCGGCGCAAGTGGGGTGGCCCGCGATGCACGCGGAGCTCAAACGGGTTGATCCTCAAACGGCCGAGCGTCTTCATCCGACCGACTCACAGCGTATAAGTCGCGCTTTGGAAGTTTATCGTCAAACGGGTAAACCGATTTCTTTTTATCAAAACCGCGCCAATGAGGGTTCTCATCACACTTTCTTAACGTTGGGGCTTTTGCCAAAAAATCGGGCTTTACTGCATGAGCGTATAGAAAAACGATTTTTGATGATGCTTGAATCGGGCTTTTTAGATGAGGCCCGTCACTTAATGCAGGATCGGCGCTTTGACAGGCGTTTGCCCTCTATGCGAGCGGTCGGTTACCGCCAGGCCTTTGATTATTTATGCGGGGAAACGGATTACGATCGGTTTGTTCAGGCGGGCATTGCCGCAACGCGTCAACTCGCCAAACGCCAAATGACCTGGATGCGATCCATGCCGGACATTAAACTCATTGATCCGTTTGATAAAGACGCCTTGCCCCTTGCTTTGGAGGCCATAGACGCATTCCTTAACTCTTGAAAATACAGCCGCTCTCGGGCGGCTGCTTCTTTAGTCCTTCAAGTAGTATTCGACAGTTGTGACAACACGGACGCGCTTCATGTAAGGCGTGTTGCTGTCACGGTCATAAATAGTGAATTGCCCCTGAGAAGCCCGGCGGATTTTACCTAGTGTGCTGTCACTGTCTTCGGCAAACTTCTGAGCCGTTGAGCGAGCGTTTTTGGTGGCTTCCTCAACCATGGCGGGTTTGATTTCGTTGAGTCCGTTAAAAGAGAACTGCGTGCGGTAATTTTGTGTAAAAAGCACGCCTTTTTGAATCAGTTCGCTTTGGTTGACCATGGCTTTTAAGACGGTGTCGACATCACCGGTAGCCACTGATACAGCCATTTCCATACGGTAGCGTTCGGGCGGCAGGTTATTGCCGTAGAAATCCGCGTGCAGATCCTGAACAGAGGGCGTGCCTTGAGAGATGTCCTCCGCTTTTATGCCCTGACTAATTAAGAATTGACGGATTTCTTCGCTTTGAGTTTGAGCTTTTTGGTATAAAGCGCTGAGGTCGTTGCCGGTGACTCGGAATGTGACAGGCCAAATCACGTAGTCTGCCGCCACATTGCGTTCCGCCAAACCTTTGACTGTGACAACACGGTCACGTTCGACAAAGTGATCAATGCCGGCTTTTAATGAAACGCCGACGGAGGCAATGCCCACGGCTACACAGATACCGGCGACCAGATTTTGTTGAATACTCATATCGCCCCTCCAATAGTGTTGTTTTTCAACCTTCATCATAGAGAAGAAGGGAGTTGAAACAAAACCTTTTTGCAATTTGTTCGTTTTGTTACGAAGGCAAACGCTTTGTCGTTAAAAGCGACAGGATAGTTTCCGAAGAATAGGCGTGGAAGAGACCTAGATAAGTGTATTGAAACGAGCCGAACGGTCAGCCGAGTGCTCCCCGGATTGATTCCGAGGAGCCCCATTCTCAACTATTCATTGCGGCAGCCTTTTTAGCCACCGCTTCTTCTTCTCGAGTGCGAGTTCGGGACACGTAGAGCGCGGTTGCCGCCAGAGTCACGCCGGCTAAGAATAAGCCCAAGGCAGTCATTCCCCAGAAACCGTAGGCGGCTTTAGGAGCCATGAAAGGCTCACCCACAAAGGCCATGTAGTAGCCTCCGAAAAGTCCAACACCCCAAAGCAAGACGCCATAAATGATCATTGGCCAGAAAGTGACGCGATAGCCTCGAAGAGCAAAGGAACTTACGCACTGCATGGCATCGAAGACGTGGTAGAGAACACCGAAGATAATCAATGAATAACCGATGCGGATAACGGTTTCATCACTGGTGTAGAGTGAAAGCAAAAATCCCCGTCCGAAAAAAAGTGTCGCGGCAACGAGTGTGGCTATGGCCACGGCAATTAAGAGGCTCTTTTTTGTCGCTTTCTCTGCCACGCTTGGCCAACCCGCGCCAAGGCATTGCGAAACCAATACCGTGCAGGAGATGCCGATCGACAGAGCGATCATGTAGCACATGCTTGTGATATTGGCCACAATCTGGTGAGCAGAAACAGTCACGGCTCCAAAGCGAGAGATAAAGATTGCCATGAGGGTAAAGGAGCTCACTTCAAAGAAAGTTGATAAACCGATCGGGATACCGATTTTCAACTGCGCCCACATCGCTCGCGGATCCGGTCCGTAAAATCGGCTGCAGCGCATAAGTTTATAGAAGGAGTCCTTTTTCCAAACGTAGATATAGACAAAGAAAGACAGCCACGTGAGAATAGTGGAAGAGAGCGCGGCACCGGCTCCGCCCAATGCGTCAAAGCCTAGCCAACCGTACATGAAAACGGCGTTTAGCGGGGCTTTTAAAGCCAGCATTGCAAGAGAAACATACATCGTGACTTTCGGGCGGGAAACCGCGGCATTTAATGCGACGAAGGCACGTCCGCCCAAAGCGGCCGGCAATCCCAACATACTGATTAAAAGATATTGAGCCGCCATTTCTTTGACCGGCCCTTGAGCTTGAGCAAGGTTCGTCCAGATGTCAGTGCAGCCGAGAAGCGGCATACCGATAAAGCACAGGAAAAACGCAAGCCATAAGCACTGGGAGAGCTCAAAGCCGATTTTTTCGTATCTTCTTGCGCCGAAATGGTGACCTGCCAGAGGGCTCATGCCTTGCAGAATTCCCACGAGTCCCATAAACACCATGATCATTGAGGCAAGACCCAATGCGATCGCCGCCAGATGGTCCGCACCCAAGTGACCGGCCATGATGGTGTCAATCGTGCCGCCGCCCACGATGGCGATGTTGGCAACAAAAATCGGACCGGCGAGTTTAGCGATAGCTCTACCGGAAATATCGGGAGGAGTGAGGCGTTGAGGAAGCGGATGGCTCATTATTCACCCTTGTCGACAAGTACAAAACGATCACGGTCACGGGGACGGCTGTATCGTCCCAGAACAGTGGATTCGGCAACGGTTTGTTCCCGCGCGCTGCGCTCGGTTGTAAAGATAAAACGGCAACTGGCTTTTTCAGAAAGGGGCAGTCCGTAGTAGTTAAAGAGAACTTCGTGCACAGGATCGAGTTCGGAGGCCGACAGGCAATCATTTTTACCGGCCTTGGCCTGATAATCTGTCATGACTTCATGCACGATGGGCTCAAAGCTGCGCGCGCGGTCAATAACCGGTTCAAACAGATAAACTGTCGTGATGCTGAGCGCCGTGATGCCTGCGGCGGCAAGCCAGGGGCCCTTCCAGGCAACCACTTGCGAGTGATTCATTCGCCAAAGAACTAACGCCAGCCAAGCAAGCAATGTGACAAAGCACAAGACAAAGAGCAGGCCGTGCAGAGAAGGCGCAATGCCGGGGGCGAGGTTGACGATGGATTTGGTCATCTTAGGAGGCCAACCGGTTTGCCAGGCGAAAAAGTAAAGCCAAATGGCAACGAGCCCCAATGTGAAAACAGTGGCCGAAAACCAGTCAAGGATGTTTTCCTGAGAACGCTTGGCAGACAAAAGACCGAAGGCCGAGAGGATGCAAAGCGGAACGGTCAAAAGCATCAGGAAGCGCTCGCCGGAGACATGGCCGAAGAGCGAGAACACAAGCATGCCTAAGAAAAGCCACAACGGTAACTTGATGTGGGTGCGCTGCAACTGTTTTCTGAATGAATAAAGCGCTAAGCAGGCAAAGGGCCAAAGGGGCCAGAGAAACCAAATGAAATTTTCAAGCGACCAAAGGATATCGGACTTTCTGATCAGACCGATGAATGCGATTTGCGCTTGCCACCAGGAGGCAAACCAGGCGTCGACGGTCTCAATGGCGACAGCCACGGCCAGAAGCGGCCAGAGAAAGAATGTGGCCGCGGCCGCGACGATAATAAGGGTGGCGCGGTTAATGAAAGGTGTGCCGTAAGCGTGGATGCGGGTGTGAATGAAAAGCGCGATGACCAGCAGGGACAGTCCTGAGTAAAGGTTGCAAACCAAAACGGCCGCGCCTGTCGCAATACCGGTTAAGAGCGGGGCAAGCACATCACGACGCAAAGTCCAAGCCAGTGAAAAGAAAAAGAGAGCGACAATAGCCAGGTGAGCGGTTTCGACATAAAGCTGTCGAATCGGAATAAAAAGACCGAACGTGGCCACGAACATCAGCAAGGCGGCGTCGGCCACCACACGGCCATAATCAATGGGGGAGGCCTCTCCGCCAAAAGCTAGGACAACCGGTTGCGCTTCGGCTCGCCGGGCAAGGTACCAGGTTCCATACCAAATGCTTGAAGAGGCAATCGCGAACCAGACAAGAACGCTTAAGCGGCTGGCGCTCGCTTCAGAGAAAATCGGTCCGAAAATCTTTGCCAAAATGGCCGACACCCAGATGCTGAGCGGACCTTCGGCGACATAATTCTCGCCGCCCAGGGTCGGAAGAAGCCATGCCGTGGCGTCACCCTGAAGCATGCTCTGCACCAGGGCGAAACCGGTTAATTCGTATGAACTCCAGAAATCGCGTGATAAAAGTCCGGGAATAATAAATATCACTAAAAGGGCCAACAGGGCCATACGGGGCAGCTTTCGCGCTGAAGCCGCTGATGCGACAACCGGAGAGGGGCGTTCTTCAAACATGGATACAGGCTAATGAATTTGACTTAGCTATTGTAACGAAAAGAGGCAGTCCAATGACAGACTGCCTCCTTTGGCGAAAAACTTTCGAAAGAAAATTACTTCGCGGCCTTCTTGGCGAGGTTGGCGTACTTGGCGCGGAATTTTTCCACGCGGCCGGCTTCAACGATACGGGTTTGAGCGCCCGTGTAGAAGGGGTGGCTTTCAGAAGACGTATCAAGCTTGACGAGCGGATAGGTCACGCCGTCGATTTCAACCGTTTCCTTGGTTTGGGCGGTCGACTTGATGATGAACGTCTTGTTGATGGACAAATCGCAGAAGGCCACTTCGCGATATTCGGGGTGAATACCTTGTTTCATTTGTAGAGTTTTCCTAAAAAATCATCGGCCGCCCTGAGTGCCTTGCGCACGTGCCCCAAACCGTGAGGTCTTATCGCGGGCATGCATCTCCACGTTCCGACAGAGAAGCGGAATTATCCAATAAATTCCAATAAATATCAAATATTCGCAAAACTTAGGCATGATACGAACGGAAAACTATCGAAACCATAGAAATCAATATAAATCATACAGTTAGAAACAAAATAAGATTGATTCTCATTTAAAAGAATAATAAGATAAACAAAAAAGGAATTAGTTAACAAAGAAGGAGAAAATCATGACATGCTCCAAGAAATTGAACGTTTACTTGGCGAACCTCGCTGTATGGAATGTCAAGCTGCACAATCTGCATTGGAATGTGACTGGTCATTTCTTCAAACCGTTGCATGACCTGACCGAAGCTCTCTATGACGAAACTTTTGAAGCTTTTGACTCAGTTGCCGAAGCATTGAAAATGAAGTCAGAAGTGCCGCTTTCAACGATGAAGGATTATTTGTCGTTTGCGACTATCGAGGAGGTTTCCCCCAAGGACTTCTCCGGTCATGAGGTGGTTTCTATGATTGAAGCCGACATGACGGCGATGAGAGACTTGGCGCTTGAGATTCGAAAAGAGGCTGCTGAATCGGATGATTTTGAAATCCAGGCGATGTTTGAGGGCTTTGTGGCAGGTTTTTCGAAACAGCTGTGGTTTATTCGTGCGATGAAAACTAAGCACGAATGCGGTTACCATTCTCGGTGATTAAACACACAGATCAGTTGAGAAAAAGTTAAAAAAGTGACCTGAACCTATGGAGGCCCAGGTCATCGTTCGTAAACAACTCTCGACTAAATTCGAAAGCTTTATATTTAAAAATTTTAAATGTTAGAGATTAAAAGCTCGCAATTCTTAATCTATAATCCGCGTTTGTTTTTAATTCAAAGAAAAGAAAGGAAAGCGCCATGGCTCAACAAGAAGAGGCAGGTGCTCTCAAACTCTGGGCTCCGGTGGCCGGCCTGACTTTGTCGGCCTTTATCTTCAATACGTCTGAATTCATTCCGATTGGTCTTTTGAGCGATATTGCCCGTGATTTCCAAATCACAGAATCCCAAGCCGGAATGATTATTACGGTCTACGCCTGGATTGTGACGGTACTTTCTTTACCGCTTATGCTTTTGGCCTCAAAAGTGGAATTTAAGAAACTGCTTTTGGGGATTCTTTCTTTGTTCGTATTAAGTCATTTTTTATCCGCGGTCGCTCCGAGCTACCTGACTTTGATGTTATCTAGAGCGGGCGTAGCCTTTTCTCATTCGATTTTTTGGTCAATAGCTTCTCCTCTTGCTGTGAAGATCGCGCCTCAAGGTAAGCGCGCGGCGGCGCTTGGCATGGTGATAACAGGAACATCGGTGGCGATGATTGCGGGATTGCCTCTGGGGCGAATGATTGGTCTTTACATGGGATGGCGGGCCACCTTTCTTTCCATAGGAATTGTCGCCCTGGCAGTTGCTCTATTTTTGCTTTTTGTGTTTCCTCGAGTGCCGGCCGGTAGTCAGGGGTCTTCCGTCAGCAAATTGCCCGGTATTGTGAAAAATCCTGCCCTCATTGGCGTCTATGTGCTGACAGCTTTAATTTTTACCGCCAATTTCACGGCCTACAGCTACATTGAACCTTTCATGGCGCAGATAGCGCACATGCCCGAAAGCGAGATAACTTTCTCTTTGACGATGTTTGGCATCGCCGGCATTGTGGCAAGTATTTTCTTTTCCCACTTTTATGAACGACATCCCGTTTTCTTTTTTGCCACGGGTACTTTCGGTTTAAGTCTCTTTTTGTTGCTTTTAAAGTTTTCCGCCGTACATATTTGGTCGGCTATGGTTTTGTGCGTCTTCTGGGGCGTCACCTTCACCATTTTCGGTCTTGTCTTTCAGTCGGTTGTGATTCGCCTTGAACCTCAAGCGACGCCGATTGCGATGTCGATTTATTCTGGCATTGCCAACGTCGGTATCGGAGGAGGGGCGTTGGTAGGTGGTTGGGTTTGCGCATTACCGGCTATTGAATGGATCGGTTATGCGGGGGCTGCTTTTGCTTTTGTGGCCGGTCTCATTTGCTTTGCAATGATTAAGCGTTTTATCTCACGACAAGAGATTGAACCGTAATTGCCGTGAATGGTTCTGGTCGTGTGTTTGCTCAAAATAGGCGCATCGGCATAAAAAAACGGCTTGATCCCATTGATCTCTATAGGAAAGAGTTAATGGGCGCAAGCCGTTAATTTGTATTGAGACGAAATCTGATGATTAGCCGCCTCGACGCATTAAATCGAAGAAGTCTGCGTTGCTCTTGGTCGCTTTTAAGCGTTCAAGCAGGAATTCCATCGCCTCGACTTCGTCCATATCGCTTAAAAGTTTTCTCAAGATCCAAACCTTTTGCAACACATCGGGTTTCAATAGCAACTCTTCACGGCGTGTGCCGGAGCGCAAGACGTTGATGGCCGGGTAAATACGTTTTTCGGCCAAACGGCGCTCCAGATGCACTTCCATGTTGCCCGTGCCCTTGAATTCTTCATAGATCACATCGTCCATGCGGCTGCCGGTATCAACCAAGGCCGTCGCAATAATGGTGAGTGATCCGCCTTCTTCGAGGTTGCGGGCGGCGCCGAAGACACGCTTGGGGCGATGAAGAGCGTTGGCGTCCACACCGCCGGAGAGCACGCGGCCGGAAGTCGGCATCACGTTGTTGTAGGCACGAGCCAGGCGTGTGATGGAGTCAAGCAAAATCACCACGTCTTTTTTGCTTTCAGCCAGTCGTTTGGCTTTTTCTATCACCATCTCTGTCACTTGAACGTGACGGGATGCCGGTTCATCGAAGGTGCTGGCGACCACTTCGCCACGGACGGTGCGCTGCATTTCCGTCACTTCTTCGGGGCGCTCGTCAATGAGCAATACAAAGAGCACACAGTCAGGGTGGTTGGCGGTGATAGCGTGAGCGATGTGCTGCATTAAGACAGTCTTGCCGCTCTTAGGTGATGCCACAATCAAAGCGCGCTGGCCTTTGCCGATCGGAGCGATCATGTCGATCACGCGGCCCGTGAGATTCTCATCACCGCGAATGTCACGCTCAAGCACGAGGTGTTCGTTAGGGAACAACGGCGTGAGGTTTTCAAACAACATGCGGTGTTTTAAGTTTTCCGGAGATTGCCCGTTTACCTTTTCAACTTTTACCAATGCGAAATAACGTTCCCCTTCTTTCGGTGTGCGAACTTCGCCTTCGATTGAATCACCGGTGTGCAGGTTAAAGCGGCGAATTTGAGACGGGGAGATATAGATGTCGTCCGTGCTGGCGAGATAGGACGTTTCCGGGCTGCGTAAGAAACCGAAACCATCAGGGAGAATTTCGAGTGTGCCGTCGCCGAAAATTTGCTCGCCTTCTTTGGCGCGCTTTTTCAAAATGGCGAACATGAGTTCTTGTTTACGCATGCGGTTGGCATTTTCAACGCCAAGGTCAATGGCCCAGTCCAGAAGTTTGGAGACATGCAACGATTTGAGTTCGGATAGATGCATTTGATAATTTGAATTGTGAATTGAAAAGGCAGGGGTCGGCAGATTAGCCTTCACCGCTGTTCTGATCGTTAGAAATTAAAAGGAAATTTTACAAAGATCCCGTTTCAGGCGTTACGCCTGAAACGGATTCGGGGGGCATTTTAAACGAATTGATTCAAAAATTCTTCCAATTGGGACAACCCCATGGAGCCGACGTGCTGTTGAACAGGTTTACCGTTTTCGTAAACAATCAACGTCGGAATGGAGCGAATGCCGAGTTTAGCGGCGTATTCGTTGGCCTCGTCGACATTGTATTTGGCGATGCGCAATTTGCCGTCAAACTTTTGGGCCGCGGTTTCCAAATGCGGCGCCAGCGCGCGGCACGGACCGCACCACGGAGCCCAGAAATCCACCACCACAATGCCTTGCGCGGTTTCGGCTTCAAAATTGGAGTCGTTTAAGTGAACGATGTCGCTCATTTTTTCACCTTACTGAAATACTATGAAAAACTATTGAAGCATTTCACGATGCTTCTCGATGCAACCAGAATAACCGATTTTTGTCGGTTTTGGAATTTGAAATTTTCTATTTTTGTAATAGTTTGATATGTCACTTGAGCGCTCGTCCGATCAGATTATTCTCGGGCGACGCTCAACGGGCACATTTGATGGATTATTCTGATTGGTCGGCGTGCACTTGTCCGGCCATGGCTTGGAAACCCGCGTCCACGTAAAGCGTTTCGGCGGTGATGCCGCGGGCGTAGTCCGACAAAAGGAACGCGGTTGAGCGGCCAACATCTTCAATGGTTACCGTTTGGCGAAGCGGGGAGACGTCGCGGGCGTGAGCGAGCATTTTTGCGAAATCCTTAATGCCGCTTGCCGCCAGTGTTCTGATCGGTCCGCTAGATAAGGCGTTAACCCGAATTCCCTTGGGACCCAAGTCCGCCGCCATGTAGCGCGTGACGGCTTCAAGAGCCGCTTTGGCAACGCCCATTGTGTTGTAGTTGGGAACCACTTTTTCAGCGCCAAGGAATGACAGTGTGACCAAGGAGGCGTTGCGGCCTTCAAGTTGCGGCAAGAACGCTTTGGCAAGGGCTGCGAAAGAATAGGCAGAAATATTGATGGCTGTTAAAAAACCTTCGCGTGAAAGACCTTCCAGGAATGAACCTTCGATTGCCTCACGGGGTGCCCAGGCGATCGAATGCACAAAGCCGTCAAAGCCGTCGTTCCAGATTTCTTTAACCTTGGCAGCGGCCTCGTCGATGCTTTTGTCATCGGCGACATTGAGTTGGATGACGCCCGCGGCGTTGAAATCTTGAGCGAACTTTTCAAGACGTCCGCGGAATCGTTCATTGTTATAAGTGAGAATCAGCTCGGCGCCTTCCTGGTGGCAGGCTTTGGCGATGCCGTAGGCGATAGAGCGATTTGAGGAAATGCCGGTGATGAGTAATTTTTTGCCGGTCAGTAAAGCCATTTTGATGAGTTCCTGTAAGTTAATCTCTCAGTTAATTTACTTTTCTGGGAAAGCTTGTCAAGGGGGAAATACATAGGGGAATCTCCTACTTTTTTGTTACAGAATTTACATATTTGACTGACATACTTTCAACGTACGATTTCTTATCTGAAGGGATTTTCTGATGAGCGCTTCTAATGATGTACGTCTCAAGGACCTGCGTGTACGACTGAAAGACAAAGATTATGTGCCTTTGATGGTCGGGGGTATGGGCGTCAATATTTCCACAGCCGAGATGGTTCTCGCTATTGAAAAGTTAGGGGGAATCGCGCATTTGTCCGATGCCATGCTGATGGATTTATGCGACCGTCTCTATGGAACTTCTTACACGGCTGAAAAAGCCAAAAAGTATTACGGTTGCCGCAGTAACCCTGATAAAAGCGATAATCATTTTGATCTCAATGCGGTCCGAGAGGCCACCATGCGCTACGTGAGCGATGTGATGCAAAAGGCAACGGGCAAGGGCCTTGTGCTGATTAACTGCATGGAAAAGCTCACCTATAACGCGCCGCATGAGTCGCTTGGCGTGCGTTTGAATGCCGCGCTTGACGCAGGCATCAATGGCATCACTTTGTCGGCCGGCCTTCATTTGGCCAGTTTTAAGTTAATGAGCGAAAACAAGCGCTTCCGTGAAGCCCTTTTGGGCATTGTGGTTTCTTCTGTGCGCGCGCTCAATCTCTTTTTGCGTCGCAACAAGTCGCTCGACCGTTTGCCTGACTACATTGTGGTTGAAGGACCTCTGGCGGGTGGACACTTGGGTTTTGGCGAAGACTGGCGTGAGTATTCGCTTGAAACGATTGTAAAAGAGGTCAAAGCCTACCTGGCTGAAAACCATCTCAATATTCCGGTCTTTGCCGCGGGCGGCGTTTTCACCGGAGGAGAGGCCGTGCGCATGATCCGTGAGGTTGGCGCAGACGGCGTTCAAGTTGCCACCCGTTTCACAATCAGCAAAGAATGCGGTCTTCCTGATCACGTCAAGAGCGCTTACCTCAATGCCAATGAAAATGACATTGAGGTCAACCACTTGTCGGCAACCGGATATCTGATGCGCATGCTCAAGTCCTCGCCTGCGATCAAACAGCGTGTGCCGCCCAACTGTGAGCCATACGGCTACATGCTCAACGACGGTAAATGCCCGTATCTGAAACAATGGTGGGATATGATGAGCAAAAAGGCGATGCCGCAGCCGCAGGAATGGAAGTGCTGTTTGTGCACGCATATGAAGCTTTATAACGTTTGGACGTGCGGCGCGAAAACCTTCCGTTTAAAGGAAACGACAGTCAAAGGGCCGGATGGACAATGGTATTTCCCGAGCGCCGAGGAAATTTATAACGATTACCTCACAAGCACGGGTGACCAAATTCAGTTGCCTAAATTGGTTTAAATACTCGCTCGTTGATTGTCCTATAGCAGAAAACCGCTTCACTTGAGGCGGTTTTTCTCTTTACATAAAGACTGTGTTATTTTGTTACAAATTTCAGTCACAAAAACATGTTGGAGGCGTATTCTTTCCTAAGGCAAACACCCTAGGTATATTTAATTAGTTTTGTTTGCCCATCAAAGGAGCGCAAAATGACTGTTACTCGTCGAGATATCTTGTCCGCCACATTATTGGGTGCCGCCGCCATGGTGAGCACGGTTGCCGAGGCTAAGCAGAAGACGCCTCTGAAACCCATGAAGGTGAGCCCGAAGCGCAGAGTGTTGATTCAATCAAGTTCTCGCTATCACAATTCCGGCTATTTGGATTTTGCGGGCGATCAATATGAAAAGCTTTTCGGCAAAGAAAAGTATGAAATTCTTTTCATCCCGTATGCCAAGGTTGCGGGCACCTATGATGACTATGAAAAACAAGTTCAAGACGCCTTTAAGCCTTATGGTCACAAGATCGTCGGTATCCATCGCTTCAAGGATCCTCAGAAAGCTGTGCGTGAAGCCAAGGCCATCGCTGTGGGCGGCGGCAACACTTGGGCGTTGGTCACCAGAATGTACGAAGCCGGTATCATTGATTTGATCCGTGAACGCGTCAATGCCGGTGTTCCGTATTGCGGCTGGTCTGCCGGTGGCAACGTGGCTTGCCCGACGCTTCGCACGACAAACGATATGCCGATTGCTGAACCGCCGTCCTTTAACACGTTCGGTTTCATTCCGTTCCAAACCAATCCCCACTTTATTTCCGGTGGCACACAAGGTCTGAACAATGAAACCCGTGAAGACCGTTTGGAAGAATTCCTTTGGTACAACAAGGACGAAGAAGTGATCGGTTTGCCCGAAGGCACGGCCTTGTTTGTGACGGGTGAATATGACTGCGAAGTGATTGGCCCGAAGGACAGCGAAGCGCTCTACTGGTTCCGTCAAGCCCCCAAGGGCATGAAGTTGGAACGTATTCCGTTAGGCACGAAGTTTGACGTCCGCAAGATCGTTCCGGGTGGCAAGATCTAATCAGTCTCATCAATAATTGAGATCAAACGGCGGGAGCAGGGTAATCTGCTGACCCGCCGTTTTGTCAGGCAGGCCTGAAATTTTAGTGTGAATTTGATAAACTGCGGCCTCGGCGGGTCCCCTCGCATGCATTCGTCGTGAACCTGGTCAGGCCGGGAACGGAGCAGCCACAGCGAAGTGAATGTAGTGCCGAGGATAAGGCTCGCCATTTCTTTTTTCGGATCTATTACATTGATTTTGCAATCAAACCAACAGATAAAAATCAATAATCCCCAACCCCACCCTCGCAAATCAAAATTTGTCAGAACGTCGGTAGTTAATGTGAAACGTGAATGTTCTCACGTACTCCGTAACGGCATTGACCGTGGATTGGACATCTGTCGCCGTTGGCAGCCTCGGGATCAACGATTGACCGAGTAGACTCCATAGTGTTCTCGCCCAAACTTTGTTTGCTACAACCTGATTGTTTAGATCAGCTCGACCTCCCAGTTCTTCGCTTGAATCTTGGCGTCTAAAACGCGGGCTTCGTATGCGAGTTTGTCAACGATTTTTTCTTCCTTCTGGACGTCCAATGGTGTCAATAAGCGGATCTCTTTCTGAGAGTACCGGTTAGGACGATCAGCTGCCTTTTGTAAGGCTTCACGCAAAATGCTCACTTTACGAAGTGCAATGTCGCGCTCTGTGATGGCATCGGAAAGAGGTTTGCCATCTAAAAAAGTCGAAGAGTTTGTCTTGTTGATTTTTGAAATTAAAGAACCCAACTCAGCCAGTGTTTCATTTAATCGAATAATCAGCTCGGCAGGGTCTTCGCTAGGCTTATCACCTTCTTGAACCAGGACGTTGGCAAAGAGTCGGTCACGGATGCGGGCTACCCGTATTTGCAGATCCTTTCTCAAAATCAGAGCTTCAGCTAATTTCATGGCCACCCTCTCTATTTTTCCTTTTTTTACAAGCTTACAAGGTGATACTTCAGAATTTGATGTAATCGGTTCACTTGATTGCATAAGAGTCTGATTAGTTCGCGCTTAAATGAAGTAGAGGTCATTTGTTCAAAGAATTATTCATTAACCGAAAACACGGTTTCAAAATTCGTGCCGATGCGAGTTCCTGCCAGACCGACAGCAAGATCCTCGATCTCTTCAAGAGAACCAACTACCGCTGTGCGACCTGTTTTTTCAACAAAGCGGCACGCTGCCTCAACTTTTGGCCCCATTGAGCCTGTGGCAAATTTTTGCTGTCTTAAAAAAGCGGGAGAAGTTTGTCGAATCAACTTTTGATTGGATTGCTCCCAGTTTAAGAAAATCCCCTTAACGTCAGTCGCAATGATAAAAAGATCAGCTTTTAAAGAAGCGGCTAAAAGAGAAGAGGCTAGGTCTTTATCGATAACAGCTTCGGCTCCGACAAGTTCACCGCTATTTTTGAAATAGACGGGGATGCCTCCTCCGCCGCAGCAAATGATGAGATGCCCGCTATCAATCAATGTCTGTAAAGCTGATAATCCCAAAATCCGTTTTGGATCAGGGCTCGCAACCACGCGGCGATAGTGTTCATTATCTTTTGCCATTGTCCAGCCGTGTTCCTGCATGAGCCGGTCAGCCGTCTGTTTCTCATAAACCGGTCCGACGGGTTTAGTCGGGTGGCTGAAGGCCGGGTCATCCTTGTCGACTTCGGTTTGTGTCAGAACACTCACAATTTTGGAGTCTGGTCCTAAAATGGCCGTTAGCTCCTTTTGGATCATGTAACCAATTAGTCCGATGGATTGAGCCCCCATGGCATCCAACGGATAAGCAGGAACGGTGTCCTTGAAGGCCTCCTGTTGCAAAGCGATAAGGCCGACTTGGGGACCGTTGCCATGAGTGATGATTAATTCATTGTCGCGGTAAAGTGAAAGGATTTGCTGTGATGCTTTTCGGACATTGGAGAGTTCCGTTTGGTAAGCCATGGCCTGCCCGCGTTTTAAAAGCGCATTGCCGCCCAGAGCAATGAGAATTCGCATCATTTTCCCCTTTTTTCAATCAGCAAAACAGATTCCGCCAGAAATTGACGGATTGTCTCTCAGATTGTAGTTAGCACCGTAGTCGGATTTAGGCTAACCTTAAAGGTCAAAAAGCTATTTTTGTTGGATATATACGTTTTTTTAGGTATTGCTTCCACGCCTGTCCATTGGCACAACCGGTTTTCCGCCAATAAGCGTCACCTTAAAATGTGTGCCTTTTTCAGAATCAAGCAATTGCATCTCCCAACCTAAGCGGTCGCAAATGCGTTTTGCGATGGATAATCCCATGCCGGTTCCCGGAACTTTTTTTGTGCCACGCACAAAGGGCAGGAACACTCGCTCCCGGATTTCTTTAGGGATGCCACTTCCGGTATCAATGATTTCAAAGCCGTCGCTGAGTTCACGGACGATAACTTCACCGGTTTGTGTATAGAGAACGGCATTTTTCAATAGATTGTTTACAACGGTGCCAAGCAGTACTGGGGAAAAGTGACCGGGACAAACCGCTGCGCTTTGGATGCTGAGATTCAGTTGCTTGGCTTGAGCTTGCTTTTCCCAGTTTTTGGCTGTTTGCTTGATGATGTCGTATACGCGGTCGGTCAACGCGCTGCTTTCTAAAGCGCCGCCGCGCGCCAGCTGCAGAAAAACCGTCAGTAATTCCTCAATGGACTGACTCGACTTGAGGATCCTCTCAACTTGTGCGGCTTGTTTATCGGTTAACGGATAAAGCTGCATCAGTTCGGCTGCCGTTTGAATAACGGTCAAAGGGGTCCTCAATTCGTGACTGATGTCCGCGGTAAATAACTTCTCTCGGTAGAGGGCCTCATGAAAACTTCTTAAAGTGTTGTCGCAGGTTTTGGCCAATTCTCCGATTTCATCATCGGTGATTTCTCCCTTGAGCGGCCTGTATTGTTGAGATTCGGCCATCTGGCGGACTTCGGAGGAGAGATTGGTGATAGGGGTCATGATCTTTTTCCGGATCCACCAATAGCCGAAACAGACGCAAAAGATGAAGATGAGTGTGGCGCAAGTCACAATCAGTATTTTGAAGATTTGCTCGCTGCGCTCAAAGTCGTACTGATCACGCACCAAAACGTAGGCATGACCATTAATGGTCATTTTGTATAAAAAGGAAGAATCATCGGATTGGACAATTTCTTGATAGCCGTCCGGATAGGCAGCGTATCTGTCAGGGACAGGGGGAAGTTGCGGAGCGTTGCCGTAAAGTTGCATCGAATTGGGTAACACAAAGTCCTCTCCGGCTTCAATCTCATTGACCAGGATGCCCATTTCATCCCGGAGAATGTCGCTCACAAGATTGTCTTCCATGAGTTCCGTGGATTCGTGCATAGCAACGGTAAAGAGCAACACAATGAGAACTGTCTGCAACATCCAACCCGCAAGGATACGATGCGCTAATCCGAACCGCTTCATAGTTTTCATTTTATTTTTATTCACTTAAAGACCAACCCATACCGGGATGAGTCTTAATAAGAGCCTTGTCAAAAGGTTTGTCAACAGCCCTGCGAAGAAGGTAGAGGTTGGCTCTCAGACTATCAGAGTCCGGGGGCGAGCCGTTCCAAACCACAGTTTCCAAACGAGAGCGGCTGACCACCGCAGGGCTTTTGGCCATCAGCTCTTTCAAAATAGCCAGACACGTCGGATTGAGTTTAATCGGAGTGCCGGCGCGGGAGACTTGAAGGGTTTGGATATTAAATACGAGATCACCCACTTGAAGCACATCTCTTTGATTGCCGTAGCTGCGGCGTAAAAGCGCCTCAATGCGGGCTGCCAACTCTTTCAAAGCAAAGGGTTTGACGAGATAGTCGTCAGCGCCGACCTCCAAGCCGCGAACTCGGTCATCAACGCTGTCACGAGCGGTGAGCATCAAAATTGGAATATTGTTGCCGTCACGTCTGAGCAGTTGGCAGATAGACAGACCGTCAATGAGCGGCAATCCAATATCAAGGACGCAGAGACCGTAGGAAGTTGTTTTCAAGCGATTCAAAGCGTCGGCTCCGTTGAGAGCAGTTTCAACCGTAAAACCCTTGATAACCAAATAGTCCCGAATGTTGTAGAGGATGTCCACGTTGTCGTCAACTAATAATATGGGTAAAGACACACTAACCTCACTTTTTAGAAAACAACCGCCTTGATTTTCAGTCTGCCCTTTAGCTTAACAGCTTGCAACACTAATTCATACAAACGGGTGCCTGATTGATGGGAGTCAATCGGTTTGACGGGGTTTTGACGTCATTTTAACGCCGTTTTATCTGTTGCTGAACGATAGTATCAACTGTGTTAATTCAAGCAATTATTACTCAGACGATGAACAACGCAGTGCGTTCTTACAATCCGTGGATTTGGCTGGTTTTGCCGCTTTGGTGTTTGGTGTTTTTGGTTCTTTTTCCACCTCACCAATTTGACGTGGCGGTGAGCCGCTTATTCTGGGTTAATGGCGATTGGCCTTGGCATGGCAACGTGTTTTTCTCCCAAGTGTTGCATAAAGGTGCCAAGGCGGTCCCCATCGTCATCGCCTTGTATGTGCTTTATCAAATTATTCGCGGTCTGATGCGCCGCAATAGTGGTCTTTTTAACCGGGACACTTTTACGCGTTATTGCTACGTGTTTGCGGCGATGGCCGCGAGCGTTCTCTTTGTGTGGTGGCTTAAACAGACAACTGGCGTAAGTTGCCCTTGGAATGTGACGGAATTTGGCGGAACCAGGGCAATCACTGATCCTCAATGGTCATTTGTGTTTAGGGCCGGCAGCTGTTGGCCGGGCGGTCACGCGGGGACCGGTTTTTGTTTATTCGCGCTGTATTTCGCATTAAGAGACCGCTATCAATCACTAGCCAGATGGGTTCTTGCCGCGGTCTTTGTTTTCGGCTTCATTTGTTCAATGGCCCGCACCATGCAGGGGGCGCATTTCGTCTCGCACAATGTGGCCACTATGCTAATAGATTGGCTGATGTGCGCGGTCATCTACATCGTCATTTTTGATAGGAAAGGCTTTTTACAGCGTTTTAAGGTTACGAACCTTGCGCACTCTTTTCATGAGGAGGTGCTGCTTACCGCGCTTTTGTGGACGCTATATTTTGATGTGCCTTTTTGGCGCGCGCTTATCGCTTCGGCCGGCTCGGACTCGGGTCTCATCGCTCAGACTCTTTTCCTGTCGGCGGTTTTGGGCTTGAGCTTTTTCTGCGTGGCTGTCGCTGTGATTGAGCTTTTAGGTGTTTTACCTCGGAATCTTTACCGACTCTTAATGATAGTTTTATCGATTTCCGGGGTGACCGCGCTTTTTGCCTCCTTGCTTTACGGCACGACGATGACGCCTGATATGGTGCGAAATTTCATTGAGACAGACTCAAGAGAGGCGTTGATGTACCTGTCTGTCTCATCCGCCCTGTTGTGTGTCTTTCTGCTGATTCCTTCGGCGCTTCTGTTGGCGGGGGGATCAGGAGAAAAACTGTCTTTCAGTGAGCGTTGCCGCCGGGCCGGACTGAGCGCATTGGCGTTACTTATCGGTATTTTGGTGTTGCTCAGTCAACTGCAGCCTTTCTCGGCGTTGATGAGAAACGATAAAAGTCTGCGCTATATGATCGCGCCTTTTAACACGGTTTATTCAACGGCTTCCACACTGTTGCGGGACAAAAGCACGGGAGGCCCTCGTGAGCGCGTCGTTGTTGACATCAATCCGATAGCCACGACTTCACCCGACAGACCCACCCTTTTTGTACTGGTTATCGGTGAAACGGCGCGCTCTGCCAACTGGCAGTTGGCCGGTTATGGTCGCGAAACGACACCGCTTTTGGCAGCGAAAAACGACATTATCAATATCCCGAAGGTTGAAGCTTGCGGCACCAGCACCGATGTGTCATTGCCGTGCATGCTTAGCCGTGTGGGCAGACGCGACTACGATCGGGAACGGATTTTGTCCGAGGAGGCCTTGCCGTCGCTGTTGCAGCGCTCCGGATTCAATGTCACTTGGATTGATAACCAGTCGGGCAGTAAAGGGACAAGCGACGGTGTCACCAGTCTTTTCTTGAATCAAAGCGCCGCGTCATGCAAGGGATCGGAGTGCATGGACTTGGCCTTTGTTGAAGATTTGAAAAATCGAATGAAGGATCTTAAGGCGGGTGAGCGTCAGGTTTTGATTTTGCACATGATGGGATCCCATGGGCCCGCTTACGATCATCGATCGGAAGACAAAGATAAGGTGTTCGGTTCTGTATGCACCGACCCCAGTTTCAGAAGCTGCTCGTCTGAGCAAATTGTCAATGCTTATGACGCCAGCATCCGCTATACCGACCGAGTGCTCGCAGGGTTAATTGACGCGTTGTCGGCGCGCAGCGATGTGGATACCGCGTTCATTTACCTTTCCGATCACGGTGAAAGCCTTGGTGAAAACGGATTGTTTTTACACGGAGCTCCGTACTATGTTTCGCCTGATGTGCAAAAGATTGTGCCAATGGTGATGTGGTTGTCGGAGGGTTTCAAGCAAGATTACAAAGTTTCCCAGTCAGCGATTGAGAAAAACATCAAGCAAACGGTGACGCACGATCATCTCTATCACACGGTGTTGGGGCTTTTGAATGTGAAGTCCTCCACCTATGAGGCTCAATGGGATTTATCTGCTGTGGGGAGATAAGAGACATCCATATCATCTCCATCTTTAGACCGGACTCCTAAGGGGCTCCGGTCTTTTTTTGATCGTATTGTAGGAATTCAAATTTTTTGATGATTGTTTAACGAGTCTTTGACTCGGTTTTGACGGGAATAAACGGAAAATGGAAGTGTTGTAAAAGGTTTCAGAGAGAGGCTTGTCATGAGAGACAGTGTTTTATTTTTCATGCTGACTCATCGCGCAAAATATTTCATTCGCTTTTATTCAGTTTTTTTATTTTTGATCGCGCCTTTCATCGCTTGGTTTTCCTTGCAAATTGTGGCGCCGGCTCCGGGCTTTCTGACTTCTGAGATTTCATTTAATTTGTTAATCGCCGCTTTAGCTTTCAGTCTCTGTATTTTATTTTTGAGCGCTTATGTGACGATGGACTGTCGTCACGACATCCCATTTATGCGAATCGATGACGTCGTCGTTGCCCGCGCTTTTTATGCATTGGTGGCCTTCGCGTTGGGTCTGGCGGCAAGCTTGGCGGGCTATTGCCTGGATTTGTCATATATTGCGTTGGTGCTGTTTTTCGCTTTAAGGGATTTTCACTCCAAGCGCTCGCTATTTTATTTGCGCGCATCGATTTTGATTTGTTTGGTTTGCACCGCGGTGGCAGATTCGGATTTATTGCTCGAGATCCTTTTGACGAGCGCTCAGAATTGGCTCACTCAATGGCTGATGGCAGCCAGTGTCTATTGTGTGCTTGACTGCGTAAACAACTCTCGACGAAAGTCGAAAGCTTTATCGTAATTATTCAATTAATCCGACATTGGGGTTGGTTTACAACAACCCTTGAACCATCAGCTGATAGCCCAATCCTTGCAGATTCCGACTTGCATTCAAGTCGCTGTGCGCTCGGAGACCACAGTTCGGGCAAACAAAACGATGCCTGTCTCGTTTCCCCAACGTTAAACACGACGAACACGTTTGTGATGTATAGCGCAGATCCACATACATAACGTGGATACCTTTTCTTTGCGCTTTATATTCGATCTGCTGCTGAAGCTCTCTGAAAGACCAGCGATGCAAGCGACTTCTCACTCGCTTGCCACACTTGACTCGCTCTCTGATATGCGTCAAGTTTTCCAAGACCAACAACTTCGCTTTTCGCTTGACCGCCTCTTGAACAATTGACTTACTCACAACGTGATTGATGTGTGTCACGTGGCGTCTTTCCCTTGCGCAAGTGCTGTCTGGCACTTTGCGAGCCATTGCGTTGTAAACGCGCACGCAACCCTAAGTATTTATCCCGTTTGAACTTTAATTCACCGGCCTTCCACAGCTGCCCGGTGGATATCGCGGCGATATTGTTTTCCCCCACATCCACTCCAATCACTTCCTCTTGGCTCAATTCCTTGGTCAAAGCCCCCAGGGGTGATTCAAACTCCAAAGTGATGTGAAGGGACCAAAAGCCTCCTTTCTTGTTCTTTCGATAGACTAAATTACTTTCTTTAAGCTTACCCTGCTGAAGTAATCGCTTTTGAAATTCCCCCGGACATAAATCCACCTTGACACGACCCTGTACCGTGTAGACGGTGGCTGCCATTAAATCGGAGTGATAAGTAACGGTATTCTTATCCAAATGGATGGATGGATTTTAAAAAACAATTCGCTTGAGCGGATCTGTCTTGCTTCTTCGCGGATGTTTGCTCAGTTCTGCTTTGTAGGCCGAAGAAACCGAACGGATAGCATTGCAGACCATCTGCGAGCCTAAATCCGGCATAGTCGCTCTCACTGCATGTAAGCGGCATGGTGAAGATTGAAACGCTGCCAATTGCGTTGAGCGGGATCTTTGCAAACGAAGTCAACCAACAAATGACAAGCGTCACGATAGCGAGCGCGAGTGACATGCAATTTTTGCTCACTCTCGGCATCCACTTTTAACCGAATACAAACGGTTGTTGATAGTTTAGATGGTGCGCTTAACCTACCGGCGCCCTTTGATATGTTCAGTGCTTTCAATGTATTTCTGAATCGTTTCGGAACTGACGTTGCCGGCAGTGCCCACATAATAAGACGGAGACCACAAGTGACCTCCCCGCAATTGTTTTTTTAATTCAGGGAATTTTACAAATAACTTACGAGCCGTACTGCCTTTTAAAATTTTGATTGCATCAGCAACTGAAGTAGCCGGTGGAATACTGACAAACAAATGGATGTGATCCGGTTGAACTTCCAGAGCCAAAATACTCCATTGTCGTTCAAGACAGATTGCTTCTATAAGGGCTTTCATCTCTGAAGCAATCGCCCCGGTCAAAATAGCTTTTCGATAGTTTGGACACCAAACCGCATGGTAAGCAGTTTGATAGACGCAATTTCGATCAAATACTATTTCAATCATAATATATTAAGAATCACATGGTTTCTGAATTATACAAAAAAATTGCCCTAGTGGGCGAGTGACAATTCCTCTTGCGATTGAAATCGCAAGTTTCCTTGTCACAATACTATGAAAAGGTGCTTGAGGGCGGCAGATGTCGGCATCGCAAACGCGTGGATTCCGATGGTTATTATGTTGATGAATGCGGTTTTTTCGTTTTCAAGTTATCCCTTCGGTAAACTCGCCGATCGCCTCAATCCGCTGTCATTGTTGTCGCTGGGACTTGTGTTTTTAATCGCTTCGGATATCGTGTTTTCAGTCTCGGGCAATGCCTCGATGGTGGTTTTGGCGGTTGTGCTTTTCGGCCTGCACTTGGGCGCGACACAAGGCATATTTTCAACAATCGTCGCTCAGCAAGCTAAACCTGAGTTGCGGGCGACGGCTTTCGGTGTTTTTAACTTTTTTTCGGGATTGGCGATTTTTATTTCGAGTGTTGCCGCCGGCACTTTATGGGATTTTTTGGGGCGGCTTACTGCTTTGCAGCCGGTGCGGCATTGGGGATTTTGACTCTTGTTTTAATTCGATTTTTTAAATTGCTATGATTGCTCGGTTAAATGATGAGTCAGACCAATCATGCTCAATACGTCCTTATTCACTTTGTTTCTGATCACCTCGGCATTGACGGTGGCCACTCCCGGTCCCGGCGTTTTGATGACGCTAACCAGTTCAATCCGGTACGGTTTGCGCACAGCGGTCTACGTGATTTTGGGTACGGCAACTGGCACAGTGGTGATGGCTGCGATTTCGTCAACGGGATTGGGGATTTTGATTGCCACTTCGCCCGCCGCCTATGAAGTTATTAAGGGACTTGGAGCGCTTTATATGGTTTATCTAGGGGTGCGGCTGTTTCGGGCAAAACCTTTTAGTTTTGATTTGGCGGCAAAAGAAAAAGAGGCAAAAATCACAGTTCTTCAAAAAGGTTCGCTGTGGCTTCAAGGCGTGACACTTCAGATGACCAACCCCATGCTCATCATGTTTTTCATCTCGCTTTTTCCCCAGTTCATCGACCACGATCTGGCTTTTGTTCCGCAAGTTTGTTTGATGACGGTGACATATTTTTGCATTGTGTTTGCGATTCACTGCGGCTACGGCTGGATTGCGTCGAACTTCAGACGCCTGCTTTCAACGCCTAAAGCGGCCAAGGTCATCAATTGCGTGGGCGGCGCGTTTTTCCTCTTTTTGGCCGCGCGAGTCTTTTACGGCATGTTGCTTGAAATGTCGATTTAAGGAAATAACGCAAAGAGTATACCTACTGCTCTCGCCTTTTCCGCTAAACTTCTCCTGTTTGAAAGCTTTTTGAATAAGTGGTGAGAAATGTTTGAAATTCGTCCTGCAGAAGAAAAAGATTGTGCGTTGGTTTTGGACTTTATCCGTCGATTGGCTGATTACGAAAAGCTTCTTCATGAAGTTAGCGCAACCGTTGAAGATGTGCACAGGGAACTCTTTGAGGAACCGGCTTCCGCTCATGCCTTAATCGCTTATGAGGATGGGGTGCCTGTGGGTTTCGCGCTTTACTTTTATAATTTCTCGACATTTTTGACCCGCAGGGGATTGTATTTGGAAGATATATTCATCGATCCGTCGCATCGTGGCAAAGGCTATGGGAAAGCGCTCATGCGGCACTTGGCAAAGATTGCTGTGGAGCAAAAATGCGGTCGTTTTGAATGGGTGGTGCTTGAGTGGAACAAGCCCGCGATCGGTTTTTATGAAAGAGTCGGCGCGAAAGTCATGCAGGATTGGAGATTGTGCCGATTAACGGGTGAGGCGCTTAGCCGTTTCGCCGAAGGTTCTTAGGACAAGGTTATGGCTTCTCAAGTATTGGCCCGCAAGTGGCGGCCTCACGACTTTGAAAGTGTGGTGGGGCAGGAGCCCGTGGTTCAGGCGCTCACGCACGCTTTGCGTGAAAACCGGCTTCATCACGCCTATCTCTTTACCGGGACACGGGGTGTGGGTAAAACAACGCTGTCTCGCATTCTCGCCAAAAGTCTTAACTGTGTGGGGCCGGACGGCAAAGGCGGCGTGACCGATCATCCGTGCGGTGTTTGTGAAGCGTGCCGCGCGATTGACGAGGGGCGGTTTGTCGATTACATCGAAATGGACGCGGCGAGCAACCGCTCGGTTGAGGAAATGACCGCGTTACTTGAGCAGGCGATGTACGCGCCCACCAACGCGCGCTACAAGGTCTACATGATCGACGAAGTGCATCAGCTCACTTCCCATGCCTTTAACGCCATGTTAAAGACGCTTGAAGAGCCGCCCGAGTATGTGAAATTCATTTTGGCGACGACCGATCCGCAAAAGGTGCCCGTGACGGTGTTGTCTCGATGCCTGCAGTTTAATCTTAAGAATGTCTCGCCTCAGACGGTGGCCGATCATATGGCCCATATTCTTAAAGAGGAGCATATTCAGGCGGAACCGGCCGCGTTGAAGTTGCTCGGCGTGGGAGCGCGCGGCTCCATGCGTGACGGTTTGAGTTTGCTCGATCAGGCGATCGCCTTTGCGGGCGACAAACCGATTACGCTCGAGAGTGTGCGTGAAATGCTCGGCATGATGGACAGCGATGTGCTCATCAAGCTGTTGGGCTACTTGGCCGAAGGCAAGGCCCACGAAATGATGCAGATAGCCGAGCAGATGTCAATGAGGAGTCTTTCGTTCGGACAGGCTATCCGGGACCTCGCGTCTTTGCTTCACCGCATTGCGCTCGCGCAATTTGATCCCGCGGGCATCGCCGCCGATGAAATGGATCGGGAAGCGGTGATGGCGCTTGCCCGCACGTTTTCGCCCCAGGAAGTTCAGCTTTACTATCAGATCGCCTTAAATGCCAGAGGCGACATGAATTTGGCACCTGATGAGTACGCCGGTTTCACGATGGCGCTTTTGCGCATGCTTGCCTTTAAACCGGCCGGCAGCGTTCAGGTCCAGTTACCGCAGCGCTTCAAAGGTCCGTCTTCTGAATTGTCTCAGGCGTCTGAAAAGACAGAAAATAAAGTCGAGCAGACGATAAGTAAGGATGCGGAGGTGAAGCCGGTTGAGAAAAAGCCGGCGGCTGTCGAACCCGCTCCATGGGAGGAAGAAGCTCCTTTGGGGGAGTCTGATCAGGGCGGTCGCGGTAAAGCGATTGCCCGGGAAGAGGCTCAGACAGCTCAGACAGAAAAACCGGCCTCCTTGCCTGAAGAAGATGATGTGCCCTATGTGGATGACTACGATGAGTATGCGTCACAAATGGAGCCCTCCGTTGAGGATTACGGATTTGAAATGACGGCGCAGGACAGCGCGCCTCAAGAGGAGGAGCCGGCGGCAGATTCTTTTGCCGATCAGTATGATTTCGCGGATTCGGTAGAGGAAATTCCGGAATTTACTGACATTGGGCGGCAATGGTACGAGAAGCTTCGCTATACGTATCCCGCGAGCTACGCCAAGGATATCCTTGAGCGCAGTGAATGCGTGGCCATTGACGGGGATTTGATCACCTTGAGACTGGATCCGAGGTTTGAAAATCGCCCGAAAAATCAAAAAGCCATGCTTCTTGTGCAACGCATCGTGGATTCGCTTTTTGGACGAAGAATGCGATTTAAGTTTGAGTTTGAAACTCCGCGCTCGCGCACAATCAGCCAAGAGCGCAACAGACTCAAGCGCGAGCAGAAGCTTCAAGAGGAAGCCGAACACCGAAAAAATAAATTTGTAACCATAACCGATGAAGCGGAACGCAAACAAGCCATCGAGGCGTTGAAGAAAACTCCTTTGGCGCGCACGATAACGAGACGCTTTAATGCGAGAATAGATGCGATGTCGGTGAAAAAGAAAGTTTCTTAACCTATAACGCGAAAGGAAAGATTATGCGTGGAAATATGGGCGCGCTCTTAAAACAAGCCGCCAGAGTTCAGGAAAACATCAAGCGTTTGCAACACGAGCTTGACCACTTGGAAGTGACCGGCAGCGCCAGCGGCAATTTGGTGCAGGTGACGATGACTTGCAAGCATTCGCTCAAAAGCGTGAAGGTTGACCCCAGTCTTTTGCAGGAAGATGTGGACATGGTTGAAGATTTGATTTTCATGGCCACTAAAGATTGTTTGGAAAAGATCGATCAAATCACCAAGGAAAAGATGGCGGCCGCGACGGCCGGCATGCCTTTGCCTCCGGGAATGTCTTTTTAAGGACTGACCGATGAGCTCCATGAGTCCCAGTCTTGATCAATTGGTTGATGCCCTCAAGCGTCTGCCCGGGCTGGGTCCGCGCTCGGCCGCCCGAATCGCCGAATATCTTTTATCGGAAGACAGAGCTCGGGCGGTTAAGCTTTTGTCCGCCCTGGATCGGGCCGTTAAAACTGTCAAGCATTGCGAGTTGTGCAATACGCTCAGCGACGAGGCGATTTGCCCGATTTGCGCCGACGAGTCGCGTGACCGCTCTAAGCTATGCGTGGTTGAAAGTCCGGCTGACCTTCGAGTCATCGAAGAAACAATGGCTTATCGGGGGCTTTACTTTGTGCTCATGGGTTTGGTCTCACCCGTTAAAGGAATAGGGGCCGAGGAGTTGCACTTTGATAAACTTCTTCAGCGTGTCAGGGGTGACCATGATGTCCGGGAAGTGTTGATTGCGACTCCCTATTCGCCGGAAGGGGATGCGACCGCGCATTTTATTGCGAAGGCGCTGCGAGCGGCCGCGCCGCAGGTAAGGGTCACTCGTTTGGCAAGAGGCATCCCGGCGGGGGTCGAGCTGGAGTACACGGATGCCAATACGATTGCCGGCGCTATTTTTGCGCGCCGTTGATCGTGTTGAACAACGGAATATAGGGGGAACTTATGGCAAAAGAGCATGTCAAGGCGGCGCTTTTGGAGGCGCGTGAGGCATTGGAAGCCTTGATTGCGGCTGACGACACGCAACAGGCGATTGTTGAGGCCGCCCAACTCATGGTCGAGGCCATTCGCTCGGGTAAGAAAATTCTGTCTTGCGGCAACGGCGGTTCACTTTGTGACTCCATGCATTTTGCCGAAGAAATGACGGGCCGTTTCAGAAGCAATCGTCCGGGCTACGCCGCCATCGCCATATCAGACGCCTCGCATATGAGCTGTGTGGGCAATGATTTCGGTTACCGTGATGTGTTTTCCCGCTACGTGCAGGCCGTCGGTCAACCCGGCGATGTGCTGTTGGCCATTACCACTTCGGGTACAAGCGGCAATGTGATTGACGCGGTTCAAGCTGCTCACGCCAAATCCATGAAGGTGGTGGGCCTGACCGGAAAGTTTGACAGTCCTTTGGCGCAACAGGCCGATGTGGCCATTGTGACTCCGGCCGGACGTTGGGCCGATCGGGTGCAAGAATTACACATTAAAACCATTCATATTTTGATCGAGCTGATCGAACGGGAATTGGCTCCGGAAAACTATAAATAGAGAACTTTTCTGCACTTTTTGCGCTAACTCTAAAAAATAAAAATTTGTTTTAGCCGCCACTGTTTTGCGGTAAAATAAGCACCGTGAAAAACAGATGCCTGAGCTTGATGAGATATAGCTCGGGCTTCTTTGTTATCTATTGATTTTGGAAAGAGAAAGAAAACTATGGCGATTCCCATTACTGTACGTGGTGCCGAATTGTTGAAGGCCGAACTCAAGCACTTAAAAAGCGTGGAGCGTCCGGCGGTTGTTCAGGCAATTAAAGAAGCTCGTGAAAAGGGTGACTTGTCTGAGAATGCCGAGTACGATGCCGCAAAAGAACTTCAAGGTCACATTGAAGGTCGCATCGCAGAATTGGAAGGCAAGCTCTCTTCCCTGCAGGTGATTGATCCCAAGGAGCTTGACGCCGGCGGCCGAATTGTTTTCGGCGCAACGGTTGAATTGGAAAACCAGGACACCGGTGAAGTGGTGACCTATCAAATCGTGGGTGATGACGAGGGTGATATTAAGCGTAATTTGGTGTCGATCTCTAGCCCCATTGCCCGTGCTTTAATCGGTAAGTTTGAAGGCGACGAGACGATCGTTCACGCTCCGGGCGGCGATCGCGCCTACGACATCCTGACGGTAAAGTATATCTAGAGGAAGGAAAGCGGCGATGCCCGCAAGCGCCGCCGCGATAAAAGGCTCGGCCTTTGTGAAAGCGCCGAGCCTTCATTAATTTTAAAGATTGGCAAAAGCCTTTTTAGTCGTTCTGCCTTTGGCTTGAGCGCGGGTTTTTCGGTGAGCGGTCGGGCCGCCACGCATGCCGCGGCGAGCTTCGGCCATTTTGCGGCGCTTGGCGCGTTCGGCTTCTTGCTTTTGTTTTTCAGGGTTTGGCCGCCACAGAACAAGGAGTTTGCCGATCATTTGAATGCGGGCGGCATTTAATCGGTCGGCGACTTCGGCGTAAATGGCTTCTCGTTCTTCACGTTCATCGCCGGGGACGCGGATTTTGATAAGCTCGTGCGCAAGCAGCGCGCGGTCAATTTCTTTGATAACAGCTTCGGTGAGGCCGTTGGCCCCGAGCAACACCACGGGATCGAGTCCGTGGGCTTGTCCGCGCAGCGCGAGGCGTGTGTCGCGGTCGAGTAAAAGTTCAGCCATAATACGGTATAAATTGAATTACAAAAAATTTAAGTCTGCGAATTTTAAAAGAAAATTATGCCAGTAGCAACAAAAAAATTGCGTTCGAATCGTGCATGGATCGAGCGCCACATTAACGATCCGTTTGTCAAGCGTTCTCGCCAAGAGGGCTACCGCGCGAGATCGGTCTACAAGCTGATTGAACTCAATGAAAAAGAAAAATTGATCCGTCCGGGAATGTGCGTGGTGGATCTGGGGGCGGCCCCCGGCAGTTGGACACAGGTTGTGCGGGAAAAACTCGCGGGCAAAGACGGCGAGGTGCGCGGCACCATTATCGCCATGGATATTTTGCCGATGGACCCGATTGACGGGGTGACTTTTCTTCAGGGAGACTTCCGTGAGCAGGAAGTGGCTGATAAGCTCACCGAAATTATCGGTGATAAACAGGTCGATTTAGTGCTTTCGGACATGGCTCCCAATCTCTCCGGTATTGCCGCTGCCGACGCGGCCCGTTGCTTGCTTTTAAATGAGTTGGCGCTTGAATTTTGTCTTGAGCACTTGAAAGACAACGGTGTTTTCGTCACAAAGGTCTTTCAGGGCAGCGGTTTTTCGCAATACGTAGAGACGCTTAAGAAACACTTTAAGATTGTCTTGACCCGTAAACCGGAGGCAAGTCGGGATTCCTCCGCCGAGGTTTACATGGTGGCCAAGCAGATTAAAAAACGTTAACGGATACATGTTAAAAACTGCTAAAAAACATTTCCAAGTCAAGGAATTGTCGGTATCCTTAACAGTCTGGATTTTGCGTGCGTAAAGTGCACTCTCAGGTAAGGCGAAGGAGCCTAAAAATTGAATCGAAATTTCTTTAATCGTATTGGTGTTTGGATTATTTTGGCGCTGGTGTTTTTCACGGTGTTCAGGCAGTTTGAGCCTTCAACGTCGCCGGCGGCAACCTCCACGAGTTATACCCAGTTCATGGACGATGCCAAGGCGGGTAAGATTGCCCGCGTGGATATCAAGGGCCGTGAAATCACAGTTACGCCTGTTGAAGGTCAGAAGTATGTCATCACGAGTCCGGGTGACTTGTGGATGGTTGATGATTTGAGAAAAGATGGGGTGCAGGTTTACGGTACGCCTGAAGAGGAGCCGTCTTTCTGGATGACGGTGTTGATTTCCTGGTTCCCGATGTTGCTGTTGATCGGCGTGTGGATTTTCTTTATGCGTCAGATGCAGGGCGGCGGCAAGGGGGGCGCTTTCAGCTTCGGAAAGAGCAAGGCCCGTAAACTGGATACCACCAACAATAAGGTCACTTTCGCCGACGTGGCCGGCTGCGATGAAGCCAAGGAAGAAGTGCAGGAAGTGGTGGATTTCCTTCGCGATCCCTCAAAATTCCAACGCCTGGGCGGTCGCATTCCCCGCGGTATTTTGCTCGTGGGCAGCCCCGGCACCGGTAAGACGCTTTTGGCCAAAGCCATTGCCGGCGAAGCCAAGGTGCCGTTCTTTAGCATTTCCGGTTCCGACTTCGTTGAAATGTTTGTCGGCGTTGGCGCGGCTCGTGTTCGCGACATGTTTGAAAACGCTAAGAAAAACGCTCCCTGCATCATCTTCATTGACGAAATTGATGCCGTGGGTCGTCAGCGTGGCGCAGGTCTCGGCGGCGGCAATGACGAACGCGAGCAAACATTGAACCAGATGCTCGTGGAGATGGATGGCTTTGAAACGGGAACGAACGTGATTGTGATCGCCGCCACGAACCGTCCTGACGTGCTCGACCCTGCGCTTTTGCGCCCGGGCCGCTTTGACCGTCAGGTGGTGGTGCCTCTGCCC
This sequence comes from uncultured Sutterella sp., assembly GCA_958347955.1. Classification (GTDB taxonomy): domain Bacteria; phylum Pseudomonadota; class Gammaproteobacteria; order Burkholderiales; family Burkholderiaceae_F; genus Aphodousia. Next base: position 101,265 of record CATVXH010000002.1, read on the forward strand.
GATGTGCGCGGACGCGAACAAATTTTGAATGTCCATATTAAGAAAGTTCCGGTGGGGCGCGACGTGGATCCGGAAGTGATTGCCCGAGGCACTCCGGGTATGAGCGGCGCCGACCTCGCCAACCTTGTTAACGAAGCCGCTCTTTTTGCCGCGCGGCGTGATGCCAAAGTGGTTGAAATGGTGGACTTCGAACAGGCCAAGGACAAGATTCTCATGGGCGCGGAGCGCCGCAGCATGGTGATGAGCGATGATGAAAAGCGTACGACGGCTTATCATGAATCGGGTCACGCTGTGGTGGCTTGGATGCTGCCCAAGAGCGATCCCCTGCATAAGGTGACGATTGTGCCGCGTGGCCGCGCTTTAGGCGTGACGATGCAGCTGCCTGAAAAAGATCGCTTCAATTACGATGACGTGTATTTGACCTCCCGCTTGGCGATTATGTTCGGCGGTCGCGCCGCCGAAGAAGTCTTTTTGAACCAAAAGACAACCGGCGCCTCCAATGACTTCGAACGCGCCACGCAAATGGCCCGCGACATGGTGACGCGCTACGGTATGAGCGATGCGATGGGCGTGATGGTGTACGCTGAAAATGAAGGCGAGGTTTTCCTTGGCCGTTCGGTGACACGCACTACGCACGTCTCCGAGGCCACGATGCAAAAGATTGACGCAGAAGTGCGCCGCATTTTGGAAGAGCAATATGCCCGCGCTTGCGATATTCTGAAGGCCAACCGTGAACGCGTGGAAGTGATGGTGCAGTGTCTCATGAAGTGGGAAACACTCGATGAAGACCAGATTGCCGATATCATGGAAGGCCGTGAAGTGCGTCCGCCTAAACCGGGGGCTTCCGCTAAAGCGGACCAAGAGCGTCGTGAAGAGGCTCAGCAAGTAAAATCCGCTCCGGAAACAGGTCCTGAGACGCAGGGCGAGGACTCTGATAAAACGGAGTAGAGCATAACGACAAAATAGACATTGCCGGGATTTTTCAATCTCGGCTTTGTTTTTGAAAGGCAGATAAACAAATGCTGTTGGGTTTCTTTTACGCGGTGGCGGCATGCGCGATTTGGGGCCTGATTTACATCTTCCCGTTACTGTTGCCACAATACGATCCCGTTCTGATTGCCTCGGCGCGCTTCGCCGTCTATGGTTTTGCCTGCCTTCTTTTCGTGCCTTTCCAAATTCAAAAACTAAAAACCTTTACGCGGCGCGATTGGTTTATGGCGATGCGGCTCGCTTTTTTCGGCAGCTTTGTCTATTACTGGTCGTTAGTGATGAGCGTGAAGTTATCCGGCGCTCCCATTGCGGGGATGTTGATGTGTTGGATTCCGGTGTTAGTGGCTGTAGTCTCCAATCTCAGAAATCGAAAGCGAGGCGCCAGCGTCCCGTGGTCGCGGCTTGCCATTCCGTTGATGCTCATTATTGCCGGCATGGTGGTGGCGAATTGGACGGAATTTCACTACGCCGTTCATGAACAGTCATCCTCTCCCATAGAGTTTTGGGCCGGAGTGGGTTTCGCGGTGCTGTCGCTTTTGCTTTGGACCTGGTACCCTATTCGAAACGCCGAGTGGCTTTTAGCCAACAAAAAGAAGGGTCCCAAGGTGTGGGCAACGGCGCAAGGTTTATCCGTTCTGCCTTTTACCTTGATCGCTTTTTTTACGGTGAGTTTTCACTTGCATCCGGATCATGTCGGAATATTGGGGCCTGAACCCATGAAATTCGTTCTTTTGATGTTGATCGCCGGTATCGTTTGCTCTTGGGTGGGAGCGGCTTTCTGGAACGCCATGAGCGAAAGACTGCCCACGGCTTTGGGCGGCCAGCTCATTGTTTTCGAGACGATTTTTTCAGTGGTTTATGCGCTTTTGTGGCGCGGGGCTTGGCCCACGTTTTCCATGACTGTCGGCATGGGAATGCTGTTGTTGGGTGTGTTGGCGGCACTGCGGGTATTTCGGAATGTGAAAGCCTAGAGTTCCGCTATCGGTTTCTGACATAATTGGCGGATTGGATTTTTGGGGTTATTTCGATGACGACTTTTCTCTGGCACGATTATGAAACATTTGGTTTAAGTCCGAGCTTGGATCGACCGGCGCAGTTTGCGGCGATCCGAACGGATGAAAATCTCAATGCGATAGAAAATCCCATTTGCCTCTATTGCAAACCGTCTCTTGACACCATGCCCAGTGCCCAGAGTATTGGTATTACCGGTATCACCCCTCAATATTGCCGAGATCATGGTCTGGTTGAGGCTGAATTTGCCCGCACGATTCATAAAGAGATGATTCGTGAAAATACAATCAGTGTCGGTTATAACTCCATGCGTTTTGATGATGAAGTGTCGCGTTTTACCTTTTGGCGCAATTTCATCAGCCCTTATGATCGGGAATTTGATAACGGCTGCTCCCGTTTTGACCTGTTCCCCCTCGTGGTGGCCACTTGGGCATTAAGACCGGATGGGATAAATTGGCCGCTCAGTGAGCAGGGAAATCGCCCCTCTTTCCGCCTCGAACATCTCTCGGCAGCGAACGGTTTGACTCACGAGCACGCCCACGATGCCTTAAGCGATGTGCAGGCCACGATTGAAATGGCCAAACTTATCCGCCGGCGGCAGCCCAGACTTTGGGAGTACGCCTTGAGATTGCGCTTTAAGCAGGAAATCAAGCGTATTGTTGAAAGCGAAAAAGCGCTGCTGTGGGTGAGCCCAATGCATGGGGTCGAGCACGGTTATATGCGAGTCGTGCGTGTGCTGGGCAGAATGCCGGGAAAAGATCCCAATAAAGTTTTGGTTTGGGATTTAAGCGAAGATCCTTCAGAATTATTGACAATTAATGCCCAAGAGGTAAGGGCAAGAACATTTGTCAAAGAAGAGGACTTGCCTGAGGGGAAAACCCGGTTGCCGATTTTTACGTTAAAGGTCAATCAGGCGCCTTTTATTGTCAACCACTTGGGTGTGCTCAGCGACAAGCGCGCCGGCGATTTCGGTATTGATAAAGCGCTGATTGCCAAGCACGATGCCATTCTTGAACCCCACATCAATACATTCATGGGGTTATGGGCCGAAGCTTTTGAAGAAGAGCAAGTTGAAGAAGACAGCGCCAAAAGTGATCCCGATGAAGGGCTTTACAAGGGTGGTTTTCCTTCCTATTCAGACAAAAAATTGATTTCGCTTGTGAGCCGTTTGACACCTCAGGCGCTTGGGCAATGGGTGCATGACGGCAAACTGACGTTTGAGGATGCGCGCTTTAATGAGCTCTTATTCCGATTCCGCGCGCGAAATTGGCCCGAAACTCTCACCCCGCAAGAGCAGTCGAGATGGCTCGAGTTTCGGCGCGCGCGCCTGATGGATGGCGTGGGTAAGGCCCGCACGTTGCAGAGCTTTGCCGAAGAGGTTGAGGCGCTTGCGGAAAGCTACGGCGAGGACATTGATGAGCGCGCAGAGGAGCTTTGCGGCTCGCTTTATGACTGGATGGAAGTTGTCAGCAATTCTTTGGATCCTGTCGAACAGGCTTGATTGCGTTTGAAAGATCCGGTTAAACGAGAAATTCAATCAAAACCGTCAATCCATTTTCTTTCCAAATCGCGGCGCCGTTTTGTCGGCGCCGCACTCTTAGAGGCTAATAAGTGTATTTTTCTGCGCCGTCCCAGGCGGGCGTGTAGGCACCTTTGTATGCTTTCATTAAAGTCGTCGCCGTTTCATGAGTTTGATAGGCCGCGACCACTTTGAGGTAAATCGGATTATCTTTATCGACTTCACGGGCGGCGATGATATTGACGAGTTGTGAGACTTGGGGGTTGGTTTTCGGGTCAAGATTTTCCGCATAAATGGAGTCGGTGAAGGCGTCTAAGCCAGCCGTGTAAGCGTTTCCGCCGTTGATAATAGCCGCAGTCACATCGGGCAGCAGGCGGGCGAGAATGCCGGATTCGGCTTCGCGAATTTTAATTTTGACGTTGTAATGAGTGATATCGAGTTTTGTGGGCACGTAACCTTTGCTCGGATCCACTTTGACGAGACCCGCGCTCTCCAACAGTTTAATCGCTCGGCCGCCGTTGGTGAGGTCAGAGGGAATTGCGATGATGTCTCCGTCTTTTATGTCGGCGATCGACTTGATTTTGTCTTTGTTGTGATAAATGCGAAGGGGAGTGATTAATGTGTCGCCGATGGAGACAATTTTGTAGCCGTTTCTCTCGATGTCGTTAGCCAGATAGGCCTTGTGCTGAAAGGCGTTGAGGTCGATTTCTCCGTCAGCCAACGCTCGGTTGGGGGTGGCATAGTCACTATATTTAACGAGTTTTACCCGAATTTTTTCAGGCGCCAAAATTTCGTTGACGGTATCCCATTGAGCGACATAGTCGCCGACAACCCCAACCGTGACCTCTTTGAAGTCATCGGCCTGAGCCGAAGACAAGAGACCGAATGAGACTGTGGCGGCGAAGCCCGCGGCAATGAAAGATTTGATAAATGTGCGCTTGTTCATAGCAATTCTCCTAAAAGATTAGTGTGAAGTTTTTCGAATGATCCATTGACCAAGAAACTGAACGACTGTAATGACAGTCAAAATGATGATGACAGTAAGCCATATCATGTCTCTGTAACCCATTTGATAGCCGTAGCGGATGGCAAAATCGCCGAGACCTCCCGCGCCAATTGCTCCCGCAATGGCGGTGATGCCGATAAAACTCACAAAAGTAATGAGTGTGACGCGGGTTATGCCCGGGATGGACTCTCTGAGGTAAACCCCAAATACGATTTGCGGGATGGAAAAACCCATGGCAAGGCTTGCCTCAATGAGACCCTCATCCAAATCACTTAAAACGGATTCGATCTGTCGGGCAAAAAATGGCACAGTGCCAAAGACGAGCGCGACAAAAGAGCCTGTGACGCCTGAGCCTGTGCCGACCAAAAGGCGGCTTAGAGGAATCAACAGCACGATCAAAATGATGAATGGAATGGATCGAATGATGTCGATTGATTTATCAAGCGATAAAAACAGCCACGGTCTTTCCCAAAGACCACCTCGGCGGGTGATGACGAGCAACACGCCAATGGCGACTCCTAAAAACCAAGCGATGGTGCCTGAGACGGCCACCATGGTGGCCGTTTGCCAGAAGCACTCAAGCAATTCCGGTCCCAGCCTGTCAATATGCGGCAAAAAATAGCCGATCAGATCATTCATCTCAACACCTCCACATTGACTTTTTGTTCAATCAAAAATTGCTTTGCCGCCCGCACTTGCGAGACATCTCCCTCAATCGCCACCCCGAGTTTGCCCACTATGCATTCTTTGAAGTAGTCGATATTGCCGTAAATAATGTTGGCTTTTACTTCGAAGAGTCGATAGAGCTCACTCATTAAAGGCTCTCCCGCCACGGCTCCCCGATAGGTGAGAAACCAAATGGGTTGTGAGGGTTCAATGCCGGTGATGGCGCTGTTAAGTTTGATGAGCTCGGCGAATGTCTCGAAATTGTCAGCTGCCTGAATGAAACTTTTGGTAATTGGGGCGCGGGGAGCACTGAAAACGTCAACAATATCGCCTTCTTCAACAATGCGGCCGGCTTGCATCACGGCCACGCGGTCACAGATCTCTTTAATGACTTCCATTTGATGTGTAATGACCACAATGGTGAGGCCTAAGCGCGAGTTGACCTCTTTGAGCAGTTGCAGAATTGAGTGGGTGGTTTGAGGATCCAAAGCGCTGGTGGCTTCGTCACAAAGAAGAACTTTGGGATCATTGGCTAAAGCCCGGGCGATCGCCACGCGTTGCTTTTGTCCTCCGGAGAGCTGCGAGGGGTAGCTTGCGGCTTTGTCGGAAAGCCCAACCAGTTCTAAAAGAGAGTTGATTTTTTGACTTCGTTCCTTGGCTGTGAGATCAGTGAGTTTCAGAGGCAATTCAATGTTTTCAAAAACCGTGCGAGACGGCATGAGATTGAAATGCTGAAAAATCATTCCGATTTTTTGACGGACTTGTCGAAGATTTTTGCCTGTGTAATCCGTGATGTCTTCGGCGTTGATAATGACTCGACCATCATCGGGTTTTTCCAATAAATTGATGCAGCGCACCAAAGTGGATTTACCTGCTCCCGAAAATCCGATAATGCCGAAAATTTCCCCACGACATATTTCGAGAGTGACATCCTTAACGGCTTCAACAGTTTTTCCGTTGATTGTGAAGCTCTTAGATATGTGTTCAAGTTTGATCATCTTTTATCCTTCGGTCACACCGGACGCGGATGCATCAAACTTCTTGAGCGTCATTGCGGCGATTGATTCGCTGAAGTCTCAATACCAAAAAATTTTGGTGTGACGTCTTTTTAAACTTTTAATTGAAGGGGAGGAAACACCGTTCGTATTGAGACCTTCCGAACGATGTTTTTTGCGGAGCGTGGTGCTCCGAAGGTCCTTAGAGCACCATCGTCATCATGCACATTCGCATTTCAAAAGCGCGCGCGGCACACAAAGCAACTAAGGCTTGTGTGTTGTTTTTCGCGTTCTGATGCGTCTGGTGCATGTTTAAATTCCTATGCTCTAAAAAATGAAATCTCGAAAGAGATGGATAAAAGGTTAGATGAATTCCATTGACACTTCAAGAGGTTTAAAAAAAATATTTCGTGTTTCTGAGCGTTTTTGCCTATTTTCAAACAAAGTTCGAATTTAGGCCCAAAGAGCAGAAAATGGCACTGCGTAAAGTCGAGAACCAAAACTTAAAATATCGTTTCCGGCGTATAGCACAATCCCTCTAAAGTCATCGACTTTGGAAGAAAACCACTTAAGATGCTTAAAATCATCGGTATTGACGGATTCGCTGCTCTTAATTTCAATTCCCAATTTTCGGTTTTTCTCATCGGTGACCAAGAAGTCAATTTCCTGCTTATTCTTATTTCTGAAGTGATGCATTGTCCATAATGGATGAAGCTCAATTTCAGGAACTAATTGGGTATAAGCCCACGTTTCGACCAGCTTGCCTCCCTCATTGGCCATTTTTTCTGGACTGACTAATAAATCCTCAGCCGTGTGGATGTTAAGCAAATAAGCCATTAGGGCGCTGTCGGTCAGAAAAATCTCAGGCGTTTTGCTGCCCATTTTGTAGTCTTTAGATTCCCAGGCGGGCAGTTCGTCGATGAGGTACATCGCTTCAAGCGCGTTAAGGTACGAAGTGACCGTTAAAGCATTCCCGGAAATTTTCCTACAAATTTCCTGAATGTTTAGCGGTTCGCTTGAATAAGCGGCAAAAATTTGCAACAGATTGCCCAGGTCTTTGTAGCGTCGAAGATTCCACTGTTTGGTCAAGTCATACAGGAGTTGAGACCGAATATAACTCTGGAAATATAGAGATCGTTGTTCAGGATCGAAATGAATCGTTTGGGGATATCCACCTCGGATCGCCAGCTCGTAGATATATCTTCGGTCACAGTGTTCAAGGTTCTGACCAAAGGTAAACTCTTCATTGAAGACATTTTCCAAGAAATGAGGCCTTTTCTCCAATATTTCTCCTTGTGTCATCGTACGCAAACGTAAAACAAAAACTCTGCCCGTTAATGAATCTGCTTGATTGCCGGAAGGCAGTTTTCTGTAATCGGCCGATCCCGTCAATATAAATTGAGCAGGTTGATTATTGTTGTCAACTCGGCGCTTGACTTCGGATATTAATGACGGAGCTTTCTGAATTTCGTCAATGATCAAACACTTTTCTTGAGCTTGTCGAAGGAAAAAATGGGGATCAGCTTTGGCTGCTGAAAGCACTGCTTCGTTATCCATTGTTGTGTACTTGGCTTCAATTGGGCAGAAGTCTCGTACAAGAGTTGTTTTGCCACATTGCCTGGCGCCGACAACAAGCGCGGCACGTTGAAAAGCTAAACCTTTGCGCAACAATTCTGTAGACCAACGTGGAATGGAAGGCATATTGATTCCGATCCAGAAAATATTTATATTAGATTTAGGAAAAATTATATAGTAATAGATGGAAAATATTTATATTATTTCTTGGAAAATATTAATACTACAAAAATAGTTTTAATAAATTAGGGAGAGTCAAAAAATAAAGGAGCGATGATTTTGTTAACCATCGCTCCCTTGGAACCTTAAGTTTTAAGGTAACTATTATTTCTTGGTTTTGTTTTCTTTCAGAGCCACCGAGAGGTTAAAGACCGGATGATCGGTCGTATGGTCCTCGCGGTCTGCCACGAAATAGCCCGTACGTTCAAGTTGGAACTTTTCATCGGGCAGGGCTTGCGCCAAAGCCGGTTCAATATAGCCCTTGACAACTTTAAGACTTTCAGGGTTCAAAAGCGTGCGGTAGTCAGCGTCGACCGCGTCGGGTTGCGCCACGGCGAAGAGTCGATCGTAGAGACGGAACTCCGCTTCCTTGGCGGTCTTGGCATCCACAAAGTGGATAGCGGCCTTGGTCTTGACGGTTTCTGAGCCGGCGCTTCCGCTCTTGGTTTCGGGCAGGTAGCGGCAGTGAACGGCAACCACTTTACCGTTTTCATCCTTATCGAACGAGGTTGGAACGACCACATAGGCGTAACGAAGGCGAACCGGTTTGGCTTCAGAGCCGTCGGCCGGAATCGTCAGGCGGCGGTATCCCTTGGGCGGCACTTCAGCGAAGTCGCTTTCATCGATCCAAAGTTCACGGGAGAAGGTGAGTTCACGAGTGCCCAACTCCGGCTTTTGCGGATGGTTGGGGGCCGTGAGTGTTTCCGTTTGACCTTCAGGGTAGTTGTCGATAATGAGTTTTAAGGGGTGCACAACGCCGATTCGGCGCAAGGCACGGCCTTCCAAATCTTCACGAAGACAGGCTTCAAGCACTGAGTAGTCGATTAAGCCCCCGGCTACGCGCGAAACGCCGCAACGCTCGGCGAAAAGCTGAATGGCTTCAGGGGTGTAGCCGCGGCGGCGAAGACCGAAGATCGTCGGCATGCGAGGATCGTCCCAGCCGTTGACAAGATTTTCCTTGACTAATTGAATGAGTTTGCGCTTGCTCACCACCACGTGCGAGAGGTTCAAACGGTTAAACTCATACTGATGCGACAGCAGGAAGAAGTTCGGACGAACAACAACGCTGAGGGCGGCCTGTAAAAGCGGCGTGAAATGTTCGGGTTGCGTCAAAAGCAAAGCCCAGAAAGCTTCGTGGCGGATGCCCATCAGTTTCTCGGGGCCAAATTGGTCATCCCAAGCGTCGAGAATTTCGTTGAGCGCCCGTTCGGAGTCGCTTAAACCGAGCTTTTCACGATGTTGATAGCAAGCGCGCATGAAAGCCAGAGCGCGCTCATCTTCGCCCTTGCTCATCTTGAGCAAAATGTTCTTGGCTTCTTCAAACTGCGGAGCGCGAAGCACGGGGATGGAACGCTCAAGTGCCCAGTCGTAGAAAGCGCGTTGATCTTCAAATTCCAACGTGCAGATGGAATGGGTGATGTTTTCCAACGTGTCTTCAATCGGATGGGCAAACGTGTACATCGGGTAGATGCACCATTTGTCGCCCGTGCGATGATGCTCGGCAAAGCGGATACGATAGATCGCCGGGTCTCGCAAATTGATGTTGGGGCTGGCCATATCGATCTTGGCACGCACGACCATGGAGCCTTCGGCATGTTTGCCGTCACGCATTTCACGGAAAAGACGAAGGTTCTCTTCTATCGGGCGGTCACGGTAAGGAGAGTTTTTACCGGGCTCGGTAAGTGTGCCGCGGTTGGCGTGCATTTCTTCCGGAGTTTGTTCGTCCACATAGGCAAAGCCCGTCTTCACCAAATGCTCGGCGCAGTCATACATCCATTGGAAGTAGTCGCTTGCAAAGTAAAGGTTGTCTTCATTGCCGTGCTTCCAATCAAAGCCAAGCCATTGAACAGATTCTTTGATTGAGTCCACGTATTCTTGGTCTTCCTTGACAGGGTTGGTGTCGTCAAAGCGCATGTGGCAGTATCCGCCGTAGTCGCGCGCGAGACCAAAGTTCAGGCAAATGCTTTTGGCGTGCCCGATGTGCAAATAGCCATTGGGCTCCGGAGGAAAGCGCGTGCGGATGCGGGCCGGATCTTCAACACCGGTGGCGGCCTGTTCGCTGTAGGGGGCCGGGTGACCGCACCACAGGCGGGGACGATTGGCGTTGCGGGCCAAGTCTTCATCAATAATGTTTCGAATAAAGTTGGTGACTTGCGCACCGTTTTCTTTGTTTTCCGTCGTGGACATACGATTGTCTCAAAATAAGCGATTAGAAACTACAAATTTTAAATCTTTTCAATGTATTTAGCTTGGAAGATGTAAAAGAAATCCGGAAAATGCCGCTTTTAATTGGCTCTCGCTACAGTCTTTCGCGTATTAAAAAACGAAATCGCTTTCCGACTTGCAGAAAGCGATCCCGAATTTGAACCATGTCTTTTAAGTTTTAAGTCGCACAAAAAAACAAACGACGCTCAACGGCCCATTTTTTGGATATGGATGATGTACTCTTGAGTGTCCGTGCAACAGTTTTTCTTTTTGTTGGAGGGACGGCAGGAGGAGCATCCGCAACCGCAGTCGCCCGAACCGCGGTTTTTCAGCTTAAACACAACGACCCAAATCGCCGCCAGTACGATCAGCATCAAAAGCAGCCAACTGATACCATTCATTGTTTATCCCTTAAATAAGAACTGTTCTCAGTTAATATCCTAACACCAATCCGATCATTCGAATAATAAAGGCGACAAACCAAGCGATGAGGCACTGGAAAAGCGCCACACCAAGGGCCCACTGTCCGCCCAATTCCCGCTTAATGGTGGCAATGGAGGCCACGCAAGGGGTGTAGAGCAGGCAAAACACTAAGAGCGCGAGCGCGCTTAATGTGCTCAACGCCGCAGTGAGGGCTTCGGTGGAGCCAAAAAGCACCGAGAGACTGCTCACGACACTTTCTTTGGCCATAAAGCCCCCAATGAGAGCCGTTGTGACCCGCCAGTCATCAAAACCGAGGGGGGCGAATAAAGGGGAGATCCAACCGGCGACGACCGCCAACATGCTTGCCTGAGAATCTTCAACGGGGTTGAGCTGAAAATCAAAGGTCTGCAAGAACCAGATCACAATGGTTGCCACAAAAATAACCGTGAAGGCTCGTTCAAGAAAGTCTTTGGCCTTATCCCAAAGCAAGAGCATGACATTTTTTGCTCCGGGCATGCGGTAATTGGGCAATTCCATCACAAAAGGCACCGCTTCGCCTTTGAAGATTGTATTTTTCATGAGGTAGCCCAAAAGCACGGCCACGATGATGCCAAGCAGATAGAGCGAGATCATAATGAGCGCGCCTTCTCCCGGGAAAAACGCCGCGACAAAAAACGCGTAGATGGGAAGTTTGGCGGAGCAACTCATAAAGGGTGTGAGCAAAATCGTCATTTTGCGGTCACGCTCCGAGGGCAAAGTGCGGCTGGCCATGACGCCCGGCACTGTGCAGCCGAACCCGATGAGCATCGGCACGATGCTTCGACCCGAAAGACCGATGCGGCGCAAAAGCGTATCCATCACGAAAGCCACACGGGCCATATAGCCGCTGTCTTCCAGGAATGAAAGGAAGAAAAAGAGCACAACGATGGTCGGCAGAAAACTCAGCACACTGCCCACGCCGTTAAAGATCGCGTCAATGATGAGCGAATGAATGGAAGAGTTGACATTCAAAGAGGTAAGCGCCGCGTCGGTGTAGTCGGTTGCCAGGCCGATGAGCCAATCAAGACCGTCGGTGAGCCAGACGCCGATCACATTGAAGGTAAGCCAAAATACGGTCGCCATGATGGCAATAAAAGCGGGGATGGCGGTATAACGTCCGGTGAGAACTTCATCGATTTGAAGACTGCGGATATGTTCGCGGCTGATGCGGGGTTTGACCACCGTGCGGGAGCAAATTTTGTCGATAAACGAAAAACGCATATCGGCGATGGCGCTGGCGCGATCGAGTCCGCGCTCAGCCTCAAGTTGACGCGTAATGTGAGCGATTGTGCGCACCTCATTGACGTCAAGGTGCAGCTGATCAATGATGAGAGAGTCCCCTTCGGCTATTTTGCTGGCGGCAAAACGAAGCGGAATATTGGCTTTTTGCGCGTGGTCTTCAATGATGTGCATGATGCTGTGAAGACAGCGGTGCACGGCTCCGCCGTGTTCGCTTGAATCGCAGAAATCCTGCACAGCGGGCGACTCCTGATATTTCGCCACGTGAATGGCGTGATCTATCAGTTCTTCAATGCCTTCGCCGCGGCTCGCTGAAATCGGGATGACCGGGATGCCAAGGAGAGCTTCCATTTCATTGACGCGCACCGAGCCCCCGTTTGCCCACACCTCATCCATCATGTTAAGTGCGAGCACCATGGGTTTGCCCAACTCCATGAGCTGCATCGTGAGATAAAGGTTGCGCTCAATGTTGGTCGCATCCACGATATTGATAATCGCCTTGGGATTTTCCTTGAGGATGAATTCCCTTGAGACAATTTCTTCGTTGGTGTACGGCGAGAGCGAATAGATGCCGGGCAAGTCTGTGACGAGAGTGTTTTCGTGTCCGATGATGCTGCCGTCTTTGCGGTCAACAGTGACGCCCGGGAAGTTGCCGACGTGTTGATTCGAGCCGGTCAAACGATTAAATAAAGTGGTTTTTCCACAGTTTTGGTTACCCGCCAACGCAAAAGTAATCAGCTCGCCTTCAGGCAGCGGCCGTTCTGTTTTCTTCTCATGATATTTGCCGCCTTCACCCAAGCCCGGGTGCATGATCTCTTCTGTTTCGGCTACCTTGGCGCTCACCGTTTCTGCTGTGCGAATATCGGTGATGGTGATGGCCTGCGCTTCAGCCACGCGAAGCGTCAACTCATAGCTTCGAATGCGCACTTCAATGGGGTCGCCCATCGGGGCGCGTTTCACCATTGTGACGGTGGCCTGAGGGATCAACCCCATGTCGAGGAAGTGTTGGCGAAGGGCGCCGGAGGCCCCCACCGATTCAACGGTCGCACTTTGACCGATCGGAAGATCATTTAAGGTAACGGGCATCTTTGATTTCTTTCGTTTTTTCGCACTTATTCGGTGTGCGTTTTAGTGTCAGCATTTTAGTTCAGAAGTGTGTTTTTTGTAGAAAAAGCCTTTGCTCGGATCTTAATTGTTGACAATTTTGTGCCAATATTTGACAAATAAGTATTTGAAAATATTATGTATTTTGCCTGATTTGGGATTTGGAAACCAAAGTTAGAATTATTGACATTGAATCATTAAACTCTCCCAAGGAAAAATAAATGATTGAACTCAAACGCAGAGATCTCTTTAAATTCTCAGCCGGTCTGGCAGGAACTTTGTTTATGTCTCAGAATGTGTTGGCGGCACAAGCAGATACTCAATCGGTGTTTAAGCCTTCAGCTGAAAATCCGCTTTTGCTCAATTTCAACGAAAATTCGCTCGGCATGTCTCAGTCAGCGAAAAAAGCGGTATTGAATTGTCTTGACGGCGCGTTCCGCTACCCGGATGCTGCTCGCGCTGAACTCATTGACTCTATCGCCAAGAAATTCGCTGTTCCGGCCGAGCGTGTTGTGCTCGGTAACGGCTCCTCTGAAGTGATTCAGGCGGCTGTTGAGGGGTTCGCTCATCGGGCTCAAAAAGCCGGTAAAGCCGTTCAGTTGATCGTGCCTGATCCGACTTTTAATTATGCGGAGCTTTACGCGGCCGGCATGGGATTGCCTGTCGTGAAAATTCCATTGACAAAAGACAAATTGGCTTTGGATATCAATGCGATGAAGGCAAAAGCCAAGGGTTTTGACGGAGTTTCGATCGTCTATATCTGTAATCCGAACAATCCCACGGCAACCATTGCCGACAGCGGGATTTTGAGCGCCTGGTTTAACCAAAAAGATGACAAGACTGCCTTTATTGTGGATGAAGCCTACGCGGAATTTGTCACTGACAAGGCGTTTAAGACTGCCGTCGAAAACGTTAAAAATGGCGCCGAAAATATCGTTGTGACACGCACATTTTCCAAGATCTATGCCATGGCGGGTCTGCGGGTCGGCTACGGTATCGCCGACGCGACGACCGCCAAGCTTCTCAATGACTTTTTATCGATCGACAACACCAACGCGGCGGGCGCTTGCGCGGCGTTGGCCAGTCTCAATGACACGGTCTTTTTCCAAAAGAGTCTAGAGAGCACCAATCTTTCGAGAAAAATTGTCACCGATGCCCTGGATGAGTTGGGATTGAAATATCTGCCTTCTCAGGCGAACTTCATTTTCCATCAAATTAAAGGCGAGCATCAGACCTACAAAGAACGAATGGCGGCGGCTCATGTGTTTGTGGGACGGGAATTTCCGCCGGCTGTGGGCTACAACCGCTTGACGTTGGGCACTCCTCAGGAAATGCGCGCATTCGTGAAAGTGCTCAAAGAGTTTCGTAAAAAAGGCTGGATTTAATATCTTTGTTTGATAGGCTTGCGCCTTAAGGTTCGAGCGTAGTTGCTCACTTCTTAATGCAGGACTCCGTTGGGTGGTTTCAACCCAACGGAGTCTATTGCATTAAATCGAAATTAAATTTAGAAGCCTTGTTTAGCGAGGATGGCTAAAACTTCTTTGCCTATCGCGACGCGAGGTGTGATCGTTTTCAGTTCAATGTATTCTTTGTCGGGATTATGGAGGTCTCCAGCGCAAACACCCATCGCGTCAACGACCGGAATGCCGGCTTTGGAGAGCGCATTTCCATCGCTGGCGCCGCCGACAGAGAGCCAATTGGGCTTCGCTTGACCCAAATTGGAAGCGGCTTTTTCAACGATTTTAAGAAGCTTGTCCGTTTCGGGAAGAACAGCCATCGGCGCGCCATCAGAGATGACAACAACTTTGGACTTAACGCCTTCGGCAAAGCCTTTTTCAGCCATGGCGCGGATGCGTTTCAATACATCGGTTGTATGTTCGCTATTGATCATGCGCATATCAAAGGTGACTTCGGCATGCGCGGCTACTGTGTTAGGCACGGTACCGCCTGAAACCACGCCCGAATTAATGGTCATGCGTTCGTAGTCTTTGCTCAAGGCGACAATTTGCGGGATCGCTACACTCATGGCGTTGATGGCATTGCGACCATCTTCGGGATTATTGCCGGCATGGGCAGGCACTCCGTCAAATTCGACTTTAAACCAAGCGCAGCCTTTGCGTTCCTTGACAAATGAGCCATCGGGACGACCCGGTTCGTAGACAAGCGCCAGTTTCCCGCGTTTTCCGTAATCAAGCAACCATTCGTTGACTTCCTCCGGGCCGACCTCCTCGGCCGGGGAAAGAAGAACACAGATTTTCAGGTTCTTTGTTGTGGATTCCGGCAGGTCCTTGCACATCCACCAAAGAGCGTTTAAAGAGGCCTTGTCATCGCCAACACCGGCTCCGTGAGCGCGGTCTCCTGCCACTTTCAGCGGATATTTCGTAGCGTATCCAACAGGTTGTACCGTGTCGAGGTGACCGCAAAGAATCACGTCAAAAGAAGATTGGTCGGGCGTGTTGGTAATGACCATGCCGGGGCCCCACTTTTCAAATTCGTGCAGTGACACCGTCCATTTGATACTCTCAAAACGGCGTTTCAAAATATTGGCGACCGCTCGAATTCCCTCAGCGTGACCGGACTTGCTGTCAATTTTGACCAGCTCATTTAGGTCATTAAGAAAGGCTTTTTGTGGAATAGTTTGAGCCGATTTCGCAAACGCTGTCGGCACAGCGCTGAGCGCGGCGAGACTGGCGAGACTGCTGAGCATATGACGACGAGAAAGCATAGGAATCTCCCAAAAAAGAAGAAATCAACCCACTCGTTCGATTGTAGGCTGTGCTGCAAGTGGAGTAAATCAGGATCTTTAGTTAGTCGGATTGAACAACAATTTTGTTTGGATCAAAGAGTTTGGGGAAAGCACTTTTCTTTCTGAAAATAGTCATCGGTCGCAGCTAAGCGACCGATGACCCTTTAAAGCTAATGAGGCAGGCGTTTTACCAATACCGAAGTATCGCTACGACCTTCTCCCCTGGTTTGCAATTCTCCGTAGAACTGATCAATCAAGGCGATGGTGGGAAGGGTTGAGCCGTTTCGATTGGCCTCGGCCAGACACAATCCCAAGTCTTTTCTCATCCAGTCGATCGCGAAACCGAAATTAAATTGTCCGTCAATCATGGTTTTGCCGCGATTGTCCATTTGCCAACTTTGAGCCGCGCCCTTGCCGATGACGTCCAAAACGAGTTTCATATCGAGTCCCGCGTTAAGACCGAAAGCGATGGATTCGGAGAGCGACTGTACGATGCCGGCGATGCAGATCTGATTGCACATCTTGGCCAGTTGCCCGCAGCCCACTTCGCCGATGCGCGTGACGGCTTGAGCAAAAGCCATCACGGTTGGCCTGGCCGCCTCAAATGTGGCCTCATCGGCTCCGCACATTACGGTGAGAACACCATTGACGGCGCCCGCCTGGCCGCCCGAGACCGGAGCATCCATAAAGCGCAGACCAAGCTTGGCGGCTTGCGCGGCAAGCTCTCGGGCCAACTGCGCGCTGTCGGTCGTGCAATCAATCAAGGTCGCCCCCTCTTTCATACCCGCAAAGGCGCCGTCCGGACCGAGCACGACGCTTCGCACATCGTCGTCATTGCCCACGCAGGTGAAAACGAAATCGGCGTCCTGGGCCGCCTCTCGCGGTGTGGGAGCGAGAAGTCCCGTGTACTCTTTTGTCCACTGTTGAGCTTTGGCGGTTGTCCGGTTATAAACCGTTACACGGTGTCCTGCCCGAGCCAGGTGCCCCGCCATCGGGTAGCCCATGGTACCTAAACCGATAAAGGCGACTGTTTTCGGTTCGCACTGTTCATACACTTTAGCCATTTCATATGTCCTTATGCGAAAAGCGCTTGAGAGGTCTCAAGCGCTTTGATGTTATCCGGTCTGATTATCGAACGCCGCGTTCCTTAATCGTGGCTTCGGCAATCTGCACGCACTTGCGCGCGAGGGTTGCCGTTGGGTCCACAATGGCAACGGTCTTGCCCGCCACCTCGAAACTGTCGGTTTCGTGGAAGATCAGCGGCAATTCCGTGCAGCCTAAAATGAGCACGTTGCAATCATAGGTCTTCACAAGGTACTCGGCTCCGCGATAAAGATCATCGTAGCATTCACCGGTTGTGTAGCCCGCCTTGGCTCCCTTAGGACCGTAGATAGCTTTCATCACGCTTTGTTGATGATCTTCATCAGGGGTGAACATCTTCATGCCCATCTTCTCGGCTTTTTTACCGTAAATGCCTGTGGCGATGGTGCCGCTCGTGGCCATGAGGCCGACGCGGGCATCTTTGCCGAACTTCGCCTGAATTTCATCGAGCATGGTTTGCTGCATGTCGATGAAGGGGACGTCGAGGTGACGCAAGAGTCGCGGCAGGAAGGCGTGAGCCGTGTTGCAGGGGATGATGATGCAGTCACAGCCGTCCTTTTGCAGACGCTTGGCGCAGTTGTACATGGCGATTGTGGGATCGGGACCGCCGTTTAAGAGGCAAGCGGTGCGGTCATCGATCTGTGGATTTTGTTCAATCACCACCTTGAAGTGTTCCTGGTCGTTCTTAGCGGGCGTGGCCTTAACGATCTTGTCGTAGAGGTCAACGGTGGCGGCCGGTCCCAAACCGCCGATCAAACCCAACTTAAAGGGTTTGGGCAACTTTTCAGTGCTGTGAGCCAACGCGGCCTTGGCGAACATTTCAAAAACGTTCATGACGGGCAGGCCCATTTGTTGCAACGAAGCGACGTTGAGCGCAAATTGCGTGCAATTGGGGATGATGACCTCTGCGCCCTGTTCAACCATATGGCGGCAAACACCGGCAATTTTCTGCGCCGCCTCATCGTTTGCGCCCTCCGCGCGGACTTGTTCGCGAACAGCGTCGAGAAGTTCGGTTTCTTCTTCAGTCGGGAAAATAAATTTGGCGCGTTTGGAAATGTCACAGGCTCCGCCCAAGCAGGCGCTGGCGTTACCCGCGTCAAGCACTCCCATCGCCGGCATCTTTTCGCCCATTTGACTCATCAACGCGCTCTTCATATCCAGAATCGGCGTTTGAATTTCGCGTTGGATCTCATGGATGTAGGCGCCGCATTTGAAATCAGGCACGAGGATGAGATCGGCGCCCATTTCGGCGAGTAATTCGCAATCGTTGAAAATGAAAATCTTGCGGTCGCTCACGGCGAAGGTCGGATCAGGATCGATCTTGAAGTTGTCCTCAGTCATGATGACGCTGACGTCATCGCTGCCCATGGCGAGCAGCTGAGTTTTGACTTCCATGGCGGCACGGCGATTCAAGCCCGCCACGATGCCGATTGTTTTACTCTTAGCCATTGTTCGTACCTCTTAAAATCAGAATGAGAAAAAGTTGCGGACACAAACCAACTCTCGGTCGAATTGTTCGCTCCGTTACTTCAAGTGTAATACAATCCATCGGGATAAACCCGAATTATTTTTGAATTGTTTCCTTTAAAGATAGCGCACAATGGCAAAAGAAAAACTGTTGGTGACCGGCGCGGCAGGCTTTATCGGCTCGCATTTTGTTGATGCGGCGCTTGCTGCCGGCTATCAGGTGCTCTCTGTTGACAAACTAGACTATTGCGGCACTCTCCTTAACCTTAAAAAGGCGCTTGCCAACCGCTCTCACAAGTTTCTTAAAGCCGATGTGGCCGACAGCCAGGCGATGGCCGACGCGCTCAAAAGTTTTAAACCCCACGCGGTTGTTCATTTAGCGGCTCAAACACATGTGGACCGCTCCATTGATGATCCTTCGACTTTTATTGACAACAATGTCACCGCCACGCAGCGCCTGCTTGAGGTCTGCAGGCAGTATTGGAAGAGCATTCGTGGAGAGAAAAAAGGTCGTTTTCGTTTCGTTTACGTCTCAACCGATGAGGTGTATGGGTCTCTGACGGAAAAAGATCCGGCTTTTACCACGGCGAGCCCTTACCGGCCAAGCAGCCCCTACGCCGCCAGTAAAGCTGCGGGTGAAATGATTGCGCTCAGTTATTGGCGCACCTTCGGTTTCCCGGTGGTTGTTGAGCATGCCTGCAACAATTATGGGCCGCGTCAGTTTCCGGAAAAATTGATTCCATTGATGATTGACCGAGCCAGAAGCGGCATGACATTGCCGGTTTACGGCACCGGGAAGAATATCCGCGAGTGGATGTATGTAACCGATCATGCGCGGGCGCTTTTGAAGGTGCTCGAAAAAGGTGAGCCGGGTAAAACCTACAATGTCGGCACCGGTGAAGAAGTGCCCAATATTAAATTGATTCGGGCGCTTTGCACGCTGATGGATTCGGCTTGCCCGGGGTTGCTGCCTTACGAGGAGGCGATCACTTTTGTCGACGATCGTCCAGGACATGATTTCCGCTATGCGATGGACAGCGCGCAAAGCCTAAAGGCGCTTGATTACGCCCCCAAGGTAAGGTTGATTGAGGGACTGCATCGGACGCTTCAATGGTATCTTGACAATGACGAGTGGTTGGATGCGGTAAAAAGCGGCCAGTATCCGGAGTGGATTAAGCGTTACGATTAGTTGGCAACAATGAGAATTGAAAAAACGGATTTTGAAGGGCTATTGAGAATTTATCCCGATGTGCATCGGGATAAACGGGGGCTTTTTTGCGAGTTGTGGCAGGCCGCGCGCTATCAGGATTTATGGCCGCAGCTTAATTTCGTGCAGGACAACTTTTCCGTGTCCACTAAAGGAACTTTAAGGGGACTGCATTTTCAAAAGACTCACCCGCAAGGCAAACTTATCACTGTGCTCGAAGGGGAAATTTTTGATGTGGCGCTTGACCTTAGGGCCGGCTCGGCCACTTTCGGTCAAGTCTACAGCGCGCAACTTAACGCGGCCGAGATGAGCCAGATCTACATTCCCGAGGGCTTTGCCCATGGGTTTTTAACACTCTCGGACGTTGCCCGTGTTTTTTACCGCTGCACCGACTTCTATTACCCTGAAGATGAAGGGGCAATCCTTTTCAGTGACGCCAATCTCGGTATCGTTTGGCCCGTTCCGGGCCCCTATATTGTGTCTGAAAAAGACAGCCGCGCTCACACTTTCTTTCAATGGCGTGAAAGTGCCGGGCGCTAAAAATAATCTTTCGGATTTTGGCAAAATAATGCCTTTTCCCTGCATTAGACGAAATTAGAAAAATGGCGAGCTTTATTGACAAACTCAACCCTGAACAGAAGGCCGCGGTGACGCTGCCCGCGGAAAGCGCATTGATTTTGGCCGGCGCCGGTTCCGGCAAAACACGAGTGTTAACCACCCGCATTGCCTGGTTAATTGAAGAGCGGATGGCTAGCCCCATGGAAATCCTCGCGGTGACTTTCACCAACAAAGCCGCCAAAGAAATGCTCACCCGTATCGAGGGCTCAATCCCTGTGAACACGCGTGGCATGTGGGTGGGGACTTTCCACGGCCTGTGCAACCGCATGCTTCGACGGCACTTTAAAGAAGCGGGGCTGCCGCAGACGTTTCAGATTCTTGATCAAACCGATCAGCTCTCGGCGATTAAGCGTTTGATGAAGGCTAATGCCATCAATGTCGAGGATTATCCGCCCAAAGAAGTTCAGAACTATATTTCAAGCGCCAAAGAGGAAGGGTTGCGGGCCAAAGACATGACGGCCGAGTTTGGGAAAAAAGAAAATTTTGCGAAGATCTATGCGCTTTATGAACAACAATGCAACCGTGAAGGCGTGGTGGACTTCGGTGAACTGCTTCTGAGAAGCTATGAGCTTTTGGCTCGCAATGAACTGATCCGCAGACATTATCAGGACCGCTTCCGCTTTATCCTTGTGGACGAATTTCAAGACACCAACCGTCTGCAGTACAAGTGGCTGAAATTGCTCTCGGGTTTTTCACCCGCCGGTGTCCGCGAGTTTGATGGAAATTGCGTTTTTGCAGTGGGCGACGATGACCAGTCAATTTACGCTTTCCGTGGCGCCAACGTCGGCAATATGATGGACTTCCAGAGAGACTTCCGCATCACGCACTTAATTAAGCTCGAGCAAAATTATCGCTCTTTCGGTCACATTCTCAATGCCGCCAATGAGTTGATCGCCCACAACGATGATCGTCTTGGCAAGGACTTGTGGACAAGTTCGGGTGACGGAGAGCGCATTAGAGTTTTCCGCGCAAGCGATGACCGCGATGAAGCTCAATATTGTGTGCAGGAAATTCGCGAGGCCGTGGGCCGCGGTGTGAAAAAACATGAGATTGCGATTTTGTATCGTTCCAATGCGCAAAGCCGAGTGATTGAACAGGCTCTTGTGGCCGCCGGCATTCCCTACCGTGTCTACGGAGGGCAGCGCTTTTTTGACCGCGCGGAAATCAAACACGCTTTGGCCTACTTGCGTTTGATTGAAAATCCCAAAGATGACACGGCTTTTTTGCGTGTCGTGAATTTCCCGATGAGAGGCATCGGCGCCAAAAGTGTGGAGACGCTGCAGCAGCGGGCCATTCAGGATAATGTGAGTCTTTACGAAGCCACGCAATCTTTGGAAGGCACGGCGGGCACGAAACTTCGCGCGTTCACGGAACTTATCGATGCCATGCGGTTTGAATTCTCCTGTCTGCCCCTTCCTGACATGATTGGGGCCGTGACGGAACGATCCGGCTTGATCGAACACTATAAGAAAGAACGCGAGGGTCAGGAGCGGCTTGAGAACTTGGAAGAATTGCAAAGCGCGGCGCAGGCCTATCTGAAAGAAGAAGGCATTAGCGTGGATGCCCGAAGTGACGAAGTGGAGGCCGACGGCGCCGATGATGAAATGACTTCGCTTGCAGGCTTTTTGTCTCACGCCGCGTTGGAAGCCGGCGATAATCAGGCTCAAAAAGGCGATGACGCCGTGCAGCTGATGACCGTGCACGCGGCAAAAGGTCTTGAGTTTGACGTGGTGTTTATCACCGGAGTTGAAGAGGGGCTCTTCCCGCACGCCAATAGCGCCAATGATCCCAAAGGCATGGCCGAAGAGCGCCGCCTGATGTATGTGGCCATTACCCGGGCGCGCAAAAACCTGCATTTCAGTTTCGCGCTCTCGCGCATGCTGCGCGGCCAGTACATGGATTCGGGCCCCAGTCAATTCATTAACGAAATTGATGAGGAGCATCTGCTCTTTCTTTACGACAGAAAGCGCTCCATGGCGATTGAGGATGAAGATCAGTCTTTAAGCTGGGGTGACGGGTATTCGAATTCTGGCTATTCGCGCCGCTCGGGCGGTTATCGGTCGGGATCAGGTTACGGATCAACGTCCCGATACAGCGGTTACCAGGCTCGCTCCGGCTCCTCTTACAACAGCTCCGCCTCAACGGGTTTCGCACGGGCGAAGATGGATCCGGCGGTCAGGAAGATGGCCTCTAAGGTCGATTACAAAGGCTTTGCCATCGGCAATCGCGTCAGTCATCCCCGATTCGGCGAGGGATCCGTAGTGGGGCTTACCGGTCAGGATAAGGACGCCCGGATTAGGATTCAGTTCGATGAGGTGGGGACCAAAGAGTTGCTGCTGTCTTTGGCTAAATTGACTAAACTCTAACGACCTAGAGTTGAGCGTCACACCTTTTGAAACTAAAGGAGTGACGCTCAATATATTTCAGGACATGTTACAAGCTGTGATGTGTGAGATTTGGAAACAATTTCAAAAAATGCTTCATAGCAGCAATTTCTTCAACTTGCCATAAAATCGCATGTCGCATCTCTTTAAATGTCGCTTTAGTTGCTTAATTTGAAATTAAGTTAATTTCAAATTAAGTTAATTAGAAAACAACTTATTTTGAGTCGAATGAAAAAATTTTTATTGTGGAACTTGCAAACTTTAGAAAGCTTTGATAATATACGCAACTCGCAACAGGCACGTAGCTCAGTTGGTTAGAGCATCACCTTGACATGGTGGGGGTCGTTGGTTCGAGTCCAATCGTGCCTACCAGATTCTGTAAAAAGGGTTTCCGTTTGGAAACCCTTTTTCGTCATACGAAGAAAATAACAGACATGTCGGTCGAGTCAAAAATGCGGCTTGGTGATCATATTTGTTTCAACTTCGACCTTTCTAAGTAGTTTTCAAAATTCTCCAAATTCAACGATTGCTTTAATAGTGTTTCGAGAGAAAATTCTTCACACGAATGATGAAATTAATCTTCACTAAAGGCTTCTTGCCGTGTTTTTTGCCATTTTGGAATCAATGTTGCGCCTAAAAGTAACGCGGCGGCCGCCAGAAGCAACGCGGAGATGGGGCTAGTGAAAAAGACGGAAGCATCGCCTCGTGACAAAAGCATTGCCCGACGGAGGTTTTCTTCCATCATGGGGCCGAGAACGAAGCCTAAGATTAAAGGTGCGGGCTCGCAGCGCAACTGATAGAACACGTAACCTAAAAGAGCGAAAGCGGCCATGAGCACAATGTCATAAGTGTTGTAATTAATGGAGTAGACACCGACAGCGCAGATAGCCATGATGGCCGGATACAGCAACCGGTAGGGAATGCGAAGAATCTGCACCCAAAGGCCTGCGAGCGGCAGGTTTAAGATGACCAGAAAGAGGTTGCCGATCCACATGGAAACAATCAGTCCCCAGAAAAGTTCCGGATTGGTGTGCATCACCTGGGGACCGGGAGTGATATTTTGAATAATGAGCGCGCCCATTAAAAGCGCCATGACGGCGTTGGACGGCACGCCCAAAGTCAGCATTGGGATAAAGCTTGTTTGGGCGCCGGCGTTATTGGCCGCTTCAGGCCCTGCCACGGCGCGGATATTGCCCTCGCCCACAGGCACTTCGCCCTCTTTTCTAATTCGTTTTTCGACTGTGTAAGCCGCAAAAGAGGAAAGCATCGCGCCGCCTCCCGGCAATAGGCCAAGGAGGCTTCCAAGCAAAGTGCCCCGAGAAATTGCCCCCGTGCTTTGCGATATGTCTTTGAATGTCGGCCAGGGGGATTTGACAGCGATTGTGCTCTGGTGGCCCGTGGCCACCATGGCCTGAAGATTTTTTAGGACTTCGGCCACGCCATAAAAACCCATGGAGATCACCGCGAAATCGATTCCGTCCTGAAGTGTCAGAGTGTCAAGCGTAAAGCGCAACTCTCCGGTGTTGATGTCTGTCCCTACAAGGCCGAGCAGAAGTCCGGTGATGACCATCGCGATGGCTTTAAGAACATCGCCGTTGGAAAGCGCGACCGCTCCCACCAGGCCTAAAACCAAGAGACTGAAGTATTCGGCTGCGCCGAAATAAAGGGCGACTTCAGATAAGACCGGACTGGCAATCGCAATCAAAAGGGTGGCCACGGTGCCGGCAATAAAGCTGGCGATTGCGGCCACTCCCAAAGCGCTCGCGGCGTGGCCTCGTCGGGCGAGTTTATTGCCGTCAATGCAGGTCACTAGCGAAGCTGCCTCCCCAGGGATATTCATCAAAATGGCGGTGGTTGAACCCCCGTATTGACTGCCGTAGTAAATGCCCGCAAGCATGATGACGGCGGCGGTGGGATTGAGCGCGTAGGTGAGCGGCAGCAACAGCGCTAACGTTGCCACGGGGCCGAGACCGGGCAAAACACCCACGAGCGTTCCGATTAAAACGCCCACAAAACAATAGCCGATGTTGGCGACGGTAAGCGCGCTTTGAAATCCGACGAAAAGGTTCGTTAACAGTGCGTCCATCACAACCACGCCGAAGGTAAAAGGTCAACTTCCAAGCCGATGCCCCAGATGAAAATCACCACCACAAGAAGGTCAATAGCCGCCGTAAGCATCAGCGCCTCTTTGAGTGTTCTTTTTTCAGAAGCCAGGGATGAAATGAAAACCAGCGCGGACAATGCAATGAGCAGACCGGCGGGTTCAAGTAAAAAAGCGAAGGCTAAAAGCGCTATGCCTAAAATGAGCGCCTTAACCACGGCAAATCGGTAGATCACTTCACGGGGCTTTTTTTCTGAAAATGTCCCCTTGATGCTGATGACTGAACCTAAAAAGATCAGACAATAACCCAATAGTCTCGGGAAATAGCCCGAAGCCATGCGGGAAGCCTCGCCCATCGGCAAGTCAGCGGAGCCTAAAACAAACACTAAGCCGATGGCGGCAAAAAAAAGTCCGGCCACTGTGTCTCGGGCCAGTCGCGCGTGCATCATCAGAGTTAAAACCTAAGAGCTTTGACAAACGAGAGGTATTTTACCTGCTCATCACCGATCCATTTTTCAAACGCCTCGGGTGAAAGCAATTTTGTGCCGCCGGAGAGTTGGTCGAATTTTTTCCGGTAGCTGTTGTCTGATAAAACCGCGGAAATACGTTCGAAAATGCCCTGGCAAATTTCGTTTGGTGTGTTTTTAGGCGCCATTAGACCGAACCAGGTGGAAATGTCGCACTTTATGCCCAAAGACTGAAGGGTAGGGGCGTCGATTTGCGGGTCGGCGAGCGCCCTGGTTTGAGCGAGGGCGCGGAGGCGTTTGTCCGCGATGGCGGCGCGGGCATTGGCGAAATTATCAAACATCAGATCGGTTTCGCCGGAAAAAAGGGATAGCTGGGCGGCCATGGCGCCCGCGTATGAGACGTGAACGGTGTTGAGTCCTTGCGAATTCATGAGCGCGTTGAGAATGTGCCCCGCAGATCCCACGCCGCCAGAGGCGCAATTGAGTTTGCCGGGATTGGCTTTAATGAATTCAATTAAATCCCGCGCGTCCTTGACGTTGAGTTTTTGCATCGCGGCTGGCGTCATCACTAAAACGTTCGGGGTGTCGCTAAGCGAGGCGACGGCTTTAAAGTCTGAGGGGGAATACGGCAAATCGTCTGATAACAGCGGGTTGACCACGAGCGTGGCGAGCGCTCCCATCACCAAGGTGGTGCCATCAGCAGGCGCATTTTTGACTTCGAGCATGGCCCGCGCGCCCGCCGCGCCCGGACGGTTTTCAACAATTACGCGCCCGAGGTGGTTTTTGAGCGCCTCAGCCAAGAGTCTCGCGCAGGCGTCAAGGGGGCCTCCTGCCGGATACGGCACCACAATGCGCATCCTTTGGGCTTTGGCCAAAGTCGGCAAAGGCAGCGCGGTCAGCGCCAGGGAACTTAAAAACAATCGTCGCGACAGCATCGTTTGCTCACAAAAGATATGTTTCATATTGT
Source organism: uncultured Sutterella sp. (assembly GCA_958347955.1). Lineage (GTDB taxonomy): Bacteria > Pseudomonadota > Gammaproteobacteria > Burkholderiales > Burkholderiaceae_F > Aphodousia. The sequence continues at coordinate 127,314 of CATVXH010000002.1, forward strand.
AGAGAGGATTTCAAGAGTCAATGCAAGCAAACATTTCAAAGACGGTTTTCTTTGTTGTTAATCTTTGAACATTTGGGAGATAATTTTTATCAACGAAAAACTATCTCAAGCAATGGCAACGATTCAGGACTTTTTTTCTACGGCGCCCGGAATGCTTTTGAGGCGCTGGGAGGCTCAACAGACCGATGCGCTTTTGGCCGATTGCGCGGGTGATTGCGCCTTGCAGTTGGGCGCGCCCTTTGGAACGCTTTTGAGAAACGCCTCTCACGGATGTCGGATATTGGGTGTGGACACCGATGAGGAAAACTCTCAAGACTGCGCGAAAGTTCGTTTATCTTATGAGGCGTTGCCCTTCAGAGAGGGGGAGTTTGATCTTGTGGTCTGCGCCCATGCGCTTGAGTGGTGTGAAAATCCCAAACTCTTTTTTCAAGAAGTCTTTCGGGTGCTTGAGCCGGAAGGACGTCTCATCCTGCTCAGTTTTAATCCATGGGGGCCGTGGTGGGTCCGGAAAAAACACCATTTGGCGGCTTTTTTCGGCAACAGTCACTTTGAGCCTCTCACGGTCTCGCAAGTTAAAGGATTTTGTCAAAAATACGGCATTGTTGATCGTGGACGCTTCGGTGTGTATTGCCCGAGCTTAAGCGACAATCCCCAGCGCTTGGCGCGATGGGGATGGTGCGAAAAAGCGGGGGATCGGTGGTGGCCGGCGCTTGCCAATGCTTATATGTTGAGCGCGATTAAGAAAACGGAAAATCCGGGATTGATCGGAAAGCTGATTCCTGAAGGCTCGATTTTGAAAAAGAACTGGACCGGTCAGACCGTGGCCACCAGAAACCAAACAGAATAGCCTAAAACGCCATTAGATAACTTGACCTTCAGAGGCTCCTTTTCAAAATGATATTTCCAAGAACACACGGAAAATTTCGTTGAATCCAGAAGTTTCCCTAAAATATCGAAGAATTTTGAATAAAACCATTCAGACCAGACTAATGAATAAAGATCGAAAATTACAAATATGGACGGACGGCGCCTGCAAAGGCAATCCCGGTCCCGGAGGCTGGGGCGCGTACCTTGTGTGGGGCGAAAAGTCACTTGAACTTTGCGGCGGGGAAGTCGAGACGACAAACAATCAGATGGAACTGACGGCGGTGATTGAGGCGCTTTCGGCCATCAAGCGGCCCGTGCCGATGGTGTTGCACCTTGACAGCCAGTACGTTAAAAACGGCATTTTGGAATGGATGCCGCAGTGGAAGAGGCGCGGTTGGAAAACGGCCGCGGGAAAACCGGTGAAAAATGTTGAGCTTTGGAAAAAGCTCGACGAGCTGGTTTCAAGTCACGACATTGAGTGGCGGTGGGTTAAGGGGCACGCGGGCGAGCCCGGTAACGAAAAAGCCGATGAACTCGCCAATCGCGGCGTGCCTGGTAAAGCTTGAGTAAAAGGAAGCGAACAGAGATGGCAAAAACATATAACCGCCAGGTGGCGCTTGATACCGAAACCACCGGTATGGATATCGCGGCGGGCAACCGTTTGATTTCCATCGGCTGCGTGGAAATTGTCGGCCGCTCGATCACTAAGAGAACGTTTTATAAGCTGATGGACCCGCAGCGCGAAGTTGAAGAGGGCGCCGCAAAGGTGCACGGCTACACCTGGGACAAGTTAAAGGGCAAACCTCTTTTTGAGGACATTGTGGATGATTTTCTTGCCTTTATTAAGGGCAGTCAGCTCATCATCCATAACGCCACCTTTGACGTGGCCTATCTTGATATGGAATTGGAGCGCATAGGAAAGGGGCGTCTCGCCGACTACTGCGAGGCGATTTTGGACACGTTGCCGTTGGCAAAAACCTTGAGGCCGGGGCAGCGGGTTAATTTGGACGCTTTGTGTGCGGCTTACGGCATAAATAACACCGACCGCACGCTGCACGGTGCTTTGATTGACGCGAAGCTCCTCGCTCAAGTGTATTTGGCAATGACGCGCGGTCAGGAGTCGCTCGATATCTCCTCGGTGGATATGAAAAGCCTGCCCGCCATGCCCGATGTCAGTCACCTGCGTGTGATCAAGGCAAGCGATGAAGAAATCGCCGCGCATTTAAAGACCCTGCAGGCCATTAATAAAGAAAGTAAAGGCGGTTTGGTTTGGAAGGAAGACCAATCGGCGGCCGAATGCTGAGATCGAGACCTACGGCTTTTTGCTAAATTCAGTCAGATTTTTTACAAAAAAACACGATTAGGGTTGTGTTTGTCCTAATGTGTCGAAAAAATTCTTAAGGTAACATTAACTGATTCAGCTATTGATGGTAATTCAAAAGAATGTCTTTGAAGTCTATTTTTGTTGTCACAATTGCCGCCTGCGCGTTACTGGCCGGTTGCGGGGATAAAAAAGGTCCTGTTGAACGACCTCCCGTGGAAGTCTCAACCATGACTGTGATGCCGACGACGGCGATTCGCTGGGTTGACACATTCGGGCAAACCGAAGGCGCCGAAGAGGTAGAGGTGCGCGCCCAGGTTTCCGGTGTTTTAAGAAAGCTCAACTTCAAAGAAGGCGAAACCGTCAAGGCGGGGGAAACTCTTTTTGAAATTGAAAAGGAACCCTACGAGGCGCAGCTTCGTCAGGCTAAAGCTCAAACCCGGCAGGCCAAGGCTGAATTGATTAAAGCGCAGCGAGACGCCAACCGCGCTTCAAAACTTATTAAGGTGAACGCGGTGAGCCGTCAGGAGTATGACGATTCACTAAGCGCTTTGGCCGTCGCCAAAAGCGCGCTCGCCCTGGCGCAGGCCCAAGAGCAAAATGCCGCCATCGACCTTTCGCACGCGTTGGTTCCCGCGCCTGTCGACGGCATCGCGGGTAAAAGCGAGGTCAATATCGGCTCACTGATTACCTCCGGCACCACCTTGCTGACCACTATCACGCAGCCCGACACATTGCGAGTGTCTTTTGCGATCGGCGATAAGTCGCTTGTCGGAGCCGAACTCACAAAAGACAATATTGTCCGTGTTTTCATTCCCGATACGACGGAGTTTTTACCGGCCAAACTGGACTATATCGGCAATCAGATTGATCCGGATCGGGGAACGCTCAGACTGCGCGCTGTGTTGCCTCAGACGAAGAAACTGCTGCCTGGGCAATACGTGCAGGTGCGTCTCATGATGGGCGAATATAAAGAAGCTTATTTGGTGCCGCAGGGCGTCGTGCGCCAAAAGTCCGACGGAACTTACTCAGTCTACGTGATGCAGGACGGCGTGGCGCGGGAAAGGGGAGTGCTTTTGGGCAACTGGGAAGGCACCGATTGGATTGTGACCTCGGGGTTAAATCCGGGAGATAAGGTGATCACCAACCAGATCATGCGGCTTAGGGAAGGAATCCGGGTGACGGAAAAAGCCGCGGAGCCTAAGCAGGCGGCAAAGATGGAATCGGTTAACCCCTAAGCGGAGATCGAGATGCTTTCGCAATTTTGTATCCGTCGACCGATTTTCGCCTCCGTGATGTCGATTTTGATCGTGCTCGCGGGTCTGGTGTGCATGCGTGTGTTGCCGCTGTCGCAGTATCCGGATATTTCCCCGCCTTCGGTTTCCATTTCCACAAGTTATGAAGGCGCCGACGCGCAGACTCTGGCCCGCACGATTGCCGCGCCGATCGAAGATCAACTTTCAGGCATTGAAGGGCTTCAGTACTACACCACTTCACTTCGCTCCAATGGCGATGTGCGTATTTCTTGTACGTTTGAAGTGGGCATCGACCCGAACGATGCCATGTTGGAAATCAACAACCGTGTGAGAACGGCCGAGCGGCGTTTGCCCGAACAGGTGCGCCAAAATGGCGTGACGGTGAGAAAGCGTTCGGAAGAAACGCTTTTGATGATGGCGCTCACTTCACCCGACGGCTCCATGACTCCCACCCAGATGGCAGACTATGCCACGCTTAATATCGTTGATGACTTAAAACGCATTCCCGGTGTGGGTGATGTGAGTATTTTCGGCAACGTGCAGGGCGCCATGCGCATTTGGCTAAACCCGGACAAGATGGCGCTTTTGGGAGTGACGGTCCAAGATGTTGAAAATGCGGTGGATATTCAGAACCAGCAGTACGCCGCAGGCCGCGTGGGCGCGGCGCCCACCGTGCCCGATCAGCAACTTTTCTATACTGTTACGACCGAAGGGCAGCTTTTGACCGCAGAGGAGTTTGGCAATATCACCATTCGCTCTGACGGCCCCGACGGCATTATCCGTATGAAAGATATCGCCCGTGTCGAAGTGGGTAAGAGAAGCTACGACTCCTACAATCTTTTAAATAGCTCGCCCGCTATTACCGTGGCGGTGTATTTGCAAACAGGCGCCAATGCCATGAGCACGACCGAGCTTGTGAAAGAGCGCGTCGCGGAACTCGCCCAGCACTATCCCAAGGGACGCATCACCCACACGATCACCGACGATACGACGATCTTCGTTTCGGCCTCTTTAAATGAGGTTGGCAAAACCCTTTTTGAAGCCGGCATCTTAGTGCTTCTCGTCGTGTACCTCTTTTTGCAGAGCTGGCGAGCGACCCTTATTCCGATGATCGCTGTGCCGGTTTCTTTGATCGGCACCATGGTGGGGCTGTGGCTTTTTGATTTTTCTTTAAATACCCTCACGCTTTTTGCCATGACGCTTGCGATCGGCATTGTGGTCGATGACGCCATTGTTGTGCTTGAAAACGTGGAGCGCATTATGGTTGCGGAAGGGGTCTCTGCGCGCACGGCGGCCAAACGCGCCATGAAGGAAGTGGCGGGCGCTTTGGTGGCCATTGTGCTGGTGCTCTCGGCTGTGTTTGTGCCGGTGGCCTTTTTGGGCGGCATGGCGGGCGAGCTTTATCGTCAGTTTGCCGTCACCATCACGATCTCGGTGGCGATTTCCGGTTTTGTCGCTTTGACACTCACGCCCGCGCTTTGCGCGATTTTGCTCAAACCCCGCACAAAGGATCCGGCGAAATTCTTCCAGCGCTTTAATTTGGGGCTGGGACAATTGACGAAACTTTTCCAGCGCATGGTGGGGCTTGCTCTTCACCACCGCGTTGCCAGCGGTGTGATTCTTCTGGCGGTGATCGCAGCCTGCTGGCAAATGGTGCAGATCACTCCCACATCCTTCGTGCCCCGTGAAGACCAGGGCGTTGTGCGTTTAAGTTTGTCGTTGCCGGAAGGCGCTTCGCAAAGCCGCACAGAGCGTGTCTCCGATGAGTTGCAAAAGAAGATGGCTCAGATCGAGGGCGTGGAATCCGTTTTAACATTGACGGGTTTTGACACGGTGGCCAATGACACGCGTCAAAACGCGGCCACTTTTGTTTTGAAGTTAAAACTTTGGGATGACCGTAAGAACACAGCCAACGATATCGTCAAGATATTGACACAAATGGCAGAGGAAATAACGGAAGGGCGCGCCACGGCGTCGACTCCGGCGCCGATCCGCGGACTTGGTTCTTCGGGCGGTTTTTCCGGTTATCTGCAATCCAGAGAAAGCGATGATCCGCTGCAGCTTCAGGAAGTCGCCGATAACTTTATCGCCGAGTTGCAACGCTCGCCCTTGCTGACCGGACTTCGTCACACCGGTATGGCGCAATCGCCGATGTTGGCCGTCAAGGTCGACGAGGCTAAAGCCATGTCGCTCGGGGTCTCTGTTTCTGATATCTACGACACATTAGCCGCCTTCATGGGCAGCACCTACATCAATGACTTTACACGCAACGGTAAGATCAACCGCGTCATCATGCAGGCCGATGCGCCTTACCGTATGAAGCCCGAAGATTTAGGGCGTTCTTGGGTGAGAAACGACGCGGGTGAAATGATTCCAATGTCGACTTTGGTGACTTGGGAGAGAACCTCCGGGGCTGAAACGATGTCGCGCATGAACGGATACCTTGCCGCGCGCTTTATGGGTGAGGCCGTGCAGGGCGTAAGTTCGGGCGAAGCCATCGCCGAGGTTGAACGCATCGGTGATGAAATATTGCCCGAGGGGTATGCGATCGGATGGGTGGCTCAGGCTTTCCAGGAAAAGCGCTTGGGCGCTTCAGCGAGCACTGCGTTTATCTTCGGCATCATTGTGGTGTTTTTGATTTTGGCCGCGCAGTATGAACGATGGTCCCTGCCGATTGCCGTTGTGCTCGCCGTGCCGTTTGCGGCGTTGGGGGCGCTTTTGGCCACCTACTGCCGGGGGCTTTCAAATGACATTTACTTCCAGATCGGCTTATTGGTGTTGGTGGGGCTGTCCGCTAAAAACGCCATTTTGATTGTGGAATTTGCCGCGCAAAAACTCGAGCAAGGCAAGAGTGTTTTTGACGCGGCGCTTGAAGCGGCTTCTTTGCGGTTGCGACCGATTTTGATGACTTCACTTGCGTTTGTGCTGGGTGTTGTGCCCTTGGCGATTGCCACAGGGCCAGGTGCCGCGGCCAGACAATCCATGGGCACGGGCGTTCTGGGAGGAATGCTTGCGGCCACGTTCATTGCCATCATCTTTGTGCCTGTGTATTTCACCTGGTTTGTGTCCAAAAAACCGGTGCGTCGTGAAGAGGATGATGATGAGGCCGCCTCGCCGTTTTTAAGTCATCCGGAAAAAGAGGACGAAAAACCGCAGCAGACCAAGACTGAAGGCAACCAATAATTGCAGGATCATCCTTTGCAGTTATTAGGTAGAAAAGTCGTTTTTCGAGAGAAGTTTTCTAAGCTTTGAACTGCTTAAAAAATAGGCTAAAAATAAAAATCTCCGATTTGATAGGCTAAAAATAGACAAGAACTAGCCGTCAGAGAGGAGATTTTTATTAGATTTGTTCTTTTTGACTTTCGTTGAGTGGCAAGACGAGCATTCTTTAATATGCACGCGGTCATTAACAGTCCTGAAGATATACGCACTCTCAAAGTTATTTAACAGTGATTAAGTCATTGGGAACCACTTCAGATTTGATGTGTTTTGTTTTACTAAATCATAAATTACGATATACCAATCAGAGATCTTACCTTGTTGTACAAAAAGAGGATCGGGTCGGAGGCTAAAGATTAGTTCCTTAGGGATTGTGAATTCGTTTGTGTAAATTCCTTTTAGAGATATTTGGTGATTCTGTCACAAGCTCTTTTCGACTAAAAACAGGTTGCTTTTCAAGTGATGATGGCGCAACAAGTAGACCGCGCACTTGCTGAGTTTGCGCGACAACGAGCCAATAGTTAACAACAGCCGTCGGTTGTTGTTAAAAGGCTTTTATTTTTGACAAACAGCTTCCCTAACAGTTTTTTTCTATGACCAAGTTGTTTTGGGTTTCAATTTTTTAGATACGCAATCACTTAGATATGAGTTAATCAACGTTTGATAAGGAATGTTTAACTCAAGTGACAGTTTTTTAAAGTACTCGATATTCGCTTTATCCAGGCGAATTGTAATTAATCCCTTAGTTTTATCCGTGTAGGGGTTTTTAACAGCTTTTGAAAAATCGTATTCTTCACGCATAGTTTTTCTCCTTGTAGGAATTTGTTTCTTTTTTCGTTGCCTTTCTCGCGGAAATTATTCGGATCGGCTTTCCTTCCTCTCGATAGCAGTGGCAAACAACCAACAACCGTAGGTCCCGGCTAACTTCCATTAAAATGAACCTATCTTCATTTTCCGAATGGTCTGGATCATAAATAAACAGAGCATTCTCATCTTCGAAAACAGTCTGCGCTTCTTGAAAACTAACGCCATGTTTTAAGACGTTAATTTTGTTCTTATCTTCATCCCAAACAAAAGAAAGCATTTTAATTCCTGTCTTATTTTGTATTTATATTGTACATATAAAATATGTATAAATAAAGAATTTGTAGAGTATGTCGCCAACGAGCGACATTGAGCCTGGTTTGTTTCAACGATTTTCTGACAAAAACTAAATTCCGTACTATTTCAATTCCTTTTTGATTTTGCTCATTGAAAAATGCGGCTGCTCAGAGATAGCGACGGTGAAGGCCGATAATCGGTTAGCGGAACGTGGTTTGCTGTCTAATGTATTGTTTAAGGGCGGACAAAGGCGAAGTCACGCAACCGGTGGCAAAGTATGGAGGAGAGCATAAGGTCCTCTTCCACGAGCGACCGTCTCGGACGAAAAATCCAAGACAGTCGCAGTCCGTGCATCTTTAAGGCTTGATTTCTTTCCAGGCGTTTTTATCAAACATGGAGCCTTGGACTTCGTAGAAATGTTCCAATCGGTACTCGTTACCGGTCAAACCGTCCGGAACAAAGGTGTGGCGGACTTCCTTATTGACACGGATAGGACCGCTGCCGTTGACGTCAGCGAAAATAAATTTCATTGTGTCCACAATGCCCAGATGGTCGTCGGAAACTTTAAGCGCGGCTTTCGGATCGCCGTTTTTCGGTTTGATCAGCAAAAGCGAGCTCGGACGGCCGATCTTGCCCATGGCGCCCTCCACTTCACTGAGTTCAGGCACTACACCGGAGCTGTGATCGGAGACAACCACGATGGTGGTGTTGTCGAATATGACTTCTTCACGCATCCAGTCAAACCATCTGCCGAGCGTGGCAAGCGAGCAGACCTCGGCGGCCATTTGCCCCTCGGGGATGCCGTCGGCACGCGTGCCCGGGGTTTCATGGTCAAGGAGTCTGCAGGAACCCGGTTCCGTAAACCACGGATAGTGGCTCAATTCAGAGTCGATGAACTTAAAGGTGTTCTTCGTCGCTTTTGTGTTGGAGACTTCGGGTAAAAGCTCGAAAAGCGCCAGGTCACGGTAGAGGTTGTAGACAAGCGCCGCGGTGCTCTCACCCATTAAGCGTTCAATCCAGCGGCCGTCCTTGTAGATAAAGTTCTTTAAGCTCCAGGGCACAGAATTAAAGAGACTCACGGCAATCAAGAAGCTGTCGCTGTTGCCTTTGTCCACTTTGAGGTTATTCTGGGCCGTGTAGCGGCGCACGTAGCTGTCGCCGATGTTGCGGATCAAAAGCGGCCGGTGGTCGGTGTACTTGGAAAGGCGGTTTCGCTCAGTCCAATTGCGTTCATAGAGCACCGCGTCATAGCTGCCGCCGAAACGGTTAAGCGTATCGGCAAAGCCGCGGTTGATCTTTTCAGCCAATGTGAGATCCGTTTCTTTGTTTAATTCCCACGGAGTGCATTTTTCACCGCAAACAATGGAGGGCAGGCTCGAGAGCGTGGAGGGGCCGGAAGCCAACGCCTCACGGTACCAGGTAAAGCCTTGGTACTGCTTTTGAAGAATCGGGTTTTCAGCCATGATGCGGTCAAGGTGGCGGCCCGCGAACGCGTCAAGCATCACCACGACCACATTGTGACCTTCTTTACTGAAGCCAAAGAGTCTGTCGTTGTAGTCAGGTAACTCGACCGACTGCTCATTTTCAGCGTCACGGGACCAGGCTTCCTGCGTGGCTTTAAGCATCACGACTGCGTTAATAAGGCTACCTGCGATGCAGAGCACTAAAAGTGTTTTTATCCAGGCGACTTTCCCGGAGCGCACGAGCCAGATAAATGCCGCGGAGAAAAGAGCGATAACGCTGAAATCCACGAGTACGTTAACTGAGCGGAAGAGCGGATCAGTGTTGGCAATGATGAAAGCCTGGATCGTGCCGACATTTAACGGTAAAAGGAACGCGTAAACCGTCATCAAAAGCGCGATGAAGGAGAACGTGTAGCCCGCGCAATCCGCGTAGCCCGTCAGCTCAAAAAGTTTGGTGACGCACCAGAAAATAACACCGGCGACAGCCACGCACAACAGCAGCGTGGCAAGCACCTCTTCGATTCGGGAAAAGCCTTCAGGCGCGGTGGTGTAGGCTTGGATAGGCAGATAAAAGGCAAGTAAAAGCACGAGCCAAATCGCCGCCGGCGTGAGCAGCGCCGCGGGTTTAACCTGTTGGGAATAAAGCACCCGGCCTAAACCCACCTTAAAGTGCGTGATGACAAGCGATACGATTAAAAAGGCGGCGCCCGCCGACAAGGAGAAGTAATGGCGGTTCGACCCCAGGAAATTCCACTTGCCCCAGACTTTCAATTCGTAATAGATCAGCAAAAGCACCAAAATGAGCGCGATCGGGTGCTTCCAAAGCTTCACTCGCACCGACTCAAAGAGGGCGAGCGCGGCCAAGAGCAAAAACGCGTAGTCGGAAGCGTCGCTTAGTGTCATTTTGAGCGCGTCGCTCAAGAATGTGATTTGATTGCTGCTCAAAATGGCAAGAACCGCGGCGAGGATCCAGAGGTAAAAGAGATAGCCGTCTTTAAGCGTGGCCTTGCCTGAAGTGGGGCCTGACTTTTCGGCAAAAGCGAAAGCTCTCTTGCCGAGATTGAGCAAAGCGCGTCCGAAGCCCTGCAATTTGCGGCTGAAATGACGCACGAGGTCGTAGACAATATTTTTTCCCAGCGAGAAGATGTTATTGAATGTCCAGTAAAGCACCAAGCCTGAGGCGGCGTTGTACAAAAGCACCAAAAAGAGCGCGGCCATGCCGTAGAGCTGGTATTTGTCGCGTTTTGAAAGGTTCTTTGTGTAAATGAGGGCGCTGGCGATATTGATGACAGTCATCAATATCGGCATGAAGTTAATGGCAAAGCCACCGATGACAAAAAGCTCATCAGGCTTGGACAGATCGGGCAGCCCCAAAAAGGAGATTCCCTGCAGGGGTTCAAAGTGGCTCAAAAAGTGATAAGCCGCGAAGAAAAATGGAATCTGAAGGAAAAAGCCGATGCTCGAGCGCATGGTAAGAAGCGGCGAGTAGCCCGCCTGGCGGTGCATCGTCGTGATCATCGCGAAACGCTCTTGCCCCTTGTAGGAGCGCTTAATCATCGCTTCTTTAGCTTCAAAACTCTTGCGAATGGCCCGCTCTTCTTCCTGCCAGGCTTCGGCCTTCATGTAGATGGGCAAAATCACGAAGTTGACAATCAGACTCATCACAATGATGGCCCAACCCCACTGGTGCGTGATGTCAAATCCCCAAAGGAGGGCCTTGTGCATCCAAAATTCAAGCGGGGCAATAAAGAGGGTATATAAAAAGTCGATCATTTGAGTTTGCCCTTCTGAGTGTGAACGGACTGGGCGAGTTCGATGAGCGCTTCGGCTATGGGCTCGCCCGCATGACCGAAGTTGACAACGTTGGCACTGCGAATGGTCTCAATGCGACCGGCCATGTCTTCATGACGCGCCAAGAGTTCGGAAACCAAATCCGGGATAGTGTTTTCGTTGCCCGGCAACACGCGCTTGCCGAGTGAGTCGAGCGCCTGCATTTCCCAGGCCTCATGCGGGATTTCCCAAGCTTCGAAACCATCCTTCATAGGACCGTTGCCCACGGAGATCACAGGACGCAGGAAAATAAAGGCGAAGTCAAAAATAACGCCGGAGACATCCGAGATCATCAGCTGGGCGCGGCTTAAACTCTTAAAGCCATCGGGATTGCGGTCCCACTCGATGTTGTCGAAATCCTTTAATTCCTGAGCGAGTTTTTCCATCAGTTCCTTATCGGAAATAAAGCTTTGCGGGTGTGGGCGCAGTATCACGCGGTAACCCGCCTGGGCCAAAAGCTTAGGAATCATGGATCCGGTGCGGGTCAACAGACCGTTCTTACCCCACGTAGGCGCAATCAAAATGGTATTGGGTTCGGGCTTTAAGTCGGCGGTCTTTCGCGCAAGCATGCCATCGAAATAAGGGCAGCCTAACAAAGGCAAGTCTTTGGGCTTGGTGTGACGAAGGGCCTCCAGGCAGCGAAGGCTTTTGGCTTGAGCGGGACCGGCGCAATAAAAGGCGTCGTAGTAGTCAAAGCTATAGAACTTGTAGGTGTGTATGTCGCCCGCGGCATGCACAATATGCACGTATTTTTTAACGCCCGCGGAGCGCCGGATTTGAAGCACATCCACGCCGGGTGTTGTGAGCGCGAAGACGTCGGCTTCAAGAAAACCCAAGGCCGTGTAGGCGGTTTGACCCTTGCCGATGAATTTCGCATGAATAAATTGATCAAGACCGCTTTTGAACACGGGATCATTTTCATCACTGGTGAGATAAGTGGCTCGTACTTTTTTGCGGGCCAGTGCTTCAAGCACAGGTTTAAAAGTTGACCAGTAGGCGGCAGATTCCGCGTAAAAAACGATGGAATTATTTTTCAGATCGTCTTTTTTGCCGCTTAATTTAAAAAACATGGAGCGGATCATGCTCGGCAGTTTTCGGATCAGGAAGTAAGCGCTGGAAGTCAGGCCAATTAAAACCGACAGCAGCATGCTGCCTGTGCCGGGATCCAAATAGGCGTAAGCGTTTAGCGGGCAATAAAGTGTCAGCCCGATGGCGGCAATTTTGAGTACCTTGTCGATCAATTTCATTTTTTAATTGCAAAAACTTTTAATGCGATGCATCTTACGGCCAGGGCCGAGAAAAAGATTAGTGTTGACATCGCGGCGCCTTCTGAAATAAAGCCGCTGTCAATCATTTGGATGGCCGCGACAGCCGCGGGCATCGTTTTCGGTGTGTACAAAAACACCACTGCGGAAATTGTGGTGAGCGCCGAGGCAAAGAGGTAACAGAACACTTCGCCGATGCCGCTGATGCTCATCGGTATAAGCACGCGCCCGATTGTTTTTAGTTTTGACACGCCCAAGCTTAGTCCCACCGTTTCAATGCGCCGGTCAATGGTGCTGAGCGTGTTGACCGCGCTCATATGCGAAACAGTGTAAAGATGCACAAGCGTGTTAAACACTAAAAGCGCCATGGCGCCTGCCGCACAGGCAAAGATCGGCACACCGGAAAAAGCCAGCGCGAATGCTAACCCCAGTACCGTTCCCGGAATGCACAAGGGGACGGTGGCTAGCGCCTCGTAGATTTTTTTCAGCGCCTGCGGCACACAATCGGAGCGAAGTTTAACGTAAGCGCCGATAAACGCAAAAACAGTGCCGCAAACCGCCACCCAGAAAGCGAGGATAAAGCTGTTAAACCAAGGCTCTATGCCGTACGTGGAATTTCTGAACCGATAATTTTCAAGCGTCAACTCTGGCACATAGGGCCAGAAGGTGACAAAAGAGCCGTAAATGACCACGGCGATGCTGGCAAGTTCAAAGAGCAAGAACGCCCAGGCTAAAATCGCTGAGGGCAAATTCCGCGCGAGAGGCTCCACCGGAAGCCCCGGGCCTTGGCTACTCTGGGTTTTAACGCGGCATCGGGTTGAAAAATAAAACGCGAGAACTGAGGGCAGTAAAAGCCATAGGCTCAGAAAGGCCGCCGCCGCGTAATCTTGGTTGCCGATTGCCTGGTTATAAATTTCAGTCGCAAGCATCGGGAAATTACCGCCTAAGAGTTTGGGGACGCCGAAGTCTGTGACGGTGAGGACAAAGGCGATTAAAAAGGCGTTGACTAAACCTAAGCGGCAATGGGGCAATATCACCGTTAAAAAGCACCGGACTTCGGAGGCTCCCAAAGATCTCGCGGCCTGTATAAGTCTGTAGTCAAGCCTTTGCAGGGTGAGGAGCATCTGAAGCGTGGTGTGGGGCAGTGTAAAAATCAGTGCGCCTAAAAAGATGCCCGTTGCGCCGTACAGTGGCGTTTGGATCAAAAGTCCGTTGTTGCCGATTAAATAAATCAAGCCGATCGCCGGCATCACCGACGGCGCAAAGAGCGCGGCGGGAAAAAGCGCCCGAGCCAAAATGGAAGCGGGGGCTTGGGTTTTGACAATGTGCCAAGCGACAGCGAAGCCAGCAAGAGTGGCGACAATTCCGACCGCCAATCCCATGATGAGCGTGTTGGTGAAAGCGCGAACGTTGTAGCCGGTCAAAAGGGAGGCGATGGACGAGGCGCCGAAGAGTTCGGCGCCGAGCCTAGCCGCCGGAAGGATGAGTCCCGTGGCTAAAAACAGGGTGAGAGCGGCGAGAATAAGTGTGGGCAGAGACTTTTTCAAAATTCGCTCCAACTTCTCATGCGCTCGGAGGCAAGTTTAACGGCGTAGAGTTTGCCGATTTCAAGCGCGTCGGCAATAGTCTCTGTGCGCGGCACCTGCGCGGTGATCACTGTCTTGAAGTCATTTAACAGAAAGTGGGCCGTGACGGCAAAACCGGTGAACTCTTTGGCTTGAAGTTCCGCGCTGAAGGTGTCGGGTTGGGAAAAGGCGCGCTCGGTGGCGTTTAACACTTTAACGTCAGAGAAGCGAATCCCGGTGAGTTTCCCGCCGTTGATTTCACTTGACTCGATGAGATTCATGCCGCCGGCGAACGTGGCGACAAAGGGCGTTTTCGGCTGATCATAGATCTCAGCCGGGCTGCCCGCTTGCTCAACTTTACCGTCTTTAATGACCACAATATAGTCCGACAGACTCAGCGCTTCGTTTCTGTCGTGTGTCACCATGATGGTGGTGATGCCGGATTTTTGTTGAATTTCTCGAAGCTCGCGACCGATTTTTTCACGGTTTTGCGCGTCAAGCGCGGAGAGCGGTTCGTCCAAAAGTAAAAAGCGGGGATTGATCGCAAGCGCTCTGGCAATGGCCACCCGTTGCTGTTGGCCGCCGGAGAGTTCCGAAGGGTAGCGGTTCTCAAGCCCGGTAAGGCGCGTCATGTCGATTAAGCGGGCAAGCTTTTGATCTCTTTCTTTTTCACTCACATCTTTTGAAACACCGTAAAGGATATTGTCCTTGACAGTGAGGTTTGGGAAAAGCGCGTAGTGCTGAAAGACGATGCCTGCGCGCCGCTTGGGCAGGGCCAAATGCGTGATGTCTTCCCCGTCATAGAAAATGCGGCCCTGCTGCACTTCTTCGACCCCCGCCAAAAGCATTAAAAGGGTGGTTTTACCGCTGCCCGATGGCCCCAAAAGAGAGGTGAAAGCGCCAAGCGGCAGCTCAAGATTGATGTCAGAGAGCGCGGCAAGCGCCCCGTAGCGCTTGGTGAGATGAGAAATCGTTAAGGACTTGGTCATTGGAGTCACCTTGCGATAATCGTTTGCCAGTGAGCGAGCATTTCGCTTTTTTGGGCGGCGGCGCTTTTGAAGTCAAGCGGCAAAAAACGCTCGGCCATTGCGCGGCCCTGCTCGGTGCTGAAACGGTCGATGGCGGCAATGCCGCTAAAGGAGGCCGCGATATCCGCCACGGGTTTTGTCGCGCAAAAGTCTAGAAACTTCTTGGCAATTTCCGGTTTGGGAGAGCCGTGCGGGAGCGCGCAACCCTCGGCGTCCCAAGCGATCCCTTCTTTGGGCTCCACCGTGGTAACCGGAATGGAAAAGCGCTTAAAGGGTCTCACGAAAGCTTCTGATGTAAGCGCGATAGGGATTTCACCCTGAGCGGCCATGGCCGCAGGCCTCGCCCCTGAAGAAGTATAAAAAAGAATGTTTTCGTGAAGCCTTTCCACGTAGCGCCAACCTTCTTCTTCCCCCATTCCTTGAATCCAACCCAGTAAGAACATAAAGCCGGTGCTAGAAGCCACCGGGCTTGGCATCACAATTTTTCCCTTGTAAATGGGGTTTAAGAGATCACGCCAGCCTGAAGGCACCGGAAGGTTTTGCTTTTTCAATAGGTCGGTATTCACGCAAATGGAACCTCCCCAAGCGTTGATGCCGATCCAAGAAAAATCGTCGGCGTGCATTTTGGGGTTAAGCGCCGAGGCGTTTTGAGGTTTGTAAGGCTCAAGAACGCCCGCGCCTCTAAGTCGCTCAAGCGCGATGGCTGAAAGCCCCAAAATGACATGAGCCTTGGGGTGGTCTTTTTCGGCTAAAAGCCGCGCCGAAATGGGGCCGGCCGAATCTCGAACATAGGTGAGTTCAAGATCGGGGTGGCTTTTTTCGAAAGCGTCTTTATAGGCGGGTAAAAGCTCAGGTTCAACCGCGGTGTAAACGAGCAACTCCTCCTTGGCAAAAACCTGAGAGGAAATCGCCAATGAAATCGCGATGAGAAGAGCCGATGCCGCCTTGGACAGTCTCATCATTCGAGACGGAATTCCTTTTTAATGGATTCGATGAGGAAACGCGCCACCTTGTCGGAAGCCTTTGAGGGCTTCGAGTCAGTGTTCATCTCAATTAAACTGTCCAAGACACGTTCACGCAGAATCGAAGAGCTGATTCCTTCCGTGCGCGGGAAAATGACGAGCTTTTCCTTGGGAATGTGGTTGGAATTGTCATGACCGTGCACGAGCAAATCGCAATTTTGCTCTTTCATGTAGTCGTAAGAGATAAGCCAAGGGCTGGGCACCACCTCTTTGACATACTTGATGGCTTCAAGAATCTCTTTTCGCTCATCAAAATTCATCTCGGGCGTATACCCTTTGGTGCGCTTAATTTCTTCATCAGTCGTTAGGGCGACAACAACATCGCCGATCTCAGCGGCTTTTTTCAGCAAACGAATATGACCGTGATGAATCAGCGTGGCGGACATATCCACCATGACACGTGGGCGTTTTTCTTCAGACATAACTACTCCGCAATGGGCTGCGCAAGTTCTGAAAAACTCGGCAAAAACTTAATCTGTTTACTATATCTCTGAATTGTAGAGATTGCGTCAAAAAAACGTCAAAACGCGAAAAACGATCCGTTCCGACAGCAAAGAATCAAGTGTTAATCAGAAAAATTGCACGGGCGAGGCTAAGTTCTTAAGCAAAGCCACAACGCTCCAAGCGGTTGATGTGCTCGACTTGGGATTGGCCGGATCAGGTTTGCCCGCAACGGTCAGTTCTGCCCTCATGAGGTTGTTTTTTAAGACAATGTGGTGAATGTTTTCTTCACTTTGCGGGTCACTTGTGATTTTTACTGTGGCTTTGTCGAGCGTGTCAGAGGCCATAGCCGCCGCTACCGCCACATTGACGTTTTTGGGAAAGCCATTGATTGCATCGGAGACGCTCCCGGTAAAGATCACTTCCTTGTGATCCGCGGGGAGGGATTTGCCGTTCAAGTATGGCGCTCCTTCAAGACTTCTGGGCGCTTTGGTGTTGCCGATTGTGACCTCAGCCTCGCCCATGAGGGCAAAGGTTTGCATGAGATCAAGCGCGCCGATCGCGCCGTTGGGGATGTACACTTTCCGTCCATTATGGCGGGCTAAGGTAAAGAGATTTGTCCGGAACTCGTCATCGGCCAAAGCGCCGATTGAGGCGATGACAAGATCGGAGCCGTGAGCTAAGACGGGTTGGGCGTAGGCTTTCACGGCGTCCCTGCCCGCGAATTCGACCACCAGATCCGGAAAACCGGCCAGAAGATCATTGATGTCGGTGCAGGCAAAGGCCGCACACTGATCGGCTAGCGCCTCGGCGTGCTCCCGGTTTCTCGCCATCACAGCGATGACACGATAATCTTCAGACAATAAGTTTTGTACTTCACGACAGAAAATGCGCGCCAAAGCGCCCGCGCCGATCACTGCGATTGTTCTCATACGTGCCTCGAAATTAGTTTTAACCGAAGTTGTGCTTAAGTTTCAGTTTTTTCAGCCAGTAGCTGTAATAAGACGGTACAAAGGCCTGCTCGTCAATGCCGTAGCTCTTGGCAAGCGCCTGAGCGATTTTGCCCGTGTTCATAAATTCGGGCTTTGTCTCGGGCATCGCGTCCACCGTGATAATGAAAGAAGAAAGGAGCCTGCCCAAGTCTCTTACAATCCACTTTTGCGGTATGCGATCTTTGAAAATCTGAGCCGAGTCCAGATCCCAAAAGCCCATGGTGTCGCCCTGAACATAGAAATTCGCGAGTTTTATGTCACCGTGGGTGATGCCCGCGTTGTGAAGACGCCGCAAGAGTTTGCCGGCGTTTTCCAGCAATTCCAGACTATTGGGTTGAGTCTGCAGATAGGCTTGCGCCGTTTGCGCGTTTTTTAAAGCCTCTGTGATGATGTAGGAGTCCGAAATTAATTCAAACGTGCGGCGCTCACCCATGGCGTAAACCTTCGGGGTTCCCAGCCCCGCCTCTTCAAGCCTGTGGGCGACCACCGCTGTCCAAAAGCTTCGCGAAGGCTGCAAAAAGTAGCGCAACCGCAGACCAAAGGCTTTTTGATGGAAACGAACGTGTTTGCCGAAATATGTCTCGTCGCCGATTTTAAAAAGAGAGGCGGCGGATTTTTTGGAGTACTTCTGGTGGTCTCCGTCTTCAATCACCTCATCAATGCGGTCGGCGACAGACAAAAGTGCTTGTTGGTGCTCGCCGGAAAAAACTCTGTAATCGAGATTTCCGACTTTAACGGTCTTGCAGCCTGAGGCGGCATCGGTTAATCGGGTAAGTTCAGGGCTCCAGCGTGTGTACATGGTTTATTTTGTCAAAATAGGGTGAGTATCCGATATCTTACTCGCGATAACTGTTTAAAGTTCAATCCAATAGGGCGTGTGATCGCTCGGCTTTGTCCATTTCCGCGGGGCCTTGTCTATGTCCGCGGTTTTGATTTTGGTTTTAAGCGCCTCGGATACCAAAATGTGGTCGATTCTTAAGCCGTGATTCTTCTGAAAGCCGAGCATCCGGTAGTCCCACCAGGTAAATCGTTTTTCAGGTTGTTCAAAGAGCCGGAACGAATCCCAAAGACCCAGTTTGAGTAAGTCAGAAAAAGCCTGGCGCTCTTCGGGGGAAACCAAGATGTTACCTTCCCAGCTCTTCGGGTCCCAAACGTCACGGTCATCAGGGGCGATATTAAAGTCACCCAAGAGCGCAAGCTGAGGATGAGACAAAAGTTCATCCCTTAACCAATCGGTGAGCGCGGCAAGCCACTTCAGTTTGTAGGTGAATTTTTCAGAACCGACCTCAGAGCCGTTGGGAAAGTACCCGCAGACGATGCGCAGGTCGCCCGCGGCCGTTGAAAAATCAGCCGCGATGAGGCGCTTTTGTTCATCGTCAAATCCGGGAATGTTTTTCACAATGTCTTTAGGTCCGGCGCATGAGTCCGTTTTATAGAGAATGGCCACACCGTTGTAGGTCTTTTGCCCACACCAAAGAGCGTCATAACCGAGATCGCGAATGGCCTCAATCGGAAAAAGCTCATCGACCATCTTTAATTCCTGCAGGCACAAAATGTCTGCCTGTGTCTGAGTGAGCCACTCAAGCACATGATTTAACCGCATCTTTAAGGAGTTGACGTTCCAGGTGGCAATTTTCATCGTGCCTCTCCCTATTTTGCGATGGGTTTAATGCCGCTGTGGCGCAAAAGTGCGTCGATTCGGGGGGCGCGCCCTCGGAAGGCGATAAAGGATTCCATCGCGGGACGGGAACTGCCCACGGCAAGCACTTCATCGAGCCACTTTTTGCCGGTTTCGGGGTTAAGCACTCCGGTTTCCTCGAATAAGGAGAACGCGTCGCTGCTTAACACCTCGGCCCATTTGTAGCTGTAATAGCCCGCGGCGTAGCCGCCTGCGAAAATGTGACTGAAGGAGTTGGCGAAGCGGTTATAAGAGGGCTGTTCTGTCACAGCCACTTCTTTTCGCACTTCATTTAAAAGCGTCAGAATATCGTCCTTGCCACTGTCAAAAGAAGTGTGAAGCAACATGTCAAAAAGACCGAATTCAAGTTGTCTCACCATCGCCATCGCGCTTTGGAAGTTCTTGGCGGCAAGCATTTTGTCATAGAGCGCGCGGGGGAGTTTTTCGCCGGTTTGCACATGACTTGTCAGGTTTTCCAACACCGTGCGGTCCCAGGCAAAATTTTCCATGAATTGACTCGGGCACTCGACGGCGTCCCATTCCACGCCGTTGATGCCGCTCTCGGCGGGCTCCTCGATGCGGCTCAACATGTGATGAAGACCGTGGCCGAACTCATGAAAGAGCGTGAGCACATCGTCGTGTGTTAAAAGAGCGGGTTTGTCACCCACGGGTTTGGCGAAATTGCAAACGAGGTAGGCCACCGGTGTTTGCAGCGTTCCGTAGAGGCGGTTTCTCGTCCGGTCGTTGTCCATCCAGGCGCCGCCCCGCTTATTGGGACGGGCGTAAAGATCCATGTAAAACTGCGCGATCTTTTCACCCTTGTCATTTTCTATACGGAAAAATTGCACATCGGGGTGCCACAGCGGCGCGCTATCCTTAACAATGCGGATGTTAAAGAGCGTCTGCACCAAGCCGAATAATCCTTTAAAGACCGCGGGCAACGTGAAGTACTGCTTCACTTCTTGATCGGAGTAGGCGTAGCGGGCCTCGCGAAGTTTTTCGCTTGCAAAGGGCAGATCCCAGCTTTGCGGATCATCAATGCCCAGTTTTTCCTTGGCGAACGTTTTGACTTCCGCCATGTCGGCTTTGGCCTGCGGCAAGCTCTTTTGAGCCAGGTCCCGCAAAAACGCGATGACTTGGTCGGGCGACTGGGCCATTTTTGTTGCCAGTGACACTTCACCGTAATTACGGTAACCCAGTATCGAGGCTTCTTTTTCGCGCAACTCGACGATACGGCGCATCACATCGTTATTGTTGAATTTACCCTCAAAGTCAAATTCAGAGGCACGGGTCACATAGGCGTGATAGAGCGTTTCTCTGAGCTTGCGGTTTTGCGCGTACTGAAGCACGGCCAGGTAGTGGGGCACCTGAAGCGTGATGCGGTAGCCTTTTTGTTGATTCGCTTCAGCGGTTTCTTTAAAAGAAGCGATGTCATCGGCGGGGATACCTTCCAGTTCCTTTTCGTCTTCCACCAAAAGACCGTAAGCGTTAGTGGCGTCCAAAAGGTTTTCGGAAAATTTCTGGCTTTCTTGAGCGAGAGTTTCTTTAACTTTCTTTAATTCAGCTTTCTGCGCTTGCGGTAAAAAAGCGCCCGCTAATTTAAAGTCAATCAATTCTTCATTGATGATGCGCCGGCGCACGGCTGAAAGTGACTTAAAAGCGGCGCTTTCTTTTATGGCTTTGTATTTTTGAGATAAATTGCTTTGAGATAGGCCGATCCAGAATTGGGTGACAATCGGCAGCGCTTCGTTATAGGCTTTTCTCAATTGCGGCTCATCGCAAACACTCATAAGGTGGCTTACCGCGCCCCAAGCGCGCGATAGCGCCAAAGTTTTTCTTTCTAAAGGGGTAATAACGTCGTCCCATGTGGCAGGCGTGGACTCTTGAGTGACCGCCGCGAGAGTCTGTTGGGCTTCACCAATTAAAGTTTTCATGCCCGGCACGATGTGCTCGGGCTTGATCGCAGGAAAATTAATTAAGTCGGTAATGGATAATAGGGGATTAGAGCTCATTTTTAATGTTCCGAGTTAGAGATTTAGCTGAGTTTTAAGCAATCAGCGATGATATTTTCCTTTTTCCCTGACTAACACGGCTTCAACAGAAGGGTCGGCAAGGATATTTTCTCCAAAAGTTGACTGTTCAAAATCTTTTCGATTTGTACCATCAAACCACATTAACAATCGAATGTGTTGGGGGGGGACTGTCTGTTTGATGAAGTCAAGATAGTCGCCAAAAAACGAAATTGCGTCAACATTACCACTATGAGCGATATTTAACGTTTTATCTTTAATCTGTTCAATCTCGTGAGGCTTCATTCGTTCAAATTCATAATAGGGGAAGTAATAGCTGGTTTTAAAACCGGCATTTTTAAACGATTTGAGAAACTCATAATGTGTACTCTCAACCCAAATTTTTGAAGGTTGAATTCCATATTGAGTTGCCAGTCGTTCCAGCTCTTTCAAACTATCAAGTTGGTTATCTTTAGACAAGTTTTTAAAATCAAGCCAAATAAATTGCTGTAAGCCCTGTTTTTTATAGGCATCCAGTATCTTCTCCAATGGATATTTCTCTAGGCTTACAGTGTCGTGGCTGGATTCAAATTTTTGTGCGTCTTGATGAAAGATCACATCAATTTCCACCCCGGTGTACCGAGAGCCCAGTTCGGAGAATTTTTCTACGCTGTCGCAGCGGTGGAGCCAAACTTTATCTCGAGGCTCAAGGATTGGGGGATTGAGTAAAGATTTTACTTCAAGTCGCAGGTTTCTAAATTTGGTTTTGCATACGCTTTTACCAGGATAAACAAAATACGCAAAAAGCCCGATACAAAGAATGATTGTGATTACCCAAGTAGATTTTCGTGTGTACATCATTACTAACACAACAAATTAGGTATTAAAAACAGGATAAAAACTAAGGGATTCTACAATACCCTAATCTTTCAAAGTTGTACTCAGTCGACCAGTTACATCAAAGCGAAAATGTCATATCACGTTTACTCATAGGTGTCAGGATTTTTAACGTTTTTGGCAAAGAGAATTGACTATCGGTTTTATTCCGTAAACAACTTCTCTGAGTTGGTTCTCTTTGCTTTATTTTATAGGTCAAGAGTCAATGCTTTACTGGTTTCTTCATAACGAATGGTTTCTTGTGCGGATTTAATGGCTGTGATTTGAATCAACAGCAAACAGTCATAGATGAAGAGTTAGAAAAAATGTAAAATTCGTCGCATAAGTTTTAGTTGTAAACCGTTGAACAAAATGAATTTACAAATTAAAGAGAAGGTAAAGTTAGTAGCGAGCTTTTTGTTATATGTTTTATTAATTGTTTATGCAGCTCGTTTTTGTTTGAAGGGGCTCGACCATGATGTGGGGAACGCTTCAATTGCGATTTTAGCGGTTGTTCTTATTTTTCTGTGTTCCACTCCGAAGACGTTTAAGCTCGTTTTTATCTGTTCAATTATTACAGCGCTTTACGCTCCAATTGGTTATCAGTATGGAGGGCCAACTTTCAAAGCGGTTTCGTCCTTTTTGGCTACGGATATTAAGGAGTCATATGAATTTTTATCTTTAATTCCATTTGTGAATTATGTGAAGGCAATTTGCATTCCAACATTTCTGATTTTTTCGTATTTTGTAGCCAAAAAAGCTCAAATTAAACCTTGGCGCAATAAGACGCTGACGTTTTTATCGTTTTTTCTATTGTTGATTCTCTCTAAACCAACGGCTTTTTTCAGCATCCTAGGAGAATCTTTGTCTGAAATTGAAAAACAAAAAGAAGAATTGAACAATTTAATAACCCAAGACAATTGGGGGGGTAACTTCGTATAACGGCCCCACTAAGGACTATGTCTTGGTGATTGGGGAAAGTGTAAGACGCGATTACATGCATGTTTATGGGTATCCAGTACAAAACACTTCATTTGTTGAATCCTCGCCCGCAGTTGTCGTTAAAGGATTAAGTTCAGCTGATACTTACACGATTGGATCGCTTCGATTAATGCTGACCTTACCAGATAAAAAACAATGGAAACCTGATTTTTCTCGAAATATTATTGACTTAGCTAACAAGGCGGGAATTGAGACTAGTTGGTTTTCAAATCAAGGGTATATCGGTGAATTTGACACACCGATTTCGGCTATCGCCAATAGAGCTCAAAATGTTGTTTTCTTAAACAAAGCCAGTTATGACACGATAAGTTACCCGGATACAAAATTATTGTCTGTTCTTTTTGATGGGGTTCAAAAAGAATCAAAAGGATCGCGGTTGTTCGTTCTTCATACCATAGGATCTCACCCTGATGCCTGTGTTCGAATTCAAGATATGAAGAATCCCTATCGACATTCCGAAAAGAGTAAGGCATACATTGCGTGCTACGTCTCAAGCATCAAATATACAGATGAATTTCTTAAGAAAATTTATAACTTTATGACAGAGAGGGAGCGAGTGACCGGGCGCCCATTCTCTATTTTGTATTTTTCAGATCATGGGATGGCGCACATAGATAATAAGGGGGAAATTATTCTAGGTAATGCTTATGCTAGTAAGCGCCATTACGATATCCCGTTATTTATGATTGATTCTGAAAGATCTGAATACAAGTTTATTAACTCAAAAAAAACTGGTCTTTCCTTTACTGAGGGATTAGCCCACTGGATGAAAATTTCAAATCCGTATCTGACCTCATATGATTTGTTTGATGGTAAATCGGATCCCCAAGATTATGGTTTATCTGACAAAATTAAAGCCATTAAGCATCCTTTGGATCCGGCAATTGATATCACAGATGGTTTAATTGAATGAAAAAGTGATTGGACTTGCGAGTGGGCATTTTCTTACTGAGTAGGTCCAATATAATGCCGATATTCAGTTGCTTATAGATAGATTGTCATGGTATCGGTCAATCCGCAGTCTTTTTCTCGTCCAAAATATCGTCCCGATGTGGACGGGATGCGAGCGCTGGCTATTCTGTCAGTGCTGTTTTTTCATGCCTTCCCTCACAGTTTGCCTGGCGGTTTTGTTGGCGTTGACATTTTTTTCGTTATATCCGGTTATCTGATTTCAAGCATTATTTTTAGAGGTTTGACTTTAGGAACTTTCAATTTTTTTGATTTCTATGCCAGACGTGTCCGCCGTATTTTCCCTGCAGTAACGGCTGTTCTTATTGGTAGTTTTGTTCTGGGTTTTTATCTGTTGTCGCCCGAAGAGCTATTGGATCTTATTAGAGAGTCACCTTATGCGGCTTTTTTCCTTGAAAATTGGCGGTTGTATGAAACAACGGGCGGCTATTGGGAGATAGCCACAGAATTAAAACCCTTTATGCACTTTTGGTCGTTAGGGGTTGAAGAACAGTACTACATTTTTTATCCCTTGATTTGTTTCCTGCTCTGGAAAGCCAGTGCAAAGCGTTTTTTAGTTAGTTTGCTCCTGATGTTGGGTGTTTCTTTGCTTTTGTGTTTGTATGACACGTATAACGATCCGGTCAGAGCGTTCTATTCTTTGCATTCTCGTTTTTGGGAATTGTTAATTGGCGGAGTGTTAGCTTACGTGGAACTTCAGTGGCCGGAATACAAAAACAAAGTCTTCGCGGCTATTGATTTAGATACGAAAAATAATCTGTTATCTGTTTTGGGGTTGGCTTTAATTCTTTGTTCAATCCTCTTTTTTGAAGAAGGAAAGCATTTCCCAGGTTGGCGGGCACTATTGCCGACACTGGGTTCGGTATTCATTATTGCCGCCGGCACGAACACTTTTTTAAATAAATATGTTTTCTCAAATAAACTGGCAGTCTTTATTGGCTTAATCAGTTACCCGTTATATCTTTGGCATTGGCCTTTTATCTGTATCTTCCGAAATAACTTAGCGGGTGATCTCCCTCAGGGGTTTTTAATGTTTGGCCTTATCGCAGCCAGTTTTGTCATGGCCTATTTGACCTACACATTAGTTGAACGCCCGATGAGATCCAAAGCTGCGAATTGGAAGTTGGTTTTGATGTTGGTAATTCTTTTAGCGTTGTCATCAGAAGGGGCTAAACAACTGGTTCGTAAAAGTGACACTGTTAGAGGATTGATTAGCGCAGATTCAACTTCTGAACTTGTTCCGGTATCCAGAGAAGTACCCAAAAGTTTCAGGCGTGATAATTTATGCCTAGATAAATTCGGTCATGGTTTTGAAAACTGCCATACCTTTGGAAAGAATCCTTCGGTTGTGGTGTTTGGTGATTCTCACGCTCACATGTTATTGAGCTATCTTCAGGAGAAAAACGGTTTACCGGATTTTTATCTCATAGCCAATGACGGAATGATTATTTTTGATAATGCCTATGCGACGAGGAGAGGTCGAGATTTCGACAATATGAAGTTGGTTAATCGATTTTGGAAGATCGTAGAAAACTCTTCGGAAATTGATACGATCGTGCTTCGCGGATACTGGGGACATTATCTGAAAGGAACAATTAAGTCGAAGGTCAATGAAAAGTGGTCTGCGCAGGAATTATTTAAAAATCATTGGGCTCACTTGTTAGAGCGATTAACGTCGATGGGGAAGAAGGTTGTTGTTATATTGGATAATCCGGAACTAGAGTTTTCCGTGGTTAAGAAATGCTTATCCACACGCAGGATCCGTTTGGCTGAGCCTTGCGAATCAGAAATTAGCTTTAATCAAGTTGATCCCTACTATTGGGAGGCTAGAAATTTACTAACCGAAACCGTAAAACCCTTCGAAGACAAGGGAGTTAGTCTAATTGATCTTGCTGATGTGCTCTGTACAAACGAAAAGTGTTCTGTGGTGATAGACAATAAGCTTTTGTATCTTGATAATAATCACTTATCTTTATACGGTTCTGAACTTGTGTGGCCTTTAATCGAAAAAGCTATTTTGACTAGAACCTCTGAGTAATCCGAATAGAAACATTCCAACTACCATGACTTCGTTGACGCCGCAGTCTTTTTCACGTCCAAAATACCGTCCCGATGTAGACGGGATGCGAGCACTGGCTATTTTGTCTGTGCTGTTTTTCCATGCTTTTCCTAATAGTCTGCCAGGTGGTTTTGTCGGTGTTGACATTTTTTTCGTTATATCCGGTTATCTGATTTCAAGCATTATTTTTAGAGGTTTGACTTTAGGAACCTTTAGTTTTTTTGATTTCTATGCCAGACGTGTCCGCCGTATTTTCCCGGCTGTGACGGTGGTTTTACTAGGCAGTTTTGTTTTAGGTTACTTTTTCCTGACTCCCGGCAATTTAGAAGACCTAGTTGAAGAATCTCCCTATGCGGCATTCTTTTTAGAAAATTGGCGCTTATACGTGACAACTGGGGGATATTGGGAAACAGCCACTGAACTAAAACCCTTCATGCATTTTTGGTCGCTTGGGGTTGAAGAGCAATACTATATTTTTTATCCCTTGATTTGTTTTCTGCTCTGGAAAGTCAGTGCAAAGCGTTTTTTGCTCAGTTTACTGGTCATGCTGACCATTTCTTTGGTCTTATGTTTGTATGACACGTATAACGATCCGGTCAGAGCTTTTTACTCGTTGCATTCCCGTTTTTGGGAGCTGTTGATTGGCGGCGTGCTGGCCTATGTGGAGCTTCAATGGCCGCAATATAAAGAGAAGTTTGGTCTTGTCAGTAAAGACAATCTTATTTCCGCATTAGGTGTGGCTTTAATTTTATTGTCGATCATCTTTTTTGAGGAAGGCAAAGATTTCCCCGGTTGGAGGGCCATATTCCCCACGCTTGGTTCGGTCCTCATTATTGCCGCAGGATCCGAGGCTTGGCTCAATAAGTACTTGTTTTCAAACCGAATTGCTGTTTTTATCGGATTGATCAGCTATCCGCTTTATTTGTGGCATTGGCCTTTTATCTCAATCTTTAGAAATAATCTTGCCGGAGATACGCCGCAGGGATGGTTGGCTGTCATTTTAATTGCCTGCAGTTTTGTGATGGCTTACTTGACTTACGTGTTGATTGAGCGACCGATGCGTTCGAGGAAAGCCACTTGGCAAATGGTTGTTTGCTTAGTTGTTGTGCTGGCATTGGTGTCTTTGGGGTTTAAAACAGCGCTTCGAAAATCCGATACTCTGAACCAAGCGTATTTGTACAGCGGCTTAGATGAAACCGTGCAAGAAGCCTTGAAAAAACCGAATCGTTCCGATAGATCAGATCGCCAGTGTACAGCGCTATTCGGTAAGGGATACTCAGTTTGCAGGACAATTGGAGAATCTCCGCGTATTTTGATTTTTGGGGATTCTCACGCTCAATTGATGTGGAATTACATCGGTCGGGATCAAACCGCGCCTTCTCTTTATTTAGTGGCCTCGGGAGGGGCTGTGATTTTTGATCAAACTGCGATTCTTGATACGAATGGCCGGGAACGAACTGACGAAAAAGAGCAGATCGCCAGGGTATGGGATGTTATTCGTAGCCATCACGAGATAGACACGGTTATTTTGCGAGGTTTTTGGTTAAGCCACTATCAATCAGCGATGCGCTCAGTTAAATATCCTCAACTGACAGGCGATGAGCTGTATCGCCAATTATGGAAAGACACTTTCAAGGAACTGCATGCTTTGGATAAGAAAGTGATTCTTGTGTTGGATAATATAGCGGTGCCGTTTAATCCATTGATTAAGTTCTCCGCTGTGGAGAGAGTAAGTATGCTTGATAAGACCAAGAACGACTACCGTGTTCCTTTTGATGAAATGCCTAAAGAGGAATTTCGTGTTCGTTCTTTCTTGCGGACAGAGGCGGGCAATTGGAATAACGTTCAAATTGTTGATTCTTGGGATGCGTTGTGTGATCAAAAAGGTTGTTATTTACTGAAAGATAAAATTCCCTACTATCGAGACGATGACCACTTATCCTACTATGGTAATGGTAAAGTGTGGGAATTGATTAAAAAATCTATACACTAGGCGCTTAATAAAAATAGCTGAGGGTTTTAAGTTCATATGGTTCCGCAATTTGTTCATTTACGCATGCATTCAGAGTACTCCGTGACCGACAGCACGGTGCGGCTTGACTCGGCTATCAAAAAAGTTAAAGAACAGGGTGTAGGCGCTCTGGGGCTGACGGACTTAAACAATATTTTCGGCGGTCTGATTTTCTACACTCATGCACGAAAAGCCGGTGTTAAGGCGCTGATGGGCTGCGACTTGGTGATTCAAAACGAGACAGATCGTGACAAGCCCTTCAGGATGGCGGTGATTTGTCAAAATCACGATGGCTACAAGAATCTTTGTGAAATTCTTACCCACGCCTGGTTAAAGAACCAATACATGAGCCGCGGCGAAGCAAAACTGGAGTGGCTCTTTAAACACCACGAAGGCTTGATTTTTCTGTCCGGCGGACCGGAAGGGCAAATCGCACAGTTATGCCTGGCAGGCAAAAGAGATCAGGCGGTTGCTCTTGCCCGCCAAATGAAGGAAACATGGGGAGATCGTTTTTTTCTTGAATTGCAGCGCGCGGGGCGCCCGTCAGATGAAGCGGTTGTTCGCTACCACTTAAGCATTGCCGATGAATGTGACATTCCGGTTGTGGCCACGCACCCAATCCAATTCTTGGAAAAAGAAGACTTTGACGCGCATGAAATCCGCGTTTGCATTGCTCGCGGCGAAGTGTTAGCGGATAAAACTCGCCAAAAGATTTATACCCGTGAGCAATATCTAAAGTCTCCCGAGGAGATGATCGGTCTTTTTGCCGATATTCCATCAGCTATCGCTAATAGTGTGGAAATCGCCAAACGTTGCAATCTTGAAGGCGTATTGAGTAAGCCGCAGTTACCACTTTTCCCGACCCCTGACGGCATGAGTTTGGATGACTACATTGATCAGCTCTCTCATGAAGGGTTGGAGCAGCGATTGGAGTTCTTGTACCCGGATAAGGAAAAACGGGAAAAAGAGCGCCCCCGCTATGAGGAACGTCTGCAGTTTGAGCTGGGTATCATCAAAAAGATGGGGTTCCCGGGCTACTTTCTTATCGTGCAGGACTTCATCAATTGGTCCAAACAAAATGGCGTGGCTGTGGGACCGGGACGCGGTTCTGGCGCCGGGTCGCTTGTCGCCTACTCCTTGCGAATAACGGACATGGATCCGTTGCGCTATGACCTCCTTTTTGAACGTTTCCTGAATCCGGAACGTGTGTCCATGCCTGACTTTGATGTGGACTTTTGTCAGTACAACCGTCAGCGCACAATTAACTATGTGAAATCGCGCTATGGCGAAGACGCTGTAAGCCAAATTGCCACATTCGGCACCATGGGCGCTAAAGGTGTTGTCCGTGATGTGGGCCGTGTTTTGGGGATCAGTTACAACTTGTGCGATAAAGTGTCCCGGCTTATTCCGGCTCAACCGGGTAAAAACGTCACATTGGCCGAGGCCATCAAGACGGTTCCGGACTTAAAAGAGCTGATTGAAAAGGATGAGTCGGTCGCGCAGGTCATTGAAAAAGCGCTTCCCCTTGAAGGTCTGGTGAGAAACCTCGGCATGCACGCGGGCGGCGTGTTGATCGCTCCGGGTAAGCTCACGGACTTTTGTCCTTTGTACTCCCAAGATGAAAACCCGGACAACGTTATCAGTCAGTTTGATAAAAAAGACGTTGAGAACGTCGGCCTGGTGAAGTTCGACTTTTTGGGTCTGACCACTTTGACTATATTGGAATTTGCCATGCGGTTTATCCGTCAGCTTGATCCCAAGACGACGCTTAGACTGGAGGCGATTCCGATTGATGATCCTGAAACCTATAACCTTTTCCAAACCGGCAACACAAGCGCGGTGTTTCAGTTTGAAAGTGATGGCATGCGCAAGCTTTTGCGTGATGCCAGACCTGACTGCCTTGAAGATCTTATTGCTTTAAACGCCTTGTATCGACCGGGTCCGATGGATTTGATTCCGGAATATATCGCCTGTAAACACGGAGAAAAGGAAGTTCATTATCCTGATCCGAGATTGGAGCCCGTGCTAAAAGAAACCTACGGCATCATGGTGTATCAGGAACAGGTGATGCGTGTGGCTCAGATTATTGGCGGCTATTCGCTCGGCGGCGCAGACCTTCTTCGCCGCGCCATGGGTAAAAAACAAGTTGAAGAAATGAAGCGGCAGCGCGCGGTCTTTGTGAAGGGCGCTGTCGAACGCGGAATGGCGGAAGACAAAGCCGGCGATCTTTTTGACTTGATGGAAAAGTTCGCGGGTTACGGTTTCAATAAATCTCATGCTTGCGCTTATTCCTATGTGGCTTATCAGACCGCTTATCTGAAAGTGCACTACCCGGCGCCCTTTATGGCGGCAAACATGTGCCTGGTGATGGATTCGGGTGAAAAACTCAAGCATTTGATCGATGACTGTTTCTTAAACGGAATTTCTGTTTTGCCACCTGATATCAATAAGAGTGATTGGGAATTTGTGCCGACTTCCATGCATGAGATTCGCTATGGTCTCGGAGGCATCAAAGGAATTCCGAAGGATACGGCCGAAGCGATTGTCCGCGAACGAAAAGAACATGGCCCTTACAAGGATCTTTATGATTTGGTGAGCCGTGTTGACCGCACGAATTTCTCAAGGCGCACGCTTTTATCCTTTGTGCAGGCGGGGGTTTTTGATAGCCTTGAGCCCAATCGGGCAAAATTGGCGGCCAATATTGATAACGCGATTGCGCTGAGCGAAAGCGAATCGTCGAACGCCGCTCAGGAAAGTCTTTTTGCCGATGTGATGGATGAAGTGCAGCCCGAGTATGTCGAAGCCAAACCCTGGAGCGCCTATAAGAGCTTGATCGGAGAGCGCGATGTGATGGGATGCGTTTTTAGCGGTCATTTTTACGGCGCTGTGCAGGAAGAAGCCGCGGTGCTTCATCCGATGCCGCTTATCAACGTAAAACCCGCTAAGCGTATCGCTAACCGTCGCTCGCCGGCGATCCAGGTTGCGGGCATCGTTTCAGGCGTTAAACAGAGTCTGAGCAAAGACGGGCGTTTGATGGGTAGTTTTATCCTTGATGACGGGACCGCGACAATATCAGTGACCTGTTTCGGGGATGATTGGCTTTTGCACCGCAATATTGTGAAGTCCGACGAATTGGTTTTTGTCAGAGGCAATGCCAGAGAGGATAAGTTTTCTGCAACAGGCGTCAGTATCTCGGCTCGTTCAATCGAAGTGCCGGCTACGCTTCGGGCAAAAAGCGGAACGGTTTTGCAGATTGAATTGACAGATCCTAATTTTGACTTTGATTTATTAAAGACATTTTTAGAAGATCACAGGCCTGATGTGGATGACGCGGGTTGTCGTGTGGCGCTGAGAGTGTGTGATAAGGGAAATGAAGCCTCTTTTATTTTCTCCAAAGATTGGGAGGTTTATCTGGATCAAACGCTTTTGGATGAGCTCGACGAAATGGCCGGTTTGACATACCATTTAATAGATAGAAAATCGCAATCTGCGAGCGGCAATAACTAGAAAAAGGAATTGAGCATGATTGAATTGCCGAAAGAGCATTCGGATCCTTTGGT
Organism: uncultured Sutterella sp.; assembly: GCA_958347955.1. Classification (GTDB taxonomy): domain Bacteria; phylum Pseudomonadota; class Gammaproteobacteria; order Burkholderiales; family Burkholderiaceae_F; genus Aphodousia. The sequence continues at coordinate 158,848 of CATVXH010000002.1, forward strand.
TATCGGTGTCGGTCACCATCGGGTTTGTTACATTCACCCGGAAGATCCCGCCAAGTGCATTAAGGTGATTTACAACTTCACCGATCACGCCGATGTGGAAGTGAAAAGAGAATGCGCCTACTACAGACGGCTTCAAAAATATCTGAAGGATTGGCGGGGTATCCCGAGGTTTTACGGAGAGGTTAAAACCAATCTCGGCACCGGCTATGTCTATGATCGTACGGTGGACTTTGACGGCAAGCCCTCTCAAACGATGCTTCAGCGTTACCAGGGTTTCCAAAAATCTCCCGAGCTTTACGATGAAATGATTCATCTTATTGAGCTCTTGGAGAGCTATCTGATGGATAACCACATCGTGACGATGAATATAAAACCGATGAATGTGCTGTGTCATCGGGTAAGCGCCACGGAAGTTTTTCCGGTGATTTGCGATAACCTCGGAACCTCAGCTTTTTTCCCGATTGCCGAGTATTGCCCGTGGTTTGCGCGCAAGAAGCTTAAACGCCAGTTTGAAAGAATGCGCTCAAAATTACCGACCCGCGGCGATGACGGAGTGAAATGGTTTTAACGAATAAGCGAGTAATTCTATGATTAACTTACCTTCCAGTCATTCGGATCCATTAGTTATCGGTGTGGGTGCTCACCGTGTTTGTTACATTCATCCGAATGATCCGAAAAAATGCATCAAGGTGATCTATAAGTCCGATGACGAAATCGCCAAAAAGGAGATTAGAAGGGAATTGGCCTACTATAGGCATCTCAATACTTATTTAAAAGATTGGCGAGGCATGACCCGGTATCACGGCGAGGTGGAGACAAATTTGGGAACCGGTTACGTCTATGATCGTGTGATGGATTTTGACGGAAAGATTTCACAGACGATAACGGACCGCTACAAGATTGAGAATTTGAAAGACAACTGGCGGGAACTTCAGACGCTTGTTGAGACTTTAGAGAAATACATGTGGGATAACCGCATTGTGACGATGGCTCTTAAACCTCACAATGTTTTGTGTCAACGCATCAGTGAAAATGAAATTTTCCCGGTGATTTTTGACAATATCGGCATAGCGACACGTATTCCGGTTGTGCTTTACTGCCCGTGGTTGTGTCATCGCAAGCAAAAGAAATTGTTTGCCAAATTTGAACATCAACCGTTAATGCAAGCGTTAAGGAAGTTGCAGCGCGGTTAATGAACGGTATATGTAAAAATGAAAGTTGCTCTCTGTCTCTATAAATATTTCCCATACGGGGGCTTGCAAAGGGATTTTTTGAGAATCGCCAACGAAATAATTGCCCGTGGGCACGAAGTCAGGGTATACGTTCAGTCATGGCAAGGTGAGAAGCCCCAAAATATGGAGATTATCCAGGTGCCCGTCCGGGCGTTGAGCAATCACCGAAAGGCGCAGAAATTCCACGCTTGGGTGATGGAGCATCTTCGTAAAAACCCGGTTGATCGGTTGGTTGGCTTCAATAAAATGCCCGATTTGGATGTCTACTATGGGGCCGACATCTGTTATGAGGAAAAAGTCCAAACGGAAAAAGGCTTTTTCTATCGTCTCACACCGAGATATCACCATCTGCATAACTTCGAAGCTCAAACGGTGGGGCGTGGGCTAAAGACCAAGCTCATGATTATTACACCGAAGCAAAAAGTGGAGTTTCAGAAGCATTATCAAACCGAAGACGAGCGTTTTTATCTACTTCCTCCGGGAATTGCCAAGGATAGAAAGTACACGAATTTTTCGGACGCCAAGAGACAGGCGATTCGTGAGAAACTGCAATTAAAGCCGGAAGACTTTTTGGTCATCCAAATCGGTTCTGACTTTAAACGCAAAGGCTTGGATCGGTCGATCGCCGCCTTGTCTTCATTGCCTCAGGAAGTGCGCTCGCATACTCACTTGTATGTTTTGGGGCAGGATAAGTCTCAAGCTTATGAACAACAGGCTCGTCAATCAGGGGTCGCGTCACAGGTGCATATTTTGGGTGGACGTGATGACGTAGCAGACTTTATCGCCGCTGCCGATCTTTTTGTGCATCCCGCGCGCTCTGAAAACACCGGCACGGTCATTCTGGAAGCGATGGTCGGAGGCGTTCCTCAAATTGTGACTGAAGTTTGTGGTTACGCCCATTATGTGCGTGAAGCCGATAGCGGTCTGGTATTGGATTCCCCATTTAGTCAGGAGCAGTTTAACGAGTTTATGCTCCAAGCTTTGAATAAGCAGTTGCTTTCTCGCTGGCGCGGCAATGCTTGCCGGTTTGCTGACACGGAAGATCTTTATTCATTGCCTCAAAAAGCCGCGGACATTATTTTGGAATAACTATGCTTATCTTAAAGAAACCTTTTGACGATCTTTGGAAGGGTAAAGACGCTTTTGAGGAAGTAGAAAAGATCTCAGGAGAAGTCTACCGATCGGTTGCCACTCGAGAAACCCTTCGCTTTGAGGTGCGGGGCAAAGGCTATTACCTTAAATTGCACCACGGAATCACCTATAAGGAATTCTTTAAGAACGTGTTTTCATTTCATGCGCCGGTTTTGGGCGCTCGAAACGAATGGCGAGCTATTAACCGATTGGCGCAGCTGGGTGTTGATACGATGAAAGGCGTTGCATACGGTGAAAGGGGATTAAACCCGATTAAACAGACGTCTTTTATTGTGACGGAAGATTTAGCACCCTGCATTAGTTTGGAAGATTTTTGTGAGAAGTGGGCAACCGAACCTCCAGCGTATTCTGTAAAAAAAGCCTTGGTTACACGTGTGGCGGAGATGGTTCGCAAGATGCACGAAGCCGGTATCAATCACCGAGATTGCTATATTTGTCACTTTTTACTTCAGCTTCCGTTTGACGATTTGAATAATTTCAAACTTTCTATTATCGATTTGCACCGCGCTCAAATTCGCGCTCAAGTGCCCTATCGTTGGAGAAATAAGGATTTGGTGGCGTTGTACTACTCGGTGATGGATATAGGATTGAAACCTCAAGACTATCTGAGGTTTTTGAAAATTTATTTCAATGGCCGTCCATTGAAAGAAATTTTTAAAGATGAGGCAAAACTGATTGAATCCTTTGAGGTAAAAGCTCAAAAGATTCGCGCCCGCACTCTTAAAAAGGGGCTCTAAATGGAAGTCCATCTTGGAAAATTTCTTGGTCGGGGCATGGATCGGTTCTGCTACGAGAACCTGGACAATCCGAATACTTGTTTGAAAGTTTCAAAGCTAGATAATTCCCGTCAATCCATAAAAGAGGCGAGATATTTCAAATATCTTCAGAAAAAAGGCATCGCGCCTTCTTTTATGCCAAAGTTCGTGGGTCTTTACACGATCGGCAACGACATGATTATGGAGCAGGAGTACTTCAGAACAACGGAAGAAGTGACTGCAATCGGATTGAGGGAGTACCTTTCTGTCGCCACAGATGCTGAACTATTGGAATTAGAAAAAGAGCTTCAGAAATTGAAAGCTGAGATGATCCGTTTAAATGTTATTGTGACGGATATGAGGACAACCAATTTTATGGTGATGCTCAAGGGGACAAAGATTGAAAGACTCGTAGTTTTTGACGGATACGGATGTCCCGAGTTAGTCCCCTTGGCTCAGTGGATTCCCTGTATAGGCAAGCGCAAACTCGAAAAACATTGGAAGCGCTTTTTTGGCCGTTATGAAGCTGAAAAGGTTCAGTATCGTCAAGGTAAGGTATGAGTTATTACTTAAATTTGGCCTTTAATGATTGATCAGTAACGCAGAGCAGAGTCCAAAAAATCACAAAGGGGAAGAGCATATCTTGCTCGAACATATTTCGTTCAACTAGGCCTGTGGACAGTATAGAAGTAAGAACACAGGTCCTTGTGAGATCCTTGATGCTGTTACTAAATAAGTAAACCATTGATACGCTCCATGCCACAGCAAGCACTATGCCACCGGTTGCCAATGCAATCAGAAAATCATTGTGGAAATGCGCGATCTCCCAGTCCAAGGGAAATGTAACACCTGCACTCAGCATGGCATTGGGTGCATCACTTCCCCAACCGAACAATGGTGCTAAAGGAAATCCACGAAGTACCATTTTCCACATCTCAATCCTGAGCCCCCAAGAGGTATATGAATTTCCTGCTTCAAGTTGCTGAATATCTTGAATACCGCTTTGCATTCGTCCTGTTGCAAAGGAGAGGACTATTAATACAATGAAAATTAGCCCAAAGAAGAGACAATATTTACGGTTATTCTTGTTGCCGAACAATAAAAAAACACCCGCACAAGAACCATAAGCAAGAATTGCGTTCCTAACTTCGGACATTACTGTTACAGCTAATGTAAAAAGAATAGTGAATCCGAGAAACAAACACTCAAATCGATCATGGTTCCCGCTGTCAATTGAAAGAAGAAAATATGAGGTTAATCCAACGTTTATAAAAGTTAATACGGCAAATAATTCATTTCTGTTTGCACCGATAATATTTGTAGTGGCACCGTTTTTTAAAATGTAGACAGTAATAGCTATATCAAAAGCTGTTAAGCAGAAGGCAAATACCAATAAAATAGTCTTTCTTCTTAGATTGAAACAGTATAAAGACGAGAAAATTAGAATAACTAATAAAACAGCATTAAGGTATTGGGTCAAATCTTTTGTACCGTGAACAAACATCAAAATCACGGTACCCAATACCCATGGTACCCACGGCAAAACGATAATTTTTAAATGTTGAAAAAACTGTTGAGTCTTAAGAGTAGGGTATGAAAAAAATATGGCTACAAGACTCAATGCAAAAATACTGTACTTAAAATTGTTGGCTCCAAAGATATCCCCGAAGTAACAACTTATCGTCAGGAGTAGTAGTAAAAATTCTGAAATATAGAAATACGCTGCTTTTTGAGCACTGGGCGACATTTTAAGTTTTCTCGTAAAAAAGAGAATTCAAATTAGTTTTTTCAACCGCATAGATTGATAAATTTTTATTTATTATTGACAATGACTTTTAACAAATTGTCCCATTTTTGCCATACCGTGTCCGGCGAATACGCTAATGATATCTGTTTAGATTGATTACCTAATTTTTGGCGCAATTCATAACTGTCCATAAGTTTCGCCAATGCTGTTGCAAACTCTTTTGGTTGAGGTTGCACCAAAAAACCATTAACATCATTTTGAATCATTGATTTCATTGACGGGCAATCTTGACAACCAACAACAGGCAGCCCGGCAGACATTGCTTCTAAAAGAGCTAAACTGAGACCTTCAAATTCAGAAGGAAATGCAAAAATAGAGCCAGATCTTAATTTTTCTCCAACTTCACTTGTTGGTCCCTTTAGCAAGAATCTGTCCTCCAAGTTTTTATTTTTAATCAGCGATCTTATATAGGCTCCATATTCTTTATGGAGATCGCTTTCTCCATACCATTCACATTTCCAATCAGGATATTGATCTTTCAATAAAGCAAATGCTTCAATAAGCAACTCAGGTCTTTTTTGTCGCAGTACGCGGGCTACATTTAAAATCTTCTTTTCAGTAAGAGGTGAGACTTTATCGTACTGAGGTGCAACATTAGGAATACAGACGACCTTTGTATTCGGATGAATTTGCTTAATGATATCAACGTACTCAGGTAAAAGGACCTGAATATAAGCTGATGAACCAACGGCATTGCGACAAGATACATAACTCTGTCTCGAAACGAACTTAGCCGGTGTTAGATGAAACATCGTAATGACAGGCTTATCTATTTTCAGAATGTCCTTGAGGATATAGGTAGTCTGAGGCTGATAAGATATGATTACATCCGCATCTTTCCATAATTCCAAAGATTGTTTGATATTTTCAGCTTTCCAGAAACTGGAAATAAAATACCTCTTTCCTCTTCTTTTTTCCCTATTAAAGCTGAAAGCTCTGATTGAACGGATAGGTTCAAGATCAAAAATGCTTGGTTTTTGATATGTATTGATGAATTGAACCTCATCATGAAGTTCAAATCCCGGACTACCTTGATTCTCATCATGGCAGATAGCGGTTACTTTGTATCCCCTTTTTGTGAGCTCATTGGCCATTTCGCAAAACACTTTTTCAGTTCCGCCTTTTGCGTTCACAACTCGCCAAATATCAACCAATACTATGTGGGGTTTAGAAGAGACTGTCATTTGATTTCAATGTAAGTTTGTTTGTTGCTATTCAAAATAAAAACGCTGTTTGTTTTTACCTTTAGAATTATTTCGTAGTATTTTAAAGTAAATGTTCAGAAAGCAGGAACCGCATCGAAATAGGAAAAAACGTTGCCGATATTTTTTGTTCAATTCAGTTCCGCTACTAAGCTTCAAAATCGTTTGATAGTACTCTGACAGCGATTTCCAATGCTCTGGTGAATATTCATTTTCCGTGAAGCAGCGCCGCACAGCCTGCCACCATCCGTTTAATAACCGAATCAACGTGCCTTCACGAAGGTACGGATTTTCTGCTTTTTCTATTTCCTCAGTCAGAGAATTAAAAAGCAAAATATCCTGGTTGTATTGCTTTTTGCTATGAGAAAGGGATGATTTTCTCAATCTATACAAATATGTTTGATTGGAAAAAACAACCCCTGAATGCACGGCTTTGGTGGCTCTTAACATGAAGTCTTTATCTTCACCTTTGCCAAGCTTTTCATGAAAACGCAACCCTTGAATTGCGGAAAGTCGGTAACAGCGGTTGCCGATAAAAAAGAGCGAACTAGGAGACGAAAAGTTACGCCACTGACCTAAAGTGAAAAAATGTGCGTAAATGTTGTCTAAATCCAGAAGCACCGGTTCGTGAAGATTAAATTCTTTATTTTGGGGACCTCTGAGATCAAAGGAACGGCAACCGCACACTAAGTAAGGCACATCGAAGCGGATAATGTTGTCAGCAAATTTTGCCAGGAAATCTTCTGTGACAATATCATCGGAATCGACAAAGCAGACATAATCAAAATTCTTCACTCTTTCAATGTAATCAAGAGCGAAGTTTCGAGCTGAAGAGACTCCACCATTCGGTTTGGTCAATACCTTTATCGGGTAGGACTGCGTCTCGTAGGTTTTGAGTATACTGAGTGAATCGTCAGTTGAACCGTCATCAACTGTAATTACCGAAAAGTTCTTATATGTCTGCGCAAATAAAGAATCCAGCGTTTCTTTTAAATAGCGGGCAGAGTTGTAAACTGGGACGATAATGGCAAATGACGGTTCACTCATTTAGTGAGCTCCAATTTTTCGCGGCCAAAACCCTAATCGAATTTTCTCCGCGAGTAATCCTTTACGTTATTTGAAAAGTTCTTCAATTTTGGAGATGACTTCTTCCTTAGAGGGCCACCGTCCTTCTTCACCTAAAACGATAGCGTTCGGATTCCAGGGACCTGTGCGTTTCGGATCCGTGACGCCAATTAAAGTGATTTGACGTGCGCCAACGGCAGCTGCCACGTGGCTGATGCCGGAGTCGTTAGCGATCACTAATTGCGCTTCTTTACACAAAGCGGCGTAGGTGCCGAGATTGGTCGGCGGCAAATGAGTTGCGTCAGGGCAGGCGACTTTGGCATCAGCGGCTTCGTCGGGGGACGGCAGCACGATGGGCTCAATGCCCAAGTCCCGCAGGGGTTTCACAACACAGTTAATTTCCGTCCAATGCTTGATCTTACCGTGATGAACGCCTCGGGCGATCGGCGCGATTAGCGCAAATTTTTCCGGGATATTAAATTTTTCAATCAGGTTCTTGGCACCTGCCGTATGACGGGTGATGAGCTTTAAGCCCAGATCACTTGTGGGTTTTGTCCAGGCAGGCTCTTTTCCCCATGCCTTGATTGCGCCCATAGTAGCAGCAAAAAAGCGTTCCACTTCATGGATGTTTTTTTCCGGTTCGGGCACCTTTTGGTCTAACAAAAGAAAACGCCCATCGGTGGGGAAGCCCGCGGCGCGGATGCCCGCTAAACGGAATTGAAGGGCTGAGCCAAAGGAATTCGGGAAAAGCAATCCCAACGGCTTATTGAGCTGTTCCGATAAATAATGAAGTCGCTGAAGGTCTTCGCTGACATGGCCTTCAATCGGATCAAACCGCCATCCCATGCCAAGCATTAAGTCTTCGGCGAATCGCTTACCGACAAGGTAGGGGGTGAAGCCGCTTGCTTCCAATAAGCGCAAAGAAGGTAATGTCATGCAGCAGTCACCCACATGATTCGGTAATCGGCAAACAACAATCGGATTCATAACAGTCTCGTTTTAATAAGCTGATACAGAAAGGAAAACAATGACACATTTTACTCGACTTAAAACTCTAAAATAAAACTTAATCATTCAAATTTTTTGGGGAGAAATTCAATGCAAAAGATTACTCAGATGGCAACCGCTGGTGTATTGGCGATGACGATGTCGGCGGCGATGGCGGCAGACTCTATGAACGGAACAGTGCTTTCCGAAAAAGGGATGACAATGACTGTGACGGGAACCGCATCGGTGACCATTCCAAATGATGAAGCGCAAATGCATTGGTCTGTGTCATCGCAAGCGAAAACCTTAAAGGAAGCCACTGCTGAGGCCATTAAAACGATGAACGAGGGGCTGGCTCAGATTAAAGCAGTGAGTGATCAGTTGCAGCTTCAGACTCAATCGATGAATTCATACCCTGTGTATGGCGAAACAAAAGGCAATCAGACACCGAAGATCGTAGCGTGGCGTGTTTCCCAATCTCTGGAAGTCATCGCGCCTAACATTGACTTGGTCCCTCAGGTTATAGAAAAAGTGAACGGCACTTTGGCGCTCGATAATTTGAATTTCCGAGTCTCCGATAAAGCCAAAGCCAAACAGGACGAGTCGCTCTATAAGATGGCGGTGGCAGACGCTACACAGCGGGCGGTGTGGATTGCCCAATCCGTGGGCAGCAGTCCAGCCAAGGTGGAACTTCAATCGTTGCGTTTTGGCAGCAACGGCACGCCTCGTCCGATGAATGTGCTGATGAGAGCCTCCGCAAAATCCATGGATGCGGCGATGCCCGCGCCTGAGATTGAAGCCGGCACCAGTGACTTGAGTTTGACTGTGACCGCGGAGGTTTTAATTAAACGTTAGAGCATCACAAAATCACTGCTTCCATGAGAGCCCGCCTTCGGTGGGCTTTCGTATAAGACAAAAGTGTTACATTCCTTTAAGAAGTCTTCAATAAAAATATTTTGCGGTTAACATGGGCTCAGAGGCGGAAGAGACCGCCAATAGCGTACAATAAGCGGATTAAATTTAGTCAGGGAGATCAGACTCATGAACCCAAAGTACCCTCACCCCATATTGGCCCGTGAAGGTTGGCCTTTTATCGGCGGTACTTTTCTTTTGGCTTTTTTATGGACCGCGTTCGCAGGATTCGGTTTTATCGCGGCTGTTTTGTGGATTCTTTTCATTATTGTCACACAGTTTTTCCGCGATCCTCCAAGAACTGTGCCTTCAATGCCAGAGGCGGTGCTCTCGCCCGCTGACGGTCAAATTGTCAAGGTTGAAAAGACCATTGACCCCTTTACCAATGAAGAGGCAATTTTGATCAGCGTCTTCATGAATCTTTTTAATGTTCACTGCCAACGTTTTCCGGTCAACGGAACGGTGGAAGATGTTCAGTACTATCCCGGCAAATTCTTAAACGCGGATCTTGATAAAGCCAGTACTGAAAATGAACGCAATGCTGTGATCGTTCGCGTCAACGACGGCAACCGCATCACGGTTGTCCAGGTGGCCGGCCTTGTGGCCCGTCGCATCCTTTGCTACATCCAAAAGGGCGACGAACTCACCAAGGGCGAGCGTTACGGCTTCATTCGTTTCGGCAGCCGTTTGGACGTTTACCTGCCCACGGATGCAACACCTTGCGTCACCATTGGTGAAAAGGTGCTCGGCACCGAAACTATTTTGGCTAAATTGGCTCCCAAAGCCTAAAAACAGGACACAGGAAAAGGTTTTACTATGCGAAAAATTCGTCGTTCTCCTCGAGCTAACATCAAGGAACGCATTAAAGAAGCGCGCGCCCGCAGCATTTATCTTTTGCCGAACTCTTTCACAATGGGTTCGCTCATTTGCGCCTTTTGGGGTGTCACGCAAGCCATGGCAGGTAATTTCGGTGTGGCCGCGGCAACGATTTTCATTTCCATGCTGTTGGACGGCATGGATGGTCGTGTGGCGCGTTTGACGCACACGCAAAGTAGTTTCGGTGAACAGTTTGACTCCATCGCCGATATGACCGCCTTTGGTGTTTGTCCGGCTTTGATCGCCTACGAGTTCGCCTTAAAAGATTTCGGCGGCTTGGGTTGGGCGGCAGCCTTTATTTTCTGCGCAGGCGCCGGTGTCCGTTTGGCCCGCTTTAACGCCAATATCGGTTTTATTGACAAGGGCTTTTTCCAGGGCTTGGCTAGCCCCGCCGGAGCCGCTTTGGTGATGGGTTTTGTATGGCTGGCCGTGGCCGGACAACTCAACCCGACGCTCACACAATACGTGCCCAATATCACGGCCGTGTTGTGCATTTATGCCGGCGTCACCATGGTGTCCAATGCGCCTTTCTTCAGCGGTAAGAATATTGGCTTTGTGCGCACGATTCCGTTTTGGGTGGTGCTGGTGGCGGCGCTCGCTTTCATTTGCTTCTCCAGCAATCCGTCACTGTCGGCCTTTATCGTTTTCTGCTGCTACGCTGTAAGCGGCTATGTCTATCAGTTTTATCTCTGGGTTCGCGGTATGCCCAATCCCGTGCGTCCCGTCAGAGATGAGGCGTAATAATTTCTGATCGATAGGGGATGGTTCGTTTTCCGAACTGTCCCCTTTTTTAATAGGGTGAAAAATGTCGTTTCTGTTTGCTCCGGCTCCAATGGCAGTTTTGCCGATTGATGGAGAGCCGAATTTGTATTTTCCGATCCACCGTATTTATGGGGTTGCCCGTAATTACGCGGCTGTGAACGCCGCTTTGGGGGAAAAGACTCCGCCGAGTCTTTTTCTGAAACCTGCCGATGCGGCTGTGTATGCACCCGAAGGGAAAACGCTGGAATTGGACTTTCCGTGTGCAACCGAGGATTTGCAGCATGAAATTGAGCTCGTGGTGGCTATCGGCAAGGCCGGTCGCAATATCGCGGTTGAAGAGGCTATGGACTATGTTTGGGGGTATGCGGCAGGTTTAGATTTGACTCGCCGCGACTTGCAACGGGCTAGCAGCGCCAAGGGGCAACCTTGGGCCACGGCAAAAGCCTTTGATGAATCAGCGCCCATGACGGCGCTCAAGCCTGCCTCACGAACTCCTGATAACGAACCGATGAAGGTTTGGTTGTATGTCAATAACGAAAAGCGTCAGGAAGGAACAACCGCGGAGATGATTTTGAATGTGCATGAAATCATCAGCTACATCTCGACGCTTTACGAATTAAAGCCCGGAGACCTGATCATGACGGGAACCCCTGCCGGAATCGGAACGATTCATCCGGGAGATGTGCTCGAAGGGGGCGTGCAGGGAGTCGGTGTTCTGAAGGTTAAATTTAAGGAGTAGTGTCATGGCCATAACCGCTCAGGAAGGCAAAAAGATGATGGAGCAGTTGGGCGACCGAGTGCTGATTTTGGACGTCCGACATGAACATGAGTACGAATCGGGACATATACCCGGAGCGGTATTGTTGGATAACGATGATATCGAAGAGGGGGTGAGACCGGCATCGTTGCCGGAAGATCTCGATCATCCGATTTTAATTTATTGCCGATCCGGCGTTCGCAGCCACTATGCGATGCTGAAACTTCAGGCCGCGGGTTATACGCACGTGTACGATATGGGCGGTATTCTGGATTGGCCTTACGAGGTAGTGAAATAAGAGATTTTGCAACAACAAAGAAGAACGGGGTTGATTCGTTGGAACCAACCCCGTAAAAATTTAAGTCTTTAAAACTTAAAAATTAAGCCATCGCCTTGATAGCGGCAGCCAAGCGGCTCTTATGACGAGCGGCTGCGTTCTTGTGCAAAACGCTCTTGCCGGCCATCGTGTCGATGATCTTTTGAGCCTTCACGAAAGCGTCGGAGGCGGCAGCCTTGTCGCCGGCGACAATCAACTTACGCACGGCCTTGATGGCGGTGCGGTATTGAGAACGTTGAGCAGAAAGGTGCTGGTTGCGCGCAACGGCTTGACGGGCGCGCTTACGAGCTTGTTTGGTATTAGCCATTGTTAGTTCCTTGCCTTATTTAAAAAGTTACGGCTGTTAATTACAGCCGCTTTCAAAGGCATTTAGCATTGAAATACGCTTTCAGCACAAAGTCGGAAGCGGCTGGTGAATCAGTTCATCCCAATGGATTGGTTACGGTTCTTTCGGGCATAACAATACGTCCACGAAGAACACTCCCTTGGAAAAGTCCCCAAGTTTAGCAAAAAGTTTAACGGCTAACAAGGTAAGATTCGAAAAAATTAGGTCAATAAGCGATTAAATTTAACTGTTTAACATTCAATGCTCTAAAAGGGTGGCTTAATGTTTAAAGTAGTTTGTGTATGAGTGGTCAAGTCAAAATGAACAAATTTAAGACTAGGTACTTTACACCTTGCCGCTACATTCTATCCAAACACCTCAGAGTCTTGTGCTTTTGAAGCTCCTCAGAGACTCCCAGATTTCGTTTTTGCAATTGCTAATGAGGCTTCGGATGAGTGGCAGGTCTCTACATTTAAAAATTGTAGAGATTGATAAAATTTCCTAAAAATTTTTGGGGTTTAAGCAATGAGTTTAATTAAGGCCGCGGCCACGGTTTCTTCGCTGACACTTTTGTCCCGTATCACGGGTGTTGTGCGTGACATGTTGATAGCGCGTTATTTCGGTTCTAGCGCGGCTACGGATGCTTTTTATGTGGCTTTTCGACTGCCGAACATGCTTCGACGGCTATTTGCCGAAGGGGCTTTTCAACAAGCTTTCGTTCCAATGCTATCGGACGTTAAAGCCACCAAAAGCGAAGAGGAAGTTCGCAGTTTTATCGATCGGGTATTTAGTCTATTGGCGAGCGTTTTGGTTCTAGTGAGCATTTTGGGAGTGCTGATTGCGCCGGTTCTTGTCTGGTTGATAGCGGGCGGTTTGGCGGAAAATCCCGAGGGGTTTGATCTCGCCACCGAAATGACCCGTTGGATGTTCCCTTATATTTTCTTCATGAGCCTCGTGGCCATGAGCGCGGGCGTTCTAAACACATGGAAGCATTTTGCCATTCCCGCCTTTACCCCGGTTCTTCTCAACTTATCTTTCATCGCATTTACGTTATTTTTGACGCCTCACTTGCAAGAGCCGATTTTTGCCTTGGCCGCCGCGGTGATTGTGGGTGGCGTTTTACAGTTGGTCATTCAAATTCCGTCATTGAAAAAATTAGGAGTTTTGCCTCACCCGGTGAGTCCTCTAAAGGCACTTAAAGACTCGGCGGTCATTCGGGTCATGAAGCTGATGATTCCGGCGCTCTTTGGGGTAGGGGTGGCTCAGCTTTCGCTGTTGATCAACACGAATATTGCTTCTCGTTTGGGAACCGGTTCTGTGACGTGGTTGTCATTTGCCGACCGCTTGATGGAATTTCCTACGGCTCTCTTAGGAGTGGCGTTGGGTTCGGTTCTATTGCCAAGTCTTTCAGCCTCTTTCGCCAAAAATGACCTCGTCCGTTACAACGCCCTTTTGGACAACGGTTTGCGACTTGTTGTGTTGTTGGCAATTCCGGCGGCGGCAGGTTTAGGTTTGATGGCCGAAGCTTTAGTGGCGTTTCTATATCAGGGCAAAAACTTTTTGGTGTTTGATGTTCACCAAACGAGTTTGGCGGTGATGGGCTACTCATTCGGTTTGTTGGGACTGATTGCCATCAAAATTTTGGCCCCTGCTTTTTACGCCAGAAAAGACATTCGCACGCCCGTTAAGGTGGCGGCTGTAAGCCTTGTGTGTGTTCAGCTTTGCAATATTGTTTTTGTGCCGCTATTTGCCCACGCGGGCCTGGCGCTTTCAGTGGGGGTGGGTAGCTGCGTCAACGCGGCAACGCTTTTGGTGATTCTCATCCGTCGCGGACAATATCGGCCGATCGCCGGTTGGGGCGCCTGGTTCGCGCGCATTATTGTCGCCACTTTGGCGATGTCGGCGGCAATTATTTTTCTGCAACAGGGCGTGGACTGGGCCGGCATGCAAAGCGAGTGGCTCAAACGCGCCGGACTTGTGTTGCTTTACATTGTCGCCGCTTTAATCGTTTACTTTGGTTTACTGGTAGCGATGGGGTTAAGACCCCGTCACTTGAAGCCCCGCTACGACATTTGAGAAAGATCGTTTTCCCGATCAAAAGGCATGCATTCGGGCCACTGAATCAATTGATTGTGGTCCGTGGTGTCGATGGCCGAGGGGCCTGTTTGAGCGGTATTGACGGCAAAGTTAAGTTTGGCGTAAACGTTTGCCAAATCATCAAGCATAACTTCCTCGGGATCCAGCCGTTCATCCTCCAGTCTCTGGACAGTGTCGGCAAGTGTTTCGAGAGCGTCGCTTAGCGCATCGATGAGCCATTGGCGGTCTACAGACATTTTTTCGTTCCTAATCGTTAAAAATCCCCAAAAAACAATGGGACCTCTTTAAAATGCGACAAGTATACGTGAATCATTATCAGCAATGATTCAACGCTATGACGGATTTAGAGATACGCCTGTCGCGATGGGCTAATAAGACAAATTAACGACAGGCTCGGGGGCCATGATATGAAGAGTTTTTCCAAAAAGAGTTTGGTGTTGGGTGTGATGCTGGCAATCGGCGCTACAGCGCAAGCAGCCTACCTCGGACAACTGCAAGTCACCAGCCAAGCCGGTCAGAATTTCCAGGCGACATTTTTAGTGCACGATGTTTCACCCAGCGGGACTTCGCTTACCGCCCGTTTGGCTCCCGCTGAAACCTACGCCAAGTACGGCATCGCGATGCCGCAAACCGCCAAGGGACTTAATTTGGCTTTGATCAGCAAGTCGCCCCTGACGCTTCGCATCACCGCCAATCGCCCCGCGGTTGAGCGCGCCTTCCCGCTTTTAGTGGAATTAAACGAAGGCGGTCGGGTGACGGTGCGCCAATACAACATTCATATCGGCGCCACGGGGTCGGTGGAACCGGTTGAAGTGGTGGCAATGGGAAGCGCGGTCGCCACGCAAGCGCAACCTGCAACGCCTCCTAAGGCCACAGAGAAACCCGCTGTCCGAGAGGCCAAGCCCGTTTCTCAAGAAGCCATGACGCCGCTAGAGCGCATGCAGGCAAAAAATTACGATTTAAGCAAACCTGTTTTAATCGAGGCAGGTTATACGCCCTGGTCTTTAGGTGTTCTTTATCAAAAGCGCTATCCCAACGCGAGTGTCAATCAGGTGCTTGTGGCTTTGGCGATTCAAAATCCTGAAGCTTTCCCTGCCGGTAACGTCAGACAATTAAAGGCGGGGGCCAAGGTCACCGCGCCGTCGGCCTCATTGGTTGAGTCTATCGATGCGCAGACCGCCAGAGAAATTGTTCAAAAGGGACTTAACATTGAAGAGGTGGCTCAGCGCCCCGCGCCGATTGAAAAGCCGAAAGCTAAGAAGTCTGCCGCAAGCGTGAAACCTGCGCCGATTAAGGAAGTTAAGGAAAGCAAGGAAGTCAAGGAAGCACCGGTTGTTGAGGAAGTTGTGCCTCCGCCTGCTGCGCCTACGACTCCGGCAGTGGCAACGACTCCTAAGGCGCCTCAAGGTGATTTGACACCGGCTGATAAGGCCGCGGAGCCTGACTCTTCTGAAGCGCCGGCTGCCGTTGAGCCGCCGCCCGAACCTGTCGCTCCCAATGACGCGACTGTGACGGAGCAAGAGCCTTCGCCTCAAGATGCGATGCCAACTTTGGAAATCATGACAGAAGAGCAGGCGCCTGTTGAAGAGGAATCTTCTTCATGGTTCTGGTACCTGTTGATTGTGTTGATGTTGGGTGCTGCCGGATTTATTTATTGGCGCACAAAGCAGGGCCGTTACGTTGATTTTCAGTCCTTTAAAAAAGTGATGAATAAGGGTCGCGCCCCTGTGCGTGAAGAACCCGTGGTTCGTCAAGCGCCAAGAAGCCAACAAGCGCCGCAACCCAGCGTGGCGCGGCCGGTTGAAACGATCAATCATGCGCCTCGCCGTGAAGAGCCCCGCGCGGCCGTGCAGCCTGCTCCCGTCAAGCCCGCGCCGACGGTCGCCGCTCCTCAGGAACCGATCAAACCGGCTCAACCGGCGCCGTCAGCCAATGTTTTTGACTTGGTTGCCGATGATGAGCCTGTTGAGGTTAAGCCCGCGGCGGTGAAGGCGCCCGAGCAGCCCAAAGCCCAGCCTTCCGTTGATGATCATGGAATGAAGGATTCGCTCGATATGGCACGCTCCTTTATTTCGATCGGCGCGAAGAATGAGGCGATCGCTTTGCTTCAGGAAGTTTTGCAAAAGGGAAGCTCCGCCGACAAGGCTCAAGCGGAAGCCCTTTTAAAGCAAATTCATGAGCGCGGCTAATGAGGGTAGCTTTAGGCGTTCAATATAACGGTTCGGCATTTTGCGGTTGGCAAACCCAGCCCAAAGTGCCGAATGTCCAGGACACATTGGAATCGGCACTGAAAGCGTTTGCGACAGTGCCGATTTCGACTGTTTGTGCCGGACGTACTGACACTGGAGTTCATGCCACGCATCAGGTGGTTGACTTCGAAGCGCCCGTTTCCCGTCCGATGACCGCTTGGGTGCGTGGGGTCAATACGTTTCTGCCGCCCTCCGTCGCTGTCCGTTGGGCCTATGAAGTGCCCGAGGATTTTTCCGCGCGCTTTAGTGCCACTGAGCGCACCTATGAATATTGGCTTTTAAATGATCCTGTTCGCTCACCCTTGACGGAAGGTTTGGTGGGGTGGGTCTTTCGGCCTTGCGATGAAGATAAAATGCAGCGGGCCGCTCAATACCTTCTCGGTGAGCATGATTTCACGAGTTTCAGGGCCTCTGAGTGCCAAGCTAAGAGTCCGATTCGCACGATTCATGAAGTGACGGTTAAACGTTCAGGCAAAATGATCGGCATTCGTTTCAGAGCCAACGCTTTTTTGCACCATATGGTGCGCAACATTGTCGGCAGCCTTGTGTACGTCGGCACCGGCCGAGAAAGCGTGCAGTGGTTTAAGGAAGTGCTTGAGGCATGTGATCGGACAATAGCCGCGCCCACTTTTGCCGCAGGCGGTCTTTATCTTGTAGGAGTCCGCTATCCCGAATTATCCTATTTGCCATCTTATAGCCCTGCTCCTTGGTTATTTGATGTTCAGCCGACCGTCTCAAATAAAATAACCGAAATTGGGCATTAGAGAAGGCTCGCGAATTTGTTAAAATCCACAATCGTGTAATCGTACAGAATTGTTTTAAAGGACATTTTTATGAGTTGGATCGATCGGTTGTTGCCTCGCATTCATAAATCGGATACAGAGCATCACGATAAAAAGGAAAGCATGATTCCGGAAGGCCTGTGGACGAAGTGCCCGAGTTGCGAGCAAGTGCTTTATACCGAGGAATTGCGCGACTCCCTCATGGTTTGCCCCAAGTGTGGGCATCACATGCGTATCGGCGCCCGCGAAAGAGTAGAAAATTTTCTTGACGCCCAGAATCAAGTCGAAATTACTCAAGAAGTGCAGCCGACTGACCCCTTGAAGTTTGTCGACAGCAAGCCTTATCCGGCGCGTCTGGCTCAGGCTCAGCAAAAAACCGGCGAAACGGATGCCTTGGTTGTTAAGCGCGGCACGCTTCGCGGTCTGCCCGTGGTGGTGGCGGCTTTTGAGTTTAACTTCATGGGCGGCTCCATGGGATCGGTTGTGGGTGAGCGCTTTGTGCGTGGTGTCGCGGAAGCCACGCGCATGAAGTGCCCCTTTATCTGTTTTGCCGCCTCGGGTGGCGCCCGCATGCAGGAAGGCTTGTTGTCTTTGATGCAAATGGCAAAGACCACAGCGGCCATTGCGGGTTTGGCTCAAGAAAAGCTCCCGTTTATTTCGGTGCTTACCGACCCGACGATGGGTGGTGTGTCGGCAAGTTTTGCTTTCATGGGCGATGTGGTGATCGCTGAGCCTAGAGCGCTCATTGGTTTTGCCGGACCTCGAGTGATTGAGCAGACGGTTCGTGAAAAGTTGCCCGACGGTTTCCAACGTTCAGAATTCTTGTTGAAGAAAGGTGCAATTGATATGATCGTTGACCGTCGCGAAATGCGCGCCAATATCGCTGAAATCATGGCTATGCTGATGAGAAAGCGCATTACGGACGCCGAATAAGCGTTAAGCTTCAAACAAATTAAAATAGCGCCGTCAAGACCACGCTTTAGTGCGTGGTCGCGTTGTTTTTGGACTAGGAAATGTCTCAAGGTAAAGATACTTTAAACGAGTGGTTGGATTACATTCTCGCATCGCATCCTGAAAATGTGATCGAGTTGGGATTGACTCGCATGGAGAAGATGCTAGCGCGTCTGAACATTCGTTTTGACTGTCCGGTGATCACAGTGGCGGGGACCAACGGTAAGGGCAGCACCTGCGCGATGCTGGAATCCATTTATCGCGCGGCAGGCTATAAAACGGCCATGCATACGTCGCCTCATATGTTGCGCTTTAACGAAAGGGCGAAAATTAACGGCCGCGATGTTGACGACGCAAGCTTAGTAAGCGCTTTTAAAGAAGTGGAATCTGCCCGTGACGGGTTGGGTTTGACGTATTTTGAATTTACCGCTTTGGGGATTTTGAAAGTTTTTCAAAACGCCAAACCCGATGTGGTCATTTTGGAAATCGGTTTGGGCGGCAGACTCGATGCTATTAACGCGTTGGATCCCACGGCGTCCATCGTTACAACCGTGGGTGTGGATCATGAAGCCTACCTTGGCAATACCCGTGAGGCAATCGGTTGGGAAAAGGCGCACGTGTATCGCGCGGGTCGGGTAGCGGTTTGCGCGGATAAAAATCCACCTTTGAAACTGCTTCAATATGCCGAAGCCATTAAGAGCGATCTTCTTGTGGCTGATCGTGACTTTTCGGTTAAAGAGGATGCTCGCGGGCTCATGCGCTTTCAGATGAAAGACATCGATTGGACTTTGCCAAAACCCGCTTTGGCAGGGCGCAACCAAATGGATAACGCCGCCGGGGTGCTTGCGCTCATTGTGGCTTTATCGGGTAAGTTGCCTGTGACTGAAGACAATGTGCGTGAGGGACTGAAAACCGTTCGGGTAACCGCCCGATTTGAGAAGGTTCAATCCGATCCGACGGTCATTTTGGATGTGGGGCATAATCCGCATGCGGCCAATGTGTTGGCCCAAAATGTAAAAGATTTGGGTTCAGAAGGTAAAACATTCGCTGTTTTCGGAATGCTCGCTGACAAAGACATGCTTGATGTGGTCAAAATTATGTCAGGCGTGATCGATCAGTGGTTTATTACCGGGCTGCCAGGGCCGCGAGGCGCCACAGGTGAGGAGCTCTATCGCGTCATGCTTGAGGCAGGTGTCAAGCCCGAGACGATCGAGCTTAGCTCGGATGTCAGAGAAGCATTTGAACGGGCCAAACAGACAGCGGCGATCATTGATAAAATTATTATTTTCGGTTCCTTTGTCACCGTAACCGCGGCGTTGCCGCTTGTGTGAGTAAATGCAAGAATCCAATAAGCCTACTCAAGAAGAAGCTTTCTGGAAGAACCCTCAGGCGGCAGGGGAGACGGGGCTCGACCATCTCGGAGAAGACAAAGAGATGGAGGTGAGCCAAATGAAAGCGCGTTTCCGTCACCGAGTGGTGGGGGCGGTGGTGCTGGTTGCGGCGCTAGCCACAACGCTTCCTATTTTGTTTGAAAAGCCTGCCATTGAGGCTGATCGCCACGCGCAGACCCAGATTCCTCAAATATCCAAGGAACCCTTCTATAAGATGGAGCTTCCCGTAAACGGTCAGCCGAAAGTCTCCATGCCCGCTGATCAGGGCGCGTTAAAAGATTTAACCAAACCCAATGAAGTAAAGGATGTGCCTGAGGCTCATCCCACGCCGGAATTGGAGCAAGCGAAAACGCCTTCAACTTATGCGCCCGCTCAAGAGGGCTCCCTTTATATCCAAGTGCTCGCCACCTCGAGTGAATCGGGCGCCATGCGTGAAATGGCCCGTTATCAGGCCATGGGATTGCCCGTGTATTCCGTGAAGGTGCAAAAGAAGTCTGCGACTCTTTGGCGTGTGCGTTTGGGGCTATTTAAGACGAAAGAAGAGGCTGACCGCGTGGTGAGGATTTTGGACAGTAAAAAGATTTCTCACATGCCGGTTCAGGTTGAAGTCAGCGCCAAGAAAGAAATAAACCGCATCGCTCCGGCTCGCACATTGGAAAGCGCAGCGCAGGAAGCGCATTCGCGCTCCCAAACGAAAGCGGCGCCGCAGGCCGCGGCAGTGAAAACTGAAAAATCCGCGCCGGCTAAAAAAGCTGAGACAAAATCTCAGAAAACCGCAAAGCCAGCAGCGGCTAAGACTTCTGAGCCAACCGCTAAGAAGTCCGTTCAAACCGAACGCAAGGCAGCTCCTAAACAAAATAAAGGCAGCGCGGATCCGCTTGCCGATTTACTGAAATCAACCCGCGAAGACGTGATCAGTCAAAAGCTTCGCGAAGCCGGTCAATGAAAGGATAGATGATCGTGAACGAATTGGACTGGGCCATCATTATCGTTTTGGTGCTCTCGACGGTGGTGGGAGTCACGCGCGGAGTGGTTCGTGAGATATTGTCCATTGTCGGTTGGGTGATCGGCATTGTGTTTGCCATTCGCTTTTCACCTGAATTGGCCGCGCATATTCCGTTGGAGAGTTTGGGTCCTGCGATTCGCACGATTATTGCGGCGGTGCTGATATGCGTCGCTTGTGTGTTTGCGATCGGCCTGTTGGGGACGATTTTGCGAAAAATGCTCGAAGTGGCGCGCATCAGCGCCGAAGATCGTGTGCTTGGCAGCGTGTTCGGATTTTTGCGCGGAGTGGTTTTTGTGTGCGCAGTGGTGTTCTTGGCGGGAATGACAAGTGCCGCTTCCACCCAAGTGTGGCGCCACTCTGTGTGTATTCCGCTTGCGGAAAATGTGATCGATTGGGTTATGCCCCTGATGCCTGAGTCGATTGCGAAGCTTCGCCGCTAATGCGGACAGGAAAGGTTTGTTTTTAAATTTTTAACCGATGAGGCTATCAAATGTGTGGGATTGTGGGTCTTTACTCTCATGAGCCGGTGAACCAACGGCTTTACGATTCGTTGCTGTTGCTGCAACACCGCGGACAAGACGCGGCCGGTATCGCGACGCTTGATGGGCTGACCTTTCATATTCATAAGGCCATGGGCCTTGTGAGGGACGTGTTCAGAACCCGCAATATGCGGGAGCTGACGGGCAACAGCGGTGTGGGGCAAGTGCGCTATCCCACACAAGGCAACGCTGACAGCAACGAAGAAAGTCAGCCTTTTTATGTCAATGCCCCTTACGGCATCATGTTTGTGCACAACGGCAACCTCACCAACGCCGAGGAGTTAAAGCAGGAGCTCTATGACTCCGATCGCCGTCACATCAATACGACGAGCGACTCCGAAGTGCTTTTAAACGTCTTGGCTGACGAAATTTCACGTTTGACAATGAACTGCAAGATTTCGCCCGAAATCGCTTTTCAAGCGGTTAAAGGCGTGCATAAACGTGTCAAGGGCGCCTACGCCTGCATTGCTTTGATCGCAGGCAAGGGCATGCTTGCATTTCGCGATCCGTACGGCATCCGCCCGCTTTGCTATGGCACAAAAGAAACGCCGTCCGGCACCGATGTGATTTTTGCCTCTGAGTCCGATGTGCTTGAAGCCCAAGAATACGAAACGCTCTTTAATGTGGCCCCGGGCGAAGCAATTTGGGTGGATGCTCAAGGACAAATCCACAAGGCGCAATGCGCGGACAATTCTGAACTTGTTCCCTGCGCTTTTGAGTACGTCTACTTGGCACGTCCGGATAGCGTGATTGACGGTATTTCTGTGTACGGCGCCCGCCTGCGTTTGGGTGAGTACCTGGCTCACGAAGTGGCCCGTCGCATTCCGGTTGACGAGATTGATGTTGTGATGCCGATTCCGGACAGCTCGCGTCCTGCCGCTCAGCAATTGGCGCAACGTTTGCGTTTGCCTTACCGAGAAGGTTTCATCAAAAACCGTTACGTGGGTCGTACCTTCATCATGCCGGGACAAGCGATCCGTAAAAAGACCGTTCGCCAAAAATTAAACGCCATGGCGGTCGAATTTAAGGATAAGAATGTGCTCTTGGTTGATGACTCCATTGTGCGTGGCACGACGATGAGAGAAATCGTGCGCATGACTAAACAGGCAGGGGCTAAGAAAGTCTTTGTGGCTAGCGCCGCTCCTCGCGTGTGCTTCCCCAATGTCTACGGTATTGACATGCCGACGCGCGCGGAATTGATCTGTGGCGACGGTAAGAGCGATGACGAGGTCTGCAAGCTTCTCGAAGCTGATGCGGTGGTCTATCAACGCCTTGAAGATTTGAAGTCTGCGCTTCACGATATGAATCCCGAGATTAAGCGCTTTGAGTGCTCTTGTTTTGACGGGGATTATGTAACGGGTGATGTGACCGATGAGTATTTGGCTAAGCTGGAAGCGCAAGCCAAGGCCGCCAAGGCTCAGCCGAAAAAGCCTGAAGAAGACTAAGAATACAAAATTCTGAGTTAAGCTTAAATAAAATGGGGAGGACTTGAAAAAGGTTCTCCTCTTTTTTTTGAAAAATCCTAAAGTCCAAGACACCGCACTAAAGAATCAAATGATGCGGAGCACTTTTTTGTTTTGTAATCAAACACTGTCAATCAGTCATGAGGACGCATGACTTCAATCACTCCATCACTCGGAAAAGCTAAACTCGACCTCTATAAAATTCGTAAAACGTGACAAGATTATCTAGTTTTCATGTAAGAAACGTTACATCATTAAATTTTCACTGAAGATGTCCGTGCTCAAACGCAATGTTTTTCGAAATCAAGGAGTTATGACCTTGATCTTTCCGCTCTTCAAGGTTTGAACAAGACAGAGACGACTGCCGGAAAAGTTAAAAAGGAAGGTAATCAACCTTGTTTTTAATGCACTATATCGTCCTGTTTGATGACTTTCCAAATCGTCAGGCAAATAATTTTGATATCAAAGGCTAATGAGCGTCGATTCATGTATTCGATATCCAGGGCCGCTTTATCATCCCCACTGATACAGGTTCGACCGTTGATTTGCGCCCAACCGGAGATGCCCGGCAACAGCTTATCAACCCCGGCGACTCTTCTCAGTTCTAAAACGTGAGTTTCAATCGGCAACAGAGGTCGCGGTCCGATTAAGCTCATATCGCCTTTGAGGACAGACCAAAATTGAGGAATTTCATCGAGACTTGTTTTACGGATAAATTCGCCGACTTTGGTGATGTAGCTGCCCGCATTGGAAAATTTTTCAGCTTCAACCACAGGAGCGCCGACACTCATGGAGCGAAATTTAGGCATGATAAAAGGTTTGCCGTTTCTTCCAATGCGTTCAGACCAGTACAGGACGGGACCGGGAGAGTCTAATTTGATGGCGACTGCAACAATCAACGCCACCGGTATCATGATTGGCAAGGAAACTAGAATTAAAACAACGTCAAGCAAACGCTTCATTGAAAATCGAAAAGTCAATAAGTCAATCAGGTTCTAAATTGTAAAACAAAAGTAGTATTTCTGTTGTTGTCTTGAGAATTTCTCACAATTATGAAAAATCCGTCAAGAGACATTGCCTGAGGTCTTGATGCTTAATGCCTTTTTGAGGCCGAATGATGGAATCTAATGGCGAAACCATTTTTGGAAAATTGTCTTACTGTTTTTGGGGCATAGGAAAATGACCGTTTTCGCCCATAAGGATTGAGCCTAGTTTGCGTTAAAATCAAAGAAAAAACAAGGATTATTGTGTCGACAGGTTTATTTACACACGAATCGTGTTATCGGCATATCACGGGTTCTATCAGTCCCGATTCGCCGGATCGGATTACAGCGATTGAGGAGCGCCTGGTGGCTTCCGGTCTTGATAGCGCTTTTAAGCATATTAGGACTGAGCGCCAAGCGACTATCGAAGATCTTCTTCGAGCGCATGATCAGGATTACCTGGATCATGTTCACTCGCTTATTCCTCAGAATAAAGGTGAGCTTGCTCACATCAGTGAAGACACAATTGTCAGCGCGGATTCTTGGACAGCCGCCTTGGAGAGCGCGGGCTGCGTATTGCAGGCCGTTGACGCCGTCGTGGGCGGAAAACTCACTAACGCGTTTTGTTGTGTGCGTCCTCCCGGTCACCACGCTCACCGCAATAAAGCCGAGGGTTTTTGTATCTTCAATAATGTCGCCATCGCTGCGCTTTATGCCAAAGAAGTCTTGAAAATAGACAGGATAGCCGTACTGGATATTGACGCTCATCATGGGGATGGCACGGAAAATATTTTGAGCGGTATTGCCGGTATTGACTTCTTCTCCTTTTTTGAAAAAGATATATTTCCTTATCCCACGATTGAAAACAGTGCTTCTAACATTCATAAGTCCGCTTTGAGCGCGGGCGACCGTGGTGAGGAGGCTTGCGAAATCATCCGATCCCAGTGGGAACCGATTTTGAGGGAATGCCGGCCACACTTGATTCTGATTTCGGCGGGTTTTGACGCGCATTTGTCCGATACCATGTCCGGGCTCGATTTCAGCGATTTGGATTACGCCCATATCACCCGAATCATTGATGACATCGCACGAAGCGTCTGTGAAGAAAAAATCGTGAGTGTTTTGGAAGGCGGCTATGAACCTCGAAGCTTATCGCGCGCTGTTTTGGCTCATATCCGGACACTTGCTCACCTTTAAAGGAAATCCCCCGTGCCTTTGTTTTCCCCTCAACATTTAAAAAAAGACGTCGCGGTTCGGGAAGTGTGGGCCTGGGCCGCCTTTGATTTCGCCAATTCCGGTTACACCACGGTGGTTCTCACCGCGGTTTTTAATGCTTATTTTGTCGGCGTGATCTGTGGGAATGCCTCTTGGGCGACACTCATGTGGACAAGCGTGATCGCGGCAAGCAATATTTTGGCCATTGTCTGCATGCCGCTAATTGGCGCCGCGACGGATCTTAAAGCTAATAAAAAGTTTTGGACCGTTCTGATGAGCCTTTTGTGCATTGCCGGAACTGTCGGATTGGCGTTTACCGGGTCAGGAACTGTGTGGCTTGCGGTCTTCATGGTCATTGTGAGTAATTTTGCATACAACATTGGCGAGACACTTAATTCCGCATTTTTGCCCGAAATCGCGGACTCGCGATCCATGGGGAAAGTCTCCGGTTGGGGCTGGAGTTTTGGCTATTGCGGCGGGTTATTGACGTTGGGGCTGAGTCTTTGGGCCGTGCTTGCGATGCAGGATAAAGGCATGAGCGCGGAAGGATATGTGCCTTACACGATGCTGATTACCGCGGTTGTATTTTTCGTGGCGGCCATGCCTTTAGCACTTTGGTTAAAAGAGCGCGCTGTTCCCAGAACCGAAGCGAGCTTTTGGACTTTGGTCAAAGAGTCTCAAGCGAGCCTGATCACAACATTTAAAGGTCTTCCAAAACACAAGAATTTTGCCTGGCTGGTGGCAAGCGGCTTGTCTTTTCAAGGCGGAATCGCTGTGGTGGTGACGCTTGCCGCCGTGTACGCGGATCAAGCCATGGGTTTTACTCCTAATGAGACGATCCTTCTGGTTTTGTTGGTTAACATCACCGCCGCTATCGGCGCTTTTGCTTTCGGATATGTTGAGGATCGAATCGGACACAAAAACGCGTTGATTGTGACACTTTTAATCTGGATTCTCATGGTGGGGGTGGCGTACTTTGCGCAAACCAAACCGATTTTTTGGATCGCAGCCAATCTCGCCGGCATAGCCATGGGATCAAGTCAGTCGGCAGGGCGCGCATTGGTCGGAGTTTTAGCCCCGGAAAAAGATCGGGCGGCTTTTTACTCTTTTTGGAATATTGCGCTCTGGGTTGCCAACATTGTGGGCCCAATGACATACGGACTCATTACTTGGCTTACCGGTAATGATCAGCGATTGGCGCTTTTATGTACGGGCATGTTTTTTATTGTCGGTTTGGTTTTGCTCTTGCCGATGAAAATCGAGAAACACTAGTTTTTGATTTCAATAGTTGGAAAAGAATCTTACTGTTGAAAGCAAAGAAGAGCGTTCAAAGCGGGATTGCCCTTTTGCAACAGCGCGTTAGTCATCGCATCGAAAGCTGTTTCACAAAAATCATAACCTTTCTTCTCTTTATGACGTGCCGTTTCATGTGCTCGATGATCTTGAAATCGAAGACGTCATCAAAGTAGTCGGTCTATATCCGATTCCGTTCTTTTCACTCAAGGCCAGTCATTCCATTCAGAAATCCGGCCAGAAACTTCGCTCGCGCGCAGTTAAGTATTGTTATTAGGTTATAGGCGTAGATGCTTTGCATTTTTCTAAACGACGAAAAGTGTAAAAAACTACGTGGGTGCTGCGTGTGAGGGCAAGATTTTAATGACGGCGATGAAAATTTAAAGGCTTATTTATACAAAAGAGGTCTTTATCATTGTGATGCCTTACAATTAGGGCTACCATTTTTTGAATCAAATCAAGGAAATCAAGTGTCGGTTAACAGTATGACGGGTTTTGCCCATCTTCAGATAGAAACGCTTTTGGGATTATTGGCGATTGATGTGAAAAGCGTTAACTCGCGCTATCAGGAAATCGCCATGCGTTTGCCTGAGGAACTTCGTTTTATAGAAGGCGATATCCGCGCGGTGATTGCTAAAAATGTGGTGCGAGGAAAGATTGAATGCCGAATGCAATGGGTGGGCGAAGCTGTCTGTGAGCAGACCTTAAATCAAACCGCTGTGACTAACTTGCTTTCCCTTCAAGCCGAGGTTCAGAAAGTCCAACCTGATGTCAGAGCCTTGACAGTTTCTCAAATTTTAAGTTTTCCGGGGATTCTGGCGCCTAAAAGTATTGATTTTGATGTTTTGAAAGCTCAGGTATTGGACGGCCTTAATAAAACATTGGAAGTTTTTTTAGAAGCCAAGAAGCGTGAGGGTGAAGCATTAGCGGTTGTTTTAAATAGCTACTGTGACCGGATTGTTGAGACGGTTGATGAGTTGGCGCCAAAGATTCCGCAAATCATTGAAAACATCCAGAAGAAGTTAGAAGAGCGTTTAGAAGAAGCGTTATCTAAAACGCTGGTGGATCGCTCCACGTTGACTCGTGAAGAAGTGAGCGACCGCATTCGCCAGGAAGTGATTCTTTATGCCATTAAGCTTGATGTGGATGAAGAAATGAAGCGGTTGCTTACGCATGTGAAAGAAGTTAGACGCTTATTGAGTGCAGGTGGCGAAGTGGGCAAAAAGCTTGACTTTATGATGCAGGAACTTAATCGTGAGGCGAATACCTTGGGCAGTAAGGCAGCGGCTATTGAAATGACGCAGACTTCTTTGGCTTTGAAGGTTAACATCGAAAAGATGCGAGAGCAGGTTCAGAATCTCGAATAATTCTTCACTCGTTGAACTATGGCAGAAGTTTCCCGAACGTCCCGAGTTATTCAGAATGCAAAAGTTGCATTGCTCTTCTATTGCATTAACCTGATTTTGCAATTCTTCTCTAGAAAGATTTTTTTGGACTATTTGGGGGCGGAACTTCTTGGTTTAAATACAACAGCGCAGAATCTCCTTCAGTTTTTAAATTTAGCTGAATCCGGTATTGGGGCAGCGGTGGCTTTTGCGCTTTATAAGCCACTTATTCAGGGTAATAAGCAGGAAATTAATGAAATTCTTTCTGTTCAAGGATGGTTTTATCGGTGGGTAGGTATCGTAGTTTTGCTGGGTTCTGCGATTTTAATGATATTTTTTCCTTTGATATTCGCTAAGGCCCAAATCTCACTTGTATTTGCCTATGCAACGTACATAGTGTTTTTAATTGGAGCACTCCTCAGTTATTTTGTTAACTACAGTATTGTTTTATTGTCCGCAGATCAAAAGGATTATCAGATCACAATTCCAACGCAAGGGGTTAGAACAATAAAAGTTTTGTTGCAAATTTTTGCTGTATGGAAATTTTCACATGGTTATATTTGGTGGTTAGGTCTGGAGGTTTTAGGAGCAGTAGTAACCTCATTAATTTTGTTGAAAGTAATGAACTCTGAGTATCCATGGTTAGAAACAAACATAAGGTTGGGCAAAGTATTAAGGGGGAAATATTCTTTTTTATTAACGAAAATAAAACAACTGTTTTTTCATAGGATTGGTGGGTATGTTTCAACGCAGACAACGCCCCTTGTTATTTTTGCATTTTCTTCCCTAACTACTGTTGCGATATATGGTAACTATTGGGTAATAATGATAGGTTGCTTAGTTTTTATGGAGGCAATTTCAAGAGGTTTAGGTGCAGGTGTTGGTAATTTAATTGCCGAAGGAAATAAAAAAAAGATAAAGAAAGTATTTTGGGAGGTTCTCACTCTTAAGATCTTTTTTGCTGCTGGAATTTGTTTTGGAGTCATTTATCTATCAGAGTCATTTGTGAGATTATGGGTCGGGCAAGAATTTATCATGCAACGTGAGGCAATGTACGCAATGACCGCTGTCTACTTTATCCAGATGCAAAGGACAAGCGATACTTTTTTATATGCATATGGATTATTTAGTGACATTTGGGCTCCCATAGTTGAGTCGCTGTTAAATCTTTTTTTCTCCATTTTTTTAGGCTACTTTTTTGGATTGACCGGAATTTTTGTTGGCGTACTAATCAGCCAAATCGTTATAGCAAATAGTTGGAAGGCGATATTTTTATATAAAAAGGGTTTTGGGGAATCTATTAATGAGTATCTAACAAAATACACTTTCAAAATACTATTACTTACTTTAATTTATTTTCTAATTTCAAAAGTTATAGAAGTTTTTAACATGAGGGTTAGTACTTTATTCGATTGGGTAGGGTACGCAATGTTATATGTTACGTTGTACCTGATTCTGGGAGGTCTGCTATTTTTCATATTTGATAATTCTTTTAGAAATCTTCTAGGGCGTTTTTTAAAATAGTTAAGGAAAAGTTTAGTGTCAGCTGACTAATTGATAATCGAAAGTGTGGGATTTCCGAATGAATATAGTAATTTTTGTAGGTCAAGATCGCTTTTTTCTATCACACGTGAAGGATAGGGCGGAATTTTTTGCTCACAAGGGCTTTAATGTTTACGTATTAGGTAAGAAAACAGGAGAGCAGTATGTTGAGCGGATCGAAGCACTTGGCTTTAAATTTTACGACACAAAAATTCGAAGAGATGCCATCAGTCCTTTTGCAGCACTACGGAATTTTGTTGACATAGTTTCAATATACCGATCTATTAGACCTGACGTAGTTTTTCATTTGGGTGCTAAATCAATCTTTTTAGGAACTCTTGCGGCAAAGATGCTACATGGTTCTGTGGCTATTTTAAATGCGCCTATTGGGTTAGGGCATGTTTTTATTTGTAGAACAATCAAAGCAAAAATACTGCGGACTATAGTGATTTTTTTGTACAAGCTTCTTTTAAATCCTGAAAATAGTAAAGTAATTGTTGAAAATGAAGATGATATTCGTTTCTTTTTAAACTTGAAGGCTGCGAAAAAGGAAGATATTCACTTGATTCCTGGGGCGGGGATTAACACTGAAGTTTATGTCCCAAACGAGAAAGCAATCCATAATGAAATTTGTACTGTCATCATGGTTGCAAGGTTGATTAAGGAAAAAGGTGTCCATGAGTTTATTGCTGTGGCTGAAAAGTCCTATAAAGAGAATCTTCCGCTTAAGTTCCTTCTTGTCGGCTCTCCTGATTTCAGCAATCCGTCTTCGTTGACCGAACAGGAGTATCAAAACTTAAAGAAGAATCCTGCAGTTGAATGCATAGGTTTTACAGAAAATGTTCTACCGTTGCTTCAAAAGGCGGATATTGCGTGCTTACCATCCCATCGAGAAGGTTTACCAAGATCACTTATTGAGGCATGTAGCTGTGGTTTACCTATTGTCACTACTGATACTGTAGGTTGTAGGGAAATAGTGATAAACAATAATGGCTTAACTGTCCCTGTTGCAAATAAAGAAGCGTTATTTAATGCTATTAAAACATTGGCGTTTTCGGAGAAAATTAGGAAAAAGATGGGGACTAACAGTCGGAGTTTAGCGGTTAAACGTTTTGAAACAAAAAAAATTTCCGAACAAACATATCAAATCGTGGAATCACTATATGAGCAAAAGTCCTGAAACCCGTCCTCTTATCTCGGTGATTATGGGAGTATATAACTCTCAGAGAACATTATTTGAAGCAGTAAAGTCTATTCTTGACCAAACTTATTCAAATTTTGAATTTGTAATTTGTGACGATGCTTCTACGGATGGGTCTTTGAAATTACTGGATTCGTTTAATGATCATCGTTTAAAAATTCTTAAAAATAAAACTAATAGAGGCTTGGCTTATTCATTGAATAGGTGTCTGTCGGTTAGTACTGGTATTTATGTAGCCAGGATGGATGCTGATGATATGGCTTATCCAAGCAGATTAGAAAAGCAGTTATCTTTTTTGGAAGAGCATAAAAATATTGACGCAGTGGGATCCTCTGTCTCTGTTTGGGACGGTAGGACTATTCTTGGAATCCGAAACTATCCAGAATTCCCCTCTGTAAAACATATTATTAAGTCTAATCCTTTCGCTCATCCAACAGTAATGTTAAGAAAAAAGGTATACGAAGTGTTGGGAGGTTACAGAGTAACGAAATCAACGAAAAGAGCCGAAGATTTGGATTTATGGTTCCGATTCTTCAAGCATGGTTTTGTGGGGTATAACTTGCAAACTCCGTTACTAAGATACACAGAACAGAATACTGACTTTGAGAAGAGAACGGTTTCTGCCGCAATTGGAATTGCCAAAGTCTACTTAAATGGTTATCGCTTACTTGGTTTTCCCAAAAGATATAACATATACGCAATTAAGCCCCTTATTTCGGCTATTCTGCCTATTCCTTTAAAGTTATATTTACGAAATAAAAACTTGTTTAAGAAATAGGTTTTGTCTATTGATCAATTGTGAGAAAGAAGAATGCCCTTATATGATTATTTAATTGTTGGTTCTGGTTTGTTCGGAGCTACTGTCGCACATGAATTGTTAAAGCATGGAAAAAGGTGTTTAGTTGTTGAAAAAAGGGGACATGTCGGAGGCAATGTTTTTACAAAAGAATTAGAAGGGATTCACGTGCATCAATATGGGGCCCATATTTTTCACACTAAGTACGAAGATGTCTGGAAATTTGTGACTTCTTTGGTTCATTTTGATAGTTATATCAATTCACCAATTGCAAATTACAAGGGAGCACTTTTCAATCTTCCTTTCAATATGAATACGTTTTATCAAATGTGGGGCTGTGCGACTCCAATAGAGGCAGAAAGAAAAATTGAATCACAACGTAGAGAATTGCTTGGTAAAACTCCACAAAATTTGGAGGAACAGGCAATTGCTTTGGTAGGTAGAGATATTTATCAGAAACTAATCAAAGGTTATACGGAGAAGCAATGGGGAAGAGACTGCAAGGATTTACCGGCTTCAATAATTAAACGTCTTCCTGTTAGATACACCTATGATAATAATTATTTCAATGATCCATATCAAGGGATTCCTACCAACGGTTATACGGATTTGGTCATCAAGTTGCTTCACGGTACAGAAGTGCTGTTGAATACGGATTTTATTAAACGTAGAAATGAATTGCTGAATTTGGCTGATCAGATTGTTTATACAGGGCAAATTGATGAGTATTACGATTATTGTTTTGGATCGTTAGAGTATAGGCGAGTAAGTTTTCAACATAAAATATTTAATACTGAGAATTTTCAAGGTGTGGCAGTTATAAACTATACAGATCGAGAAACTCCCTACACTAGGAGTATTGAACATCGTCATTTTATGAGGCAATGTTCGGCGAAAAAGACCGTTGTCAGCTATGAATATCCAGAATCTTGGGCCATAGGTGAAGAGCCTTATTATCCAATTAGTGATGATAAAAATAACGAGCTGTATAAAAGATATCGTCAGTTAGCTGATAGTAACCAAGATAAAGTGTTTTTTGGTGGTCGTTTGGGCAACTATCAGTATTTCAACATGGATCAAGTAATACTTTCAGCCCTAAACTTAGCTAAGCAGCTATTAAACAAGAAGTAACAAGAGTGGGGATTTCTTATGTCTGTTTTAGTGTTTTTGAGAGAGTCTGATTTATCTCCTGCTGGTGGACCATTAGGAGTCGGTTACTATATTCATGAGGAAGCTAAAAAAAGGGATTTATTAAATCAAATCTTTTTTTTGTCGGGGGGGGGGTGCGGCTTCTACTTCAAAGACGCTTATGAAAAATATAGTGAATGAGTTACCAGAAGTTATAAGAAAACATATCCGGTCTATTAGGCGTCTGGCAAATGTTTGAAAACTGTTGCTCTCAACATCTCCTAGTCCTGAACTTGAAAAGTATGACGCTATACATTTTCATTCAACGTTAGACCTTTGGTTATCAAGGAATGCGTTAAAAAACTACAAGGGAGTTGTGATTTTAACGTCGCATTCTCCGGTTCCTTCATTTGAGGAGATGGAAGAATATTGCACAACGGCTTACGAGAAATTTTGGTTTAGACTGAACAGAGAAAGATTTATTGAAATTGACAGATTTGCCTTTTCTCGTTCTGACTATGTGATTTTCCCTACGGAAGGAGCCATGGATGCTTATTACAGTCATTGGCCAGAATTTAAAAGTGTTATCAAAGATAAACAAGTTTGTTTCATAACGACAGGGGTATCCCCTCGATTCGCTCAATTATCTAGATCTCAAATCATACAAAAATTAGGATTAGCCACTGATGATTTCCTGATTTCATATGCAGGACGTCACAATTATGTAAAAGGTTATGATTTATTAAAAAATTTGGCAAAGTCATTGTTTGAAATTGATGGAAAAATTAAAGTAATTGCTGCGGGAACCGAGCTGCCGTTAAAAAGATTAGATCATCCCTCATGGCTGGAAGTTGGTTTTACAAAAGATCCATACTCTTACATAGCAGCCTCAGATGTTTTGATTGTTCCAAATCGAGAGACTTATTTTGACCTGGTTATTTTGGAGGGACTGTCATTAGGGAAAATCATTCTTGCGTCTAATGTGGGTGGAAACAAGTACTTCCGTGACAATGACGTACCTGGTGTATTCCTATATGGTTCCTTGGATGAGGCAAAGCAAATTATAAAAAAATTAAAAGAGATGCCTTTGAACGAGAGAGACGATTTGGGACGAAAGAATTTTGATTTTTATAATAAACACCTGACCTTAACGTGTTTTTTTGATTCTTATTTGGCTTTTTTACATAAGATAGGTGTTATGAAAACCAAAGGTAATTGCGATGATATCCGTAATAGTTCCTGTCAATAATGTTGAGAGTTATCTAAAAGAGTGTTTGTCAAGTGTTCTAGACCAATCGTATAAAGATCTAGAATTGATATGTGTTGATGACGGTTCTACAGACTCATCGTTAGAAATTATCAAGTATTTCTCAGAAATTGATAATAGAGTCATTTTGATTTCACATCCAAAATCTTTAGGAGTATCAGCAGCGAGAAATGCGGGGTTGAATGTTGCCCGAGGAGAGTTTGTCTTTTTTTTAGATTCAGATGATTATTTGTTACCGGGATCTCTAGAAAGAATGTGTCGTCTGATGACGCCAGATGTTGATGCTGTTGTTTCAGCTGTAAAGTGCATTTATGAAAAAGATTCGGGTATACAACAAGAGAGCCAACTAAGTCATTATTTTTCTTTTAAAGGGAAAATACAACTAAATTACGAGCAGTTATTCCAATTTAATCAAACGGTTTTCCCCAAATTGTATAGAAGAGATAGGATCAGAGACTTGAAGCTTAGTTTCCCTGATGGTCTATTGTGGGAGGACAATCTTTGGAATTGGATCTATTTTTCTAATCAACCAATTGTATATTTTGATCCTATTCCGGCCTATTGTTACAGAAAGCGGGCTGGTTCGATAGTGTCTTCGGTTTTTAAGCGAAATAATGGTAGGCTGTCAGAGCATTTTGATATTTTTAGACATATTCTTCAATTTTATAAAAGTCATAGTTTAATCGAGAAGGCCAATATTTCACTTGTCAAACTATTGGAGTTTTTTTTGCTGTTTTGCTTGCAATATGCTTCACTTGAACAGAGTCTGATTTGTTGTTATAAGTGTAAAAAACTTTTGAGTGATTACGAATTAGACATTTCTACTTCATGGGTTTTAACACAATTAAAAAGTGAGGAATGTTGCGTTTTTCTGTGCGCTGATTCGGATTTGGATTTTGTTATAAAAATTAATAAGTTGGCTCAGTTGCTGTTTCCGAAGAATTCATCAAGAAGACGACTCTTTTGTTTTATTCTTCAAAAAATGAAAAAGTTAACTTTGTGTTTTAAGTAAACGGATTTTAATATCTGGAGCACTTGAGTGTTTAGGAATAAGTTCCAAGAAAATAGTAGTTTTATATATTTGTATTGAAAAATACACGATTTTATGGTCCGAATTTTATGAATCGAGCAAAAAAAAAGACCAAGATCATTACTTTGTTTTAAAATAGGGGAA
>CATVXH010000003.1 GCA_958347955.1 uncultured Sutterella sp.
CCAACTTCTGCACAACGAATGCAGTGTTCAAGGAAGGCGTACCTCGTTACGGCATCTTTGCGAAGTACGCCGCTGCTTTTTTAGAAAAGCAATTTCTGCTTCTCGTTCTTTCAGAGCCTTGCGTAACCGAGCATTTTCTTCAGATAAGGAAACATTCTCTGAAGGCATTTGCCCTTTGGCTTGAATGATCCAACGATTGAGTGTTTTGTAACTGATCCCAAGACTATTGGCAACGCTCAGTTGAGATTCTCCGTTTTGGACACGGATGATGGCTGATTTTTTAAATTCTTCAGAAAAGCGTTTGTGCATTTTGATCCTCATTTCTGTCAAGTATTTTAAAAAAGTGAGAATCAAAATTCCGAAACTACGACCTTATTTCAAAATTGCATCTGAGCGGACAAAGTCCGAGGTGATGTACAAAAATACGGTTTCGGTTTCTCGGACCTCCGCAATGGGGATTGCCAATGCGCAAACGGTGACTTCAGAACCGGTGACCGTAGAACACTCCACTTACTATGTCTATTTGAAATTTCAAGGACAAAGAGCAAAGAGAAAATTCATCATTGATGAGGAGATTGCTGACAAGATTGAGAGGATTCAAGAAGACAGAGACTAACCGACTTATCATCCCAGTGCAGAAGAGCTCGAGCAAGCTGCCAAAGAGGAAAATGATCGGAAGGTGGGGATTTGGATTTTGTCCGCTGTTGCTCTTTTTCTTTTGTTCCTGATTTTTTCTTTCTAATGAGATTTCAAGAAGGTAATTTTGATAAGAGGTCACATGCTAACAGCGAACATCAATCGAGAGTAGTTTTGTCAAGCGTCACCCAAGTTAATCGCTTAAATGAACCGCCCCCTTAAATTGCAACAGTTTTCTGATAATTTTTCAGACAAAATCCCACAGGGGAAAGACCGTTCAATTGTGCCCGAATTTTCTTGGCAAGCGGCGCATCCTTAAAACACGCCTCGTCGCTGACAGCTGCAAACGCTTATCGATACAGAACCAAACAGCAAAAGGTAAAATCTGTCCTTCGTTTGACTCTGATGGTGGACTGAACGGTCGATTCAGAGATTCAATGCGGATCTGCGTTTTCTAGGGAACTCACATTAATAAAAAACGGTTTTTCTGGGTCGCTTTGACTAAACTGGTTCTTTCCATTTAAAAGAATAAGAAAATAAGACAAATGACAGCATTTAATCCCATCGCCATCACTTTTTGCGGCTATTTGCTGCTTATGGTAATAATCGGTTTTATTGCCTGGCACTACACACGAGATTTCAATGATTATGTCTTGGGCGGAAGACGTTTGGGAGGTCTAGTTACCGCATTATCGGTCGGCGCAAGTGACATGAGCGGCTGGCTTTTGATGGGGTTGCCCGGAGCTGTCTTTTTATCAGGCATCTCGGAAAGTTGGTTGGCGATCGGCCTGTGTATTGGCTCATTTGTGAACTGGAAGATTGTTGCGGCAAGACTTCGTGTGTATACGGAAAGATGCAAAAATGCGTTGACGCTGCCAGACTATTTAAGTCACCGATTTGATGATGACAAGCGTTTATTGAGCATTATCTGTGCCGTAGTCATTTTGATTTTCTTTACGATCTACTCGGCAAGCGGCATGGTTGCCGGCGCCAGACTTTTTGAGTCAACCTTTGACATTTCCTATTCAAGTGCTTTGTGGATCGGCGCCGCTGCCACGATTCTTTACGTTTTTATCGGCGGGTTTCTGGCTGTCAGTTGGACCGATACCGTGCAGGCGGCCATGATGTGCGTGGCGTTGATCGTCACTCCGATAGTGGTGATGACCGAGCTTGGCGGTTTTTCTGAAACGATCGGCAAGGTCAGCGCCATTGATACTTCCATGCTGGATATGTTTAAGGGGCAAACGGCTGTCGGCATTGCTTCGCTTTTGGCCTGGGGATTGGGCTATTTCGGACAACCCCACCTGTTGGTGCGCTTCATGGCGACAAAATCCATCAAGGTTATTCCGACCGCTTGTCGGACTTCCATTGTCTGGATGCTTTTCTGTTTGGTGGGCGCCGTGAGTGTGGGCTTTTTCGGCTGCGCCTATTTTGCGGAAAATATCACTCAAGGCGCCTCCGTGATTGCCAATCCGGAATTGGTGTTTATTGTTTTAACCCAAGTGCTTTTCAATCCGTGGATTGCCGGTATTTTGATGTCGGCTATTTTAGCGGCGGTGATGAGTACGCTGTCTTGCCAGCTTTTGGTTTGCTCTTCTACGCTTACAGAGGATTTTTATCGAGCCTTTATTCGCCCTCAGGCATCAACTCGGGAACTGATTTGGTTCGGGCGGGCCATGGTTTTGATGGTGTCCCTGGTGGCCATATTGATTGCCATGGATCCGCAAAGTAAGGTGCTTGGTTTGGTCAGTTACGCCTGGGCAGGTTTCGGAGCTTCATTCGGGCCGGTCATCATCATGAGTTTGTGGTGGAAGAGAATGACGAAAAACGGCGCATTGGCGGGCATGATTACGGGCGCGGTGACTGTAATTATCTGGAATACTTTCGGTTGGTTCGGACTCTACGAAATTATTCCCGGCTTTTTCCTGGCGCTGCTGGCTATTGTTGTTTTCTCCCTGATCGGACAAAAACCCTCTCAAGCGATGAAAGATATTTTTGATGAGGTGCAGGCCTCTGTGTGTGAAGGCAAAGATCTGGTTATGAGATAAAAACCAGATTGAGTGAGCACAAAGAGGCATCGCGCAAGCCGCTTGAGGCGCTCAAGTTTATTCTAATGGGCTTTCCAATAGTCAAAAATGCCCGCCTGCGGAGCGCAGACGGGCAGTACACAGAGAGTTAATTACTTAACAATTTTCACCGTGTCAAAGGCGGCAACCGGTTGACCGTTGACGCTCGTAAAGAGATAAAGTTCAGAGACAACATCCTTAAACGAGAAGGCTGTGGCGCCCTTGACCGGGAAGGTAATGACGGCGTCAGCCAGTCCGTCGCCGTTGACATCCTTGGCCGTCACTTTCGTGGGTTTGGCCATTTCCTTATTCAGTTCAATGGAGCCGTCAGGATAGGGAGACCCGAAGTGAGTCTTCTTGGTGTCAAGCTTGGTGGCGTCAAATCCCTTCTTAGAAAGCAAGACGACATCCACGGTGCCGGTATCAGACTGACTTAACGTGTCCTTCGTGATGACGATGGAGTGCTTGTTGAGTCGAGTTACCCAGTCGCCTGTCTTAGCCAGCACGTCGTTAAAGGAGGCGACGTTAAAGGCGTGCATGAATTCGCGGGCTTTTTCGCGATCAACGCCGGCAATGGCTTTTGCCTGTGCTTGAGCTTCAGCGACGGCCTTGTTGGCGGCCTTTTCGTAGGCGACGCGATCTTTTTCAAAGGCGGCGCGTTCTTTGGGCATCCAATCCAAGAAGTTTTGCATGGCCAGGAATGTGTAGATCGTGCGATCCGGGCTGTAGCTTACTTGTTCGGGTGTCGCATGGAATTGAGCCTTCGTGCCCGTTTCCCAGTCCATGTAGCTCTGAGCTTCAGCGGGGCCAGCCAACGGGAAAGCAGGTGCGTAGAACTGTTCGCTCGGACGGCCGGCGGCGCGCCAGGCAATCGTCATCAAGGGATCTTTGTTCAATTGGAACACAACGGAATCAAATGTTCCGATATTGCAGATATCCTGCATGGTTTCATGGTGCCAACCGCTTTCACGCTTTTCAAACTTTGAGTGACCGCGGATAAAACCCTTGACATCTTCAACCGTGAGTTTTTTCTTCGGTACGATGGCCATCGGGTAGTCATTGACGTTCTTATATTCTTGACCGGTGAGCATTTCAAGGATCGTGAAGACACGTTCCTTGTTGCGCGGGAACACACGGCGAGCTTCAGGCTGATAGGCTTCGCGGAAGCTGAAGTCAGAGTAGTCGCCGGCCTTGGCAGGCTTGTAGGTGCCCTTGTTGATCGCGTTTTGCACTAAGTCGGGAGAAGCAATGACGTTTTCCTTATCGTTGAGATCCACGTTATCCAACGAGAAAGCGTTTGCCATGAAGGCCACTTCGTTGTCTTTGACCTTGCGGGCTAAATAACGATGACCGCGCAGCAACGCGATTTGCCAAGCTTCGTTCTTATCGGCAATGGTGTACGTGCGGCCCATATGGAAGTAGCCGTGTTTTTGCATGAGCTCAATGACAATTTCTACGCCGTGGCGGGCAGAAGTCGCGCGTTCGGCGACCAAGCGGCGAATACCGTAGCCGATGCCGCCGTCATTGAATTTTTCTTTTTCTTCAATAGTGAAGTTGCAGTTGTTGGTAACGATCACCACGCCGTTTTCATTCATAAAGCCGTCGGAGAAGCTTGAGCCTTCCGGAGCCAATGTTTGAGTCCACCAGAAGCCGAAAGTCTTTGCAACCTGCGGGATCTTGGCGGCGGCCGGTTCAAATTCAATCATTTCGCCGGCCTTGTGTTCAGCCGCGGGAACCCAATATTGATTCGTGATGATGCGGCGGTCATTGTCTTCATTGTGGCCGATGATAATTTCACCGGTGGCTGAAGCGTCTTTGCCGACAATCACAGTGAAACAAGCTTGAGAAGAGAGGCTGACGCCTGCCAATAAAGCGCCGAGGCATACTGCGAGAGCTGTTTTTTTCATTGGGAAGATCCTCATAAGAATGGGTTTAGCGGATGAACACAAAATAGGTTCATATGCAGGATATCTTCATGTGAAGATAAATAAGAGTGTACTCTATTTTTCCACAAATAGTGAATTCATTTTCGATTTTTAATGTTCAACGGAGGTTTTCTAATCTCATAAATTGATGGAATGACGGTCATAATAATTTCATCTTGAGGAGAAAAATTATGGCTATGAGAAGACCCACTCGCACAATTGATGTGCCTGAATACATTAAAAATAACAATTGCGGAATAGATATGCCGTCAGTAAATCAAGGGCAAATTGCCACGGCACAAGAAATGATTTCGAGATATCTGGAAACAGATCACAGCCTGTTTGTGCGTCCGCTTCAGCTTTTGGTGACAAGTCAAAATCATAGAGCCGCCAAGGCCGCGGTCGATGAGATTCTCAGCTGTTTTGATGCCTACCGCACAGACACGATGAATGTGGATAACGAGTTGGGAGAACTCTTAGAGCGCTGCAAGATTCTGGTTGTCGATTGCTTGTCAGAGGAGCTGAGGATAGAAGTCCCATACATGCTCGGTAAAGAAGGCGTATTAATCTGGATGATGCGACCGGGCGAGGAGGCAAATGAGTTTGATGCGGATTTTCGCATCGATGTAAAAGATTTTTCCCGGATTGAGGCTCGAAAAAACCTGAAGGTTTCGACACAGTTGCCTTTGGATGTGATTGATTCTTTGCTTGAAGCGAATAACGATGTTTGGAAAATTGACGAGATTTTGGGACTTTTATACGACCGAAAGCTCGATCACAGAGACCTTGAACTCATTGGTGATATTTTCGGCGTCAGACTTTGTGAGTGGGACTGGAACGAAACTCAGGAAGATGATGCAATGATGCGTGAAGCGCGAGACGAGGACCTTGACGATGAAGAGGACGAAGTCGAGGAGATTGAAAACCTCGATGACGAATTCGGTGAAAAGGATTGCTCTCCGGACAAGACGGCACAAGAAAGTCATTGACGAAATGCGGAGCCGGTGACGACATGAGCAAAAGGTGGTCAAAACTGCAAAAGAAAATTTACGCGATGCTTGATCCGGCAATAAATCTGAGAATTCATTGCGTTAAGTACCGAATACTCGGGCATTGTGGCATGCAGGAATTTCCAAGGTACTTCGTGACGCTTGACAGTCAGATAATTTTTGATTGGCCAAAAGCTTATTCGCAAGGCGATTGTTCCTGGCCCGCACAAGCCAATATCCATCTTCAGGCATTTTGGCGCGCGTCAGATATTTCGAATGCGATATCGAAATATTTAAATGCCGGGCCTGAAAGTCAAATGGCAATAACGGATCCTTGGGGGATTTCGGAAATTCTTCGCGCTGCAGATCGTCGGATTGGGCAGCGTCGCTGGGATCGGGTATTCGCTCTTTCAAACTCTGCGGGCAGGCTAGTCCTGCTGGCCCGCAGAGCCGCAAAAACGCGTAACGAAAAGATGAGCAAGTGTAATCTTGCTCGTCGTTAAAACTATTTCTTTTCGTCCAAAAGCATAACGCCTTCGGGCGGATTGGCATTGATGGCCCCGACAATCGGGTGCGGTACGTAATACTCTTCCAAATAAGCGATTTCCTCTTCGCTTAGATGAATATCCAATGCGCTCACCGCATCATCAATGTACTGAGTTTTGGTGGCGCCGATAATGGGAGAGGCAACGCCTTTTGCCCACAACCAGGCCAACGCAATCTGCGACATCTTGCAGTTTTTCTGTCGGCCAAGTTCAGCTACTCTCTCAACAATCTTGATGTCTTCCTGTTGCATTTTGTCGTACTTGCCTCTGACGACCCGGTCAGTTTGCCCGCGCAGGGAAGAGCCCTCCCATGTCGCGCGAGCCAAATGGCCGCCTGCCAAAGGACTGTATGGCATCAACATGACATCCATTTGTTTGCAGATCGGAATCAGTTCTCGTTCGTCTTCGCGATAGAGCAGGTTGTAGTCGTTTTCCATCGCAGAAAACGGTGTCCAACCGTTATCTCTGGCCGCAAGCTACATGTTGTGAAACTGATAGCCGTACATCGCCGAGGCGCCCAGCGCCCGCACTTTGCCGGCCTGGACCAAATCATTTAAGGCTTGCATGGTTTCTTCGATAGGCGTGTTGTAATCGAAGCGGTGAATAATATAAAGATCGAGGTAATCGGTGCCGAGACGTTTGAGAGTGCCGTCGATTTCCTTCAGAATGGCCTGGCGTGACAGGCGACCGGGATTAAAGTAGACCTTTGAAGCGATAACGACTTTGTCACGAGTTGTCGAACGTTTAACGTATGCCGCGGAATTCCTCGTGCGTAAGCGCAGGGATGGATAGCGGCCGAACGAACGTTAGTTCGGTCGTTGATCTTTGATGTATTGTTCGATGATTGCGGTTGTCGCACCGTCACCTACGGAGATCACGCAGTAGCTTTTAGTCCAGAAGCGCTTGCCCCAGAGCAGGTAATGAATCTCACGATCAAATTCCTTGACGAACTTTTAGTGACGAAGTTGCTCTGAGCTTTCTTATGAGGTCTGAAAGGCAAAGTTTCGGTGGGTATGGAATCAGTAGCTGAACGTGATCGCGTTCTCCGGAGCATTCGAGAAGTTGCGCTTGTTCACTTTGGCAGACTTCTGAAAAAATTTCGATCAGTCTTTGTAAAATCCTTGAAGAAATCGCCTTACGGCGATAAGCAACCACAAAGATCAAGTGAGCCTTGAGATTGTAAACACAGTGGGCACCGGTTGAAAATTGCCTATGATTCAAAGAGTCGAGCGACACGTTATTCGAAAAAGCGATCCGAACTGGCAAGCTTGCCATAAGCTTTGCTCTTTGTCGCGCAAACTTGGTAACTGCGCTGTCTATTTATTGCGCCATCATCACTTTGAAAAGCAACCTGTTCTAACTCGAAAAGAGCTCGATGATGCCCTCAAGCTTCATTACATCAGCGATTATCGTGCCATGCCATCGGCCGCCTCGGCTCAAAGACAAGGTCAAGTGATTGCCAAGCAATTCAAAGCGTTTGTGAAAGCCGCGGCCGAATACTATAAACATCCGGAAAAATTTCGCGGTAAACCTAAGCTACCGGGCTACAAGCGAAAATATCGAACGTTCTACGTTGGGCGCAACGGCTATCAAATTCAAAATCATCAACTCATCATCACTGGGGGTGAGGCGATAGGTTTTTCTCCAATGACGGTTTTGTGTTGCGAGCATCAAGTGTTCAATGCCAAAGCCCATGAAGCCGTGGTAGGAGACTTGAGAATTGTTCCGATGGGTAATACCTTCGTGGTGGAATTGACCTATCGGAGCGAAAAGGAGGAGAAAGATTTATCAAAGTGCGTTTCTTTAGATTCGAATGAAGCCTTGTGTTGTGATTTGGGGCTCGATAATTTTGCAACCTTCGTTTCGACCAAACCCGGGGTACGACCGTTTTTGATCAAGGGCAAAGTGTTAAAGTGCATCAATCAAAACTACAACAAACAAGTGGCTGAACTTCGAAGTAAGGGGCACAAAACGCACATTCGCACCAAAGGGCTCAAGCGCTATTGGAGATTGCATGATCTGCTACACAAGGCAAGCCGTATGGTTATCAATTTCTGTTTGGCGCATGATTTGGGGCACATTGTCATCGGAGTCAATAAAGAGTGGAAGCAGGAAGTCAACATCGGCAAGCGCAATAACCAGAATTTTGTGATGTTGCCACACGGAAAGTTTGTGGAGATGATTCGGTATAAGGCGCAAGACTATGGTATCGATGTGACGATTCGAGAGGAAAGTTATACGTCGAAAGCGAGCGCCTTGGACTTTGACGAAATTCCGAGCTTTGATGAAAAAGGATCGACCCCTAAACCGATATTTTCCGGTAAGCGAATCAAGCGTGGATTATATCGTTCGGCAAAGGGGCTGTTGATCAATGCTGACATCAATGCTGCGACCAATATAGGTCGAAAAGAACTCGGGGATGAGTGGCTGAAACAGTTACTCGAACTCGATGGGGGCGTCTTAGTGGACACGCCCGCCGTTGTACGAAATCTGCATGCAGGTGCGGATAGTCGTCAATGGCTAGAATTGGGGATACGTTCCCAAGAAACCGTGCACGTAAGTGCGCAGTAGTTCATGAATTCTTCCCAAAAATTCTTCGCTGGTCCCGGCTGAGTAACCGTTGGCGGTGTCAAAAAAGTTAATGCCGCTATCTAATGCATGTCGAATAATTTTTTCGCTTTCTGTTTCGTCAAGCGTCCAATCATGCATAAGGCCTCGCACGCCGAAACTCATGCAGCCCAAACAAACCTTAGAAACAGAAATACCGGTATGACTAAGTGACGTATACAGCATGATTTTCTCCATCAAACCTTTTGAGAAATCATACTGCCGATCTCGTTTTCAAACGTGACCGAGAGTTTCAAAAAATAGCCTAAAAATCTTTATACCTGAAATGTGCAAAGGTTATTTTGGTGATTAAAAGCTTTTTCGAATCGAACCATGACATCTTTTTGAAAATCATCGAGATAGCTCAGCGCTTTTTCGGCAATTTGGCGATCCACGCCGTAATAGATTCCTGCGACGCCGCCGGTGATTGCCGCCAGCGTGTCGCTGTCGCCACCGATGCTGACAGCGTTTCGAATGGCATCTTCAAAAGAGTCAGACTCAAAGAACGCCTTTAAAGCAAAAGGCACTGTGCCTTGACAGCTGCCTTCATAGCGATAAGTCGGTCGAATCTCGTCCAGCGTGTATCCCATGGGATAGTAGTTTTGGTTAATGTACTTCTCAATATCGGTTTTCACAAGTCCCGTTTTAGCTAAAAAGCCTGCGACAGCGGTGGCCTGCGCGCCTTTCAATCCTTCAGGATGGTTGTGAGTAGGGGCGGTGACTGCGTCACTCATGTGTTTTGCTTCTTCCAATGTTTGCGCGGCAATGGAGCAGGCAGAAACACGCATCGCCGCGCCATTGCCGAAACTTCCATAGGCTTGCGCCTCATCGGAGAGCATCCAGCGCCTGAATCCATCGCCATAATCTTTGTCGGCGTAGCGCCGTGAAAAAAATCGTAGAGAGCGGGCTGCG
The DNA here is from genome assembly GCA_958347955.1 of uncultured Sutterella sp. Classification (GTDB taxonomy): domain Bacteria; phylum Pseudomonadota; class Gammaproteobacteria; order Burkholderiales; family Burkholderiaceae_F; genus Aphodousia. The sequence continues at coordinate 9,681 of CATVXH010000003.1, forward strand.
GCAGTCTCAAGACTTTCTCGATTGTTTAAAAGCGCGTCACAGACGGCGAGCGTTAAGATCGTATCGTCCGTGACGAAACAGTCCTCAGTCATGAGCTCAAAATCTTTTCTTTTAATGTTGTTGTACTCAAAGCGCGAACCTACGATGTCGCCAACAATAGAGCCAAGCATCATTGCCTCCGTTTTAAATGCCTTTATGAATAACTTTAGATTGTGTTCCTTCTGTTTTTGATGTGTTCAAACCTTCATAAATTGAAACATCCTTCTATATTCTGAAATTATGAATAGAGGAGATAGAAGATGGGAAAAAACAAAGTATTTAATCCCTTTGATTATGTCTCAGGGAAAAAATTTCGAGCGCTCTTGGATCAGGATTACCTTTCGCTGATCCAAGAGCTTCATCAAAAGGTTTCTTCTGACAGATTCGCCTTTGCGCTTGAGGCGGGCAACTTTTTCTATCGCGCGGTTTATCCAGAGCGTGCAATTATGATGGCTATGGTTGCCGCTTCGGGTTTAAACATTTCAAAACTTTTGACTGAAGAGGAAAATTCTAAAGTTCAGATCATTCAAGCGCTTCTGGACGGATCTTTTAATAGTGACGAAGAGCGCCATTCTTTGACCGAAGAAATTAAAGCATTGACCGGTGGCATTGCTCTTGTGTACTTGAATTCCATTATTGACTATTGCCGACAAACCCGTCGTGAGTGTTTAGGTTGGGATTATCGTTTTGCAGAGGCTTTTTTCAAGAAGTGGTATGCCTTTTCTGATGGCATCAAAGCATCGAAGTATTCTTGGGAGCTCACGGAAGTTATTGAAGAGTTGGCCGAACAAGAACAATACGATATTCCGTGTCGCGATTTCAATCGTGACATCTATGATATTGAGGTCTCAAGCGACGAGGCGGCTGAAGAAATTGTGAAAATTGCTCGTTGCGCGGGTTTTTATTTTGGCATGAAGGAGCCTTGGTCAGGTATCTTAAAGGTGCCCAAGCACTTTAGGCTGAAAAGTTTTCCCTGGCAAAAATATAAACTCTTGCGTTTGGTTCAATTGGTTGGGAGTCATCATCCTGATACAAAGATTCAAATCATCAGTCCCACCCCGGAAGCGATGTCCGGCTATTACTGGTATCGCGATGAGCTTCACGTGAGTGAAAAATTTCAAATTTTTTCGCGTATGAACATCAATCAGTTACTTAAGAAAACGCATTTCAGTGATCCCTGGGAAAAGCTGAAGTATTACGCGTTTAAGCAATATCTCAAAAAGTAGGACAATGGAAATGCTTTCAACGATGATTAAAAAGTGGCGTGCAGAGCGTCCGAGTATTTTTATTCTGTCTGGAGCAGGATTGTCTGTCGAAAGCGGTATCCCCACGTATCGAGGGGCGGGCAGCGACCGCGTCAATGATGGCAAAAGCCTTTCGGCAGGCTACATGAGGTCGATGCCCGAACGCGTCTACCGCGCAACCAATCAGAGAATTAAGGATTTCGACGCCTGCGAGCCAAACGCGGCTCACCGAGCGATTGCCGGTTTTGTCAAGAAGTACCGTTTGCGCGCCGATATTATCCATGTGACTCAGAACATTGATTCATTGTGCGAAGAAGCGGGAGATACGGCGGTTTTTCATCTTCATGGCGTGCTTAATCGCAGTGTTTGCCGAAAATGTGGCGCTGTTTTTCCTCGAAAAGGCTTGTACAAAGAAGGTAATGTGTGCCCAAAATGCGGAGCTGCTCACTTTAGTGTCAGGCCTGACGTGGTGCTTTTTGGTGAGAGACCGCATGGACTGGATTGGATAATGTCTTATTTGAAGGAAGTGGATATTTTTATAGCAATCGGCACTTCGGGTACGGTTTATCCTGCGGCTGACTTTGTGACGATGGCGGCAGCGGCGGGCACTCCTATCCGGATACTTCTCAACAAAGAGCCACCTGAAGAGATGGCGTTCAATTGCGCCATGATGGATGAAGAATATGGTCCGTATAACTATATTCGGCTAGGCGATGCCACAGGCACGGTTCCGATGGTATTAAAAGAAATTGGCAAACTGATTGAAAATCTTCCGGTTAAAGTTGGTTGCGAATAAGGAAAGAATTGTTTTTTGAATAAGACGGATGGCATAGGATAACCTGTCGGATTATTGGACAAGCCGCATTAAAATCTCTTAATAATTATGATCTAATTATTGTTTAATACATTTGAAAAATAAGGAATAAATAGAATCATGTAATGAGCTAATATTTTAATTTTGATTTGTCTGTTTTTTTAATTTAATCGAGGTGAGAACAAAAAATCACCAAACATAACAGGTACAATCAGACTGTTAGAGTATCAACGCAAAAGCATATCAATGAACCATATTTCAGAAGCGACTCGTCGCAATTGGCGAAGGTTGGGAGCGAAAACCGAAACAAGATTGCAGAAACGAGCCAATAAGACAAATTCGAAAAAACGTTTTATTCCTATTGAGCGATGCCCGGATAAAGAAGTAGTGAAGTGGATCGAGGCATTAATCTCGCGGACATTAGACTGTCAATGGGACATTGCGTCAGTGTTGCGATCGGTCGCAGAAAAACTTTTCATTGAAAATAAATTATTGACCCGTTGCGGGTATCGTGAATTTCAAAACGAGTACAAAGACATAGAGATAATCCCCGAGGTGGTTTCTCTTCAAGTGCCAGAGGCGTTTGATCTTTTGGGAACAATTTATCAATCCTATCAAACGGAAGGTCAAAAAAATATAAACGGATCGTACTTCACAACGAAGGAAATCGTTGACGAGATGCTCGGCCAATATGATTTTTCTGACGGCAAAAGATTTTTAGATCCCTGCTGCGGAAGCGGAGCATTTTTAATTTCTTTGAATAATATCGATCCTAACGATATCTACGGAATTGATAGGGACGGTGTGGCCGTTATGCTGGCAAAGGCGAATTTGCTGATCCGCTATAAAGATGTCGACTTTTATCCGAAGATATTTTTGATGAATTTTATATCCGATGATTTATTCACTCAGTCGGAACTCAATAAGCTCGGATGTTTCGATGTTATTGCCACCAATCCTCCATGGGGCGGGGTTATTGAAGTTAGTGAGAACAGTCGGCAAAAAAGAACCGGAAACGAAACCGCATCCATCTTTTTCATCAAATCGTCTGACTATTTAACCGATCACGGTGTGATTAACTTTTTGATGCCGGTATCGATTTTGAACGTCAAAACCCATGTCGGATTGCGTCGTTATATCCTTGAGCATTTGCATTTACAAAAAATTCGGATCTTCAGCAAACTTTTTTCCGGCGTCACCACTCAGTACGCCAGTCTGGAAGCTTCCAAATCGGAGACGTCAACAGCAGTTCAGTATTTTTCAAACGGTGAACAAAAGAGCGTAGAGATCAATACTTTTCATAAAACAGAAAATTTGACCTTTACCCCCGTGCAGGCGATTGACTCAGAAATTCTGGACAAGGTTTTTTCCAAAGGACGTTTGAATCTGACGCAAAGCATATGGGCTTTGGGGATTGTGACCGGGGACAACAAATCAAAGCTGCATGATAAGCCTCGTGAGAATGAAGAAAAAATATATACCGGGAAAGAAATACAGCCTTTTACTTTATTGCCGGCAAAAAATTACATCCTTTTTGATAAAAACAGGTTGCAGCAGGTGGCTAAAGAGGAGTACTACAGGGCCGCTGAGAAGTTGGTTTATAAATTTATCGGTAAAAACTTGACATTCGCCTATGACGATAGCGGCGCTCTGTTTTTAAATAGCGCCAACATTTTAATTCCCAATGTTCCCGGAATGTCTGTAAAGACTGTGTTGGCGTTTTTAAATTCCCCACTTTTTCAGTTTTTGTATATCCGGCTGTTTAATGAGGTGAAAATATTGAAGGGTAATTTGCAGGAACTCCCGTTTCCGCACATTACTCATTCAGAAGATGAAACATTTAAAGCGGATGTTGACAGGATTTTGTCGGGAGATAAATCCGTTATTGATGAATTGAATGAGAAAATTTTGACTTTTTATGGTTTGAATGAATCGGAAAAACGCCATATCAGAGAGGTCGTTCATGGAAAAATTGGTTAACTTTTTATGCGAAAAAGCGAAAAAACTTTCGGAGTCTCATCCAGAGGTTGACTTAAGTCAGGACTACTTGGATAGGTTAAATTCCGTCTATCCATTCAATAAGTTTGAATACGTCATAAGCCATTTAATTGCTTTTGATGTTATATCGCTTGAAGATTATTTGGAATTGCGCAACGAGTATTTGGAGCGTAATAAGTATTTGTATTTATATGAAATAACAGCGCCGAGAACATTTGGGGAAACCTGGGCGCAGAGACATCTCAATGAATTAGTTCCAGAATTAAAACGTCCGTCAAAAAAAGTGGATCAAACATACTCAGGTGAATATGACTTCTGGTATGAGGGAATAAAGATTGAAGTGAAAGCATCCAGGGCCGTTAAGAGACAAAGTGGCGGGGCGTTAGTTGAGAAGGCTTTATCAAGCGATTCGCAAGACGGTTTTGATATGAATTTTCAACAAATAAAACCGAAGTGTTGCGACGTTTTTGTATGGATTGGTGTTTGGCGGGATGTCATTCGTTATTGGGTTCTCTCTTCTCAAGAACTCCAAGAAAATATTTCTGCTTACAGCAACAAACAACACAGAAATAGTCACGATGAAGGTCAGCTATGGATTAAAGAGACGAATATTGAGGAATTTAAGCAGTACGAGGTTCCTGTTCGTCATTTGCTGGAAACGATAATCACTAAAGGTCGGATAACCTCTCAGGAAATGTAAAACGTCCGGGTGGCGATTTTGGTTAAATCGTCACCTTGAAACTTTGGAATCCAGAATTTCCTTTCGAACAAAATCCGCCAATTGGTTTCTTGTCATTTCTCCTGTCGCGACTTTGACAATCACATCGCTTAATCCGGACGGTACTCGAGTGCGTTGGTTATTTCTGTGCAAAAAGAGATATAACGCGTTAACGGCAGTTCGTTTGTTGGCATCGCTAAAGGCGTGACCGCGGGCAATGACTTCGCAATAAATTGCTGCCGTGCCGGCAAGAGAGTGATCCTTACCATAGTCAAATAGCGAATGGATGCGGCAGTAGAGGGCTTGGACTCGCTTGCTTTGGTTTTGAGATAGCGCCACTCTCAGTCCGCCGTATCGATTCAAAAGTTTTTCGTTTAAACGAATTAATTCCCAGGTTTTTAAGTGCTTCATTTATTAAAAAGTTCCTTGTTAACGCCGTCGAGCTCTTCGAAAACCGCCTCGATTTCCCGATCAAGTTCTTTAATCATCTCTTCCGTGGTCGGTTCTTGGTTTTGCATTTCTTTTTCCTGGTCCATGACTAATCCATTTCAAAAATCACGTTGTTGATGTGTTTAGGAATCTTTTCGTTTTCGTGTGTTAAGACCCAAAGTGTCTGCACCTTTTCTTCGCCGGGAGCGGGGTACGGCGTGAAGTCGTCGGTGAGAATTACGCAGGCATCGGCCTCTTCGGCATTCTCAGCCGTCCAAAGAGTGATTTTTCTCATATCGGTGCCGCCTCTTCCAGGCGCCTCAAGTTCAAAAGGAACCTCCTGCCACTCATGGCGCTCGATTTTTTGCACATCGGCATCACACCACAGGACAATCACTTCCTCAGGTTTGCACTCTTCGATGACATCAAAGAGGTGTTTGCCGAATACAGAAAGCGTTTTTGAATCAATGGAGCCTGATGTGTCAATTCCCACCACCAAGGTGCCCATGCGGGCTTCTTTATCAACCGAGGGCAGGTACGCGTCGCTGAATCATTTATTGGGTCTGCGCCAGCTTTCATTTTGTGAGACAAACTTATTCATAAAACGGGCAAGGAGTTGATGCCAGGGGAGTTTTTCCGTGAGCACGTAGGCTTGCAACTTCTCAAGAAAGGCGCCCCTTCGATTTCCCATTCCTGACATTTTTTCTTTAGTGATGCCCTCGGCGACGGCAAGATTTATCCGATTGGCAATTTCCCGAGCTTCGCTTTCATCCAAAGCTTCTCCATAAGTTCGTCGCGCATCACCGAGCGTATCTCCTTTGATGTTGGGCGCTGTTTTATCGCCTGAGAAAATAAGATCCAGATCCATCGTGACGAATTTGGTTTTTTTGACGATTTCTTCATAAATATCTTCAGCAAGGCGGTTTTGTGCCCCGGGCATTCTCACACCATTGTTTAAGTATTGTCCGATGCCCAATTCAATTAAAGTTTCGTTAATCACGGCGTCGCAGGCGATATTGAAAATTAAGCGATCCCTTTCGCCTCGACGCATGGCGTGCGATAAGGCGACATGCATAACCTCGTGGCAAAGCAAAAAGACAATCTCCTCCACCGAAAGCGTTTCAATGGTCTTTGGGTTATAAAGAATCACGCCTCGGGGAGTGACTGCCGCGATCGGCACCTCGTCTGTCGCCTTTAGAGCAAAACGGTAGAGCATAGTGCTGAAAAACGGTTCTTTAAGTGATAGCCGAGTTTTCGCTTGTATGAGTTTGTCGACGATGACGGTCATGATTACAAGGCCTTGCTGATTTTGGTGGCAATGTTTTTGAATATGGGACTGGCGATTAATTTGGCCTTGCCCCGTCCTCTGAACAGTTCACGCACCGCCATCGCCTGCATGTCTGAAGGCACCCGACCGATGAAGGTGAGCGCGGCGTCGGCTGCGCTTTGCGTACAAGAGTCTGTCGCGATTAAATCGACAAGCTTCATGACAGTGGCCCAGCGAACACTTAACTCCTGCGGTACAGGGTAAGTTTTGGGATTGGCAAGGAGGTCATTGAAATTGGGCAAATTCAGATACATTTTTCTGAAAGCGCAGTAAGCCGCGGCAGCGCCTTCGCCCACGTCGCCCGCGACCATTTCCTGAAAAAGTCTTTCTTTGGTTTTTCCGCTACCCGACAATTCAGGGGTCAAACTCACCGAGGCCCAAGAGCGGGGAGTGGGATTGGTTTTTCGCGTAGTATCGAAGTCAGACAAAAGTTTTGGCTGAAACTGTAAAAATTTGATGAGTACCTCATCGATTTTGTTTTCTCTGGCCCAGGCGATCCAGTCGTCAAGGTTTTCATCAAAAGGCAGGCACCGCAGGCGGTTGCCGAGCTTAGTGGACATGCGGCTTGCGCCGGATTTGTCTTCCACGCGATTACCCGTGGCGATAATGAAAAGCTTGTCGCTCAACTTCACCGATCCTGCCCAGCGGTCCAGGATGATTCTGCACATTGGGTTTTGCATGGACATGGGAGCGTCTGTGAGCTCTTCGATGATGAGCGCGCAATACCCCACGCCCTGGCGAAGATTGTAAAACTCCTCGGGCGGCAGCCACACGTTGTGCGTGCCTGATTCATGTTTAAAGGGGATGCCTAAAACGTCCACGGGATCTCGCAGTGATGGGTTGAATTCAACAATGTGATCATCGGCAATGTGAAAACGTTTTTTAAGTTCAGCCACAATTTCTCGGGCGCAGGCGGATTTGCCGCCGCCGGGTTTGCCCTCGATAAAGGGGACGACGCGGTTGCCGCCCTCGACCATGAATTGGGCGAGGATGGTTCCTTTTAAGTCAGAAAATTTCATGAATTTTTCTCCGAGGTAATTTTGGCCAGATAGTCGATTTCGGGCATCGGACAGTATTGATTACCCGCGACGCGTCCGTGACTCAGAAATTCCGGAGCGTATGAGGCGCAGGCAAGAACAAGACTGGCGGGATTGACGGCTAAATTGCAGTGCACGCCTTTGCTTTGAGCATCAATTTCATCCAACACGACGGATAAGGGGTGCCTTTGTAGCAGCAATCGGTCAAGAATCGGGGTGTAAAAAAACGGTCCGGTTTTCGAGTTGTCAATCTCAGCGATGATTTTCAAAAGCCCCTCCAATTGTGAAGTCGTGGCTGCGGGATCTTCTGATACCGCCATTTGGCTAAGAAGGTCATCGGTGGATTGATGCGAGTTATCCTCATCATTTGGAATGCGGGGCAGAAAGTGCCGCATGTTTTTTGAGGATAAGTAGTAGGTCTGTCCGGGTTCGAACATGAACCATCGCCACCCCTGTCGGGGCAAAAGCCAACTGTGTTCAACTTCGCCTTGCGCATTGATTTTGCGAACACAGTTGCCCATGAAATTTCTTTGACTCTGACCGGGAGATGACGACACACAAAGGTCCTGAGCGGTGGTGATTTTGACTTGTTTTGAATCAATGCAAATCGGCAATTTGGCTTCACGGCTGGAGCCTGACTGGAGGGATCGCTGCAAAACACGCCCGGACCAAAGGCTTTGGATGATGTATGTGGGATAGGCGCTCTCAGGTCGTCCCGCTATCCGATCGATTTCTCCCTTTGTCAATTGGTGCGCAAGCGGGTACTGTTGAGCTTCGGGGTTGTTCAGCACTTGTGCCAGGTTAGCTTGCCCTGTGTAAAGACCAAAAAGTCGATTCAAAGCGAGCTCTAAATAATGGGTTCTTTCCTGCTTTTCGGGGGCGCCGAAGTAGCGGCATCCCCACTCGGCAATCAATGCGAGCATAAAGCGGTCTGATAAGAGACTGACAGAATGATCAATTTCGATAAATCCGTTAAATGCCGCCGAATAGTACGGCCGATTTCTCAATTCAGAAAAGGGTAATAAAAGCAACACAGAAAGGTCATTTTTGATGTAGGCCACGGGGTAGCCGTCATAACGGATAAACCCCTCGTGTTTCAGACACTCGGCGAAAAGCTCTTTTGTTTTAATGCAGTCGTTCATTGCGTTAAGACCCGATTTTCCTGTGTTTTTTTACTGAAAGGATAGCCTTTAAACATTCAGTTTATGATGTGTGAAGGGCGTAGGGACGAGCGTTTTTGGGGTAGTGGCGTTTCAAAGGATGGCCGGGTTTCGCCCCTGTAAATTCAATGGCTCTATCAAGGCAGGCTTGACGCAACTCTTCTCTTTTAACGACTGCTTTGGTGTGACAGCCCTCGGAAGAGTTTTCAATTTTTTCGATCACTTCTGTCAGTGCCGTTTCTTTTACAAAGAGCTCACTTAATATGTGTTGATAACGGGCAATCGCATGGTTGGAATCTTCCAGCGCAATCATCACCAAGGCAATTTCTTCAAGTCCATAAGCGTCAAGCGTTTGATCCTTTGACCAAGTCACCGTGTCAAGCCTTTGATCAACCTGTGAGGCCTTGGTTTTCGGGGCGTCGGCGACACAAAGGCGGTTGGCTAATTCACAGTCAAAAAGATAGTGTCGGAATTGGCTAGTGAACATGTCGTGCTTGATCATTTGACGGGGGATGAACCAATAGTCGATAAGTTGAGCATTTAAGTTTAATTTTCGGATGCAGATTCCAAGAAGCGAGTCGTATTCATGATGAAGCTCGGATAAACCTTCAAGCACCAGATTTCTGCTTGTTTGAATGTCCACAAGTGACTTAAGTCTTACCTTCATGCGTCCGCATCTCATGCGATTGGAGCAACTGTTTTTTCTGACGTGGTTTGACCATAGGGGCGTTATTTCATAAAGATAATGAAAATCGGCCGATTGCGCTGCTCGGACAGCTTCTTTAAAAGTTTTGTCGATTGGAAGCTTTGCCGGATAAAGAAGGTTGTCGTCAGGGGCCGGGTACTTGATTCTTCTCACCAAGTCAGGGTAGCCCGTGTGAAAGCCGAAAAGATTTTTAATGGCATTTTTAACGGTGTGGAAATCTTCCTTAAAGTTCGCATTGAAATACCGCTTGCTCCATGCGCGAATCAGACTCATCACGAATATCGGGGCCATCCAAACAATTGATGATGAAATCTCAATGAAGCCATTAAAGGAGGCTGAGTAGTGAGGATACTGGGCCAGAAGGTCGGGAGGCAGTAAAAGTTGTACGGAAAAATGATCGGTGACATAAGCGACCGGTTTGCCTTTGCACCAAAGAAAGCCCGGCTCATAAAGTTCGCTGGCTTTGAATTGAGAATTCGGAAATCGCGAAATGAGTATGGTCATAAAAAACTCCTGTCATCTTCCAAAGGATAAAAACAGGAGTTTCAATTTATGAAGTTTTATTTGACTTACAAATCAAAGGCGGCAGTTGCGCCGTAATCATATGCCGTGTTGCGTTCGATGATACGATCCCATCCGCGGCCTTGGGCGATTAGAGTAAGCATTTTTGCCATTCCGCAGAGCTTCTCATCGTCATCGTCGCCATCTTCAATAGCCAGCAATTCAATTTCTTCCAGCACTTTGTCGACGGCATCCTGCCTGCACCAGGCGATGTCATAACCGTTGATTTCGACAAGTTCAATAATGCGGTCTTCTGCACGGTCGTAATCGGCGGGATCTAAAGGATCGACATTAAAGTGTTCAATAAATTCCCCTTCGTCATAGAGGTCGACTTTGTATTCGTCGAAATCAAGCACGATGAAGTTAATCATGAGAGCTTTCCTGTGGTATCGTTGAAATGATTTTCCTTTAATTTCAAGATAAAGGATAAGCCAAAGTGCATCACTTTAGGATGTATAAAGGCGTTTGAAAAGCTCCGCAGTCGGTGAGGTTTGATATGACGGAAGGGAAGACAAGATACGGCGATGTCGCCGAGGCGATGGTGTCGGATAAGCTCAAAGAACTGCCCCCAGAATTCAGTGTCATTGCCAATGTGGATATTGCCGATAAGGGACGAAATTCAGAGCTTGATACGGTTGTCGTTACGCCAACCGGTGTGATCGTGGTCTTGGAAGTCAAAGCCGGGGATCTGGAAGCTGATGACCGAGGCCGGATCGTTCGCGACTATTCAGACGGTAAGCAGACTGATGTGGCCAAGCAGTTGGGAAAACAAAGCGCTATAGCCAGATCGCGTTTGGCTTCCCTCGGAAAGAATCTGACAATCCGTTTCTTTCTGGTACTGCCGACTGGACACTTGGAAGGCGAAGGGATTGGCATTGATCGCAACCGCGTGATTGGCTGTGAGAGGTTTGACGATTTGTGTCAAATCATTCGGGATTGTGACCGACTGATAAGAGCGGGCGATATCCCCAAGGAACAGATTGTTCAATTTCTGCAAAACCACTGTGTGGTTCGTCAAAGTTTAAGTTCTATTTCAGATACGCTCGATGTGCGCTCGCGGGAGCTTTCATCGGGGCTGGCCACTTGGGTCCCACGGATTGAGTCGCCTATCGCGGTGGTGGAGGTGATGGCGCCGGCCGGCGCTGGAAAGACCCAGCTTGCTTTGGCTCTTTTGGAAAAAGCTGCTCATGAAAAGCGCTCGGCCTGGTACATCAACTCCACCCGCAATATTGTTCAGAGACTGCAGCGTCATCCTATCAATCAGCATGTGGATTTCATTGGCACATTCCATGAGTTGGCATTGGATCAAACCCACGCGACAAGCCCGGCAGAGCTCGACGCTCAAGATCTGCCCCGCTATTTTGATGAATTGGCGAAGAGTTTTGTTTTGCAGTTGCAAAGTGAAAAGTATGCGGTTGACTGCATTGTGGTGGACGATGCGCAGGATCTGAAAACAGAGTGGATTGTCGCGCTGACGAACGCTTTGTCTGAAAGCGGCACTTTCTATGTGTTATCCGATCCAAATATCGGCAACGCTCAAAAAATTGAATTTTCCGAGTCGGTCAAAGTCACTTCGGACGAGACCGCGCGCGTGCCGAAAAATATAGCCCGCGTCATCAATGAACTGGGAGTGATAAAAGGTGCGATAGTTTCCCAAAGTCCTTTTGAAGGAGAAGTCCCCTCATTTCGCACATATGATGGTCCGGCATCTCTTCTGAAAGAAACAAGAGCGGCCGTGGATGAGGCGCGCCGAGCGGGTTTTTCCGATGATCAGATCGCCATTTTGAGTATGAAAGGCTTGCGCTCTTCCGATATTCTCTGCTCTCCGACCCTGGGGACCAAGAAATACACGTTAAAGCAGCCGCTATCGGAATTCAAAAACGGCAGACAGCTTTTCAGCAACGGTTCGTTATTTAATGACACCGTTCGCCGTTTTAAAGGATTGCAGGCGCCGTGTGTGATTCTGACAGAAGTGGATTTTGAAGACTTTGATGATACGGCGGCATCGTTGCTGTACCTTGGAATGACGCGTGCCTCAATGAGCCTGACGCTGGTCTTATCAGAGCGCTTTGCCCAAAAATTAGCCGCTCGCCTTTAAGAAAAAGGCGAGCAGCAAAATTTAAGAATTACTTCAGAGCGGTCGGAAGTTTTTCTTTCGTGACACGCACGATTTGCGCTATCTCTTCCCAGGTTTTAATCCAGGCATCGAGCAGCATGCTGTCGATAATGTCTGCCTCAAGCCTGAAAAGTCCGGGCTCAGGTTCCGTGATCACTTGAGTCTTATTAAGCGGGGACTCTTCCCAGTACATTTTGCTGTTGGGATTTTTAAAATCCAGCGTCAGATGCACGGTTCGGGTTTCATCGCCCGTGTAATTAAAGTGCTTGGACTTAATGTAGTCCTTTACTTTAAAGCCTCGGACAGCCCGCGCATTATCGGTGAGCTGCTTAACAGTTTCAAGGCGATGCAAAGCCAAATGGCGGAAATTATCATGTCCGTCAAATTGGCAGACAAGATATAAGCGGCCGTCTTGCTGAACCATCCCTAAAGGACTTACCACTGCCTCAATCATTTCACCCTTGGCGTTTTTATACTTAACGGCAATCTTTTTTTCTTCATAAAGGGCGTTTGTGACATCCTCAAAGATTCTTGGCAGCACTTTGGGCGGTATGCGAGGTAAGGTGTCGGAAACGAAAGCGACTTTGTCGAGCCAATGGCGCTCCTTAGTCACATGCCCCAAAGGCGTGTCAAACTGTTCCTGAGCGGCTCTGAAGAAAGGATCCAATGTTCTGGCGATTCTGCCCGGCAGCTGAAACTTCAGATATTCCTGCACAAGTTTTAACAAAAGCGACTCAGTGGGAGATGGAGCCAGAAAATTAAATGCGTTGCCTGTTGTCGCCAATCGATAACCAAAGGGACGCGAGCGGCTGTCACGCTCAATGGGACTGTTCTCAGCCTCAGAGAGTTCTTTAAGATAACGCTGCAAAGTCAAAGTCTCGATTTTGATGCCGGCAGACTGAAGACTTTGCATAATTTCCGTTGACGTGATGTAGTGTCTCGGAAGGCGCTTGATAATTTCCAAATAGATTAACGCCTGAGAAATTCCCTTACTGGTTCTTGCCATAGTGCTATCTCCTTTAGCACCATATGCTAAACGAAATCAGGCTCAGCGTTAAGATTTTTCCAACAGTGTTCTTCCATGTCGTCAATCGGCGCTTTGAAAATGACTTCCAACGCACCGATAGAGGCCGTGTCAAAAGAATTTGAGGCGGCAATTTTTTTTTAATTTCAGTTCGCTATCGTGCTTGTGACAATGCAGCCAGTACCAGTTGCCTTTTGACTGATTCTGAAAGTAGTCCCAGTCAAAGGTATATTGAGAAAAGACTCTGAAGCAGATGCTTGTGTCTTTGTCGCAGTAGTAAGGGATTTCTTCGTCATAAATAAATAAACGGTAATGCAGATCCCAAAAAAGCGCCGGTGTTTCGTTTTGTACGCACAGAGGTTCCAAATACTTTTTGCTGATATCCACAAACTCAAGCCAGACTTTGCCGAATCCGCTCAAAATAGTAGCGGCAATTCTGTCGGCGACGTTGCTGTCTTTGTAGTGCGGATATGCGCCTTCAATAAAGTGTTTGATTTTCAGAAGTTTCGTTTCATAAGTGTCATTTCGTTTGCATTGGTCAATGATTTTATTGGCAGCGTCTAAAAATTCGATATTCTATGAACTCGTTTTGTGAAAAATAATCTTGGTGCCGTTTTTAAGTTCCAATACCCGACCCAGGCGAATTCTTTTCCGTTCTTTTTCCGTGTTGGGCCAGCGTTTTTTCAGACTGTACTCAAAGAGCCGCGGACCGTAACCGTTGACTTTGGCAATCCGAGTCTTTTGGTACCAGTCAGTGTCTTCGGGTTTGGCTCGGTGCAAAGTTTTTAATAGATCCGGACCGACATTGAAAGTTGTTTTTAACCCGAATTTTCCATTAGACCTGAAGGGGACTTTTGAAGTATCATTTTTCTAATGGGATTCCATTAGAAATAAAATTTGTAATTCATTGATATTACGATAGAAATTTTTGTTAAAAGTGCCTACGGAGGCTGACTGTGACCAAGCCGGGCTACCAAATTAGCTTTTCCAACGCCGACAACGTTTCGGCATGAGGTGGTTTGGCTCTTTGGGCACAATTCAACTAGTTAGCAACAGTCGCTGGCTGTTGTTAAATGGGAAAAATTTTTCCTCTTACCCTTGACAAACGGTCGGGTTCCATAGATTGGACAGCACTGAATTTTTGTCAACCAACTACTTTTCCAACAGGCGGGCTGAATTTTTTTCAAAATCCTCCGATATCAATTTTTCAAATTGTGCTTGCAGTTCTTTCCAAGCATCAGGGATTTTTTCCATTAACAACTGCTCAGAATCATTATCTAACGTCTTGATTTTTTGAGCCAGGATCTGAGTTTTCAAACTGTTTTTTTCAGTTACTTCGGTTGATTTGGTTGTCGGTTTATCATTGAGATGACGGGAATTTTGGTTAGGACTCATCAAAGACAGATTAACCAATCCATCCATATAACCCTCTTTAACCAGTTCATCATGAAGCTTCCATAGTTCTTCTTCACCTTTTTTGGGAGTTTGGGGTATGAAATGGTCGACCGACGTGCGACTTGTCGAGTATTTGAACGATGATAATTTAATGGATGAATCGGGAAGGCCAAAGAATTTCGTCCCTTCCTTCTTTGAACATTTTTCGTAAATAAGATAGTCAATGTAATTAAGTTTATAAACAGTAATAGAGGGATACTTAAAAGATTCACTTTCAATATCGCAGGCTACAACACTGGGTTTTTGAGCAGTGCCGGAAGACCATTTTTTCAAACAGTCCATGTGGGTATCAGCAAAAAATAAAAAAGCAAGGGAACGCAGAAAATCACGATATTTTCGGATAAAAGGTATTTTTTCTGATGTTTGTTTCTCCAATGTCGTTTTGAGTTCTTTAACGGAAAGATCTACTTCGCTTTGCCTAAAAAGCCATCGCAAAGTACAGTCCAGCCAATTTTTGTAATTTCTGTTCGGATATGAACAATGCAAGGCTGATAACAGTAATTTGATTTGTTTGTACTCCGCCTGATTGGAATCAAATACTAGGCTGTAACTATTTTCTTTATCGTATCGCCATAAGTCCCAGGATTCTTCTTCACCCTTCATTGATTTGATAATAAAGGTATCCAGAAGATATCGGCATTTTAAAAGCGCTTCAAGAAAGTTTTTCACGGTTGTATCGTTCCAATCTTGTGTCTCTTTCTTGAATACGCTGACTAATTTATCGGTATTTAATTCGATATCTTCTTGCTTGAATATGCTTAAAGTGTGAAGCAACAGATGGGCAAAATCTGTGACAGAAGTAAAAAATTCCGTCTTATGGTTACCGCCAGTAGGATCAATGCATTCTGCCTCTAAATATTCTTTGATGCTTTCTCTGGAGTCGGTGTTTTTCTGAAGGGATTTGTCCCTATCCCACGGGATAGCATCAGCTTTAAAGTCACACCAATTTTCGGAAAATAAATCTTCTCTTGTGATGATGTCATTCTTTTCTTTTTTGGGATTTGTTTTGAAGTTGCTTTGAACGAATCGATTCATATTGGAACATGCATTCCAGATTGCGTTAGCGACCGGATGATTTTCCTCTGTCCCCAATTTTTTGAATAAATCCGCCTTTACAATATCAGTTGCTTCCATTTGCTCACCGCGATCATTCATTCGTTCGAAGTACAGTGATACATCGGTGTTCGGTGGCAATACCGTTTTAAGCAGCAAGGTCTTTTTAAGTAAAAAATCTTTGAAATCAGAAATTTTTAAATTTTCACAGTTAAATTTTTTCTGAAAAATTTCATTAATTTTTGCCTGAAAAACATCATCACTTTTAAAAATTGCCTCTAAGTAGTTATAGGCCTCAAGCATAACTTTCGTTGAGCTTTCGTCAAATTTTTTGTCTTTGAGGTCATCCTTCTTTTTATCTTGTAAGCACTTAAAAAATTGGGTGGCGTATTTGCGGACTTTGGAGAAGGTGAGTTTTTCTGGTTTGGGGTTTTCGTTCAATACAGACAAAATCAGCCAAAGAGTGATGCAACGTTGCTGACCGTCCACGATCTCATATTTTTTGGAGGAACGGGGTTTCGCTAGGACTAAAGAGCCCAGATAATATGGAGATCCCTTCTTTTCCGAGGTCATATGCACGCATATGTCTTGGATTAATTCTTCAATAAGTGGAGTTCCCCAAGTGTAGTGGCGCTGATAGGCTGGAATTTCAAATTCATCCGCACTTTCAAAAAATAATTCACTGACGGACGCATAGTTAATCTTTTTCCAACTTTCACTTTCCATTTTCCTTGCCCTCTTTAGCATCAATGTAAGCTTTGAATTTTTCCCATGGTGTTTGTTTTAATGGAATTTTTTCGAAATCCGCCAGGGTAAAGGCATGACTCATCTTTTCAAAGACTCGGCTTTCTTGTATCAAGCGAATCATTTTCTTGACTGTGATGGGGTGGTCAGGAATATTTTTATCACCCCCATTTTTTTCATAACTCGCAACTCTTTCGCCGTACACAAAATTAAATAATTTTTGACAATTTTTTTTGTCGATTTCACGGTTTGTATGACCGAAACGATCCTTGTAAAGAAGCAAAAGAGCCTTTAAGACGGCTTGACAATGTTGGTCGCCTGTACGATTCTTCCCTCTATAAGTGAAAAATCGTTTAATTACATCACACTGGAAGTCAAAGTAGTCTTTATTTTTTTCATTTTCAAACCAAATAAACTTCTTTTTTTGGTTGGATGTCCATTTGAAGAAATACTCTCCGTTGTAAAGTTCTTCAATGATGAAATAGTGCAGTTCAAGCACATCATAGAGTCTTAAATAGAACGAATGAATTGGTGTTGGGGTTTCACTTTTAACGTGAAGATCTAAGCCATGAAACGTCTGTCGCAATTCCTTAGAGAATTCCCAAGCATCATAATTACCGTCAGACCATGCTCTGATTCTGAAAAGTGTTTGAAAAATAGTGTGTAAGTCGGACTCATCAATTTTTTCCCAATTATTAATGGCACGATCCTCTCTTTTTTCAAAATCCTTTCTTTTTCGCTGAGGATATTCTCTGTTTCTGCGGAATCCCCTATTATTGTCGAGATGCATTTTTCGGTAATGGAAGGCTTTCAGTAAGTCATGGGGTTTAAGTTCTTTACCCTTGGTATTACGTCCTTCAAATATTTGGAAAGCTTCATCAAGAGTGAGAACTTCGTTGAGACCGACAAAACAATGATGTTTGATGTAGTGAAGGTAGTTCAGTCGTTCGTGTTCTCTATTTTTGAGCCAACTTTTAATAGTTTCAAAATTTTGCTGAACGTTAAAACGACTTTCATCATTATTTTGATCAAAGAATTTCGGGGTCTTTTTGTTCATTAATTCTTCGTCAAGGGCGCAGAGAATAAGGTATAGCGTTGTCAGCCGTTGTAAGCCATCGACGATATCCAATTGGTTGTTATTTTTGTGAGTTGTAATGGTTCCCAGAAAGTATTCGCCTTTCTCTCCGTATTTAATCATGTCATTTCGTAGATCGTTTAATAAATCCGTGACATGCCTTTCCTGCCATTTATAGGGTCTCTGATAATCGGGGCGGTTGAGTTTCCCAATAAAATCATCACTGAAAATCTCATCAATGGACTTGATCTCTGGTCGGGGTAACGGATTGGTTGAGGGGGTATTAGATGATTGATGCATTTCAGTTGTTGGGTGGCGTTTAAATTTGTTAGAAAGTTCTTTCTTGTTATCCAAATTGTAGTGCTTCAGCATGAAAAAGACGCTGACATAATCGCTGTGGTGTAGCAAATGATGCTATGGACCTTAACACTTTTCTCTTTAAACGAAGTATGCTGAAACAATAAGCACACAGCCTAGAAAGTGGGAGGGAATTTTATGAATACCTCGGAAAAACTTAGCGCATTGCGTCATCTGTTGCGTGAAATCGGTGCGAAAGCCGTTTATGTTGGCACGACGGATCCTCATCAATCGGAATCCGTTTCAGCTCACTGGAAAGCTGTGCAGTGGTTGACCGGTTTCACAGGCAGCATGGGCTACGCGGTCGTGACCGAAGACTATGCGGAATTTTGGACCGATGGTCGTTACACCACGCAAGCAGCGCGTGAAATTGAAGCCGGAACATTTCACATCAATTCTGTTTCTGAACCGGACACGCCGGATTGGGATGAATGGCTGGTGACGCAGATGCATGAGGGGGATGCGTTATCTGTCGATGGCGAAGTGTTGAGCGAAGCCATGCTTGAAGCGATTAAGCAAAAGCTACCGATTAAAGGATTGCGAGTACTCTACGATCGTAATTTAGTTGGCGAAATTTGGCAGGATCGTCCGGCGGTACCGCAAGATCCTATTTGGGAATTGCCTCCCAAGTATGCGGTTGAAAGTCGAAGTGAAAAATTAGTCCTTTTGCGGCAACGTCTGAAAAAGTACGGAGAAAACACTTCAACCCTGATTTGTGGTTTGGACGATGTCGCTTGGCTGACCAATTTGCGCGGGGATGACAATCCGCTCTATCCCTTCTTCCATGCTTATGCGTACGTAACTCAATCCGAGGCGCACCTTTGCACGGATCTTTTCAAAATGTCTGAAGATATTCGTCAAAAACTTCAGGCTGACGGCTGGACTTTGCACGAATACAAAGACATTCTGACTATCGTTGAATCGATTAAGGCACCCGCGACGGTTTACGTTGATCCCACAAAAACGCCTTTTAAGCTCTATGAAGCGATTAACTCAGAGATCACTGTTAAAACTGGTGTCGATGAGGTGACGGCGCTCAAGGCCTGTAAGAGCAAGGGCGAACAGGAAAATGTTCGTCTCGCCAATATTCTCGAAGACGTTGCGATCGTTCGTTTTATGAGATGGATTGAAGCCAATGTTGGAAGCGGTCAATTGGATGAGTACACCGTGGGGCAGAAGCTCAATGAATTCCGAAAGATGTGTCCGCTTTATCTTCATCCGGCCAATATTCCGATCGTGGCATACGGAGAAAACGCCGCGTTGCCGCACTATCGTCCTACCAAGACGATGTCGGCCAAGATTGAACCCAAAGGCTTTTTGCTCTTTGACGTGTGCGCGCAATATATTTGCGGAACAACGGACTTGACTCGTACCATGAAAATCGGCGAATTGAGCGAAGAGATGAAGTATGACTACACCGTCACACTGAAAGCTCATCTGGCTTTAGCCCACCAGAAGTTCCCTCATGGGGTGACGGGCAATTTAATTGACGCGGTGGTTAAATCAAACCATTGGAATCGGTTGATGGATTTCGGGCACGGAACGGGGCATGGAATCGGCTACGTTTCAAATATTCACGAAGGGCCGGGCAAGATCATTATTGAGTACGCTCCGGTTTTCCCGTATGCAAGAAACATTGCTCTGGAAGAGGGGATGCTCTTTTCCGATGAACCGGGTGTCTACAAACCGGGGCGTCATGGGGTTCGTATTGAAAATTCTGTTTTTGTGCACAAAGCGCAAAAGAACGAATTCGGTCAATTCATGGAATTTGAAACGGTCACATTCTTGCCCTATGAACGGGAAGCACTTTTGTTTAGTGAGTTGACAGAGACGGAAATTGATTGGATCAATCAATACCACGCTCAAGTGTACGAAAAGCTTTCTCCGCATCTCAATGATGAGGAAAAAGCCTGGTTAAAAGAAAAGACTCGTCCTTTGAAGTAATAAAAAAACTGACGGGCGGAGAAAGGAGAATCCGCCCGTCAGTCCTTCTTAATCAATCAGAAAACGCTAGTTCCAACCGATTGATTGCAGAACAGTTAATGCCACGATGGCGATGATGAATGTGCAGCCGGTGTAGGGGAGCACATAGCGCCACCATTGACGAATGTCGACTCCGGTCATCGACAGCGCAGCGGCGAGAACCGCGGAGACCGGCGTCACAAAGTTCGTCAAACCGTCGCCCAACTGGAACGCAAGGCAGAGCACTTGACGCGTGATGCCCAAAACGTCTGCGACCGGGATAAAAAGCGGAATGAGCATCGGCACCTTGGCGGGACCGGACGGAATTAAAAGGTTAAAGGTCGTCGTGAAGATGAAAATACCGGTGGAGACAAACGCATCTCCCAATCCGCCGATCACGGTCACTGCGGCGTAAGCAATCGTGTGCAGAATCTTACCGTCGGTCAGCACAATGCCCACCACCTTGGCAAAACCGATCATCAGACAGATGCCACCCATGGCGGAGGCCCCTTTTAAGAACGTCACTGCCAATTCATTGGGATTGGTGCGATTGGCAATACCCACAACGATCACCGCCACCATGGCAAAAGCGATCAAAGTTGGGAAGCCCCAGCTGTACGCGGCGGCGCCGTAAGCGTAAATGGCAAAAGGCACCAGCATGCAAAGCACGGTCACGATTTCGCGAGCGCCCAAGGTCGGGACTGTTTTGTTTGAACTATCTGTGGCATCAGGGCTTTCCACGTAACCCAAGATGCTTCGGGAAGGATCGCGGCTGATCTTTAAGCAGTAACGAGTGGTCCAGAAGACGCACAAAAGCGTGAGCGCCGCCCACACAATGAGGCGCGCGCCGGTGCCGGACATCGGAGGAAGCCCCGCCGTTTCTTGGGCCATAAGAATAATGGCGACGGTGGGACCCGCGGCCTGACCGGTAATGTAGGAGAGGTAAAAAATCGACATGGCTGCGATTTTGTCAAGGCGCAGCTTTTTGACGAGCACCAATCCGACCAGCACGAAAGTGACCAGAGAGTCTTGGCCGGCCAAAGCTCCGATCACAGACATCAAAACGACGATCGCAGGCACGAGAACCGTGATGCTTTTGTCTTCGAGCCGATAGACTGAGTAGTTAATGAGCGAGGTGATGGCGCCCGACTCAATCACCACATAGATTAAGCCACCCATGATAAAGAGCAGAGCAAAGATCACCCCTTGACTGGCAACGCCATTGGTGACTTCAACCAGGGCACGCCAAGGGCTGATCGGTGAGCTCTCAACATAGTGGAAGGAGTTGGCGACCACAAATCCGGTCTGCGGGTCAATATCGTAGAGACCGGCCGGCACAATGTAGGTGAGACCGCAGCAGATCAAAATGATCAGCAAAATCAAGATGAGCACGTGCGGAACACTAAAACGACACACTTTTTCAGTGAAAGTTTCTTTCTTTTCAGTCATCATCGTCTCCTATTCGGGGCGAGTGAATACTACGCTCTGACAAGGGTTGTCGTGGTTGTCAAAGATTTTGTGGATTGCTGTTTTTTCGTTAAACCGAGGCCAGTAGGTTTCTTCGAACGAGCCGTGGTTAAAGAATTGACACCAGGCGTCCTGCATGGTCTCAGACAGGCGCTGCATTTCTTCGTGACCCGCGCCGGCCAGCATCGGCGCCTCGGCCCAGGCCCCAAGTGTTCCGAACACAAAGGGCAACTCCAGTGTGTGGCAGGAATCAAATTTTGACTTGGGCGCTTTCCAGATGAAGCGATACTTCCAGGTGTTGCGGTTGCCGGTTGAGGTCAGGCGCATGAAAAGGTCATCGGGGTGGTCGTAACGAAGATACTGTCCCTCGCGAATAGCCTTTTCTTCTTCAGCGTTCTTGGGTTGCACGAAAGCGTGCATTTCATCGGCCGTGGTGCCCAACACCACATTGAGATTGCGGCGGATCGCTTCCTTAGCGGCCGCTTCGGCCGTGGCTTCCGGGCTCGCCCATTCGTCTTTAACCGGTTTAAAGAGCATGCCGGCAAATTCCCGACCCATTTCGGCAAAGACCGCATCCGTCGCGCGCAGGATTTCCTCCATGGACTTTGCGTTGATCTTTTCTCTGAATTGAGGATCCTTCGGGTCAAGACCTAAGTGTTTGAAGTGACATTCGGCGATACGAATCGCATCGGCCTGGGTGTGGTTGCCGCGGCCAATGGAGGGACTTTGCAAAATGGCGTTTTGGAAAAGCCCTTCGGTTTCAGGCAAGGCGATCATGTGCGCGATCGCATTGCCTCCGGCCGATTGTCCGAAAACCGTGACCTTGGTGGGATCGCCGCCAAAGGCTTCAATGTTTTTCTGAATCCAGCGAAGCGCCTCGATTTGATCGAGAATGGAAAGATTGTCGGTGTTGAGCGCCGGGTGATACAAAAAGCCCAGTGCGCCGATGCGGAAATTCACACCGACCACCACGATATTGCCGTGACGGGCTAAGCTTTCCCCGTCATACCAGTCGATATTACCCGCGCCGCTGATATTGGCGCCACCGTGAAACCAGACGGCCACCGGATGTTTGCCTTTGGTATCGGGCGTAGAAATGGTTAGTGTGAGACTGTCTTCTCCGATCGGACGATGAAGGGGGCCCATCGCCAATTCCAAGTCTGACGGACCTTGAGGACACATGGGACTGTGTTGGGTGGCTTTTAAAACGCCCTCCCAAGGCTCAAGCGCTTCAGGTCGGCGGAAGCGTCGCTCACCCGTTGGCGCTTTGCAGTAGGGAACACCGTAAAATTTTTGAATCCCATTGTGCGTAAAACCTTCAATATCACCATAAACAGTATGAACAAGAGGTTGCATCATACGATTCTCCTTAATAATCACTAGATCACCTGTTCGCTAGGTAGCTTACTCTTAAAATTTCATTTCGTCATGAGCGTTTCTACTGATTTTGTCTGAATGAAAGGATTGAGTCCGGGCTCGACGAAATAAAAAGACAATCGTTAGAATTCGCTGTTATCGAGATGAGAATGCGTATGGCAAAAAATTTAAAGATCAAAAAAACATCGGCTGCGGATTTGGTATGTCGAAAGATGAGGGAATTAATCGTTGACGGCACTTGGGCGATTAATGAAAAAATCCCGTCAGAAGCCGATCTGGCAGAAAATTTTGGTGTCAATCGTTTGACTGTGCGCATCGCGCTGCAGCGTTTGAACGCTTTGGGAGTGTTGGAAACCAGAGTCGGGGAGGGGACTTTTGTTCGCTCCTTCGATTTTGACAAACATTTGGCCGAAATTTCGGATTTTTATGTCAACGATAAAGTCATGGATGATGTGCTGGAATTTCGTGGCATCATCGAATTGGCCGCGGCCAAGTTGGCTGTTAAGCGTTGGCAGGGAGACGATTTGACGCGAGTCAGAGGCTGCTGTGAAGCCTTTGAAGAAGAACTTAAGCGCTTTTATTCATTGTCCGATCAAGAACAAAAGCACCAATCTTTTATTCAAACAGTTGATATCGGTTTGGCTTTGCAGTGTGAAATCGTGAAACTTTCACGCAACGCGCTCATCAATTTCGCTTTTAGTATTGCCAAGGATCCGATCCGAAAGCACATGATGCGAAACGCACTCACCCGTATCAATGACCCTCGAAGTGATCATTCCAAAGTTTGGGTAAAAGCTTATTGGGATCTGTACGAGGGGCTTAAGAATCGGGACGAAAGCGCGACATTGGATGCGTTTAAACGCGTGATAAATCTGAAAGCACCAACAATATAGATTCGCTTTCCTGTCTACGGACAAGATTGTTTTTTTTAAGATACCGTATCCGTTGTCGTTTGCAGACGGATACGGTTTTCTTTTTTTTGTTAAGGTGTTAGGGCTTTTAAAACCGCCTCAGCGTTTTTTTGACAGACAGAATGCCCGTTTTGAGAGCAAGTCATTCTCACCATTTCCCAGATATCCTTGTGATAGGGTGACAAAATCAATGCCTGCACGGCGGCGATTTCAGCCCCCGGGTGGTCGTTTACTCGCATTCTCGCCACGCAGAGATTGCACCAAATTGCGATATTGATGGGATTGGCTTGGGCCGCTCGGCTAAAGAGGCTTGCCGCCAGCGTAAAGTCATTTTTATTGAAGGCCTCCACACCATACGCATTGAGCTGTTCGGCCATTTGAACCTCGCCGGCTTCGGGAATGGGAAAACCGCTGATAAGGTCAAGCAATTGTTTGACCTCTGAGACCGGGTACGTCTTTTGATTCAAAACATCTGTGAGCACAACGGCGGCGTTGGCGGCAGTGATTTCCTGTATTCCGCTTTGCAAAACAGGCTGGCTGGCGACAGACGGCTCATTGTCGGCCTGTGTTTGGGGCGCGCTGTCAGTCGGTGCGCGGCTTTGCGCGGCGACCGTTTCATGCTGCCCGAGGTTATCGGGAACCGTTTCGTTATTGGCAAAATTCCAGGGATGCGAGCATAAAAGCGCTGTTAACAGAATCACCAGGATGAAAAGCCACTTCTTTAAAGCGACGTCAGGTTTATACGGTTTTATGTTTTGTTGACTGAGATCGGCTAGCTTGGCCATTTCAGTATCGGTCATATCGATTTTGGCGTCAGCCGATTCTGCCCGGATCAGCGCGGCCTGCCGAATTTTCGCCGAAGTTTCAGCGTACTTTTTCATTTCTTTTTTGATCAGATAATGAGTAAAGGCCGAATAGGCTACCGCAAGAATGATACCGTCCCAGACAATTTCATCGGCCAATGAGTAATCATCGCGGATAAAAGCTTGAAGAGCCACAGCAGCGATCGCCAAATAGGTTGGCATCATGAGCAGGCTTCGGGATTTTTTGGCTGTTTCTTCAATTTCTTCTTTACCTTTGTCCGAAGGCAGCGATCCCAAACAATGAGTGCCGTCGCAGCCATCGATTGTGACGGTGTAAGAGTGCTGTTGATAGTCAAAGCTGACTTGCACGACAGGCACATAGACCGACCTTGGTGTCTGAAAATCGAGAACCGTGTTCCAACTCCAATCTTTTTGGTGATCACCCATTTTGTTGTTTTTCACGGCCATTTCGACTTTGTTGGCCAACGCAGGTTTTGCGTATTCGAAGGCGTCGCCGAATTTCAGTTCAAAAGGTGAAATCTCGACCCCGGCGCAATACCGGCTGTCAAAATCCGTCAAACCGTCAGGCTCGCTCTGAAAAACCGTCTGAGCGCAGTCGTCGGGAAAATGGCGACCCGCCGGACAGAAATACCGAAATGTGCCTTCAGTAATGCCCGAATGGGGTGACCAGTCGGTGACTGTTTTCGTGCGAGTTTCCCAGCGTTTGGCGCCTCGGTTGTAATAGCGCTCGATCTCTTTTCTGTCGTAGCCGAAAGAGGCGCTCCAGTTGGCCTTGTAGTGCCCGGAACAATCCCAGGCGGGCAGGTATAAAAACTTCACCTGCGTAATCCGGGAGGCGGTGACGAGGTTGTCCGGCGTGGTTAGCCCCGTCGTCATGAAAGCGCGGGCCGCGGTTACCGCCGCATCTTCATCAAGCGAAAAAGGTTTGATGTATTGGGCTTTTTCTACCGTTTCCTCGGTCGAATCGATGACTATGGTGTTGCCGCAATATTCGCACTGAAGGGTGCGCGTGCCGGGTTCATATTGCAGTTTCGCTCCGCAACTGCTGCACTCAATTTCCATGATAAATCAGTCTTTTTTCTCATTGATCGTTCGACGCAAAATAAGATCGCGTCGGGCGATAAGTTTTTCAATGTCGGTTAATGTGGAAGCATCGGTTTGGGCGGTCACCATCAATAACATCTGAGTGATTTCGGCTTCCACCTCGCGGCATTGTTCACAATCAAATCGATTGGCAAGCCGAAATGTTTCCGTCAAATGGTCAAAGGCTTCTCGATTGGTTCCTCTGAATTCGAACTCAAGCTCTTTTAATCTAGCGTCCGTTTCTCTGTACCAAGAAGATATCTTGTGTTCGTTCTGCACGGCTCGGATGTGCTGTTTGGTGGTTGAAATCAACACCCAATAGGCAACCAAGCCCAACAGCCAAAGTAATTCGAACACCAGGGCGGTTTTGTTCCAAGAAAAATACGCGCCGATGACAGCCAATAAAGAAATGACAACCAACAGGGGGCGCAACACCAGCGCCAGGCCGATGGCTGCCGCGGCAGGATCGTTGCCGACGCGCCAGTACATTTGCATGCCGACACTGGCACCGAAAAGAAGCACAGCCACGGCAAACACTGGTTCGGTGAAACGTTCCGGAAGGAAAATATAGAAAGCGACGACGACAAAGACAAAAGTCAGCGCGCCTAAAAGGCGAAATTTGGATGCGGCATTCATTTCAGCAGTTTCCTTTTTTGCTCGGCAAATTCTTCTTCGGTGAGAATGCCGGAATTTTTGAGCTCGCCCAATTCTTTGAGAAGACGAATCTTTTCAGCCCAAGCACCATTGGATGCTTGAGTTTGATCGGGTGTATTTTGAGTGTTGATAATGCCGCCCATCGAGCTGGGGGAGCCCAAGGTCATCTGGCCGCCTAAGGCTGAGCCGATGCCCATGCCCATAAAGCCGCCCGCGGTGCCTTCGTTGCCGGCGGCCTTATCCAAAACGTCAAAGCTTCTGACTTGCTGATAGCGCTGACCGAGCACTTTGAGTTTGGCTTGCTCGCTTAAGATTTTTTTGAGTTCAATGACAGAGCTGTCCTCTTCGGGAACCGAAATGGACATTAAATCAAAACGTTTGAGTTCGATGCCGTAATCACTGAACACGTCATTGAGTTTTTCC
This sequence comes from uncultured Sutterella sp., assembly GCA_958347955.1. Lineage (GTDB taxonomy): Bacteria > Pseudomonadota > Gammaproteobacteria > Burkholderiales > Burkholderiaceae_F > Aphodousia. The sequence goes on from CATVXH010000003.1 coordinate 36,239, forward strand.
GGCAGTTGCAAAGAAATGTCATCCAAGTAGCCGGATAGCTCAAAAATCGGAATCTTACGGGCAATGATCATTTCCGAAATGAAGGACTTGACTCTGGCTGTGATAAGACCTCGGAAATAGTCATCCAGTTGGTCTGCGGTCAAAGACTGCAAGGTGCCAACCAGCTTCGCCAGGAGTTTTCGGCCGTCTGTGACACGGATGCCGTATTGGCTGAAGGCTCTGACCGGCAGGAGCACACCGTAAACCGGATCCAATAATTGCATGGGTTGCATTGTGCCCCACTTCAGTCCCATCACTTCAGCTTTACTGACAAACCAAACTTCGCTTGTAAACGGACTCGCACCGCCGAAAGGCAGTCCCAACGCTTGACTGATGATCGGCAGATTTTCTGTGCTCAGCACATGCCTGCCGCTTTCAAACGGTCCCTCGTACACGCCTTCGTGCACAAGCCATGCCTGCTGACTGTCATTGACGATGAGCTGAGTCCATGTGGCCAGTTGGTCGGAGGGAAATTTCCAAACCAGCAGTCTTGGGTTCGAGGTATCCCACTTTACGAAATCGATTGCTGACATAAATAAATCGCTCTTGAAGATTCGTCATAGAACAAAAATAATAATATCGCTCCATTGTAGTATAGGAGCGCACTATGTACACATCAGAGCCGAGCTAAGCAGAAATTGACAAGAAGTCACAGATCATTTTTCAAAGGAGTCTTCTTCAAAGGTATCAATATTTTCCGGCGTTGCGATGTTAACTTTTGTATCTGGGTAGGCACGCTCAAACGCCCTAATTGATGTCGTTTTTGCTTTGGCGCTTGACTTACACTCAAATGCAGTGACTTTCCCGTTGAGAACTTCCAAAAAATCGACCTCGTGTTGCGTGCGAGTTCTCCAGAAAAAGATTTCAGCACCGTCGCGCCGAAATGCATGGTGCTTCAATCGTTCCGTGAAGAACAGATTTTCCCATAGTGCTCCAACATCAGTTCTTACAGGCAACGGAGAAAAATTTCGGATGAGTGCATTACGTATGCCGTTGTCGTAAAAGTAGATTTTTTTACCAAGTTTAATCTCTGATTGAGGATTTCGTGAAAGCGAAGACACGACCTTGATGATGAAACAGGATTCAAGCAGATCGACATAACGCTCAATGGTTTTATTTTGAATGCCGAGTTCGCTTGCCAACGTACCGAACTTTATTTCTGAACCGACGTTGTAGGCGAGATATTTGACAAGCTTCACAAGTTCGGTGGGTTTGCGCATTTCTGCAAGCTTGAATAGGTCTTTGTAAAGAATGGCGTCGGCAAAATCAATCAGATATTGTTGCGCGTGCAACGGATCATTGATGACGGCCGGAGAGCAGCCGAAAATCATTCGATCATGAATTTGTCGCTTGACTTCGATCCAAGACGTGTGCGTAGCCAGCTCAGCCAAAGAAAACGGCCAAAGATTATATGTATTGAAGCGTCCCGCTGCCGATTCCTTCATGCCTCCGGCCAGTTCCAGTGAGCTTGATCCTGTTACGAAGAGTCGGCTATCGGCATGGTTAGAGTCAACCATGCGTTTAATAACTCGACCGATTCCTGGCACGAACTGAGCCTCATCGATGATGATGTACGGATACTGATCAAGAAGCTTGAGATACGATTTCGGTTCTGCAAGTAAGGCCAGATCCTCATCATCCTCGCCGGTGAGGATCAAATGTCGTTTTCCTTCGACCAGTTTGTTAAGAAGCGTTGTTTTTCCGACTTGTCTTGGACCGAGAATGATCTCTGCCCGGTTGGTCGGACTCGGCACCGACAAAAGTCTTTCTATTTGTCTCGATATGTAGGGAAAATTGAGCATTTCGGTAACATAATCCCAAATTGTTTAACTTTTTTAAGATTATAATCCCAAAATGTTTAATTTTGACTTGTCATGAAACTAGGTGACAAACAAAAGTTGTTTCAGCGATCTTTTCTATTTTATTTAAAAGTGTTTTTAAAATTGAGATTCAAAATTCTGAAACAACAGCCATATTTCAGCTTTTGCACATCTTGTCCAAAAGTTATCCACAGGGAAATTCACAGAATTTGTGGAAATGTGGCTTGTCTGGCTTTGTGCATCATTGTTTGAAGTGTTGAGATTTAAAATTAGTTTGTATTGTGAATTTGTTTTGTATTAAGCGTTTTAAGCCATGTTGATTCAATACGCTTCAGACCTTCATCTTGAATTTGAAATGAATCGACAATTTGTGATGCAAGGAGGCATAGATCCGGTAGGAAAGTATCTGGTGCTGGCCGGTGATGTGGCTAATCTGGCTGAGTTTGATCGTTATAACGATTTTTGGGACTGGTGTTCCGGAAATTTCAAAGAAACGGTTGTGATCCCCGGCAATCATGATTATTACAGGCTTTGGCTCGATGAAGATACGATCTCAGAGCCCATCAATTACGCCATTCGAAAAAATGTGCATTGCTGCAACAATGTGGTGTTTCAACTGGAAGATGTGGATTTAATTTGTTCGACCTTATGGTCGGAGTTGAATCCGCGATACGAGCGTGCGCTTTGTTCAATGTTGCCTGATTTTCAGGCCATCTTCTTGGAAGGTAGACAAATCGGCTCGAAAGATTATTGCCGTATGCATAAAACTGCTCTCAGTTTTTTGAAAACCGCAGTGGAAGCATCAACGAGCAGACACATTGTTGTGGCGACTCATCATTTGCCAAGCAACGCGGTTGTCGCGGATTGTTTTAAAAACTCGGTTTTAAATTCTGGATTTGTCACTGAACTTGGGCCATGGATTGCGTCAAGCTCGATTGATTTTTGGATTTATGGGCACTCACACATTTCTATCGAAACAGAAATTGGAAAAACTAAGATTCTTTCAAATCAATTAGGTTATGTTGAAATGGGAGAAGGCACTAGGTATTGCCCCAACAAAGTAATTCGAATCTGAGATAAAAAACTCAAAATATCAACCGTTTCGCCTCGTCGTTAGCGTTCTTGATCGAAGCTAACAAACGATCAGTCTTTGACAAATTCCGAGGCAATGGCCGCACCCAGAATCAATAACGCTCCCACTAAACCGGCAGTTGTCATCGGTTCCATCAAGACAAAAACCGAGAGCAATATGGCAACGGCCGGATCAATGTACGAAAAAATCGCAATCCGGGAGGCTTGCAGTTTTGGAAGTGCTGAAAAGTAGAGCCAATAGGCGATGCCGGTGTGCACGATACCGACAATAACGGTGAGCAGTATGGTTTTTGAGCTAACCGAAAATTCTGAAAAATCAATGCTAAAAAGCACGTAAGGACACAAAATCACGGCAGCGGTCGCCAGTTGAAAGATGGCCGAATCGTAAGGATTGATATTTGAAAGGTGTTTGTTATTGATGACGATGGTTGCGTAAAAACAAGCGGCTAAAAGACCCATGCCGATACCGCCGAGCCCCATCTCATCGGACGAATTCCAGATTCCGGCGATCAGCGACATGCCAAAAAGCGCGCAAATTACGCAAATCCATTTGCCTAAAGAAACCTTTTCTTTAAGAATAAAAGGCGAAATGACAATCAAAATAACAGGCGCCATGTAATAGGCGAGTGTGGCCGTGGCAATACTGGTTAAACGATACGCTTCAAAAAGAAAAATCCAATTGAAACCTAACGCGACTCCCGCAACGATTAAATATTTGAAATTGGCTTTAATAGCGTCAAAATTGATGCAGCGGTGAAGAAATTTCAGAACCAGTAATAGTGATATGGTGCCCAATACGCCGCGAGATAAGGCAATGGCTGAAGAAGGCAAATCGATGAATTTAACAAAAAGCCCGATGGTGCCAAAAATAACCATTGCAAAAATATATTGAAGCATGCCGCATCCTTAGAGATCTTTAGCCAAGAAAATATATGCGGGAGAGCGAAAATTCAAAAATTGACTAGGCAAAAGTTATTAAACGATTTCTGAAAATAACGAAAAAACCCGAACTGAATCAGATCAGTTCGGGTTTGAATTCTGGTGCGGCCGATGAGAGTCGAACTCATATGGATTGCTCCGCCACCCCCTCAAGATGGTGCGTCTACCAATTTCGCCACGGCCGCGAATCTTTCTGTCTTAGGAGAAATCTCCCAAATCAGAGTTCGATATTTTATCGCGGAATCTGTTGAGATTGCGAGGCCGGAGCATCAGATTTCGGCGCATTTGTTTGATCTGCATCAAGAGATTGCGATTGTTCGACGGAACCTAAAACACCTGAGGTGGGAGCGGCAGTCTGTTTGAAAGCGCCGGAACCCAAAGTCAACGCGATGGTTGCCAAGAAAAAGAAAGTGGCGGCCACAGCTGTTGAACGAGACAGGAAGTTGGCAGAGCCCGAGGCACCGAAAATGGAACCGCTCGCACCGCTGCCGAAAGCAGCGCCGAGGTCGGCGCCTTTACCGTGTTGCAATAAGACCAAAATGATCACGGCGATCGCGGAAATGATCTGAACCACGATTGCGATGGAGACCAACATGGAGGACATCTTTATTGTTTCCCTTTAACTCAAAATAGTTTTTAAATTCTTTTCAATCATAGGTCATCTGCGCAATGGCAGATAGCCAGAAAGTCTTCAGCCTTCAAGGACGCTCCGCCCACAAGCGCGCCGTCGATATCGGGCTGCGCAAAAAGTTCCGGGGCGTTTTTTGCCTTGACGCTACCGCCATAGAGGATACGAGTGCGTTGAGCAGCTTCCTGATCCACTTCGGCGAGCACCGCTCTGAGGGCTTGGTGCACACTCTGCGCGTCTTCTGCGCTGGCGCTTTTGCCCGTGCCGATTGCCCACACAGGCTCATACGCAAGAGCGCCGGCCACCAAAGGCATGATGCCAACTTTGTCCAACACCGCACGTAACTGACGGCTGACCACTTCAATTGTGCGGCCCGCTTCGCGCTCCTGAAGCGTTTCACCCACACAAACAATCGGCATCACACCGTTGTCGAAAGCGATCTTCACTTTTTCTGCAACGGTTTCGTCAGTTTCACCGAAAAGTGTGCGGCGCTCGGAGTGACCTACAATCACGACATCGCAACCGATATCGGCAAGCATGGCGGCGGACACTTCACCCGTGTAAGCCCCTTGGGCGTATTGAGCGCAATTCTGAGCGCCAACTAGCGTGGCGCTATGCTCAAAACCGATCACCAATTGTTGCAGATAAACGCTCGGCGCGCAGACCGCCACGTCACAATGAAGGCGGGTGCCGTTCATTTGGGGCAAGGCCGCGCAAAGCCACTCATCATTGGCTTTGAGGTTGCCGTTCATTTTCCAATTGGCGACTACAAAAGGCTTACGAGTCATATCGACACCTAAAATAAAGGCCTTAATTTTAGACGAAAATCAAGAAAAAACAAGGCGGTGTAGGGCCTAACCTTCGACTTGTTCAATAACGAGTTGGATGCTGCGTTGACCCATCCACTCATTGATTTCCGGCCGGTAAGCCAGACGCGCAACCGAGGGAACTTCAGCCGTGCGTCTGAAGAATATTCCGTTAAAGCGGCAGCCGCTTAATTCAAGCATGAGCTTGAGGTGACCGCCTTTGAGCACCGTTTGATGCAACACTTTAAATTCATTGGCAAACAGGGGAGGTAAGAATCCTTGTCCCCATATTTGTGAATTGATAGCTTCGACCAAGCCCACATTGATGTCTCCCGGCCGAAGGTCTCCATCGATTAACACATGGCGCTCAAATACGTCTTCTTCGCAGTTTTTAGAAACAACGTTTTCAAAAGCATTGACAAAATCATCAAAGCGGTGCGCGTCGATTGTGAGTCCGGCCGCCATGGCGTGACCACCGAATTTTTTAATGATGCCCGGGGCGGTTTTGGTGACCAAATCGAGCATATCGCGCAGGTGCACTCCTTCAATGGAGCGCCCGGAACCTTTCATTTCTCCGTCTGCGGCGTTGGCGAAAGCGATGGTGGGGCGATGCTTGCTTTCTTTGATTCGGCTGGCGACCAACCCGACAATGCCTTGATGCCAAGTGGGTTCATAAAGCGCCAGGGTGTGTCGTTTTGTGACATCAATTTTGTTGAGAAGCATCGCGGCGTCCCACTGCATGTCCAGTTCCAGCTCTCGGCGCTGGCGATTGTAATCGTCAAGAATTTTGGCGTAATGCTGCGCTTGTTCATCGTTATCGCTGATTAAGCACTCTATGCCCGCAGTCATGAGGTCAAGCCGGCCGGCGGCATTGATTCGCGGGGCGATCACAAAACCGAAGTCGCGCACTCGGGCCTGCGCGCTTGGGCGCCCGGCGATCTCAAAAAGCGCTTTTAACCCCGGGTGCGTATGTCCGCAACGCACTTTGGCCAGTCCCTGCTGGACGATAATTCGGTTGTTGCGGTCCAATTTAACCACATCGGCGACGGTCCCCAGGGCGACAAGATCCACCAGCGCGTCCAGACGAGGTTGTGTTTTTGCGTCAAAACGTCCTCTGCGTCGCAATTCCGCCCGTAAAGCCATCAATACATAAAACATCACGCCGACACCAGCCAGATTTTTACTCGGGAAATCGCATCCCGGTGTATTGGGGTTGACAATGCAGGCGGCGTCGGGCAGCGTTTCCGCGGGCAAATGGTGATCCGTAATGATGACTTCAATGCCGAGTTTTTTTGCTTGAGCCACGCCGTCTATACTGGCCATGCCGTTATCAACGGTGAGAATAAGTTGAGCCTGTTTTTCAGCCGCCAGATCTACAATCGCGGGGGTGAGTCCATAGCCGTAAACGAAACGATCCGGAACCAGGTAGTCCACGCGGGCTCCCATGCTTCTGAGACCCATGAGGGCAACCGCGCAGGCGGTGGCGCCATCACAGTCATAGTCTGCGATGACCATGATGCGCAGTCCCTTTTCGATCGCATCGGCTAAAAGTCGAGCCGCCGAGCCGGTCCCCAACAGGGTCTCGGGCGGCAGCATCGAGCGCCAATCGGCTTTCAGATCTTCGCCCGACTCTATGCCTCGCGCGGCAAGCACCCGAGCCAAAGGTTCGGGGAATCCTTCATCGACCAAGTGACCGACAATCGCCGGACTGTACTCACGAGTGATAAAACGTGTCATCGCCCGGCCTCACTTAAAAAGTTAGAGATATCGAGTGTTTTTTTCTTTCTGAATCTCGCCAAAAGCCCCTTGGGGCCGGATGCTTTATCAACCACAACGGTGTGAGTGTCGCGAGCGCCGCTGGCCACAATCACAACGCGTGAGCAGCGGCGTTTGTGAGCAAGTTCAGACAGATGCTCAACTTTTGAGATGACCTCGGGTAAGCGAGCGGACCAGTCGCTCCAATCTTGACGCCGATAGCTGTCATACAGATCATCAATAACCGCCAGAAGATCACCTTCAGGGGCCTCAGGCCAATCCTGTTTAACGGGCGTAGTCCTGAAATTCAGCAGCCCCGCGTTTTGCGCCCAGCCCCAAACATAGGCGTCGTCGGCCATCACCGCGCGCAGTGTGGAGGGTTTGAGAAGATGACGGCGCGATCCGCCGTCAGGCCAAAAGCCGTCGACAGTGTCCAAGCCGAGCTGACGGCGCCGCGCGTTGATTTCACTGTGTTTTAGTATCGAGCGGAGCTCTTGAGCCAACACTTTAAATTCTTCGGCTGCCGGTCCTTCCAGATTGCTGTCGTTGAATGGTTGGTGCTGTTGAGCGCACCACGGGCGGACAACGAGGGCCCAATCTGTATTTCTTGTCAAATACCAGCGATCGGCCCATTGCTGAAGCTGAAAACCGAATTTTCGCGCGCAAGCAAGCACCTCATCGTGCAAAATGTCGCGTTCGCAAGCGCTTAAATCATTAAGCGGAGCCCGTAAAATCACTTGGCCTTCACGATTGTCCTCATGAACGCTATGCAACCTCCAGGTTTGCGCTCCCATCGCGGGACCGCCGTCGGCCTCCCATTCAAATGCCGCCGTTTCGGGCATCGTTGTTTTTTTCCCGATGACTTGCCATAGCCAGACAATATGAGACGCGCCGTCCAAAACAGGATCGTGGACTAGCTGTTGGGAGATAATCTCTTCGGCTCCCTCGGTTAATTGTTGTAAAGGGGAGAAGTCTGCAGAAAGTGTCCCGTTTTTCAGGACTTCGGCAGGCAAACGTAGACCGGGAATCAAAAAATAAACGGAATTCATCACCAACAACATTCGATTCGGGCAATCTCTAAAAAACTCCCGAACATCGTCAACATTAAATAATGAGTGCATTATACGTGACTGCTTTTAGGTAGAATCGGTAGGGAATTTGAGAGTGATTTTCAATTATTAGAGAACTTTGTAAAAGCAGTACACTGCGGTCGATATTGTTCTGAATCGCAGAATAAGAAAATGTTGAATAAAAAAGGATCGGACAATTTAGAAAAAGAAAGAGCTTTTTCAAGTCATGGTCAAGGAGACAGTCTCTATAATCACGCAACTCAGCAAGTTAAGGTGAGTGTGTTGGGAGTGGCGGTTCTTCTGACATTGGGTTTTTCAGCCGTTGAATTGATCGGCGGTCTTCTCAGCAATTCTTTGGCATTGATCGGCGACGCGGGTCATATGGCAACCGATGCGGCGAGCTTGCTTTTCGCATTGGTGGCCAATTGGTTGGCCAGGGGCGGCGCCGACAGTCATCACTCTTTCGGCCACGCCCGCATAGAGGTTCTCGCCGCCTTTATCAACGCCCTTGTCATGTTTATCGTTTTGGGTTGGATTTGTTTTGAAGCGATCGATCGTTTAACCAATCCTCACGAGGTTTCCGGCGGCAGCGTGATGCTTATTGCCACTATCGGTATGTTTGTCAATATCGCTGTGGCCCTTTCGCTTTCACGGGATAAGAAAAACGTCAACACTCGGGCCGCCCTTGTGCATGTGTTGGGAGACCTTTTGGGTTCCGTGGCGGCGATTATTTCCGGCGCTGTGATTTACTTTGGCGGTCCCGTTCAGGTCGACCCTGTCTTATCCCTGTTGATTTGCGCCCTTGTGGCTCACGCCGCTTGGGGCGTTCTGAAAGAGACCGTTCCGGTGATGCTCGATGCCGTTCCCGACGGAGTCGATTATGAGGAGGTGGGAGAGGCGATTGCCAGTATTCCGGGAGTGCTCAGTGTGCACGATCTTCACGTTTGGGTGATGAGTCCCGGTTATTCAGCCATCAGCGCGCACCTGAAAATTAATTCTCACCTCTCCTGGCCCATTGTTTTGGAAGAGATCAGAAAGAACGTGAAGGAACGTTTTAATATCGATCACATGGCTTTCCAACCGGAATGGGAGGTCGGTGAAAAATCCTCAAAGGATGTTTAGAAATCTTTTGCGCCGGGAAACGATTATTTGACCGGCTGTTATTGCAAAACCCGAAAGAAGATCTTTCGGGTTTTGCTTTTTTGATTGGTGAATTTACCTGTGATAAAGCCTTGACGTCTCGTAGCGAGGCTCGCAACTCACATTGATACCCAGGCGCTGAAGCATTCGCTCATCTTCTTCGCTGATGATCACTGTGAAGTGAACTTCTGAGCCTCGAAGTTTGGCGAGTTGCTCTTTGGCTTTTTGGGCCGGCTCATTGCGCAAAGCGGAAATGGTTAGCGCTAAAAGCACCTCGTCAATATGCAGTCTTGGGTTTTTATGCAGAAGGTACTGTGTTTTGAGCTGGCAGATCGGCTCCAATACACGCGCGGAAATCAAGTCGACGTCGTGATCAATGCCGGCGAGAACCTTCAGCGCGTTCAATAGCATGGCCGATGCGCAGCCCAATGTGCTCGAAGTTTTACCGGTCACGACTTGTCCGTTGGGAAGAATCATGGCGGCGGCAGGGGCTCGGGTTTGCTCGGCTTTGGCTAAGGCAATCGCAACGGCGGGGAAAATTTCCGGCGTTGTATCGGCCTGATTCATGATAAGTTTCAGGTGATTGATTTCTTGCTCATTGGAGGCTCCCCGCATGTGCTTGACTCCGGCGGCGTAGTAGCGGCGAAGAATTTCCATACGGGATGCTTTACGGCAGACATCGTCATCGACAATGCAGTTACCCGCCATGTTCACCCCCATGTCTGTCGGAGACTTGTAGGGAGAGACGCCCTGAATGCGTTCAAAAATGGCGTTTAAAACGGGGAAAATTTCCACATCACGGTTATAGTTCACCGCTGTTTTACCATAAGCTTCCAAATGGAAGGGGTCAATCATGTTGACGTCGTTTAAATCAGCGGTGGCGGCTTCGTAAGCCAGATTCACCGGATGCTTTAGGGGCAAATTCCAAATCGGGAAAGTTTCAAATTTGGCGTAACCCGCCGTAACGCCGTGCTTGTGGTCATGATAGAGCTGGCTCAAGCACGTGGCCATCTTGCCGCTGCCGGGTCCGGGGGCGGTGACGACAATAAGTGAGCGGCTTGTTTCAATATACTCATTTCGTCCGAGGCCTTCTTCGCTCACAATGAAATCAACATCGGACGGATAACCGGCGATGGGGTAATGACGGTAAGAAGGAATGTCCAACGTCTCAAGACGTTTGAGAAAATCCTGGGCGGCTTTTTGTCCCGTGTATTGCGTGACGACAACGCTGCCGACATAAAGACCCATTTCACGGAACGCGTCAATGAGGCGCAGCACATCCTCTTCGTAAGTGATGCCCAAGTCCCCGCGAACTTTATTGGCTTCAATGTGTGCCGCATTGATCGCGATGACGATTTCCACATCGTTTTTGAGCTGTTGCAGCATCCGGATTTTACTGTCGGGGTGAAAACCCGGAAGCACGCGCGAGGCATGGAAGTCATCAAAGAGTTTTCCCCCGAATTCGAGGTACAGTTTTCCCCCGAATTGAGCGATTCGGCGACGAATTTGTTCAGATTGCGTCGTGAGATATTGTTGATTGTCAAAACCAATCGCCGTCATTTCATTGATCCTTTTTCCAGAAAAACAACCGATTAGTATAAACAAAAGAGTGGCCCACTCGAAAGCCAAAGAGATATTTTTTTTCTTGACACTAAGATAACAGACATCGGTAAGGCATTTTATGTTTGGTAATTTTTGTGTGCCTTCAGAGTTCGCCGTTTTCCAGCATTAAATGCCGCTATGTGCTATGTTTCGATGGTTAGGAATTTTTACTTAGCGCCGCGAAGGCGGTAAGTATCCGAAAATTTCATCCCTGGAATCTTTTTAAGGTTATCAAATAATGAAACTTTGCGGTTTTGAAGTCGGTTTGGATAAGCCCTTTTTCCTCATGGCCGGTCCCTGTGTGATTGAAAGCGAGGACATGGTGATGGAGATCGCACGCGAAATGAAAGCGATCTGTGATGATTTGGGCATCCACTATATTTTTAAAGCGAGTTATGACAAAGCCAACCGTACGTCGGTGTCAAGTTTTCGGGGACCGGGCATGGAAAAGGGACTGGAAATTTTGGCTCGGGTCCGTGAAACGGTGGGGGTTCCCGTGGTCACAGACGTGCACACTGAGGCAGATGTGCCGATAGTGGCCCGCTACGTGGATGTGTTGCAGACTCCGGCTTTTTTGTGCCGCCAAACGGATTTCATTTGCGCCTGCGCCCGAAGCGGCAAGCCTGTCAATATTAAAAAAGGCCAGTTCTTGGCGCCCCATGACATGGTCAACGTTATTGCGAAGGCCAGAGCGGCGGCTCGTGAAGCGGGCCTTCCCGAAGACAACTTTATGTGTTGTGAGCGCGGAGCTTCATTCGGTTACGGCAACCTTGTCAGCGATATGCGAAGTCTCGCGATTATGCGGGAAACAAACGCTCCGGTGGTTTTTGACGCCACGCATTCGGTGCAACTGCCGGGCGGCAACGGCACGAGCTCTTCCGGCAAGCGGGCCTTCGTGCCGGTGTTATCTCGGGCGGCCGTGGCTGTCGGCATATCCGGCCTTTTCATGGAAACGCACCCGGATCCTGATTGCGCTAAAAGTGATGGCCCCAATATGGTTCCTTTGGCGCGCATGCGTGAGCTGTTAACACAACTTCAGGCCATTGACCGGACGGTGAAGTCTTTACCGCTACTGGAAAACAGTTTTTAAAACGTCGGCGTCGTCGCGAGCTTCACGCCGCTTCGGTACAATAGCGGACAAGAAACGGCCGGGGGCCGGTTTATGCTTTTTTACGAAGGAGGCTGCGTAGTGCGGCCTCCAAAATATACTTTTGAGGAACTTCCGATATGTCTACGATCAATGCCATCGTCGCTCGTGAAATTTTAGATAGCCGAGGCAATCCCACGGTTGAATGCGACGTCTATCTTGACAGTGGTGTGATGGGCCGCGCAGCTGTGCCTTCCGGCGCGTCCACCGGTATTCGTGAAGCGCTTGAGCTGCGCGATAAGGACTCTCGCTACGGCGGCAAAGGTGTGATGAAGGCGGTGGAAAACATCCACGCCAAGATTCAGCCCGCCTTGATCGGTTTTGATGTGACGCAGCAGGCTTCGATCGACATGCAAATGATCGAGGATGATGGAACGGAAAATAAGAGCAATTTCGGTGCCAACGCTATTTTGGGTGTGTCAATGGCTTGCGCCCGCGCGGCGGCCAACTATTCCGGTCTGCCGCTCTACCGCTATCTTGGCGGCATGGGCGCGGTGCAAATGCCTGTGCCGATGATGAATGTGATTAACGGCGGCGCTCACGCCAACAACAATCTTGATTTGCAAGAATTCATGATTATTCCGCTCGGCGCTCCGAGTTTCCATGAAGCTCTTCGCTATGGCGCCGAAACGTTCCACGCTTTGAAGAAGATCATCAACGGCCGTGGCATGAGCACGGCTGTGGGTGATGAAGGCGGCTTTGCCCCCAATATCGATAGTCACGAGGAGGCCATTGAACTTATTATCGAGGCCATTAAGTCTGCCGGTTATGAGCCGGGCAAAGACATCGCTATTGGTCTTGACTGCGCCGCGAGCGAATTCTACGAAGACGGCAAGTATGTGCAAAAAGGTCAAGGCAAAACCTACACGGCTGATGAATGGATCAAGGTGCTTGAAGCTTGGGGGGCCAAGTATCCGATTATCTCCATTGAGGACGGCATGGCTGAAGTGGACTGGGAAGGTTGGAAGAAACTCACCGACGCTTTGGGTCGCCGCGTCCAGTTGGTGGGCGATGACTTGTTCGTGACTAATCCCAAGATTTTGGCCGAAGGTATCCAAAAGGGAGTGGCCAATTCAATCCTCATCAAGGTCAATCAGATCGGCTCTCTGACTGAAACGCTCGCCGCCATTGAAATGGCTAAGCGCGCGGGGTACTCCGTGGTGGTTTCTCACCGCTCCGGTGAAACCGAAGACAGTTTTATCGCTGATTTGGCTGTCGGCGTCAACGCCGGCCAAATCAAGACCGGTTCCATGAGCCGCAGCGATCGCATGGCCAAGTACAACCAATTGCTCCGCATCGAAGAAGAATTGGATGATCAAGCTGTGTATCCCGGCCGTGATGCCTTTTACTGCATTAAGGAATGGTCGTTCTAATTGAACTGAGGGAAGGCCAAAGCTGATGATTACGCCCGATAAGATCATCAAGATCTTGTTGCTGTTGTTGTTGCTAATGCTTTGGCCTTTGATCGGCGGTCAGGGAGGTTATGTTCGAGTGGTGTCTTTGAGCGAGGAGCTTGCCGACATAAAAGAACAAAACGCTCTTACTTTTGAAGAAAACCAACGCTTGGCCGCCGAGGTCCGTTCCTTGTCCCGAGGGGCTGACGCCATCGAAGAACGCGCCAGGCACGACCTTAATATGGTCAGACCCGGTGAGGTGCTTTTCCGCATTCAACGACCCCAAAAAGTGTTGCCGGGTAATGCCATACCGGCAGACATCATCAATGATCCTCTGTACCGCCCGGCGCCGGTGACACCGCCTCCGGCGGAGAAGGCTCGGTAGGTTAAACGCCGTACGTCCGAGCAATTTTCTTCAAAGATTTTCTGAATAATTCGCTATAAATAACGAATCAACGTGCATTTTGCAAAGGATTCGTTATGACTGAGCATCTTATTGTGAAGCCGCAGGATATGGTTGAATGCGCTGAAGCGGCCGCGCAAATCCGACATGTTATTCATCAATACCCAGAAATTGGGCTCAATCTTACGCGGACAGAAAAAACCATTGTTGAGGCATTAAAAAGTTTCGGTTGTGAAGATATCACCACGCGAGTGGGCGGACCGGACGTAGCCGGCGTTGTTTGTGTGATAAAGGGTGATCAACCGGGCCGCACGATTGGACTCAGAGCAGACAGTGATGCGTTGCCTTTAAATGAAAACACCGGTGTTCCGTACCAGAGCGCCCGTGAGAAGCACATGCATGCTTGCGGTCACGACGGGCATGTGGCCACACTCTTGGCAGTTGTGAAGTACTTCATGCAGCATCGCCACTTTGCGGGCACTCTCGTGGCAATTTTCCAGCCCGGGGAAGAAGGTTTCGCGGGAGCCCGGCACATGGTTGAAGACGGTTTGGTGGATCGTTTCGGCATAGAGGAGTTTTATGCTTTGCACGCTGAGCCGGGCATTGAGGTTGGCAAGGTGGGCTTTGTCTCAGGTTACGCCACTTCAAACGCCGACATTTTTGAAATTACCTTTGAAGGAAAGGGGGGACACGGTTCGCGTCCCCACTTCGTAAAGGATCCTGTGGTGGCCATGGGAGAGGCGATTTTGGCTCTGCAGACGATCGTTTCCCGCAACGTCGATTCCAACCTCTGTGCCGTGGTGTCGGTTTGCTGCGCCCAGGCGGGCGATCCCGACGGCACGAGCGTTGTGCCGCAAAAGGCGCTTGTTCGCGGTACCTGCCGCTCTTACGAGCCTGAGGTTCGTGATTTAATCGAGCGTCGGATTCACGAAATCGCCGAGGGAATTGCCAAAACCTACAACATGAAGACGGACTCCAAATACATCAGGCTCTACCCCGCGATGTACAACACGCCCGCTGAAGTGGCCCAGGCCAAACAAATTGCCGAGGCAGTGTTGGGAGCTGAGAATGTTGGGGAATTCCGGCGCACAATGGGCGGCGAGGATTTTTCTTTCATGCTTTTGGAACGACCGGGCTGTCTTTTCCGACTCGGTATGAAGGATGCCGAGCATGACGCGCCTGTGCATAACGAGCGCTTTGATTTTAATGACAAGGCGATCGCCACCGGCGCGGCTGTGTTGGCCTCCGTTGCGCTAAACCGTATGCAGGCGAAAGCTTCTTAGTGCCAATCACCGAAGGCAAATGAAATTAAAGGCCCGCGAGTTGTTTTCGCGGGCCTTGGCTTTCTTTGTGGTCAATTAATCCATTTTTGAGTCTGAAGCACCTCGTCGGCCTCAGCTTGCCCCCAGACCATTCGACGGGCAAGATCCACGATTTGCTCCGGTGTGATTTTTTCCAACGTTCTCAGCGCAGGATTATTGGTGTCCTCTGACGGGGTAACCGTGTAGAGCCAGTAATGATGACCGTCGTGGTAAATCGTTAAGTGCTCTGTTTTATTTTCACCGTCCTTGATCGCGCGAAAGCCGAAAAGGTGAGACAGGGACATTGTGACGGGAGGCTGTCCGGTGAGTTCTAGCGTCACCTCACGCCGGGGCATGCGCATCTGAGGATTTTCAAGCAACGCCATCAAATCTTCAAAGAGCTTTTCCGGATCCGTATTCTTTGCTCGATTCATCGGACTGAGCTGCGGGTAGCGATCAGTGATTTTCGGCATGACCTTATTCATAAAAAATTCGAGCAATTCGTTTTGATCATGTTCAATTAAATCCGCAAGCGCCGGATCGGCCTGATAGATCCTCACATTGATGGACGAATGATTGTCATCGGGCACGAGGCACAACAGAAAATGCTCCACCGGTTGGAATGCCCAGACTTTGTCGCCGTCGGCCTTGATGAAAAAGCCCTCGACTTCTTCTCCGCCTTTGACCTGCTGCGGTAAAAACGAATCCAATACATCCTTTAGGTTTTGATGCGAGACCGTGAATTCACCGGTGGCGGCATTGATATTGACGGAGTAAATAACGCACTCGCCATCGATGATAAGTTTGTACACCCAAGCGATGAGTCCTTCTTTTTTGCCGCTCACTTCTAAAAAATCATCAGTGATGGCGCGCACTTTTTCCAACGCGTCTTTTTCAGAAAGATTGCGGATCGGGTAGGGGCCGTTTAAAGTGGCGAGAATCGGGTTGCCTGTCAGGTAAAAACCGCCTTGCAGGCCATCATGGTTAAAACCCATAACGTTGTGATTCTCACTTGTTTTAAATACGGTTTTCATAATTAGTTTTTTGTTGCTTTCGCGTCATCGAAAAGGCGCACAATGTCTTCGGCGGTGAAACTTTCGGTGCGACCGCAAAAGTCGCATGTAACCTCGAGTTTTCCTTCTTCTTTTACAATTTGAAGCGCTTCAACTTCACCCAAATTTCTGATCATCGATTCGATTTTTTCTCGAGAGCACGTGCAGGCGAATTTAGGTTGAAGCGGTTCAAAATATTCAGGCGCTTCCTCCCAAAACAGGCGGTGAGTGACCTCTTGCGGGGTAAGCGTGAGAAGCTCTTCGTCGGTAATGGTTGAAGCCAGCGTTTCGATACGGTTGACGCTGTCATCATCACGGTGAAGCCCTTCGTCTTTACCACCGAAATCAGGCATTTGTTGCAGCATCAATCCTGAGGCGCTTTCATCATTGGCGCTTAACCACAATTTTGTGTTGATTTGCTCAGATTGTTGCATATAACCCATGAGCGCATCGGCAACGGTTTCACCCGTAAGCGGCACCACGCCCTGATAAAGAGGCTCGCCTTCGCGGCGGTCTTTGGGGTCAAGCATAATGGCGCAGCGGCCCCTGCCATGGGCGTTCACAAGCGCTTTCAGTCCCATCTTGTCATCGACGGGTTCGGCTTCATTCATTTTGACAGTGGCCCGCACCAATAGTCCGTTTCTCACTTCAACGATCGCCAAACGAACCGGGCCATCGCCCTGGACCTGCATGATTAGCGAACCTTCGAACTTCAAGGAACTGGCGAGCAAAATTGCCCCCGCGGTCATTTCACCAATCAGGCGTGTGACGCTCGGCGGCCATTTCTGATACCTGCGCATGGCTTTCCATGCGGTGGTAAGTTTCACCGCGGCGCCTTTCATGGGCGTTTCTTTAAAGATAAATCTGCTGAGATTGTCTTGTCCGATCATCTAATCCTGTCCTAACCGATTCTCTTTTTTTCGGTTTGATAACGATTTTTTTGTTCAATGTATTCGCGAGCATTGTCGCGAATTTTTAATTTCTCTTCAGCGGTTAATTCTCGCACAATGCGACCGGGGCGGCCGAGAATCAACACACCGTCTGGGAAGGTTTTATTTTCGGCGATAAGCGTGCCCGCGCCGACGAGCGTTTGCCGGCCGATAACCGTGCCGTTAAGAATAACAGCGCCCATGCCGATCAGACTCTCATCGCCGATTGTGCAGCTGTGCAAAATGGCTCCGTGCCCCACGGTCACGTCTTGACCGACATGGCAGGGCTTGCCGGGGTCGGTGTGAAGCACGGCGTTGTCTTGAATGTTGCTGCCGGCCCGCACCACAATATCCGCCTCATCGCCCCTGATAGAGGCGCCAGGCCACACACTGACGTTATCTTCCAGAGTCACGTCGGCGGTGACGGTCGCCGTCTCATCGACATAAGCCGTCGGAGCAATGGACGGAATCTTGTCAGAAATTGAAAAAATAGCCATCTATTGTGCGATAAATCATTTAAAGTTAAAGGTTGAATTGTAATGGGTTTAGATATTGAAATGAGAATGGATTTACATGTGCACTCAAGCGCGAGCGACGGTGTGTTTTCTCCCGCTGAGGTGGTCAGGAAAGCTCATGCCAACGGGGTTGAGGTGATGGCTCTCACGGATCATGACACGGTGGCCGGTCTCAAAGAAGCTCGCCTTGAAGCCGATAAATTGGGTATGCGTTTCATTGATGGGGTGGAGCTTTCCGTCTGTTGGTCGGGAAAAACCATCCACGTGGTTAGTCTTGGACCCAAAAAGTTTGAGCCTTATTGGGAATTGTCGGAGAAGTTGAGTCGTCAGCGCGATGCCCGCGCCCGCACGATCGCGGCTAAATTTAACGCGATGGGGATCTACAACACTTATGAACAGGCGCTGGAACTCGCCGGCAATAAATTAAACCTCTCGCGCAGGCACTTCGCCCTCGCGTTGGTGCAAAGGGGAACCGTCGGCACCGAAGACGAGGCGTTTGATAAGTACCTCAAAGACAACGGCCCCGCCTATGTGAAAACCGAGTGGATGAGTTTGCCTGAGGCCATGCGCTTTATCCGCGAGACAGAGGGGGTGGCGGTCATGGCGCACCCGGGCCGCTATGCGTTTACGCCTCCCGTAAGCACAATTGATTTACTGGAAGAATTTAAGGCGCTTGGCGGAGACGCTATTGAGGTGACCACGGGGAGTCATTTTGAGGCAGAAAATGAACGCTATACGCGGGTGGCCTTAAATATGGGCTTTTTGGCGAGCACCGGCAGTGACTATCACGGTTTTAAACCCGGTCGGCCCGAACCCGGAATGCAGGAGCCTTTGCCTGATTATCTGCCAACTGTTTTGCAATTATTGAAAGATCGCTGATCATGCACCACCTTTATGATATCGCGGTGTACGCGATTCCTTTGATTTTCGCCATCACTATGCACGAGTCCGCTCACGGATGGATGGCTCGTCGCTACGGCGACCTGACGGCTTCGATGCTCGGACGGGTAACGCTTAACCCCATCCCTCACATTGATTTGGTCGGCACCATCATTGTGCCGGGGGTTTTGCTTTTGGGCTCGGCGATGACCGGGCTGGGCGGAGTGCTTTTAGGATGGGCCAAGCCTGTTCCCGTCAACACACGTAATTTGACGCCTTTTCGTCAGGGCATGTTCATGGTGGCGCTTGCAGGTCCGGCAAGCAATCTCCTTCAGGCTTTTATTTGGCTGTTGCTGCTGAAAGTGTTTATTTGGACGGGCTTTCTCAGTCAGTCGCTGCTGGATTTGACGGTGGCGGGAGTGCTGGTGAACTTTTACCTCATGGCCTTTAATCTTTTGCCCTTGCCGCCCTTGGATGGCGGGCGCATTGTGACCATGCTTTTACCTTACGAAGCGGCGGTGAAATTTGCAGAAATTGAACGCTACGGTATGGTGATTTTGGTTGTATTGATTTTGTCGGGTTTTTTGACTTATTTCATGCATCCTTTTGTTTGGACGGCCAGGCGCCTGCTGACATGGGCGCTGCTTTGATGATTTGTTTCAAATTTGTGATGATGGCTTTTACCCATAGGTAAGCCGAAATCGGTAAAATAACCGCGTTAATTTGTAGTAACGGCGCGCTTGATTTATTGGCGTGCGAGTGAGTGAACACAAAATGATGAAAAAAATAGTCCGTACGGGTTTGGTGGTCGCTTTGCCGATGGCTTTGGCCGCTTGCTCGAGCATTGATTTTGGCCAAGACCGTATTCAGTACGAAACGAGCGACTCCCGCGCTCCTTTGGAAATCCCGCCGGATTTATCCTCCGTTCCGGGCTCTGACCGCTACGCTGTGCCGACTCGCCAACAGGTGGTCTATGCCAGCCAACAGGCTCAGTTAAACGCCCAGGGTTCAGGAGCTCATCAAAACGCTTTGGTGGTGTTGCCTCAGGGTGAGGTAGCAAAAATTGTCCGTGACGGCAATGATCGCTGGATTCATGTGGATCTCGCCCCGGAAATGCTTTGGCCCGTGATGCAGGATTTCTGGACCACGGTCGGCTTGTCGCTTTCTCGTCAGGATGCAACCACCGGTGTGATGGAAACCAATTGGGCTGAAAACCGAGCCAAGCTTCCGCAAGACATCATCCGCGGCACCTTGGGCCGCATTGTTGACCTGGTTTATTCCACGGGCGAGCGTGACCAATACCGCGCCCGTATTGAACGTTCTGCCACGGGCGGCTCCGATATTTTTGTGACGCACCGCGCGATGGTTGAAGTGGTCAAGAGCATGGGCGGAGATAACGAAACGACAGTTTGGCAGCCCGGCCCCAGCGATCCTGAAATGGAAGCTGAAATGCTGACCCGTTTGGCTCAACGCATTAATCAGGAATTTAACCCTGAGGCTGTGAAAAAGAGCGCCGCCGAGCACGAAGCTGAAGTGCAAAAGCTGGCTAGCTACGAAGCTGAGGATGCGATCAGCCAGCTTGAACAGGATGCTGAGGGCGTGGCCACGAGCATCTTCATTAAGGAAGATTTCGAGCGCGCCTGGCGCCGAGTCGCTTTGGCTATCGACCGCATGGGCTTTACGGTTGAAGATAGAGACCGCTCGCGCGGCTTCTTCCTCGTTCGCTACCTCGATCAGGAATACGAGGATCAAAAGCGCTCCGAACAAGGTTTCTGGAGCAATGCTTTCGGCAAGACCAAGCCGGTGGAAGCTCCTCAATATGTGATTTATCTGCAACGTCTGTCTGATACCGAGTGCCGCGTGCATGTGCTGGGACCGGACGGCAAAGCCGATCAAACCGGTGTGGCGCCCAGAATCCTCACTTTGCTGAGCGACCAGACGAAGTAACGACACCGACTCAATGGGTCGGAATAGGGGAGCGTGGAGTGAGAGCATTCCGCACTCCCTTTTCTTTTAAAGAGCAAAGTAATGTTTAAACTCTTTTTCTCATTTTCAGGCCGCATGAATCGCGGTCGCTTTTGGGGGGTCATCGCTTTTTGGATGCTTGTGCGTCTCGGCGTGCCTTATCTTCTCTATACTTTCGCCATGCTGCCCGGGCAGTCGCTTGATATTCAAGATGCCACCGCAAGCCCTGAGATTTTCGAGGCGGGTAAGATCTACGCCGTGTTGACGGTGATTTCTCTTATCAGCACGGTTTCGGCGGCTGTTCGTCGCCTGCATGATTTTGATGCAAGCGGTCTTTGGGCGATTCTTCTTTTCATTCCGGGGGTGGAATTTATTGCCTATTTGGTGATCGGTCTCATAGGCTCTCAGCCGGGCGCCAACCGCTATGGGTTAAACCCTTTGGGAAAAGAGAACATTTATTTGCCCGGCAATGAAGAGATGCGGGTAAAGGAATTGAAAGATTTAGCAGGCCTTTATGAGAAAGGACTTTTATCTCAACAGGAATACGAAAAGGCCAAAAAAAGCATTTTAAATTAAAGGAAAGATATGCAAGTTGCTAAAGATACACTGGTGACATTTTCAGCCAAAATGTACAACCTCCAGGGTGATTTGATGGAGTCGGCGGACAATTTGGTTTACCTGCATGGTCACAGTGATATTTTCCCTGTCATTGAAAAAGCTCTTGAAGGGAAAAAAGCCGGTGACACCGTGACGGTACAGCTTGAACCTGAAGAGGCATTCGGTGATTACGATGAAACCGCTTTGATCATCCGTCCGGAAAGCGACTTTGACGGCGGGGTAGAGGTCGGATTAAGTTACACCGAAATTCGGGGTGAAACGCTTGATCGTGTTTATCGGGTGACGGATATAGCCGACGGAGTTGTAGTGCTGGATGGCAATCATCCTCTTGCCGGCATCGGCCTAAAATTTGAAATCACCGTGCAAAAAGTTGAACCGGTTAAAAAGGGAGCGGAAACAATCGGCAACGACGAGGTTGTGGTGCCGTCCTTTTTACAGGTTTCAGATAAGCCGATGGGGGCCAATATTGTCGATGACGCCGGTGAAGATGAGGCTATGAATAGAACTTTGCACTAATCTTTTAAAATGCCACGGGCTTTATCTTTGAGCTCATAGAGCAGTTCCAGCGCTTGACGCGGTGTCAGTTGATCGACGTCGAGGGCGTCAATTTCTTCACAAAGCGCCTGGGTCCGATTGGGCTCGGGCGCTTTTTCGTCAGGCATCTCGATGTCATTATTGGCGAATAGGTCCAGTTGCTCATTGATCTGGCTGCGTTCCTGCAGTTCATTGAGCATTTTACGAGCCCGGCGAATGACAGAGTTGGGGACGCCGGCCAGTTGAGCAACGGCAATACCGTAGCTTTGGTTGGCGGGGCCATCCTGCACTTCATGCAAAAAGACGATGCGGTTTTTGCTTTCCACTGCCGCCACATGGACGTTGGATACTTCCGGAGCGGTTTGCTCAAGCTTTGTGAGTTCAAAGTAGTGAGTGGCAAAAAGCGTAAAACTTTTCTTCACCAAGGCTAACTCGTGGGCAATGGCTGCCGCCAAACTCAAACCGTCAAAGGTGGAGGTGCCTCGACCTATTTCATCCATGAGCACAAGGCTTTGATCGGTCGCCTGATGCAAAATTGAGGCGGCCTCAGTCATCTCCACCATAAAAGTGGAGCGACCACGGGCTAAATCATCACTGGCGCCGATACGGGTGAGAATTCTGTCGATCGGGCCGATTTTCGCGCTTGAAGCGGGAACAAAGCTGCCGATATAAGTTAAAAGCACGATGAGCGCGATCGAGCGCATATAGGTTGATTTGCCGCCCATATTGGGACCGGTGATAACAAGGAGTCGTCTCCCCGGAACTAATCGGCAGTCATTGGGAGTATAGCTTTCAATGGCATCTTCAACGACCGGGTGGCGCGCGCCGGAAATTTCTATCCCGGGCACCTTTTCAAGTTCGGGGCGCACCCAGTTGGCTCGGGCGGCATGAAAAGCAAAGGCGCAGAGCACGTCGATGGCGGCAACCGCGGCTGAGGCTTTCTGCAAAACAGGCACAAAGGGATCGGCGAATTCCAATAGCTCATTGTATAAAGATTTTTGCAGCGACTGAGAGCGCTCTTGAGCCGAAAGCGCTTTATCCTCATAGTCCTTCAATTCAGGCGTAATGTAACGCTCGCTGTTTTTTAGCGTCTGCTTTCTGTGGTAGTGCAGAGGCACTCTGTCAGCCTGACCGCGTGAAATTTCTATAAAAAATCCCTGGACTTTGTTGTACTGCACTCGAAGCGTGGGAATCCCAGTGGCTTCACGCTCGCGAATTTCCATTTGCGTTAAAAATTCGCCCACATTGTCCCTCAGTTCTCTGAGGGTGGCGAGCTCCTCATTATAGGTGCTAGCAATCACATCCCCGTCACGCAACTGTACGGCAGGATCCGGTAAAAGAGCAGCCCGGAGCCTTTCGTAAAGAGTCGGATCAATGACGAGATCTGCGGCATTTTTTTCAATTAGAGGATCATCGATTGTGATGAGTTCACGGGCGATGTCTGCCAAATGGGGCAGTGAGTCACGCAGAGCGGCCAACTCTTTAGGTCTGATTGTGCGCATGGCAATGCGCGTGGCCAGGCGTTCAAAGTCCGGGACAGTTTTAAGTTTGTCACGAACGGATTGGCGTACATGTTCCGCGATCAAAAAGCTTTCCACTGCTTGATGGCGGGCGCTTACTATTTGCGTGTCCCTAAGGGGGTTATGAATCCAGAGGCGTAAAAGGCGAGATCCCATGCTGGTTTTGCACTGATCAAGCAGCGAGAACAGCGTGGGACCGTCATCGCCCCTTAACGTTTGCGTGAGTTCAAGGTTTCGCCGGCTTGCACTGTCCATGCCAACAAACTGGCTTTGCACTTCAAGCACAGGAGGCAATAAATGAGGAATCGCCTCGCACTGCGTGTTTTCCGCATACGTTAAAAGGGCACCGGCTGCGCTTACCGCATCGGGCACATCGTCAAGTCCCCAGGCAGTAAGCTCTTGCACATGAAACTGATGCTTTAACTTGGCGGTTCCGTGGTCCACGGAAAAATGCCATTTCGGCAATGCGGTAATGGCGGCCGGCAGGCGAAGCTTTTCAATTGTCTCTTTGAAATCCTCCGGAACGAGAATTTCAGACGGCGCAATGCGGGTAACTTCAGTGGCCAGCTCCTCAAGACTGGTGTTGGCCACATGAAAACGGCCGTTACTGAGCACGAGCCACGCCAGTCCCAGGCGAGAACCGTGACGTCCGGCCGGTGAAACAGCTAAAAGCGCGGCATCTTGCTTTTGAGGCAAAAGTTCATTTTCGGTCAGTGTGCCAGGCGTTACAATGCGGGCGAGTTCTCGCTCCAAAGGCCCTTTACTCGGGTCGCCGATTTGCTCACAAATCGCAACGGACACACCTTGTTTGACAAGACGCGCCAGGTATTGCTCCAGAGTTTTCTCCGGAACACCGGCCATGGGAATTGGATTGCCGTTTGTGTCTGTTCCGCGGGATGTCAGAGTAATGCCTAACAGTTTGTTGGCTTTAACCGCATCATCAAAAAACGTTTCATAAAAGTCGCCCATGCGGTACAACACGAGTGTGTCCGGATGCTGCGCTTTGATCTCAAGAAAGCGCCGAATAGCAGGTGTGTGACCTGCCAGCGGGTCGTTTCCCGTTTGAATCGTTTTTGCCTTTGCCATTGTGGACTGTCCGTTTAGGTCAGATCGTTGGGTGTCTTAGCGGATGTCGCCGTAATTTTTGTTAATGATGGGCAAGAGCTGTCCGAAGACTTTCGGCGTACCGGCCACAATTTGTCCTGTGGAGAGGTAATCGGACTCACCCTTAAAATCCGTGACGAGGCCGCCGGCTTCAAGAACCAGCAGGGAGCCAGCCGCGATATCCCAGGGTTTGAGATTGGGCTCCCAGAAAGCGTCGAGGCGTCCAGCGGCCACATAAGCGAGATCCAAAGAGGCGGCCCCTGCGCGGCGCAAACCGCTTGTGGTCTTCGCTAATTGGGAAAAGACTTTCATATAAGCGTCGACATCATCGGATTTGCGGAAGGGGAATCCCACTCCCACCAAAGAGTCGGCCATGGCGGTACGTTTGCTCACGCGAATGCGGCGACCATTCAAAAAAGCACCCACGCCGCGGGTGGCGGTGAACATTTCATTTTTAACGGGATCGGCAACGACAGCTTCAATAATTTCTCCTTCACGCTTCAGAGCAATGGACACTGCGTATTGGGGAAAACCGTGCAGAAAGTTGGTTGTGCCATCTACCGGATCAATGATCCATTGAAATTCACTTTTTTCAGGTCCTGTGAGACCGTTTTCCTCGCCGAGAATTTGGTGGCGGGGGTATGCTTCACGCAAAATTTCCACGATGGTGCGTTCGCAGGCGACATCAACCTCGCTTACGAAGTCAGAATGGCCCTTTTTATGCACTTCTAAAGCGGAGAGGTTATCAACCGCGCGGTTGAGAATAGAACAGGCAGCGCGGGCCGCTTTCATCGCCGTGTTGAGCATCGGGGAATTCATCGTCGGAATCCTTCTTAAATTAGTTGTTTCGGTAACTACGTGTAGAATCTACATATTTTAATGATTTTTCTGCGTTTAGTTCTTGAAAATGTCGACTACTCCATTGACTCAGCATGTTAGTTTCATTTTGGTGGAACCGGCTCATCCCGGCAATATCGGTTCTGCCGCCCGCGCCATCAAAACCATGGGTTTTCGGGATTTGCGGGTAGTGAGTCCTTGGGAGGAAGACTATCGCACGCATCCGGAAGCCGTGGCTTATTCAACAAGCAGCGTTGATGTACTTGAGGCAAGCCGTTGTTACGGTAGCCTTATCGAAGCGCTTGAAGGCGTAGATTTCGCTTGGGCGATGTCCGGTTATGACCGTGAGTTTGGTCCTTCTATTGAACCGGTGCGGACAGTGGCGCAAAAGGCGACAGATTTTGTACGGGGCGGGCTGGGCAATATCGCTTTTGTGTTCGGTTGCGAACGAACGGGGTTATCTAACGAGCAATTGGCTCTCTGTCAGGGGTGCGCGGCAATTCCCGCCGATCCTGACTGCACCAGTTTGAATTTGTCCCAAGCTGTTCAGGTAATGGCCTATGAAATGCACATGGCGATGATGGATCAATCTCGAACACACGATGGACTTTATCAATGGCAGGAACGTTTTGCCGGAGAGAAACTCGCAGGACCTCAAGCAGTCGAAGGTTTTTTGCGGCATTTTGAAAAAGCCATGATTCATTGCGGCGTTTTGGATCCAGAGGAACCGAAATTATTCATGCCTAGGGTGAGAAGACTATTTTCCAGAACCCTTTTGACGCAGCCGGAGGTGGATTTGCTTCGTGGGATCTGCTCACAGATTATTTCTCCGAAAAATGAGAGAGCAGGAAAAAAATGTCCTGTTCGAAAGTAGGACTATTGAAAAAAACAAACAAATCTTATAGAATGCCCATTCTTACTGAGCGACGCTCAGATAGTGCGGAGAAGTGGCCGAGAGGCTGAAGGCACACCCCTGCTAAGGGTGCAAGCTCGCAAAACGGGCTTCGGGGGTTCGAATCCCCCCTTCTCCGCCATCGTCGAATTTTGGCCTTCCCTTGCGAAGGCCTTTATTTTCAGTACTTCCAGCAGACTTCCTAAAACAAAAAAACATCCAACTTCGTCGATGTTGGAGGAATTGGATTAACCTTACTGCAGTTGCAAATAAGGTTTTAGGTTTTTATAGAAATTCGGATCAATCTCATCGCTAAGTTCTTTCGAGAAGGTTTGCAGAAACTTTTGCGTGGCAAAAGATAGTTTTCCTCCGGATCTAATAACCAAACGAATTTCTCGGAATCCTTTCGGACTTAAAGGTTTGGTTTCAACGCCTTCGACAGGGTATTGAAGAACCAATTTTGGGAGAATTCCGATACCGAATTCCATTTTGACCATATTCATGATTGCGTAATCTTCGAAAGTCGTCAGTTCAACCGCAGGATGAACATTTTGTTGCTGTAAATAAGCCGTAACGGAACTGGTCTTACCTTTTTCCAATAGGAAGAAAGGTTCATTTTCTAAAGATGCTGCAGGGACTGCCTTCAGTTTTGCTAAAGGGTGAGCGCAATAAACGGCCAGCAACAGTTCGTCTTTTGCCACCGAAATAGAATCCAAGCCTTCAGAAACTTCGGGATTTGTAAAACCAAAGTCTACACGCCCGGTTTTTACCCAATGCTCAATTTCGCCGAAGTCACCCATTAAAACTTCGTAATGAATGTTTGGATAACGTGTTTTAAAGGCTTTGATAACCTTAGGCAACCAAACACTCGCTACACTGGCAAAAGAGGCAATTCTCACCGTTCCGGATAAGAGGTGAGTGAATGATGTGACGCTGGCCTTAACATCTTCATCAGCCAAAATAACTTTTTGAATCAAAGGTAAAAGTGCCTCACCTTCGGGAGTAAGAACAGCTCCAGTTTTAAAGCGTGAGAAAAGCTTTATACCCCATAAGTGCTCTAAATCGTGAATCATCCGGCTTGCGGCAGATTGCGTGCAATGCATTTGCTCAGCAGCTTCACTGAAATTACCGGTTGCTGCTACTTTTAAAAAAGCTCGATATTTGGTTAAGCTCATGATTTCATTGATGTATGAGTTTTATTTATACATAAAAGAAAAATTATTCGTTTTATTTTTAATTATGAACGAAATATCATGAAATAGTTAAAAATTTCAAGCGCTTTGCCTCCTTGAATAACTGTGAGCCTAGGTAGAAAGAAGCGCAACCAATGAATCAAATGGAACAGAGCAATAATCGAAAATTGATGATCGGTTTGATGGGGGCTTTCACCGCCTATTTGGTTTGGGGACTTCAGCCGATATACTGGAAAACGCTAGTCAATGTGGATCCTTGGGAAGTGATTGCTCATCGCTATTGCTGGTCTGCGTTTTTTCTGTTTTTATTCGTAACGTGTACCGGTCAAATGAAAACATTGAGGCAAACCATAGGAAAACTTGACTTATTTAATTTTGTTTTGCTGATTTTGGTGTCTCTGATTGCGGTGTTGAATTGGTGGATAAATATTTTTGCACCGATTGCCGGACATGTTGTTGAATTGGGGATAGGTCTTTTTTTGACGCCGATCATGAGTGTGGTTTTAGGGGTTGTCTTTTATCGAGAACGGTTAAGTTTTTACCAAAAGCTCAGTGTTTTACTGGCGGTGATCGGGGTTTGCATCATGCTGACCCGTTTTGGTCAATTTCCTTGGATTGCTTTGGGCGTGTCAGCCACTTGGGCAGTTTATGGCGCGCTTAAAAAGAAGCTTTACCTGCAGCCCAGCGTGGCCATTTTTCTCGAGACCATCATTGTGGCGCCTTTTGCCTTGATTTATTTGATTTTTGCCGGTACCGCCGATTTCATCACGATGCTTGGAGAAGGTGATTTAGTCGCTTGGGCGTTGATCGGCACCGCCATCCTGACTTCGGTTCCTTTAATCACCTATACCTATGCAACTAATTACCTTCCCTTAAACATGCTTGGTTTTTGCCAGTACATCAGTCCGACTCTAACGCTTTGTTTGGGGATCTTTGTATACCATGAGTCCTTCGGAATTGATGAGTTGCTGCCAATGTTGTTTGTTTGGGGCAGTATCGCTTTATTTTTCTATGGTCAAGTTCGCGGAAGGCATTTGGCAATGAAAAAGTTGCCAGCCTGACAGTATCAAAAGGAAATTGTTTCCTGAAAGGAGTTAAAGATGAACACTACTGAAAAACTGAGCGCTTTGCGTAGTCTGTTGCGAGAGGTTGGAGCCAAGGCAGTGTATGTCGGCACAACTGATCCTCATCAAACAGAGTCCGTCTCGGCTCACTGGAAGGCTGTGCAATGGCTAACCGGTTTTTCCGGGAGCATGGGTTACGCCGTGGTGACAGAGGATCATGCGGAATTTTGGACTGATGGACGCTATACGACTCAGGCGGCTCGTGAAATTGAAGCGGGCACATTCCACATTAACTCCGTTTCTGAACCGGGAACGCCGGATTGGAATGAATGGCTGATGACTCAAATGCATGATGGTGATGCTTTGGCCGTTGACGGAGAAGTTCTCAGCGAATCAATGCTGCAGGCATTTAAACAAAAGTTGCCCATTAAAGGTTTGCGTGTTCTATACGACCGAAATCTTGTCGGAGAAATTTGGACGGATCGGCCGGCGGTGCCTGAAGATCCCATTTGGGAACTGGAAGCGCAATACGCAGTGGAGAGCCGAAAAGAAAAATTGACCGCTTTGAGAAATCGATTGAAGAAGTACGGAGAGAATACTTCGACACTAATTTGCGGTTTGGACGATATCGCTTGGCTGACCAATCTGCGTGGAAACGACAATCCCTTGTATCCATTCTTCCATTCATACGCTTTTATCACCCAAACTGAAGCTCATTTATGCACAGATCTTTTCAAAGTGTCTGAACATATTCGAAAAAATCTTCAGGCTGACGGTTGGACGCTTCACGAGTACAAAGATATTTTGAATATCGTCAAATCAATTAAAGCGCCGTCCACTATTTACGTTGATCCTACTAAAACGCCTTTTAAACTTTACGAGTCCTTCCCGCAGGACATCACTATTAAGACCGGCCTGGACGAAGTGACGGCACAAAAAGCTCAAAAGAGCCCGGGTGAGCAGGAGAATATTCGTCGCGCCAATGTAATTGAAGCGGTTGCGGTGGTTCGTCTTATGCGCTGGATTGAAGCCAATGTGGCTTCGGGTGAACTGGACGAATACTCGGTTGGTCAAAAACTGAACGAATTCCGGAAGATGAATCCGCTTTATCTGCAACCGGCCAATTTGCCGATTGTCGGCTATGGCGAAAATGCCGCTTTGCCCCACTATCGTCCTTCTAAGACGATGACGACAAAGGTTCAGCCAAAAGGCTTTTTGCTCTTTGACGTTTGCGCTCAATACCTGTGCGGCACCACAGACTTAACTCGCACAGTCGCTGTCGGAGAATTAAGCGAAGAAATGAAGTATGACTATACGGTCACGCTTAAGACGCATATTGCCTTGGCTCGTCAAAAGTTCCCATATGGTGTGACTGGAAATTTAATTGATGCGGTTGTTAAGTCCAATCACTGGAATCGCCTAATGAATTTCGGGCACGGCACAGGACATGGTATCGGCTATGTCCTCAATGTGCATGAGGGACCGGGCAAGATCATTATGGAATACGCCCCGCTTTTCCCATACGCGCGCAATGTTGTGCTTGAAGAGGGGATGCTCTTTTCTGATGAACCAGGTGTCTACAAACCCGGTCGTCACGGCATTCGCATCGAAAACGCGGTCCTAGTTCAAAAGGCGGAAAAGAATGAATTCGGTCAATTTATGGAATTTGAAACGATCACTTTCTTGCCTTATGAACAGAAAGCCATTCTTGTTGCTGAGTTGACCGAGGCTGAAATTGATTGGATCAATCAATATCACGCCAAGGTTTATGAAGTTCTTTCACCATGTCTTACTGAAGAAGAAAAGGCTTGGTTGAAAGAGAAAACGCGTCCTTTGCAATAACAAGAATACGTTCGTGCCGGCCGAGACAATTGTCCGGTGCGAACACTCTCTCTAAATCTAACTTTTGAAAAGAGGTTTCAATGACTACCCCTAATCAAACTGAAAAAGTTGGCATTGTCGGCTACTTGGCTTTGATTTTTGCCTGTGTATTTTTCTCCGGAGCGCTTACGGGTGTAAGCGGATGGTATGGCGTATTTGACTTTGCCACACTGAATGGTTCTTTCGGGAAGATGGTTTCCGGAGTTTCCTTTAATGGTGAAACGCTTTCAACGGCAATGGCAACATTCCGCGGTAAAGGGGGCTCCGGCGCCATGGACGGTTTTGTGTTTGCCGTTACGCTGGCTCCTACGGTGATGTTCGCTCTGGCTTCCATCTCTGTGCTTGAACACTACGGTGCCTTGCGTGCAGCCCGTCAACTTCTGACGCCGGTTTTGCGCCCGTTGGTTGGCATTCCCGGCAGCTGCTGCTTGGCATTTATCTCTTCTTTGCAAACCACTGACGGTGGCGCTGCCATGACCCGTCAATTAAAGGATTCAGGCGAAATCACGGAAGATGAAGCCGATATTTTCGCCATGCTTCAACTCTCAGGTGACGCCACTTTGGCAAACTTCATGGGTTCCGGCTTAGTGCTTTTAAGTCTTACAGACGCTCAAGGCGCCACCATCCCCGTGACTCTAGGCACTTGCATTGTCGTCACGTTCGTCATGAAGTTCTTCGGTGCAAATCTTGCCCGCTTCATTTTTAAATTCACCAGCAAGAAAAACGCTTAAGAACAGGAGAAAGATATGTCAGCAGAAAATTCCAAAATGATGGTAACTGACGTTTTTGTCAAAGGTGCAATCAACGGCTGGAATATTATGACCCACTCGACCATTCCCAATGTGTTGATGGCGTTTGTGTTGATTAAGGTGTTGAATGTCTCCGGTCTATTGCCCATCATCGGCGATATCTTTTCTCCGATTATGATGATTTTCGGGTTGCCCGGCGAGGCCGCTACGGTTTTGATTGCTGGTTGGATGTCAATCGGCGGCGGTGTTGGGGTTGCGGCTGCTCTGATCGATCAATCTTCAATCGGTGTGCGGGATGTCGCCATCCTATGTCCCGCCATTGTGTTGATGGGGTCGCAACTTCAATACATGGGACGTTGTTTGGGTGTGGTCGGCACCAGCGGAAAACGAATTCCTTTGTTGATGAGTATTTCCGTCATTAATGCCTTGATTGCCATGCTCATCATGAATGTGATTGTCTAACGTTCAGACAAAAACATCTTTTGCGGATATTTGAAAATCCCAAGGATTTGTCAAATATCCGCAATTTTTAAGGCTATTGAATCGTCACCCATTCGAGTGTCAAACGATTATCCGCACGAATAATCGGTTCCACATTTTTTTTCATAGCCCATGA
This sequence comes from uncultured Sutterella sp., assembly GCA_958347955.1. Lineage (GTDB taxonomy): Bacteria > Pseudomonadota > Gammaproteobacteria > Burkholderiales > Burkholderiaceae_F > Aphodousia. Next base: position 67,723 of record CATVXH010000003.1, read on the forward strand.
AAACATCGGTTGCAGAAGGGGAATGTGAAATACTTCCTTTTTTTCCAACATTAAAACTTCTTGAGCCAATGATTTTCGAGTTTCCGAATTTTCCTCCACAGACAGTTTCTTTAAGAGTTCGTCCATTCGACGATCGGAAATCCGACCGATGTTGCTGATCCCCGCCCCGGAGGAAGCGTTGAAGGTAGCCGAGAGCGACTGCATGGGATAGTAAGCGTCAAAGGTGTTCGACCCCCAGCCCACTAAACCGGCGGATGTGTCGAAACTGAGAACCTTAGGGAAATATTGCGAACGAGGCATTGAATGCACATTAACTTTGATATTTAATTTTGCCCACATGCCGGCTAAGGCTTTGCAAAGATTTTCATCATTGATCCAACGATTACTTGGCGTATCAAGTGTGAAGGAAAAGCCGTTTTCAAATCCCGCCTCTTTAAGCAACGCTTTCGCTTTTTCGAGATCATAGGAATCAGGTTCTGCAATTTGTTCGGAATAACCGAACACAGATCGAGAGACAACGGTGCCGGTTGGTACCGCTTTGCCGCGCATAATGCTTTTAACTAGCGCGTTGCGGTTCACGGCCAAAGATAAAGCCTGACGAACACGGACGTCTTTGAAGGGATTAATCGTCAAGGGTTTACCCTGTGAATCCGAAACATAAGGAGAATGATCACGGTGCTGATCGAGGGCAATCATCATGACACGGTCTTCGGCATAGGAGAGTACTTTGATGGCGTCATTGCGCTCCAGTCTGGATAGGTCTTGCGGGGCCGGATCCAGAACAAAGTCGACTTGGCCTGACAGCAGCGCCGCGGTTCGCGTGGCCGGTGAGCTGATCGGCGTGTAGATCACTTTTTCAACGTTACCCTTGCGGTTAGCTTCATCCCACCAGTCATGGTTGGCAATAAATTCCGTTCGAACGTCCACCTCACGATAGGCGAGTTTAAAGGGACCGGTTCCGTTGGCGTGGCGCGCCAAATAGGACTCTTCTCCACTCACATAATTTTGCGGGCGCAATGCGTTGTGTTTTTTCAGCCACTCTTTGTTCAGAATTCTGAGTTGCGTCAGTTGGTTTAAGAAGACGGGCGAACCGGAGATGGTTTTAATCAACACTTGATTGCCATTGACAACGCTGGCGTTGATGATGCCGGAGGCTGCCACTTTAAACTGACTTTCCGGCATCAGGGCTCTGTTGATGGAATAAGCAACATCTTCTGCCGTGAGTAATTGCCCCTCGTGGAAACGCACGCCTTCCCGGATAGTGAAAAGAAAGCCGTCTTTGACTCGTTCATAATGGCTCGCCAATGCCGGCTCAATTTTCATTTGAGGGTTGTAGCGAACCAAACTTTCGTAAACGGCGGCATTGGCCGCAGAATTGAGCGATTCGTTTTGAGCGTGAACATCAAAAGTGAGAAAGTCGCCCGCGCTGCTCCAACGCAACAATTTTCCCTCCTGAGCGTAGGCTTGCATGCAAAGCGCAAAACCTATGAGTGTCGAGGCAATAAAGCTAGCAAAAAGCTTATTTCTTTGAATTAAAAAGATTTTTTTTAACATAACTAAATCCTATGAGGTATTGATGGACAGGAACATAAAACGGGCATTTGCGCCATCGTGTGCTCTGAAGATTTAGTCTTTTTAAAATCCGGTTACTCATCGTTTATCCTTTTTTGGATCGCCCGCGAAACCGGAATAAAAGAAGAAGCCCGCTTTCGCGGGCCATTTTTGAGGGAATTTATTTAGTCAAAAAACATCCGGCCCGCTCTTATCGAGAGAGCCACCACCAACGGCAAGACAAGGCCTGTAAAGGTAAAGATGATTTCGCTTTCATAGTGATTTCATTGTATAAATCCTGACGTGTAATGAAAATAAGCAGATTGGAGTACTTTTATTAACACTAGGTACTATTGCCGAATATCTTTCTCGTTATTCATTTTGCCGGCAGTCTGTCAAAAGACAGCAGGCCTTGTTCGGATGCTTTAGAGAATTTTCTGAGCCTACCAAAAATCAAAAAATTAACAATCAGAGTAAGATGGGCCAAATTTGGTTCATTGGTGAGTGTCATAGTCATGGGTTCGGATGCTGCTCAAAGTGCCCTACGCGCTATATTTTCCCGCACATTTATCGCAATTTCTCTCATCAACATGTTCGGCATGATCGGCTACTACGCTATCTTTGTCGTCTGTACACGTTACTTGATGCAGGATTTCTCAGCCTCGGCCGCCACGGCCGGTCTTGCCACCGGCATTGTGGTGATCGGTTGCTTGGTCGGTCGTTTTTTTACGGGCAGCATTATTCGCGATGTCGGTTACCGTCGTGTTCTCGCCATTGGTGTTTTCTTCTTTTTCTTAATGAACATCGCTTACTTTTTAGCCACTGAGGTTTGGCAGATTTTCTCGGTGAGATTTGTTTCCGGTGTTGCCATGGGGGTAATCGGCACGGCAACCGGCACTTACGTGGCGACAATTGTTCCGAGGCAATTTCATGGGCGGGGAATTTCATACTTTTCGATGAGCACGGCGTTGGCGCTTTGTTTCGGTCCCTTTATTGGCATCGCGCTTTTGGGATCTTTGGGATACGAAGGCATTTTTACAATAGCTTCGGCTTTGTCGGCGGTGAGTTTGCTGTTGATGTGGTTTGTGATTGATGTGACGCCGCCCAAGGATAAAGAGCGCCGTAAAAAAACAATTTCATTGGACGATTTCATCGACAGGCGTCTTGTTCCGTTCAGTATTTTCGTCGGGATTGTTTGCCTTACTTGGGGCAATGTTCAAGCGCTGTTGGCTGATTATGCAAAAACTTACGATGTGGTGGCCGCCGCTTCCAGTTTCTTTCTTTTGTATGCAGGCGCAAGTCTTCTGACACGCCCGATCACCGGCAAATTCTATGATGCCCATGGCCCTGTCGTGTTGATATTGGCAACACTTGTTCTCATGATCGCGGGGCTTTTACTTTTGGCTTTCCACGCGGGGAGCTGGGCGGTGCTTTTGTCTGGAGCGATTATGGGACTGGGGTTCGGAAACTTTCAGTCTTTGTCTCAAGTTTCAGGTATTTCGCTGGTGCCGCGTGAACGTTTCGCGCAAGCAACGAGCACCATATTTATTTTCTTCGATTTAGGAGTTGGCTTGGCCCCTTATTTATCCGGATTTTTAGTTGAACCTGTCGGATACGCCGGAATTTTTGGCATTAACGCCGCAGTTGTTGCCTTGACGATTCCGCTTTATTGGATAGTTTGGAAAAAACGGCCTCAAAAACAAGGTGTTGGCTCAGAACAAGCCGTTGAGCTAAAAGAGGACGATAACTGACAAATATTAGAGAAGCCGACCATATCATTTAGGTCGGCTTCAGCGTCAAAAAGGATTTTTCAGTTTAACTTCAGGTGTTTTTCCAACATCGGCATTACTTCATCCAAAGGTAGAGCTTTAACTATTTTCCCGTCATGCGTCGGCGTGTCGTGAGCGGCGAATAAAGAATTGATAATGGCTTCCTCGGTTGCTTCAATCGCGGCCATGAACAGAGGCGTCATATCATCATTTCTTAAGACTGAGGTGCAGTGCAAAGAAAAATCAGGCGCTCGGTGCCGGACTCGTATTGTTTCATTGGTGGAAAAGGCGATTACAAAGTCACCTGAACCGTTGGACGCAACGCCTCCCGTTTTGGCCATTCCCATAAAGGCTCGCTTGGCAAGCCGTTCAAGGTTTCGGGAATCAAGCGGCGCGTCAGTGGCGACAACCATCATAATGGAACCGTCAGCGCTTTCGATCTCTTTTTGGTAGGGGAATCCTCCCAGGGCTTTGCCGACTTCAACGCCGTTGATATTGAGCAGTCCGCCAAAATTGCTTTGAACAATTACGCCCACCGTGTAGCCTCCCATATTTTTAGGCAGCTTTCTGGAGGCGGTGCCGATGCCGGCTTTGAAATTAAAAGCTTTTGTACCTGTGCCTGCCCCAACGCAACCTTCCTCAACAGGACCATCTTTGGCCTCAACAATGGCTTTGAGCACATCCTCGCGTTTAACGAATCGGGCGCGGATATCATTGACGGCGCCGTCATTGGTTTCGCCGACAACACAGTTGACCGATTCAACCTCTCGGTTGTCTTTAAAACTAAAAACGTAATCAATAATGCCGTCGATAGCGGCCGCCAAATTTAAAGTGTTTGTTAAAACAATCGGTGTTTCGATATTGCCGAGTTCCTTGACTTGCGGGTAACCGGTCATTTTTCCGAATGCGTTGCCAAGAAAGATACCGGCGGGCACCTTGTTTTGGAAGATGTTGTCGGTGTGAGGCAGGATCGCGGTGACACCTGTTCGCATTCCTTTGCTGTCGTCGATCAATGTCACTTGTCCTACTTTAACGCCCTTGACATCAGTGATGGCATTGTTTTTACCGGTTTGAAAAATTCCGAAAGAGATGCCCAATTCGCGCGGGCGTTTACCTTGATAATTTACACTCATGAAATTTTTCCTTTCTTTGTAATGCGTTCGCTAAGTTAGCATTTTGCCACCAATTTTCTCCAGATCCTTCACTTTCGGTGCCCACTTTATTGCTTGCACGGAATAAAAAGCCGATCCCTTTTTTTAAGGAATCGGCAAAAGAAGCAAGAGGAGCTTACTTTAGAAAACGAAGTTAATCATCACAAAGCCGATGGCAATTGAAGAAATCGTCATCACCAGTCCCGGTCGTTGGGCGCTGTGGTCGAAAATCCATTTTCCTAGCGTGGTTGTACCGGTGACGTCAATAGCGACGGCAGTCATCAGACTCGGTTGCGCGGGCAAAATCCAACCGGTGCAAACGCCCGGAGCCATGGCGACCAGGTAGGGCGCCGGAATGCCCAAGGCAACGCCGATCGGCATCAAGGCAACCGTCGCGGCTCCTTGACTCATCAGGATCGCTCCCATAATCATCAGACCAACTGCGAAGAGCCAGGGATATTGTTGAACGATGTCACCAAAGAGCGTGATCAACTCTGCTTTGTGAGCGGTAAAGAAGGAGTCGGTTAGGAACGCTATGCCGAAACACATCATGACGGCATACACGCCACCTTGGAATACAACTGTCTGAGCGATTTTCTTGGGGTTGATGCCGCATGTATAGATCATGATGGCGCCTGCGGTCAGACAGATGATTTCAATAGCGTAGGCAATGGACAAGGAGGATGTTTTGCCATTGACGGTATAGGTGGGCATTAATTCGTTAAAACTGCCGAAAATCAAAATCATCAAAATGGAGATGACAAAAATGAAAACCGAGAGCTTGGCTTTTGGAGTCGGAACATAATCGGCTTTCTTTTCGGTCAAACCGGCGATTTCTCCTTCACGCACGCGACGTTGGAATTCCGGGTCGTCGGCTAATTCAGCTCCGCGCTTATAAACACTTAATGAACCGATGATCACAGCGAGCAAGATGGAAGGAATCAAGACCATCATCATCTGACCAAAATTGACACCGTGATTGGCGAGCACACCGATGAGAGCGGCTGTGGAAGCGGAAAGCGGGGAGGCAGAAATCCCGTGAGCGGCTGCGACGCAAGACGCTGACAGAGGTCTTTCCGGACGAACGCCGGCATTACGCGCCACTTCGGAAATCACAGGTAACAAAGCCATGCAAACTTGAGCGGTTCCCGTGCAGACAACGAATGCGAAAACAATGATCGGAGCGATGAGCGTTACGCGATTGGGATTGCGGCGCAAAATTTTGCCGGCAATGTCAATCAGGTAGTCAAGACCGCCGGCACATTGCAAACAGCCGCCCAAACTGGTAACAGCAAAAATAATCATCATCACGGTGTATGGCGGTGATGATGGCTTCACTCCGCAGAAAAAGGCCAAAATGGCCAAGCCGGCAAAACCTGTCAAGGGTAATGCCATGCCGCCTTTTCTGACACCGATCACAATGGCGGCCAATACGATGATTGCATCTAGTAATAACATCAGAAAACTCCTATCAAGATTTCCATGCGGTCAGTATCGAAGGTTTTGTTATCCTCGCCAAATGAAGAAAAAGTCGCCGTATAGAAAGTATTTGAAATTTGAATATTGCCCTTGGCTGACAGAGACTCGACCGTACACTGCAAACAGATGTTTTACTGATAGGCAGAGAAATGAAAAAGTCACTTCAGTCCTCATTGGTAGGTCCTTTGTGTGTGCTCTTTGGCTATTTAACCTTTTCCACAAACGGCATGTGGCTTTTGCTGTCTCCCGAAGGGGCGACGCCATACACTGTTTCGGCTTTCCGTATGACAATCGGCGCGTCGGTATTGTTTTTGTTGCTTAAATGGCAGGGAAAACGGATCTGTTTAAAAGATTGGAATTTGAAATATTTGCTTATTTACGGTGTAGGGACTTGGGCTTATCAACTGACTTTCTATAACGCCGTTTTAGCGGTAGGAATCGCTGTTGGCACAGTGGTCAGTGTAGGCACCACACCAATTTTTGCCGCTGTTCTTGAATGGGTTATTCGCAAAAAAACGCCTCAAAAAATGTGGTACGTCGCAACACTATTGGCAATTGCTGGAGTTGTCCTTTTAAACCGAGTCGAATCACACTTCGAATGGATCGATTTGTCGATTCCGCTTTTGGCCGGATTTTTTTCTGGAGCAACCTTACTGGCGGGGCCGGAGCTAACGAGAGGACACGATCCGCAGATCGGCGGTACGCTTTCTGCAATGTTAATAGCATTTTTGATGCTTCCTTTTTTTATTTTCTTTCCTACCGATTGGGTGTTGAGTCTTCGCGGAGCAATCTGCGTTTTGATGTTAGGTATCGTTAATACTGCCATCGGTTACTTATTGGTGTTTCGCGGTTTTAAAACCACCCAGGCAACCGTGGCGGCGTCGCTTACATTGGCTGAGCCAATGGGGGCGACGCTCATCGGTATGATCTTTTTAGGGGAAGATTCAACCTTATTTTCAATAGCGGGCATTGTTTGTATTCTTGTATCCGTCATTGTTTTGGTGATGGCGGAAGCTCACTCTCAAAAATCACTCGCCTAAGGGAAGACTCTTTCTCGTTCCTCGGAGTCACTGCCGGCAATGAAAAACTGTTCTCTTGCCCAAGGAGCAAGATGAATGAGGCTTTTTTGAACAAGCTCTCGGATTGATTGGGCGGCAACGTCTGTGATTCTATCCGCAAGCTCCGCTATGAGTGTTTCTTTTCTGGAAAGAACATAAATATCTCTGAGCACGGAAGGCTGCGGCATCGGTAAAACTTTGACTTTGTCCCATAGATGCGGAAAAAGTCCCAGCATGCTGGGATCGCAAATGCTCCACCCGAGACCTTCGGCCACGCAGGAAAACAGAGGCAATGGTTGTTCGACAATAATCTTTTCGACAAAATCCAATTCCAACTGATTGAAATACTGGTTTTCAAAATCGGCGTTTGAGGTGCCTTTCATATTGCAGATTCGGGGAAGACCGCAAAAACGCATATGCTGCCATGTAAGATTCGGGGGCAGATTCAGACTTTTAGGAACGACCAAAACAGAAGGTTCGCTGTAAAGAAAACGACGGTGAAGGTTTTTTTCTTCGAAATAAGGTCGTGAACTGATGAAGATGTCGATTTCATCATTGTCAAACTTCTTCTTAAGTGTTTCACTGGCGCCGTGATAAACAACGATTTGAGACACTTCTGTAAAGAGCACCTTAAGGATGGGGGCGTTGGTGTGAGCCGCCAATGAGCCGACGCAGCCAAACCGAAGCGCGATTCTTTGATTGGAATTTTTCGCCAATGACAGCAAAGAATCCTTGAAGTTGTAGAGTTCCTGTTCAAGCAGTTGGTAAAAAGCTCTTCCTTCTCTGGTAAATCGGATGGGCCTGATTTCTCGATCAACCAGTGATGTGCCTAAGGCGTTTTCTAAAGAGGAAATATTTCGAGAAATGGTCGGTTGGCTGATATTCAATATTTGCGCAGTCTTTGAAAAATTTTTGGTTTTATAGAGTAAATAAAAAATCTTAATCGCAGGCTGAAGCACAACGTCAAAAAGGATGTTATCTTGAGTTCGCTTGGTCGTCACGGCTGAGCTCCGACAGATATTCACAGTTTGTATTGTAAAAAGCGGACAGGCTTTGCTTTTGCACGATACCGTACGAATTTTATTCAAATCAACGATATTCTTTTTTCAAATACTATCTATACGTCTGCTTTTGTCTCGGTTGTCATACACGCCGCAACTCGACGATGATTGAACCATTCAATCGTTTTTGTTTTGAGGAGTATGTATGACAGATTTGTTGGAGACGTTTCGTCGAGTGAAAGTCAATAGCGTGATGCTTGATTACCGTTATCGCCGTGATGCCTTATACCACCTGAATTTAGCTTACGCCGCCATGCTGTTGAAGCAAGGATTTCTGACTCGGGTCGAACATGACACGATCGTCGATGGGCTTAAGAAAGTGCAGGCGCGGATCTCCGAGGAAGATATCAGAAAGTGCGATGGTGACATATATTTTTTGTATGAAAGTGAGTTGTTTAAAACCATCGATAAGAATGTCGCTGCCAAATTGCATATTGGCCGCAGTCGCAACGATATGTACTTTACGATGTACCGCATGTCGTTAAGAGACGCGATTTGGCAAGTGATAGACGAGATTATCGAAACCCAAAAACTTCTTGAACAACAGGTCAAACTTCATGCTGAAACCGTGATCCCTTATTACACCTACGGACAGCCTGCCCAACCGGGGACCTGGGGTCATTATCTGCTGAGCGTGCATGAAATGTTTGCGGCGGATTTAGAGCGGTTGCAACATGCCTATAAGACTGTCAATAAAAGTGCGATGGGATCCGCCGCCGGTATTGGCACAGCCTTCAAACTCGACAAGAAAACAGTGGCTGACTTATTGGGTTTTGATGATGTGATTGAAAATACGGTGATTGGAAATTCAGCGGTTGATTATTTCTTAGAGACAATCTCGGACTTGGGCATTCTCAACACAACGTTAAGTCGTGTAAGCAGCGACATGATCTTTTTTGCCAGCGCTGAATGTAAGATTTTGGACTGCGACCGGAGAATATGCGGTGTAAGCAGCATCATGCCGCAGAAGAAAAATGCCGCGGCGGTGGAGCTTTTGCGCTCGCAAACCGAGCATTTCAACGGCTATATGGTCAACGCCTTTTCGTCGGCGTCTTCAACAACGTTATTCCCGGTTCATGAAACTTACTTTTTCTTTGAACGCTTCTGGGATAACGTGCATATCTTGATTGACAATGTCAGACTCTTAAGACTGATCCTGGAATTATCTACGGTTAATAAAGAAAGAGGTTATCGTCTGGCTCTTGATGGGTTTACCGCCGCAACCGGCATGGCGGAGGAATTGACTGTTGAGACAGGTGAGCCATTTACGCTGACGCATCATGTTGTCGGCGGAATGATTCGGACATTGATGGATCAGCATCGATTAAGCATCGAGAATATGACACCGGAAATGCTCAAAGATCAGTCGCAAAAGGTTTTGGGAAAGACGATTGAGCGGACACAACAACAAATCGGCACAATGCTTGATCCGTTGGCAAGCTTAAATGCTAAGGTTACAGGAGGAACGCCCAAGCCCGCTGACACTTTGAATATGTTGAATGAAGCTATCCGCATCAGGGCACGTAATGAAGAGTGGTTAAAGGCCAGCAAGAGCAAAGTTGGACATGCCTACTCTCATTTAGAGCGCTAAAGTTTGACTTAATAAACGCTCTCAATGTGAAAAAAGAGAAGCGACAGTTATTCATATTTGCATACAAAAAAGCCCGCCGATTAGAGTCGGCGGGCGTTCAATGTTATCTCAATTAAGCTTTAGGCAGCTTATCGAGTTGTTCTTGCACCTTCGCTAACAGTTTTGTGAAGTTAGCCAGGCGCTCGCGTTCCTGATTGACAACCGCGGCAGGCGCTCTCGCGGTGAATTTTTCATTGCTCAGTTTTGCATTGGCTTTAGCAATTTCACCTTCAAGGCGCGCAGCTTCCTTGCCGAGACGTTCCCGTTCGGCGGCCACATCGATCTTCACTACAAGCATCAGCTTATAGTCTTCGACAATGGCTACAGGAGCGATGGAGCCTTCGTTAGCCTTGTTGATGTCTTCGCAGATTGTCACCTCGCTTACACGTGCCAAATGCATGATGTAAGGAGCTACAGTTTTAAGCACGACCTCATCGCCTTGGACTGCGAGAGGAATGCGCTGCGAGGGAGACAATTGCATTTCACCGCGTAAATTGCGGACCGCGTCAATCATTTGCTTGGTCAAGGCCATCTTATGGTCAGCGCCCGTGTCCGCCCCGGCAAATTCAGCCTTCGGGTAATCGCGGATCATAACAGAGCTTTCCTCGTCTTCTGCTCTGGTGCCGGCAACTACGCTCACTTTCTGCCAAAGTTCTTCCGTGATAAAGGGGATGATCGGGTGAGCGAGGCGAAGCACGGCCTCAAGCACCGTGATGAGCGTGTTTCGCGTGGCGCGCTGTTGGGCTTCGTTGCCATTGGCCAATTGAACCTTGGAGAGTTCAAGGTACCAGTCGCAGTATTGATCCCAAACAAAGGAATAGATGGCGTTGGCGGCATTATCAAGACGCCATTCGGCAAAAGCTTTCTCAACTTCGACAATCGTGCGGTCAAGTTCTCGGAGAATCCATTCGTCAACGAAGGAAAGCTCGCGCGGCAAGCTTTCATCAAGGCCGCAGTCTTTTCCTTGAACGTTCATCAACACAAAACGCGTGGCGTTCCAAAGCTTGTTGCAGAAGTTGCGATAACCTTCGGCGCGGCGCAAGTCAAAGTTAATGTTACGGCCCAAGGTGGCGTAAGCGGCCATCGTGAAGCGCAAGGCATCGGCGCCATGCGGGGCGATGCCCGTGGGGTAGTTCTTGCGAATCTTCTTTTCCACCTGAGGCGCTTTTTCCGGTTGACGCAATCCACGGGTGTTCTTTTTGATCAGGTTCTCGAGGTCAATGCCGTCCATGATATCCAGGGGATCGAGCGTATTGCCTTCGCTCTTGGACATCTTTTTACCTTCGGCATCGCGCACAAGCCCGTGCAGATAAACACCTTTGAAAGGCACCCGGCCGGTGAAGTAGCGAGTCATCATCACCATGCGGGCGACCCAGAAAAAGAGGATATCGTAACCGGTGACGAGAACAGAGCTCGGAAGGAAAAGATCGTAACCTTCGCCTGCCATCTTTTCCTTGTCGGGCCAGCCAAGCGTGGAGAAGGGGACCATGGCCGAAGAGAACCACGTATCCAAAACATCCTCGTCACGAGTCAGTTTGACACCTTCACCGGCTTGTTGTTGGGCTTCTTCTTCATTGTGAGCGACGTAAACGTTGCCCTTTTCATCGTACCAGGCGGGAATTTGGTGCCCCCACCACAATTGGCGGGACAAACACCAATCCTGAATGTTTTCAAGCCATTGACGGTAAACACCGCGCCATTCTTTCGGCAAAATGTTGACTTCGCCGGACTCCATGGCTTCCAGGCCGATTTCGCCCAAAGATTTGCCGGGGAAGAAAGTGCCCTCGGGAGCGGGTTTGCTCATGGCCATATACCATTGGTCGGAGAGCATTGGCTCCACCACTTCGCCCGTGCGAGAAACGCGCGGAACCATGTGTTTGTGATCCTTAATGCCCACTAAAAGTCCCAACGCCTTTAAGTCTTGTACTGCGGCGCGACGGGCTTCGTAACGATCCATGCCGCGATATTTTTCAGGCACGTTGTCGTTCATTTTGGCCGTCTTTGTTAAAACATTGATCGGCTTTAAATGGTGGCGCTGACCGACCGCGAAGTCATTGAAGTCATGAGCGGGAGTGATCTTAACGCAGCCTGAGCCGAATTCACGGTCGACATACTCATCGGCAATCACCGGAATTTTGCGGTTGCAAAGGGGAAGAATGACCTCTTTACCGATTAAGGCCTTGTAACGTTCATCTTCAGGGTGCACTGCGACCGCTTGGTCGCCAAAGAGCGTTTCAGGGCGAGTCGTAGCCACGACAACGCCTTCGCTGCCGTCGGCGCCGGGGTAACGGATTTCCCAGAGGTGGCCGTTTTCTTCTTCACTTTCCACCTCAAGGTCACTCACTGCGCTCTGAAGTTTCGGATCCCAATTCACCAAGCGTGTGCCGCGATAAATCAGTCCGTCGTTGTAGAGCTTCACAAAAGTGTCAACAACAACCTTGGACAATTTTTCATTCATTGTGAAATATTCTCGATCCCAATCCACGGAATCGCCCATGCGGCGCATTTGTTGCAAAATGGTGCCGCCGGAGAACTTTTGCCATTCCCAAACTCGGGAGAGGAAATCTTCTCGCTTCATATCGCGGCGATTCAATCCCTCTTTTTCAAGCTGGCGTTCCACAACGATTTGCGTGGCAATGCCGGCGTGATCGGTGCCGGGGATCCATGCCGTGTTGTACCCCTTCATCCGGTGATAGCGCACGAGCGTGTCCATAACCGTTTGGTTAAAAGCGTGCCCCATGTGCAAAATGCCCGTGATGTTGGGCGGGGGCAGCTGAATGCAGAAAGAAGGTTGGGAGGGATCTTGCTTGGCGGCAAAATAGCCGCGCTTTTCCCAGGTCTCATACCAACGCTTTTCAATCTGAGCCGGTTCAAAGCTCTTGGCAAGTTCTTCAGTACTCATTTTGGATCTTTCACTACAAAGTTTTAGTTATTCATTAAGGCAATTCGAGCGTTTGTCGGATTGTACGATTTTTTTAATCTCTTCATGCACCGCTTCGCGGATGGCGGCGCGCAGTTGATTGGTTAAATCGGCGCGCAGGCGGTGGTAGCTGTTGTTGATCGCCATGCTCAGCAGATCATCTATCTGAGCCGAGATATTTCCAATGATGCGATCTCCCGCCAGCACGAGCGCCATTTCCTGATCCGTTAGGCTTTCAGCGTTTTGCTCTGCGCCGGGCACCGCCACAGGCTCAATGACGCGGCTTAATTTATCCCAGGACACATTGATGCGATCGTTCAAAACGGGAATGTCATCGTAGTGGGCAATCGTCGGTTCCTTACGGAGTAATTCATTATTCATCAGTTTTGAGCTCCCTGGTCATGGGCAATGGGGGATAAGCCCCCGGCCCGATAAATCTTAAAACGTTGGCGGGCGAGCTGCCGTTCTTGCTCGGCGGCGCCGACAATGTCGATGACTCGCTTGAAACGATTAAAGAGCGTTTTCCAGTCATCGGGCACCTCATCGTCCAACAATATCAGCACATCGCGTTCGGGCAAAAGCCTTTCATCGGTGTGGTAGACAATAGGTGTTTCGGCGGCAAGCTCATCGTCGGCGGCCACATGGGGATAAAAGCCGGTCGGCTCAAAACTCCAGAGCTGACGGGCAAAAAAATCGAGTCGATGGGCGTCGCGCGTCCAGACTGCCACGGTCATATGATTGGCCCTGGCCTTTCTCACAACACGGCAGGCGTATGTAAGGCGATTGGCGACATTGAAATGAAAGTCGATTCGATCGGCCATGGCGGTTTACTCGGCGAAGGCGGCCATTTGATGCAAAAGCATCATCAGCAGGGGAACGGGGCGGCCTGTGCTATGGGGGTCTTTGCCGCCTCTGAAGGCGGTGGCTGCCACGTCGAGGTGTGCCCAAGGCGTTTCATCGTCAATGAATTGGGCTAAAAAGGTTGCCGCAACGCAAGAGCCCGCCACACCTCTGGGACCTGTGTTGACGCAATCGGCGACATTGCTTTTGATAAGTTTGTTGAAGCGACGTCCGCCATAGGGCAACGCCCAGACCGGATCATGGGCAACGTCGGCGGAGGTTTCCACCATGTCGCAGAGAACCGGGTCGTTAACAAAGAGTCCGCTGATATCTGACCCCAAAGCCACTTCAACGGCGCCCGTCAGTGTAGCCACATCGATAATGGCCTGAGGTTTAAAGCGGGCGCCGTAGGTCAGAGCGTCTGCGAGAATGAGTCTGCCCTCGGCATCTGTGTTGGTAATTTCGACGGTTTTCCCCGACAGTGTTTTGATAACGTCTGACGGTTTATAGGCCGCGCCGTCGGGAAGATTTTCGCAGGCGGGAATCAAAGCGACGAGATTAATGGGCCATTTTTGTCGGGCCGCCGCCTCAAAAACAGCGAGCACTGCCGCGCCGCCTGCCATGTCATATTTCATATCCGTGATGTGCGCGGAGGGCTTAAGACATAAACCACCCGCATCCAACGTGATCGCCTTGCCCACGAGGCAAACGGGGGCGTTATTTTTCGCGCTGCCGGTGTAGTGCAACTCAATAAAGCGGGGGGCTTCACGCGAGCCTTGGGCAACCGCCAGGAATGCGTTCATTCCGATTTTTCGAATGGCCTTTTCATCGTGAATTTTGACAGTGACGCCCTTGACGTTTTCAAGTTTTTTGGCTTCATCGGCCAAGTAACTCGGCGTGCAAATGTTGGCAGGAAGGTTGCCGAGAATTTTGGCGCGCTTGACGGCGTTGGCAATTGTTTCACCGATTTTGGCAGCCTCGGTAAGCGCCACGCCCTTTTGTGGCACCACGATACTGACGCGCCGCTTATCCAACAAACGGCAATTGTCTTGCGTAAGAGGTTCAAAAGCGTCGCCCGCTGCTATCGCAATCTGTAAAACAGACCATTCATCGGTTCTGTTTTCAATTCGCCAATCGTCAATCATGACGGCGACAGTCTCGGCGCGGGTGGCGGCGAAGGCTGTCCGTGCGGCTTTTGTGAGCGCCTCTTCATCGAATTTTTGTTCCGGACCCAAACCCACCAGCACTAATTCCCGAGCGGTCAGCCCCACCGGACGCAACACGCGGGAAACTTCTCCTAATTTGGCTTCAAAACCGTCGATCGCGACTATGTCGTTGACCGATTGGTTTAAACCTTCGTTTTGTGTCTGAGTGCGGGGCGCGGCCGTTTTTTCAAACAAGCCGATGATGAGAGCCTGGGCATCGATTTTTTCGATGGATTGTGTCTTAACGGTGAGCTTCAATTTACGGAGTCCTTATAGTGAACCTTTAACCGAAGCATTTTAAATGAAATATCCTGATTTTCCTACGGTTTTTCTAAGCCAAATCGAGTGCCCGGAGGCGAAAAAAGTGCTTGGCGCGTCTATAATGAAAAAGTTGAAATATGAAAGCAGCCCATGAGGAGTTAGAAACATGACCGCTGTTCCGAAACTACGTCTTTCCCGACAAACAAAAGATATTGAACTGTTGTTACCGTTTTATCGAGACGGATTAGGTTTTGAAGTGCTTGACCGCAGTGAAAACGTTGATGGCATGGATACTGTTTTGCTCGGTCACAAAGATTGGCCCTATCAGTTTGAGTTTTCTCAGCTTCGCGGTAATGAAACCGCGCCCCGGGCCCCATCTTCCGAACATTATCGCGTCTTTTGCATCGAGGAAGACGATCATTGGAAGGACCGCCTTGCGGCCATGTTCCAAGCCGGTGTTCCTCAGGTAACGCCTCCCATCCAATATGTCAACGGCAAATGGCCGTGCGTGGCCTACGAGGACGCTGATGGGTATCGTGTTGTCCTTGTTCACGGCAAGTGGAAAAAATAGTTTTTAAATCGGCTTAATGTGCTGTTGGCGCCCATGGCCCATGTGACCACGGGCGCTTCGTTATGGAGACTTTGATGATTCAGCTTCGTTATGCGACCGAAAGCGATGCCCAGGTTCTTGCCGAGGTGGAAAGCGCCTCATTTCCTGAGGCCGAGGCCTGCAGTTTGGAAAACTTTAGAAAACGTCTGGCCGTGTTTGCTGATTGTTTCATCCTTTTGGAAGAAGACGGAAAGGTTTGCGGTTTGATTGACGGCATGGTGACAGACCAGCCGACGATTACTGACGATTTATATGAGGATGCCGCACTGCACAACCCCAAGGGCGCTTGGCAGAGCGTGTTTGGGCTTGCGGTGCTTCCTCAAAAGCGCCATCGCGGCTACGCGTCTCTTTTAATGATGGAAATGATTGAGAAGGCGCGCCGTGAAAATCGTCGAGGTTTAATTTTGACCTGTAAGGAAAAACTCATCGGTTTTTACGAGCAATTCGGTTTTGTCAATAAGGGGCTTTCGGCTTCCGTTCACGGAGGAGCGGCCTGGTACGACATGGTGCTTGACTTTGCTCATCAGCCATCCAGCGGATTTTAAGGAATTTATCTATGTTCAAACGAAGCGACTTTGAAATTATGGCGCCGGTGGGTTCCCGCGAGTCCTTATTCGCTGCGATTCAGGCCCATGCCGATGCCGTGTATTTCGGTGTTGAGAATCTCAACATGCGTGCCCATTCGGCAAAAACTTTCACCATCGCGGATTTAAAAGAAATAGCCGCCATTTGCCGCGCTCATTCAATCAAGAGCTATCTGACTGTCAATACCATTATCTATGACGAAGAGCGCGCGCTGATGCGTGAAATTCTCGACGCGGCCAAGCTGGCGGGTATCGATGCCATTATCGCCAGTGATGTGGCGGTAATGAGTTATTGCAGACAGGTGGGGCTTGAAGTGCATTTGTCCACGCAGCTCAATATTTCCAATGTGGAATCGCTTCGTTTTTTCGCCCAATTCGCCGATGTTGTCGTTTTGGCGAGAGAACTCACGCTTAAACAAGTGAAGGTTATTGCCGAGGCCATAAAAAAAGAAAATATTTGCGGGCCGTCGGGCCGACCCGTGCGCATTGAGATGTTCTGTCACGGCGCGCTTTGCATGGCGGTAAGCGGCAAGTGCTACTTAAGCTTGAGCACTCGAGGCTATAGCGCCAATCGCGGCAGTTGCATTCAAACGTGCCGCCGATCCTATATCGCCAAAGACAAAGAACGCGATATTGAATTCGAAATCGACAATGAATACATCATGAGCCCGAAAGACCTTAAAACAATCGGTTTTTTGGACAGAATGGTTAATGCGGGTGTCCGTGTTTTCAAAATCGAAGGCAGAGCTCGGGGCCCCGAATATGTCAGAACCGTGGTCGAATGTTATGACGAGGCGCTAAAAGCGATCGCGGAAAATCGCTGGAGTGAGGCTCTTTCCCGCTCATGGGACGAGAAGCTTGCGACGGTGTTTAACCGCGGTTTTTGGGACGGATTTTATCTGGGACAGCCGATAGGGGAGCTCACTGAGCACTACGGATCCCAAGCCACTGAAAAGAAGTTCTATACCGGCAAATGCTTAAAGTATTTCTCGAAGTTGGGGGTGGCAGAGTTTTTGGTTCAAGCTCAGGATTTTCAACTGGGCGAGAAGCTTTTAATCACCGGACCGACAACAGGGGCTGTATACATTACACCGGATCGAATTTTGGTTGATGACGCTTCCGTAACGGATATCAAGAAGGGTATGGACATCACCTTTAAAGTTCCTGAAAAGGTGCGGGAAAACGACAAACTGTATGTGGTTCGACAGGTTTGTGCCGAACTAGTCTAATTTTTATTGTCCATGTGTGTTTTTTTTGCGATAATCTTTTCCCTTAAGAAGTCATCGTTTCTTTCGGAGCGGACCAGAATATGAAAAAACTAACTGTTGCCGTCAGTGCCGGCCTGGAAAATGCCTTTGAATCCGTTCGAGAAATCGTTCCGATTCAGGCCGCCGATTGGATGGAAGTGTCAGCCGCGGTGCTGTCGGCCTCGGATATTGAAGCCGGCAAGCTCGGCGAAATCGACGCATTGCACCTGAACCTTCCCGTGTTTGCAGTAGCTTCGGGCAATCATGTACAGTCCGAGGACCGTTTCAATGCCGTTGTTGATCCTGAGACGATTGACAGGGTCCGTTTTGGGCAAATGGTCGATGAGGCGGCACAGCACTATGAAGATCATTTGCTGCCGCCATTTTTCGGTTGCCTTGAGCAATACGTCTCGCAAGGCAATATCCAGTTTGACTGCCCGGGCCACCAGGGGGGCGCGTTCTTCAGACGCCATCCCGCCGGCCGCGCTTTTTACAATTTTTTCGGTGACTCTCTTTTTAAGGCTGACCTTTGCAACGCAGACGTGGCTTTGGGGGATCTCCTCATTCATGAGGGCGCGCCCCATCTTGCTCAAGAGCGCGCGGCTAAAATCTATAACGCCGATAAAACATATTTTGTTTTAAACGGGACATCGGCGTCCAATAAGGTCGTGCTCAACGCCGTATTGGCTCCCGGTGATTTAGTGCTCTTTGACCGCAACAATCACAAGTCAAACCATCACGGCGCCTTGATTCAAGCGGGCGCCACTCCCGTGTATTTGGAAACGGCCCGCAATTCCTACGGTTTTATCGGCGGCGTGGACGCGCATTGCTTTGATGAAACCTATCTGAGAAATCTTGTGAGGGAGGTGGCTCCCGAGAAGGCCGATCAAAAGAGACCGTTTCGTTTGGCAGTGATTCAGTTGGGCACCTATGACGGCACCATCTATAACGCCCGCCAGGTGGTCGACACTCTCGGCAAGCTGTGTGACTATATTCTCTTTGACTCCGCTTGGGTCGGCTATGAGCAGTTCATCCCGATGATGAAGGACTGCTCTCCGCTTTTGCTCAAGCTCGGTCCCGAGGATCCTGGAATTTTTGTGACTCAATCGGTTCATAAGCAGCAAGCGGGTTTCTCGCAAACGTCGCAAATCCATAAGAAGGATAGCCACATCAAAGATCAGGCGAGGTATGTGCCGCACAAGCGCCTCAATAACGCTTTCATGCTGCACGCTTCAACAAGTCCCTTCTATCCGCTTTTTGCCGCCCTTGACGTCAACGCCAAGATGCATGAAGGCGAGTTGGGCAAGGCGCTTTGGCTCGACTGTGTGAAGGTCGGCATTGAAGCCCGAAAGCTTCTTTTGAAAACTTGCCGTTACATTCGTCCTTTTGTGCCGCCGGTTGTTGACGGTCGTCCGTGGGAAAGTTTTGATACTGATGAAATTGCCCAAAATTTGAAATTCTTTGAATTCAACCCGCAAGAAAAATGGCACGGTTTTGAAGGCTACGGCGAGCATCAGTACTTTGTCGATCCTTGTAAATTCCTGCTTACGACCCCGGGCATTGACGCGCAGACGGGCGAATACGAGGACTTCGGTGTCCCCGCGACGCTTCTGGCCAATTATCTGCGTGAAAATCACATCATTCCGGAGAAGGCGGATTTAAATTCCATTCTTTTCTTGATGACGCCGGCCGAAGACATGGCGAAGATGACTAAATTGGTTGAGCAGATTAAGCGCTTTGAAGAGTTGCTTGAAGCCGATGCGCCGATGTCAGAGGTCTTGCCAAGTATTTACCAAGCCAATGAAGATCGCTATCACGGCTACACCATAAGAAGACTTTGCCAGGAAATGCATGATATCTGTAGAGAGCACAATGTTAAGCAACAGCTCAAAGATATGTTCCGTAAAGCCCATTTCCCGAAGGTGGCGATGTTGCCTCAAGAAGCTCACTACGAATATATCCGCGGGCATGTGGAGTTGGTCCCTCTGTCAGAGGCTCAGGGGCGCGTTGCCGCTGAAGGCGCGCTTCCATATCCTCCGGGGATTTTGTGTTGCGTGCCGGGTGAGGTTTGGGGCGACGCGGTGTTGAAGTATTTCCTCGGCGTTGAGCAAACGCTTAATCTTGTGCCCGGATTTACGCCCGAACTGCAAGGGGTGTATATCCAAACTGAAAAAGACGGCACAAAGCGCATTTACGCTTACGTCATCAAAAACTAAAAAAGTGAGGGACCTGATCGGTCCCTCTCTGTAACAGCGCTATTTTTCAAGCCATCCGTTTCGTCTCAGGTAGTTGAGCAGGTTCGCTCTTTTTTCCCGATTGATGATCTCCTGCAGTCTCTCCGACCAACATCCCGATCTCTTGGTGCCGGAACGGTTAGAGTAGTAGTGGGCCATGGTCTCATCGTATTGTTTGATGATTTCAGGATCGGGCTCACGGTAAGTGTTTTCCATGAAAACAACGGACTTTGGCAGTCGGGGTTTGATTTCATGTTTTTCGGCCGGGTAACCGAAGGCAAGCCCCATTAGGGGTACGGTGTTGGCGGGTAACTGCAGCAGCTCATGGACAGTTTCCACGCAATCGCGGATGCCGCCTACGTAAACGCCCCCGAGCCCCAAAGATTCCAGCGCGATCATGGCCGATTGGGCCATTATGCCGGTGTCAACGCAGGCCACGAGGAAATGATCTGTCCAACCCAATGAGGGGTTTTCACATAAGCAGCCGTCTCTATGAAAATCGCCGCAGAAGATCCACAATTCGGGAGCTTTTGCAACAAACGGCTGTTTACACGAGCGGGAAATAATGGCTTTTTTTTCTGGATCAGAAACACGGATGATTGAGCTTACCTGCAAAAAGCATGAACTCGACGACATCCGCGCACACTCAAAGATTTCATCCAAAAGAGCCTGTTCCACCGGTCTTTGTTCAAAAGCGCGGCAAGAACTGTGTTGCTTGATTCTTTGTGTTGTCAATGTTTCTGACATGGAATCGTTCCTCATTTTTGAGTCGCGCTCCAATCCTTGATGGCTTGCGCGGCCTCGGAGATGAGCACAGGACCACGGTAAATAAAGCCGGAGTAGATTTGCACGAGCGAGGCGCCGGCTTTCATTTTTTCTACCGCCAATTCAGCCGACATCACTCCGCCTGAGGCAATGATCGGCAATTCACCTTTGAGGTGATCGCTTAGCACCTGTACGACATGGGTCGATTGTTCAAAAAGAGGAAGACCGGACAATCCGCCGGGGTTTTTACTCTTCGGAAGGTGCTCAACACCCTTGCGGGAGCGGGTGGTGTTGGTGGCAGTCACTGCGTCCATGCCGCACTTGACGAAAACATCGGCTGAGGCTCTCACGGCGTCGTCAGTCAAATCCGGACCGATTTTGACAGTGATCGGAACATATTTTCCGTGCTTATCTTCCAAAGCTTTTCTTTCATCTGCGATGCCTTGAGTCAGCGCGTAAAGATAATCATCGTCCTGCAGACGTGTCAGGTTGGTTGTATTGGGGCATGAAATATCGATAGCGAGATAATCGGCATCGTTATAGGCTTTTTGCATCAAGATGCGGTAGTCATCCAGGGCATTTTCAAGCGGTGTTACCGTTTGTTTACCGATATTCACACCGACAATGCCGCCTTTTTGACGATATTTCACGGCCGATTGTCTAAGGTTTTGCAAACCTTTTTCTACGCCGACATTGTTGAATCCCATGTAGTTGACAATGCCTTGAGCGGGAATGAGTCGCCAGAGACGGGGTTTGGGGTTGCCGGGCTGAGGTTTCGGAGTCAGAGTGCCGACTTCAATGTGGCCGAAACCCAAAGCGCCGATTGAAGAAACATGCGCGGCCTGTTTATCCATGCCGGCCGCAAGTCCCACGGCGTTGGGGAAAGTCAATCCCATCACTTTGACAGGGTGACTGACATCGGGACCGGTGACGAGTTTGGTCAGACCCAGTGCCACAGCCCAGTCAATATTGCCCATGATCAAACCGTGGGCGGTTTCAGGATCCATCTTGAATAAGCAGGCTCTTGCAATTTCATACAGCATATTTCTTCCTCTTCTGAATCTTTTAAAACGGGGAAGGTTGCAGTTAACGACCTTCCCCGGTTTTTAAAAGTTCCCTCTTATTAAACGGTTATTCTTCCAGAGGGTCTTTCGCAGCGACAAAGTGACCTATTTGAAGATCGGTCAACTTTCTGTCATTCATCACGATATTGCCGCGAACGACCGTGGCCATCGGGTAACCCTTCAGGCGGAAACCGTTGAAAGCGGAGACTTTGCTGACGCTTTGGAACTTATTGATATCCACGGTTTCCTCATGATCAAAGTCCATTATAACGAGGTCAGCGTCTAAACCCACTTTTAGGAAACCCTTATGGTTGTCAAGTCCGAAAAGCTTGGCGGGATTTTCCGCAAGAATTCGAGCCATGTCGTTTTCGGTGAGCTTGCCCTTATTGACTGCGTCAGCGGTCAGCGGCACCATCGTTTCCAAACCGCACATGCCCGACGGAGCCTTAAAGAGGCTGCAGGCTTTTTCCTTGGCGGTGTGCGGCGCATGGTCTGAACAGATGTGAGAAAGCACTCCGGAGCGCAGACCTTCCCAAAGACGGTCTTGATCGGCTTGATCGCGCACGGGCGGATAGCCCTTCATCATCGTGCCCACGCGTTTGAAATCATCCTTTGTGAGGAAGAGATAATGCGGGCAAGTTTCAGCCGTGATCTTCAGGCCTTTCTTTTGAGCGTCTTCAACCAAGTCAACCGTTTCCTTGGCGCTTGTGTGAAGTACGTGCAGGCGGCAATCGGTCCACTTGGAGAATGAAATGGCGGTCTGAACAACCGTTTCTTCACACACGCTCGGGCGGCAGGCCACCAACGCTTCGTATTCGGTGGGGTACTCTTCGGGTTTGATCCGCGCGGTGAGACGACGAATCAGCGGCGCGTTTTCCGCGTGAATAGCCAAGAGTTTTCCGGTCTTGGCGACGGTCTTGAAGATATCGAAAACCTCTCCGTCATCCAAAGGCGGAATCACGTTGGTGTCGCTCGGATCAAAGTTATAAACCAGACTGTAGTTGGTCTTGTTAAGCGCGTAGCCCCAGAAGAACTTGAAGCCTGCGACGCCCATCTTCGACAGATCCATCAAATCCTTGTTGTTCATATCGCCCAGGCAAAGAGCCCACATGGCGAAGTCGACATGAGCTTTGGATTCGAGATTGGCTTTCTGCGCTTTGAAATTTTCAACGTTGCAGACCGCCGGTACCGCGTTAGGCATTTCAATGATGGTCGTAATGCCGCCCATGGCTGCCGCGCGGGTAGAGTGCCAGAACGTTTCTTTGTGCAAAGCGCCGCCATCGCGAGAGTGCACGTGCGTGTCAATGAAACCGGCAAAAACCTTCTTTCCGTCGGCATCCAACGTTTGCTTGGCTTCGCCTAAATCTTCGGTTGTGATGGCGGCAATCTTGCCGTCCTTCACATAGATATTTGCCTTGTAGGAGTCGTGGCTATTGACCAGCACCCCGTTTTTAACTACTAAATCCCACATGATTTAATGTCCTTATTCCTGATCGTACGTGCTGATGGCCGTAAAGAGCACTTCGGTGCCCAACATGAAGTCTTCAAGCTTCATGGCTTCTTTCCAGTTGTGAGAACCGTTTTGGTTGGCAACGAAAATCATCGTGACGGGCACGCCCATGTCAGCCATCACAGCGGCGTCATGGCCGGCTCCGCTCGGCACATCCATCACGTCAATTTGAGCTTGACGGGCTGCGCAGTGCAGGTGGGCAAACAGATCCTTGTTAACCTTGGCGGCTTTGCAGACCAGCGTGCGGTCAAATTCAAACTGTACACCGCGGTCAGCGCCGACGGCGGCGCATTCGGTTTCCAACAGTTTGTGGAAGCGATCCAATGTATCCATCGAGAGGCTTCTCATATCCACGCTGAAACTCACTTCGCCCGGGATGATAGCGATGGCCGCCGACGGCGCGGTGTTGAACACGCCGACCGTAAAGACCAAATCTTCGCCGCGCACAAGCCATTCAGCCCAATGTTTTTCCATTCGGTGCAACACTTCGGCCATGGCCATCACAGCGTCATGACGGTATTGTTTGTCAACAGCACCGGAGTGAGCGGTTTGACCGATGCAACGGCAAATCTTGTGGCGAAGGTTGCCGCGAATGCCGGTGACGATGCCGACGCGGGCTTTTTCTTGAGAGTCAAGCGTCGGACCTTGCTCAATGTGCAATTCAGTGAACGCGGCGATCTTGGAAAAATCAATGCTCGGTTCGGTCTTTACCATATTTTCTGGGTCAAAACCGGCTTCCTTGATGGCTTCTGCCAACGTTTGATCCTTAGAACGATGTTTGAGAGCCAAATCTTCGCGGGTCAATTGACCGGCCATGGCCAATGACCCCACATAGGCCTTGCCGAACCAAGAGCTTTCTTCCATACGGAAGACAACCATCGTGACGTCGCGTTTGGGCTGGAAGCCGATTTTACGCATCCACCAAAGCGTGGTGATGGCGGCAACCACGCCGGCCAGACCGTCATAGTGTCCGCCTTGGGGAACGCTGTCGCCGTGAGAGCCGGTCATATAGCAGGGCAGTGTGCGATCTTTTCCGGGTAACGTCAGGAAAAGATTGCCGCAACGATCCACCTTGACTTCCAGGTCAAGCTCCTTGGCAATATTTTTCATGTATTCATGCACACGGTTTTCCAAAGGACCATAGCCTTGGCGGGAGATTCCGCGCACTGGATCCTTAGAAAAATCGCGAATATCGTCAAACACCTTCTTAGCAAATTCATAAGCTCCGTTTCTGAGCTGTTCTGCCATGATAAATACTCCTTTCTACGTTTTAGTTTTCTTTTTCAACCGGGCTGATTTGGTGACGTTGAGCCCATTGTTCGGGGGATTTAAGCCAGTCACGAACCAATTCAGCGACATTGACATCAATGAGTTTGAGCGCTTGAGCCTCTTCAATCAATTTGGCAAAAGAGACTACTCTGTGAAGAGTAATTCTGGACTCTTCAAACAAGAATTTTGTGTCATTGATGCCGAAATCCGTGATGGTGATCAGATCTCTGACTGTGGCGCCGGCATTGCGCAAAACGCAGGCAGCGTCACTGGCGGAGATGCCTGTTGAGACATGGTCGGCCACCATCAGCACTCGTTTGCCTTTGACCGAGCCGCCTTCAATGCGCGTGTGGTTGCCATAAGTTTTGAGGTCCTTGCGGATCAACACGACGGGGATGTCGAGACGATCGGCCAAGGCGGCCGCTTGCATGGAAGCCGCGCCGTTGACACCGGCGATCACATCAAATTCCACTTGTTCTTCATTGATGCGGCTGATCATCAGTTCCAGCGTGTCGCTCCAAGCGGTCGGCACCGAATAAAGTTTGCGGTTGTCGACATAGATGGGCGAGATAAGACCGGATTTCAATCTGATCGGTTTCTCTGGAATGAATTCCACCGTGCCGGCCTTCAATAAACCTTCAGCCACCAGGTTTTCGGCAATTTCACTGGTGTAGCTAGCTTGAAATTTTCTTGTCATCATTCAATCCCCAAAGATTTACGGCCGTTAACGGTCGCCAAATTCACCAAGTCTTCGATGTTGTCGTAGTGGCAAGCGGTGCAGATCATATAAAGTTCTGTCCACAAATCGCCGCCCGAAAGACACATCGCATCGCTCACGTTATCTGTTCCCATGCACACATTGATGCCGAAAGGCAGCATTTCTTCCACGGGCGTTATCGCGTTATGCCACGGTGCCAATCTGTCCGTTCTGCGGGTATCCAACCACGAGGTTGCGCAGCAGCAGGCGCTGACGCCCGCTTCTTTCATCAAAGCGTAGAGTCGTTCGCGATAGCGTTTGGTGTGTGCGCCCACGGAGATGCAGTGAACGGCAGTCACCTTGCCCTGCATGCCGTACTCAATTGTCTTTCTGCAGAGCATTTCTGTTTCATATTCCCAGGAGTTATTGAACTGATCGACGTGCAGTTGTAGGTACTTTCCTTTCTCTTTGGCCGTGGTCATCATGATGTCAAACGCTTCGCGGCCCTTGCCCCAATCGTTTTCATCGCGCATCGGGACGCCCCCGATGATGTCGCCCAATTCGGCGCCGAGTTCAAACCAACGACGGCTTTCTGGTTCGATGATGCCTTTGAGGGTTTGAGTGACTAATTTCACAGTCAATTGATCTTTGTAGTGTTCGCGCGCGCGGATGCCGGCTTTCAGCGCCCTGTCGCCAGAGGAGGGTTCAACGTCCACGCAGGTGGCCACCGCCGTGCATCCCTGAGCAATCATGTGTTCAAAAAAGCGGCTGAAACTGGCGTAAAAATCCTCTTCAGTGGATTCTCTGCGCATGCGGTCCAATCGGTCCCATTTTTCTTGCAGTGTGCAATTTTTGCGGATGTCAAGCATTTCTTCATTTAACGTGAACGCTTTGTCCGCATGGGTATGGACGTTAACCCAACCGCCGGCCTTTTTAATGGCCGGGACCAAGATCTCATTCAATGTCAGTGAATCTTGTCTTGTCATGTCAACTCCTTCACGGCTAAAAAGTCATAGAAACTAAAATTTTTAAACTAGGGCGTTGTCCCCGTCGCCTTCGTTTCTTCTTTGGGCTCATCCAAGTGATCACCATCTGTTCCGATCTTTGTGACCAACACCTGATCAACACGACGGTTTTCAACGCCAATCACTTCAAACCGGTATCCCTCAAATTCGACCTTATCAGTCAATTTGGGAATCTTTCTCAGCATGAACATCATGAAGCCGGACACCGTTTCATAGTTTTCTTCTTCCGGCAAGCGGTCGATGTCAAACATGCGTTCAACATCATCAACGGGCGTGGCGCCATCCACCAGCCACGTGCCGTCGCTTCTTTGAACAATCTGTTCGTCCTGATTGAGAACGGCGAATTCGCCGATCACCGTGCTCAAAATGTCTTTTAAAGTCACCAGACCCATGGTGAGGCCATACTCATTAACAACGATGGCAAAGTCCATGCGTTGAACCTTGAATTGCTCAAGTAATTCTGACAACGTCAAAGAGTCAGGGACATTGTGCACAGGGTGAATGAGTTCACTGTCCTTTAGCGAAATCGGTTTGCCCGCCACACTTAGTTTGAGCATTTCTTTTGAATCCACATAACCGATCACGTGGTCAATGTCGCCGTCGCAGACGAGGAAGCGATCGTGAGGACTCTTGGAAATCTTTTGGCTGAAGCTTTGAGTGGTCTCATCCAAATCGAAATAGACAATGCTGTCGCGTTCAGTCATGGCGCTCGGCACATAACGGTCTTCCAAGTCCATGAAATTCTTAATGGCGTCTTTTTCTGTCGGCGCGATAAGACCGGATCGAGCGCCCTCATTGACGGTGGCGACAATGTCTTCACTGGTTATGCGGTCTTCTCGGCTCGTTGGCAAATTGAAAAACTTCATGAGCGCATTGGACATTTTGGTGAGCATCCAGACAAAAGGCTTCAACAATGTGATCAGCAGCACCAAGACGCGAATTTCCGCGACAATGACCTTTTCCGGCTGGTACATCGCCAGGCGTTTCGGAATCAGATCGCCAAAGAGCACGAAAAGCATTGTGACGAGCACAAAGGAACACACAAAGGCGAGTTTGCCGGCCATGTCAATCGGCACAAAAAGCGCCAGAAGCGGTTCAAAAAAACCTGAAAAAGCGGAGTCACTGGCTAAACCGCCCAACAGAGCGACCGCATTGATACAGATCTGCATTCCGGAAAAATAACTCCCGGACTTTTCTTTCATTTTGAGCACTAATTGCGCGCGCTGATCGCCGGCCTTAGCCATTTGCGCCAACCGCACTTTTCTGGAACCCGCAAAAGAAATTTCCCCCATGGCAAAAACCGCAGTCAATGCCACCAAAATTAATATCGCAAATAAACCTACAAATTGATCCACGCTATTCTCCGAATAAAAATTTCACATTATGGAAAACCTTTCCACATATTACTCTGAATAGTCAGCTCTCTTCAACCATGCTCCTGATTTAATGAGGGGATCGTTTAGACTTTTGCGGCAGCTGGGCGACGACGATTGCCGCGGCCATGATGGCGCATCCGAGAAGCTCTCTGCCGGAGAGAACTTCATTTAAAACCACCCAACCGGCCAACACCGAAACCACGCTTTCCGAGGAAAGGATGATGCCGACAACGGTTTCATTCATTCCTCTCTGACCGATCAGTTGGAACGTAAAGCCTATCGCGTTACTCATGATGCCGGCCCAGAGTATCGGCCACAGCGCGGCTTGGCATCCTTCCCATGTGGGCGATTCAAACAGCAGCATTGACACGGTGGAAAAAATCGCGCCGACAACAAACTGCATCATCGACAATTCAATGCTGTCGACTTCTTTGACGAAATATCCGATCACAAGAATGTGACAGCCGAAACCGATGGCGCAAAGCAGCGTGTAGATGTCGCCGGCGCTCAGGGATAAATCGCTGCCAGGGGCAACGCATAACAGCCACAGGCCTACACAAGCAACCGCGACTGCGATCCATGTCAATAAACGGGGCTTTTTCCCTAAGAAGTAACCACACAGGGGAATAAAAACGATATACAGCGAAGCGATGAAACCGGATTTCCCAACACCGATTCCCATGGCCAGGCCGAATTGCTGAAGCGATTGGGCCACGTACAGGCAAAAGCCAGCCCAGAACCCGCCCAGCAACAGGTAACGCGCGTAGCGAGGTGAGCGGCGTCGGGCATATTCTTCAGCGTTATGTTTTTGCAGATGCTTTCGGATGCCGTAGACGGCAACGGTTAAGGCGGCGGCGCCTAAAATCATTCTTGCGGCCGTGAAGGTAAAGGGACCGACAGAATCCATTCCCATCGATTGCGCGACCACCGTGCAGCCCCAAATAACGGCGGTAGCGATTAAAAAACAAGTTTGACGTAATTCGAACAGCATACAAACCACTTTCAACTAAATACAGTAAAAAACAGACTTGAACTCAACTAGTTAATGCAAATGTGTTTTTTACTATGTTTAAATATTGTTTAGAGTTTCTTGGCGGTCGAAATGACCGCCAAGAAATCATTGGCGATTAGGCCAAAATGTATTGGACAACGATCATGCCGACCAAGTTGGTGGCGATAACAACGAGTCCAACTCTCTTAGTCAAGTCCATCGGATCAACCTTGGCGACGGAGGCGCAAATCAAGGTGACACCGGCCACCGGCGAGAGCGTGCGGCCCAAAGCGGCGCCCATGTAGGCGGCAGCGCCCAGGTAGTTCGGGTCCAACCCCATCGCGGCAGCGTGCGGCGTGATGGAGGTGTTGAAGGCCAGGCAGGCGGCGTCGCCCGAACCGCTCAAGGCGGCAATCACGAACGTGCCCCAAGAAGCAGCGATCTTGGCAATGTGCTGAGAGGACTTCATCACTTCAATCAAGGCATCGATCATGCCCAAGGCGTTCATACCAGCGGTGAACACACCGGCGGCGGCGATCAACGCGGCAATCGAAGCAAAGCCTTCCCCCATGCCGGAGCAGAACTTGCGCATGGCTTCAAACGGGCTCGTCCAACTCACCAAAAGCGTGAGCATCGTGCACAAAATCATGGCTTGCGGAACTGTGAACTTCATGATCCAACCGACTTGATCGGTACCGAGAATCAGAAGCACGATGGGAAGGATCGGCATGAGGGCTTTCAGGTAATTAACCTTGAAGCTGCGGACTTCTTCGAGGAGGTTGGCGTTGGCGTTGCCAAGATCTTCAGAGGGGCCGGTGTAGCCCTTGTCTTCTTTGCGGAAGATGGAAATCACCCACAGACCCAGGCAGCTGACCACTAAGCCTGCCAATGAACCCGGAAGGACCATCAACACAATGGTGGGCACATCGGTGTGAGAAATGGAGCCAACCACAGCCATCAAACTCGAAGCGATACTGACGAATTCCCCCCAAGTGCCGAGCAAAACAGTGGCGGCGGCCATAGCGGGGTGAACACCTGCGCGAATCAATACCGGGATGATAATCGGGGCCACGGCGGCAGCCAGACCGGCAGGGGAGTTAATGGCGATAGAGAACACCCAAATGACCAAAACAGCCAACGGCACGAGGAAGGCTTTGATTTTGATCACATGGCGCAGAGCTAAGTACGAAAAGTGTTTATCGCAGCCCGTCATGTTAATGACATAGGCAAAACCCATAGCGCACGCAATAATCGGCACGAGGAAACTATTGACCAACGCTTTGGTGAAGGCGTCGATGGCCCCCAGCGGATTGCCGCTGATTAAGCACATCAGTAAACCGGCGATAAACAGACAGGCTCTTGCTTCCCATTTTTTAATAATGGCCGCAAAAGTCAACACAATGATGATCAGACCGATCCATATCATGATTTTCTCCAAATAAATCTTTTTAAAGGAAAACGGGAGTGATTCGTCTTCCAGATTATTTCCGTATTAAGGAAACGATTTCCATTAGAATAAATTAAATTTCCTTATTATGGAAACCTTTTCCATTGTATACCTTTATTTTTGAGCCGAGTGACTAATATTAGAAAGTTAGGGAAAGTACCGAGAAAAATTGAGGCATGTCATTTTTATCACATGCCTCTTAACAAAACTGGCCCAGTTTTCAGAAGCCTTAGTTAGCTCCCATCAATCGACTGATTTCATTAGCCGACTCGCAAATTGTTTTAACCAACGTCGGCACTGAAGTGTGCGCTTTGACGCATGTGACTCCGATCGAACCCAACACGCTGCCGTCGTAATTAAATATCGGCGCAGCCACAGCGATCACCCCCAGGTGGATTTCTTCATCACACAGCGCGTAGCCGACTTCCCGGCAATGTTTGTAGTCGCGCAGGACGTGCTCAATATCAGCCGTGGTCTTCTTGGTGTACTGGGGCAGGGGCGAGAGCTCTCTTAACAAACCGCGAAGAAAGGGCTCCGGTTGGTAAGCCATGATAATTTTGGCGGCTGCGCCCGCGTGAACGGGGAGCGTGTTGCCGACTTGAACGGCAAAACTCGGAATAATGTCATCGATCGGGTTCGTCGCAGATACGCAAACAATTTCTTTATTTTGCTGTTTACAAAGATAAACCACATTGCCCGATAAAACAGCTGCCCGTTGCATCGCTTCACGCGACAATTCCAATAGGCGATCGGTCTTCAGCAGCCCGCTTGCCAGTGACAAAAGGCGCAGGCCTAGCTTGTAGCGTCGGGAGATCGGATCTTGGATAACCAAACCGTTGTTAATTAATGATTGAAGAAAACGGTGGGTGGTGCTCAGGGATAAGCCAATGCGGTCGCTCAGTTCTGTGATCGGCATTCCGTCCGTCGTTTTGCTGAGAACATCCAAAACTTGTACAGCTCTATCTAACGATTGCATTGGCCCTTATCCCCAAAAAAATATTCATTTTAGTATTTAAAAAAAAATTAATCAAAAGTTATTCTCGTTTCCGTCCTGCGGAAAGAAAAACTCGCCAAATCAAACGATTAAATGGAAGTTATATCGTTTTCGAGAATTTTTGACTCATCTACGCATTTGAAATTAGTTATTAGGGTAAGTTCTTGAATTTTTTACTTGATAAGTCACTTTTGCAGGACTACCCTAATATCATCAATACGTGGAATAAGTTTCCGCAATGCGGAATATTTTATACTAAATTGAGGGAGGAGCCAAGTATGTCAAATGCACCGATTACGTTGCTGACGAATAATTCTTTTGTTGTCGGCTATCGAAATAACGGTCATGTTCTTATTAAGAACGGTGAACTTGCTTATCAAGGCAACAAGATTGTCTACGTAGGCAAAAAATATCCGGGCAAGGCGGACAATGTTGTTGACACTCACAACGGTTTGGTGATTCCGGGCTTAATCAATATGCATTGCCACGTGGCGGCAAGCCCTGTGGAGAAAGGTTTTTTGGAAGACATTGGCAGTCCGATCTTCTACGGCACGAGCCTCTACGAATCACTGCGCGTCACGCATCTCAATATCGAAGATCAGGAGAATGTGTTTCGTTTTTCCTTGTCAGAAATCATCAAGAAAGGTTCCACCACGATTTTTGAATTAGGCCGCGGAACAGAACAGATGGTTAACACCATCGGTGAGTCAGGCGTTCGTGCTTATGTCGGTCCCATGGCCCGTTCCTGCGTCTTCATGACAAAAGACGGTAAAACAGTTCACTACGAGTGGGATGAACCCGAGGCGTTTAAGCGTCTGCAATATACGGTCGATCTGCACGAAAAGTACACGGGCAGCTTCAATGACCGCATTCGCATCGCTTTATATCCGGGACAGGTTGACTGTGTCACGCCAGACTACTTAAAAGAAGTCAGGAAAGCGGCTGATGCCACAAAGATGAAAATTCAAATTCACGCGGCTCAGTCCATCAATGAAATCCGCACGGTGATCGACCGCTTTGGTCAAACGCCGGCTGAGTTCCTTCACGACTACGGTATCTGCGGCCCCGATACGCTCTATGGCCACTACATCATGCCAAGCGGGCACTCCTTGAATTCATTGCGTTTTGGTCACGAATTGGAAACTATCGCCAATGACGGCACAACCGTGGTGCATTGTCCGTGGGTTTTCGGTCGCCGGGGCATGATTCTGGAGTCTTTCCACAAGTACCGCAAGATGGGCATTAACTTGGCTTTGGGAACCGATTCCTTCCCGCAGGATATGGTTCACGAAATGCGCGCGGCCGCCATCTTCGGCAAGATCGCGGAAATCGACACTTGGACCTGCACGGCAGCCGATGTCTTTAATGCCGCCACGATCGGAGGCGCCAAAGCCTTGGGGCGCGACGATATCGGCAGGCTCTGCGAAGGCGCAAAGGCCGACATCGTCATCATTAACACACAAAACATGGAATTCTCTCCGTTGCGCGATCCGATTAAGGTGCTCGTGTACACGGCAGACAGTCACAATATCGACAAAGTTATTGTGGACGGTAAGACGCTTGTCGAAGAAGGGCATGTATTGGGAGTGGATGAGGAAAAACTTCGCGAACAAATGCAGGTGGCCGGCGAACATATGTGGGCCAATGTCGTCAAGCGCGATTGGAAAGGCCGTACGGATGAGGAAATGTCTCCGATGAGCTTCCCTGTGGTCTAGAACGAGCAATAAGGAGAACACTATGTTGCTCTGGTTAGGTGTCATTATTGTTGTTTTGGCTTTCGTGGCCATTATCAAGCAGTACGAAGTGCGAGCGGTTCTTTTTGGGGCCGGTTTGGTGATGTGTTTGATGGCCGGTCATCCTTTGGCGGCCTTCGACTCTTTCTCCAAGATGCTCGTCTCCGGATGGTTGGTGCCGATCATTGTGTGCGCCATGGGCTTCGCGCAAGTGATCACGCTCACTGAATGTGATAAGCATTTTTCGTACTTTGCGTTAAGACATGTGCTGAAATTCAAAGCGTTTTTGATTCCCGGCACGGTGATTGTCACTTGGATTTTAGCGATGGCCATGAATAGCCCGGCCGGTTTGGCCGCTACTGTTGGCCCGATTATTATTCCGGTGTTAATCCGCGCGGGCATCCATCCGGCTATGGCCGGCGCGACGCTTTTGGTGGCCACCTGGGGCGGATGCGCGAGCATCTCCTCTCCGCACATTGCGTTGATCACAGGCTTTTCTCACTCCGATGTGGCCGATGTGGTGATTCGCACATTCCCGGCCGCGATGGCTGTGCTCGTTGTCTGCAGCATCGGCATGGTGATAACGGCTAAGTTCAAGAAAGAAAACAAAGGCTACCAATTAAATAACGGTCAAACCGCGGAAGATGTCACACGCGAAATCAATTCCTTCAAAGTCAATTACCTGAAGGTTTTGATGCCGCTTTTACCCTTGATTTTGTTGATTTTGGGTTCAAAACAAGTTGATTTGATTTACCGTTTCAGCATTCCTCAAGTGATGCTGTTTTGCACGATTTTGACGTTCATTGTGACTTGGACGAGTCCTTTTGAAGTGTCAAAGCGTTTCTGCAAAGGCATGGGTGAAGGTTTCGGCAGCATCGTCTCCATCATTGCCGCGGCCGCTGTGTTTACCGCCGGTATGAATGAAATCGGTTTGATTAACGTGTTGCTCGAAGCGATGAAATCCTCGGAAAGTCTCGCGAAATTCGCGGGCTCTTGGGGACCGTTCGCAATCGCGGCATTGAGCGGTTCGGGTGACGCGGCGACGATGGCCTTTAACAATGCCATTACGCCTCATGCTCCCACTATCGGTCTGGATATCGATTTGTTGGGTATGACGGCCTACTACGGCGGTTCTCTTGGCAGAACCATTTCTCCGGTGGCCGGTGTCTGCATTATTTTGGCCGGAGCCGCCGGAGTGAGCCCGCTTGAACTTTCCAAGCGCGTCATTCCTACCTGCGTTGTGGGTAACTTTGTGGCTTTGTTGGTTTTGCAATACATTCTGTAAAAGAGTGATTCGGCGGAGAAACCCTTGAGGTTTCTCCGTTTCGCTTTTCTCAGACATGGAGCAAAAAAAATGCGTTGGAACACGAAATCAGCTCGCCTGGCTGTATTGCTCACAGCCTTACTTTGGAGTTCCGGCGGTTTGGCTGTGAAGATCACGGATTGTCCGCCGATTCCGTTGACCGGTTTGCGGTGTTTTTTTACCCTCGTTCTTTTTTTCGCGCTTTTCAGAAAAGAGCTTTCTTTTCGTTTCAATAAGGCGCAGTGGGCGGGCGCCATCGCTTATTGTTCCATGGCTGTTTGTTACACGGTGGCAACCAAATGGACGACTGCGGCCAATGCCATCTTGCTTCAATACACGGCCCCCATTTTTGTCGCGCTGCTGTCAAGTTGGCTGCTTAAGGAAAAACTCAATAAAGCCGACTGGTTGGTGGTGTTGGTAATCATGGGCGGCATGGTGCTGTTTTTCTTTGATAAAACCGACGCCGGCGGCATGTGGGGCAACCTTATCGCCATCGGCAGCGGCATCTCTTATGCCTTTTTTATCATTTTCACCCGCATGGAAAAAGACGGTAGCCCGGTCGGCACAATTGTTTTGGGCAACATTATCGGCTTGATTATTTGCCTGCCGTTTTTCGGCGATATCACGTTCAGCCTTAATACGTTGGCCGGCGGCATGTATTTCGGCATGGTCTACGGGGGAGTGGCCTACATTCTTTACTCAATGGCAATTAAGTACGTCAGTGCCCTGACGGCAATATTGATCGCCACGATTGAGCCGATTCTGAATCCGGTATGGGTCTTTTTGGCGATCGGAGAAAGCCCCTCAATGTACGCGGTTGCCGGTGGATCTGTGGTTGTGGCAACCCTGTTGATAAAAAATATTTATGATCTGAAGAAGGGCTCCGGTGACAATTAGCCAGGCTCTGAAATTCAGTGATTGAAAGATGATTTTCTCGGTGGGCGCCGCCGGTGGAATTTTCCGCCGGCGGTGTTCTTGTTTTTAGTCTTTTTGACCATTAATCAATTGGGCGAAGTTTAAGCAAACTTTGAATGCCACCGGCAAGTTGATTTCATCTTGAATTTCAAAGTCAGGCCGGTGATGCCCCAAGTGTTCGCAGCCGTAGAGGAAGTAGGCGGCCTGACCGCCATGCTCGGCCACTTTGCGAATAAGCCACGAGCAGTCCTCAGAGCCGGTTTGCTCTTTAAAACGGGGCAATACTTTGATGCCTTCAACCCGGTGCATGGCCTCTTCGAGTTTGTCCATGATCTTGGGGCAGACAACCAGTGTGGAAGCTTCGCCGACCCGATCAATGCGGGCGGTCACCTGATAGGCTTTTTCCACGCCTTCTATGATGCGCTCCACGTTGTCAGCCATGAAGTCATTGACTTCCTGCGTTTCGCCTCGAACCTCCATTTGCATCATCGCGTGAGCGGCAACAATATTGCGACCTTCGCCTGCCATGAGTTTTCCGACAGCCACGCGCGAGTCTCCACCTCCGTGACGAGGAATACCCTGAAGCATCATCGTGGCGCAGGCCGCGGCAACAAGCGCGCTGTGGCCCTTTTCCGGAGCGTTGCCGGCATGGGCTTCTAATCCGGTGAAATAGATATCGAATTTGGTTGAGGCAAGAAAACCGGCTTCCTGCACGCTGACTTCGCCGCTTTTGAGCGCGCCGCCCACATGGCTGCCTACCAGCCAGTCAACGTCGTCGACAATTCCCGACTCGGCCATTGGACGACCTCCGCGGACACCTTCTTCTGCCGGTTGGAAAAGAATTTTGAAAGTGCCGCAGAACTCATCTTTATGGTCTTGGAGCCAATGCGCAAGCGCGAGCCCCACGGCCGTATGGCCGTCGTGACCGCAGGCGTGCATTAAACCCGGCCGCTCGCTGGCAAAGCCGAGTTTTTCAGGCAAGTGATCGGGATCTTCAGATTCGCGCACAGGAAGCGCGTCCATGTCCACTCGAAAAGCCGTGACAGGCCCGGGCCTGCCCGTGTCGATAATGGCTGCCGCGCCGGTATAGCCCTCGGTTTTGTCAAGAAAAGCTTGCGGCACACCGTGTTTTTGAGCCCGCATGATGGCGTCTTTGACTTCGCTCGGATAGCGCCCCATGACAAACTTCGGATTGATCACTTTGGTTCCTGTGACATAAGGGATGCCCCATTTTTCAAGATTGCGGCACACCAACCACATCGTCTCAAACTCTGTCCAGCCTAATTCGGGCCGCTTATGGATTAGGCGGCGATTTTGGATCATTTCGTCTATATAGCGTTCGTACATTGTTGCCTCCGAAGATAATTAATGGTCACGGGCGCTCTGATGGCGCAGATGGCGCTGAAGGCCTTCATTGGTGTGTTTGCTTTCCTCAAGCGCCTTTTGTTTTTCTTGACGAGTAAAGTAGCTCGCCAAGATACCGGCCACCACAATCATGACCATGCCGCCAATCGATGTTAAGCTCACGCTGTCGCTGAAAATCAACACGCCCAAGATGGTGGAGAAGAGAATGACGGTGTATTGAAGCGCGCCGCTTAAAACCAAATTTCCCCGGCTGAAAGCTATGGTGAGGAAGAATTGACCGAGTGTCGAGCAAATGGCGAAACCGGCGATAGCCAACGCCGCCGTTGCGGTCGGCATCGTGAAGCCGCCGGAAAACATTGTGCCCACTAAGCCGCACAGACTGCCGATTAAGACCAGATAAAAAAGGATGCGAAGCTCAGGCTCTTTCATTAGGCCAAGCCGCTTGACATATGTGGTTGCCACGGCTGTGCAGAAACCGGATAAAAGTCCGACAGTTGCCGCAAAATATTCGTCAGGAGTGATGGTGGGAGAGAGCATGACCACCACGCCTAAGAATCCCAAAAGCAATGTTGAAAGCAGTTTCCAGTTAATGCCTTTATGTTGAGAAATCAAAATGCCGATCGTGAAGCAACCGATAAACAGGGGAGAGGTGTAATTAAGAGTCATGGCCAGGCCGACATTGAGGTGGGCAATGGAGTAGATACCCGCCATGACAGCACCCGCTCCCATGAAAGAGCGGATCAAGTGATCGGGCATGTGAGTAGTGTGCACGGTAATATGTTTGAACCGCATCACAGAGTAGAAAACGATAAGACCGAAAAATGAACGATAGAACAGAACTTCAAAAGAACCGATTCCTTCAATGCTCGAGAATTTGATGCACACGGCATATAGCGCAAAAAACACCGCCGCGACAACCATCCATAGAGATTGCATGATGACACACTTTTATTAGGGTTAACGATAACCTCTAGTTTAGACCCGGCTAAGCTTTCTAACAATACGGATCTTGAGTTTTGTTGAGCAAGTGCAAGAAAACGGGGACTTGTGGCAAGCCCCCGGAGTGAGTTAACGCAAAGCTTCCTGAATACTTTGCGCGGCTGTTTTATTGAACCGATACTGATTGTCAGTGAAGGTTCGCTTGGCGTGTAAAATCCTGCCGGGCAGGACTTGTTGATGAGGTTTCTTCACCTCAATGAAAGCGAAGTCCAATGCGCCGCTTTCACTTGAGTGGATGCCGATATCCCGGCGGTCAATGCTTTGAGGAAAGTAAAGCGCCAGCACTTTTGTGCCGTTGATGGTTTGGATCTTATAAGTGCCGTTTGCGAACTTCGAACCGTCCACCTCGCAAAATACCTTGCCCCGCTTGGCCCTATAAATTTCGATGTTGCCGGTGTTGCCTTTGCGATTGGTAAAGCGGATGGCGTAGGGTTGCGAGCCGGGCCGCTTTTCGTAACGCAGGCAATTGGGGATCTTATCCGAAAAAGCTTTGACAAAACCCTCAACGGTCTTTTGTCCGGTGAAAATATTGGTTTCAGGGACAATGAGTTCAGTGCGAAGGCTGGTAATTTCCGGCACATAGGCCACAGAGCCGGGAGCGAATTTTGTCCAAGAAGATATTTTTTCAGACAATGCGGTAGAGCGGCCGTTTTGTAGTTTGAGGTAAGACGCCACGGATTTTTCCGATACGTCGTACGCTTTTAATTCGACGGACAATCCGCTCGAATTGCCTTGACGGGTGAGATTGATTTTATTGCCGGAGACGGCTCTGGCGGTATTGGGCGAGGTCGGGCGCTGCAGAGCGCCGTTTCTTACCGTCCAATCACGGGTTGTGCCATATGAAAAATATTTCGGCGCTCCTTTTGAGTATTCCGTCGTGAGACGATAGTTTTGGCCTGACTTTTTGCCGAGTTTGTAAAGGCTGCTGTTTTGGTCATAAAAGTGGTAGACCCCGGTTTGAAACGCGCTCAATGTGCTGATATGCGGTAACGCGGGAGGATCACCGGGCAGGGATGAGGCGCAGGCAAGGCCGGTCAAAGAGGCACCCAAAACCGCGCAGGCGCCGATTCTAAAGAGTGTAAGCATGGAGCTAACCCGATAAGAGTCAATCAAGAACCACTTGATTATAGGGTAAGGACCAATGAAAAAATGTTTCTGAAAGTTTCTGTCAAAAACAGAGGAGGGCGGGAGATATGGTAGGCCCGGTGGGGCTCGAACCCACGACCAACGGATTATGAGTCCGCTGCTCTAACCGACTGAGCTACAGGCCCGCCTTCTTAGTGAAGGAAGAGCAGATTTTAAAGCAAACTGGGATTTTGTGCGAATTGTATTGTCTTTTAGTCCAGAGTTTTTTTCCAACCGAATAACGAATCAGTTCTCAATTGGCAATTTTCATAGATATAGCGTGTCGCTTCGGTGTATTGCGTCAAGTTTTTCGCCTTATAGATGGCTTTGACCGCTTTATCGGCGCCCTCAAAAAGATTGTGTTGGAAAAACCAGTACTCTTTCATACGCATCAACGCATTTTTCAGGTTGTCAAAAGCCACCCGGTAACTCTCCAAAAGCGCATCGCAATACTCTTGAATTTCTGTTAGCGTCGCGGCCTTTCCTCCCTTGGCTTTTCTAAAAAGAGCGGGATCGGCCATGAGCGCCCTGCCCACCATGATGTGCGCGAGCGGGTGATATTGGTTTTGAACTCTGGACAGATCATCCAAAGTGACCACATCGCCGTTATAACCGATGGGCATTTTCAATAAAGGGAAATAAGACTTGAGCACGGATTCTCGTACATTGCCTTTATAGAAGTCACTTCTCAGACGGGGATGAACGGTTAGCGACTTCATTTGCGGATAGTGATTGTAGACATCGGCCAATAGATCAAATTCACCTTCGGATCCCCAGCCGATGCGGGTTTTTATCGAAATGGCAATGGGCAGGTCGGCGGAAAAAATTTTGTCTAAAAAGTGTTGAAGTTCAGAGGGTTCACGCAAAAATCCGGAACCTTTGCCTTTGGCCACCACAGTGCCCGCCGGACAACCCAGATTAAGATTAACTTCGTCATAGCCCAAATCTGCCAACGCGTTTGCCGCCCAAATAAAGTCCTCGGCTCTGCGCGTTAAAAGTTGAGGCACCGCTTTAATTCCGAGATTCGCGTCAGGGGCGAGCTCTCGCATCTGTCTGTCGGTAAAGCGGGGCAACACCGTCGGGGTGATGAAGGGAAGGTAGTAGGCATCGGCACCGCCGAAAAAATGCGCGTGCACGCGCCGAAATGGAAAACCCGTGAGGCCTTCCATTGGCGCAACAACCAAAGGTGTCAAAATCATTGAAGAGAAGCTTTCTTTAATTTGAATTCAAAATCTTTTAGTGAGTTGCCGACGACTTTGTGTAAAAGAACCAAAGCAATCACGTTAGGGATCACCATGATACCGTTAAAGAAGTCTGAAAGGGTCCAGACAAGATTAACGTGGGTAACGGCGCCGAGCACTAAGAAAGCGCAAACAATCAAACGATAGACAAAAATGCCTCTGCCATGAAAAAGGTAGCGGACGTTTTGTTCACTAAAGAAGTACCAACCGATGATGGTGGAATAGGCAAAAAAGAACAGACAGATGGCGACAAAGCCCACGCCCGCATCACCCAATCCGACGGAATAAGCTTTTTGTGTCAGGGCGATGCCGGTGGTGTCAAAATCCATGACACCGGTCACCAGAATCACCAGCACGGTAAAGGTCACAATTAAAACGGTGGTGAAAACTCCGAAAATGGCGACCAGCCCCTGTTCGGCGGGATGCTCAACTTTAGCGACCGCGTGGGCGTGCGGCGTTGTGCCCATGCCGGCTTCATTGGAAAAAAGCCCGCGGGCAACGCCGAATTGCATCGCTTTGGCAACGGTCAGCCCCAAGGCGCCGCCGCCCACTGCTTCGGGATTAAAAGCGGCGGTAAAGATCAGTTCGAAAGCGGGCAATATTTGATCGTAGTGGCAGGCGAGCACATAGGAGCCACCGATCAGATAAAGACCCGCCATGAAAGGAACCAATTTTTCGGTGACACTGGCCAAACGTCCCATGCCGCCGAACATGACAAGACCGGAGAGAATAGCCACGCCGATACCCGAAACGATGAGAGGAACGTCAAAAGCATGGTTTAAAGCCTGAGAGACGGTATTTGACTGAACGAGGCTGCCCATGCAGCCCATCGTGATGATGGCGACGGCCGAAAAGAAGATAGCCATAGGCTTGAACTTTGGGCCTAGACCCAGAGAGATGTAGAAAGCGGGACCGCCAACCACACGATCGTCCTCACCGGTGACTTTGTACACCTGGGCTAACACCGCCTCGGCGAAAATGGTCGCCATGCCGAAAAAGGCGGCAACCCAGAGCCAAAAAAGCGCGCCGGGACCGCCCGCGACGATGGCTGTGGCGGCGCCCGCCACGTTGCCGGTGCCGACCTGCGCGGCAACCGCCGTTGCCAATGCCTGAAAAGAACTCATGCCGGACTTATCCGCGCGTTTGCCAAAAAGCGTCGCGTTGTTGAAAAGAAAACGCAACGCAGTCGGAAAAAGGCGAATTTGCACAAAACGCAGTTTGATTGTGTAAAAAATGCCGGTGCCGCATAAAAGCGGAATCAAAATAAAGACACCCCACAGAACGCTGTTGATTTCACCGAAAAAATAATTGAGAAAGTCCATTGTTATTATCCTTATAATCGGGGTAATCAGGCATTACCATTTGATTTGAATAATCACAGAGAGCAGATTCGGGCGATCGGGTATTTTGGGAAAGAAGCGCGAGACAGCAAATCTGATTTTTCCGATTCTAACAAGAAAGATCGCCGTGACGACCTATAAATTAGGCAAAAGGTCGTACACGGCGAGATTTTTGTGCAATAACGGTGGCAGCGATCACAGATTTTTGGCAAAACGTCCTGCCAGGCCACTCATCCAAGGAAAGGCTCTTTCGTGCTCTTTCTTAAAGCGCTCAATGAGAGCTTGTTCTTTCAATGTCGCCTCCAACATATCAAGACCTTCAAGCAACATGGTTTGATGCCGTTCGGCCAAGTCAAAGTGCCACACTTGCTTGCCATCGGCTGTTCGGATTTCCCGTCTCTGAACGTCCACTGTTAATGTTTTGGGTTCATTTTCAGAGAGGTAAGACAAAAGTTCTTGGGACGTTTGAGCGGAAACTTTCGCGGCCAAAAGACCGTTATTAAAACAATTGGAGTAGAAAATTTCTCCAAACCCTGCCGCCACAACCACGCGAATGCCGTACTGCATCAGTCCCCAAACAGCGTGTTCCCGACTGGAACCGCAGCCGAAATTGGGGCCGGCAACAAGAATTTTTGTATTCTCAAAGCCTTTTTTGTTGAGCACAAAGTCAGGATTCAATGTGCCGTCGCTTAAGTGCCGATGGTTGTACAGGAGGCCCTTGGCGAGTCCCGATTTGTCGATGCCTCGTAAAAACTGCTTGGGCATCAACTGGTCTGTGTCCATGTTGTCCACATTGATTGGAGCGGCTACCGCCGTTAATGTGATCAGTTTTTCCATAATTTTCTACTCCAATTCGGTCTTCGGGCAGAGATAGCCCATTATGGCGCTGGCGGCGGCTGTTTCGGGGCTGACCAAATGTGTGCGACTGCCTCTTCCCTGACGGCCTTCAAAATTGCGATTGGTGGTGGAGGCGCATCGAACGCCTTCGCTCAAAATATCGTCGTTCATTGCCAGGCATAAAGAGCAGCCGCTTTTTCGCCATTCAAATCCGGCTTCTTTGAAAATCCGATCAAGCCCTATTTTTTCGGCCTCTTTTCTTATCTGCGTAGATCCGGGGACAACCTGGGCTCTGACACCGGCGGCTACTTTACGGCCTTTAAGCACAGCCGCGGCCGCTTCAAGATCGCACAGACGTGAGTTGGTGCAGGATCCGATAAAAACGTGTTGGATGGGCGTTTTGAGGATGGTCTCGCCGGCCTGTAAATCTTGGTAGCGCAAAGCGCGTTGCGCCGCTTCGCGTGCAATCGGATCTTCAAATGAGGCGGGGGCGGGAATTTTTTCATCGAAAGCGATGGCTTGATCCGGACTTGTGCCCCAAGTGACCATAGGCTTGACAGTGTCAGCGTTAAAGAAGACTTCTTTATCGAAGTGAGCCTCTTTATCGCTTCGAAGGGCAGAGGCATATTCGGTCATTGAGCGGCGATCCTCTTCGGAGAGATTTTTAGCGTGTTCACAGACCCATCGGAGTGCTTTTTCATCAGGAGCCACGATGGCGCCTCGAGCGCCAGCTTCGACCGTAAGATTGCAAAGAGTCATGCGTTCTTCAATGCTAAGCGCACTTACAGCCTCTCCGGTATATTCAACGACCAGCCCCAAAGCGCCTCGAGCGGAAATCTTTCTCAATACTGCCAGAACCAGGTCTTTGGCGGTGGCAT
Source organism: uncultured Sutterella sp. (assembly GCA_958347955.1). Taxonomy (GTDB): domain Bacteria; phylum Pseudomonadota; class Gammaproteobacteria; order Burkholderiales; family Burkholderiaceae_F; genus Aphodousia. The sequence continues at coordinate 110,197 of CATVXH010000003.1, forward strand.
CTGAACGCAGAGTGCCGTCAATGGTTATACGCATTGTGCCCGCCATCCGATAGACAAGCGTTTGGGTGGCAAGAATGTGTTCGATTTCGGAGGTGCCGATTCCGAACCCCAGGGCGCCTAAGGCGCCGTGGGTGGTCGTGTGACTGTCGCCGCAGATCACGACCATGCCGGGGCGAACCAGTCCCTGTTCCTCCATGACAACATGCTCTATTCCCTGCCGCGGGCTGTCGGGACCGTAAAAAGCGGCGATGCCGAAATGTCGGCAGTTATTCTCAAGTGTTTGCGCCTGAATAAGCGAGGCCTCGTCATAAATTCTGCGGGGCGTTTCATCGTGAGTGGGAATAATGTGATCGACTACGCAAAGATGAGAGTCGGGGCTCATTACGGGAATTTTTCTCTGAACAAGACCGGCGAAGGCTTGGGGGGAAGTGTATTCGTTGGCGAAATGGATATCGCAGTACAGTAAAACGGTGTTTGAATCAATGACTTTTACGGTATGCGCGTCAATGATTTTTTGATAAAGCGTTTTTGGCATGACTTCTCCTTGATAGACGGCAGTCAGTTTACCATAAAAAATTATATAAAATGTATAAAAATTTCTACAACAAAGCCGCGGACCTTAAAAGACCGCGGCTTTTAAAAGTTAAGACTGTACGTATCATTCGAGACAATAGGCCCGCACCTCGGATGAGCAGGGACTGCCTTCCGTGAGCCACAGCACGCGATCCTGCGTGTCGATAACCATGCACCAAAGCGATGTATGGCGATGGTACTCGGGCACTGTCATATCATCATGGCGGCACACACTGTCCGGGCATCCGGCGTGATCCGAAAGGATGTTGATCAGAGAAGGCACATCAAGTTTGCCCTCGAGCGGTCGAGTAAGGCGGCGAATCCGATCCAAGCGAGTGTACGTGGAAGTAAAGGAGTAACGGGAGGCCTCATCGCCGGATAGCAAAAGCGGAGAGAGCCAATGATTGGTATGGCAGAGGGGATGGCCGTCGCAGAGCAAAATATCCATGTCAGAGGGGGCCGCCTCTACGCTCACGACGAGCCCGTCGGCGCTTGCGAGTCCGACGCAACCCGCTCCGGCTCTTTGACACTTGGCGATGGCGTCTATGGCTTTGGGCAGTGTGGGTTGAGACAACGCATGTCGAAGCATGACATGAAGCGGGACACCGATCTTGCCTTTTTTAACACTCAGCGCATTCAAACTCACTGCTATGCCGGCGGCATTTAATCCCTTGCCGCCCACAAGACCGGCTTCCGTTAAAACGAGAGCCTTCGTGTAGGGCGGTTGGTCAACTTCCAGCAATACTGTGGTGCCTTTGCCGATGCTCCACCAATCCCATGTCTGCGCCAGATAAGTTTTGCCATCCGCGGAGCTTTCTGGCGGCACACCGATGACCGAGCAGGCATCTTCGTCAACTTGGGCAAACATGACTTCCGAGCGGCTGTTCATCAATAACACGGTTTGGAAGTCAATGCCCGCGCCATCGGCAATTCCTTTCATCTCTTCTATCAAATCGGGACGATAACGGCGAATAGGCTCTTCGTAGATCGCGGCCTTGTTGTAAGCCTCTTCCCACGACATATGAGCTTCCTTATCGAAGAGGATCTTGTATTCTTCGATCACTTTGAAGATAAGTTCTTTAGCGGCCTTGCCATAAGCGAGACCTCTTTCGTAGGGAGTTCCAGAAACTTTTACATAAAGATGCGCGCTCGGTTTTTGTTCGCTCATAACTATCTCCGTTTATAGAACAGTAAAGCGGGTCAGGAAAGTGATCCTGATATTCCTAGTTTAGTCCAAGAAATTCACCGCCGTAATAAGCAGAGCTGATTAGCTAATAGGCAGGGGATTAAAAACAATTTTCCAAAAAGAAAATGATTTCAATGTATCCTTGAAGAGATACCTCAGAGAGTGTGACTTCAGAAACCTTAAATACGGTGCATTGGGAATACGTTTCCAAGAAACCGTGCACCTAAGTGCGCGGTAGTTCATTGTCAAAGATGATGTTCATCCGGTTATGACATTAAGTTTTTTGCCACTTGCCGTCATACCTCACCTTAGAGTAACAGACAAAGGACTTTTCAATTCGGTTGCTTTTACGCAAACGAATATTGATCCTGAAAATTAGTCTTGATTGTTTGTCTCTAATCCGACGCCGATGTCCGAAAACCGGGCGTCGGCGTTTGTTCATGAAAATTTCATAAATCCGTCATTAACGAGTCATATCGGCGATTCACAATTGCGCTCAAGTTCAAACGACAAATAATCAAACCTTTTTTATAAGGAACTTCAAAATGAAACGTACTTTGATTTCTGCTTTGGTGGCCGGCTGTGTTGGTTTGGCCTCTTTCGCTGCCGCTGCCGGTACGGTGGTGGTCAATGGCTCCACGACGGTTTTGCCCGCCATGCAAAAGATCAGTGAAACGTTTATGGCTAAGCACAAGGATATTCAGGTGTCCTTGTCCGGCGGCGGTTCCGGTCACGGTATTAAGTCTTTGATGGATAAGACCACCGATGTGGCAATGGCTAGCCGCGATATGAAGCCCGCAGAAGTTGAAAATGTTAAGAAGAACGGTGGTGAAGCCGTTCGCTTCACGGTGGCTATCGACGCTATTGTTCCGATTGTCCACCCGAAGAACACGGTAAAGGATTTGAGCTTGCAACAAATCCGCGATATTTACGCCGGCCGTATCACCAACTGGAAGCAAGTCGGTGGTGCTGATGCTCGCATCACGGTTGTGAGCCGCGACTCTTCTTCCGGCACATTTGAAACTTGGGAAGAATTGGTGATGAAGGGTGAACGTGTTCAACAACGCGCCCTCTTGCAGGCTTCCAACGGCGCTGTGTTGCAAACGGTAGCCAAGAACCCGAACGCCATCGGCTACGTTGGCTTGGGATACATCACCAAGGATATCAAGGGATTGGAAATCGGCGGCGTGACTGCCTCGGCTGACACGGCTTTGAGTCGTCAATGGCCTTTGGCTCGTGACCTCTATCTTTTCACAAACGGTCAACCGTCCGGTGACGTGAAAACTTTGATCGACTTTGCCTTGTCTCCCGAAGGTCAAGTTTCTGTGAAGGAAGTCGGTTTTGTGCCGGTTCCCGCCAAGAAATAATTGACTGTCAAACCCTTTGAGTAATCGTTATGTCTTTATTAAAACGAGGCGAGGGGTTTGAAAAGTCTTTGGCAGCGATAGCCATGCTTTCAATCGTGGCGCTCGCTGCCATTTTGGTTTTTCTGCTCTCTCAAGCTCTGCCTATTTTGCGTGAAGTGCCATTTCTGACCTTCATGTTTGGTACAGATTGGTATCCGACGGGGCCGAATCCCGATTTTGAAATCGGCGCGCTTTTGGTGGCCAGCCTTGCCGTGGCCGCGACCACGACTTTCATTTCTTTGCCGATGGGGCTGCTGACCGCCGCTTATTTGGCTTATTTCGCAAGCCCCCGGGTGCGCAGCATTGTTAAGCCTGCCATCGAACTGTTGGCGGCTCTGCCTTCCGTGATTATCGGTTTCCTGGGCATGGTGCTTGTTGCTCCTTGGCTTCAGGAAACGGTTGGACTTGATTCAGGCCTGAACTGGCTTAACGCCTCTGTGATGTTAAGCTTGATGTGCATTCCCTTTATCTGCTCCATTTCTGAAGACGCGCTGCGCAATGTGCCGGTGGCTTTGTCCGAAGCTTCGCTAGCTTTGGGCGCTACCCGTTGGGAAACCCTTTATAAGGTGCAATTCCGTTACGCTCTGGGTGGCATAGGCACGGCTATTATGCTTGGCATCTCCCGCGCTTTGGGTGAAACGATGGTGGTGTTGATGGTGGCCGGTGGCGCTGCGATTATTCCGGAAAGCTTGTTTGATCCGCTGCGTCCGATGACCGCTTCCATTGCGGCTGAAATGGCAGAAGCCGCTGTGGGCTCCACCCATTACTACGCACTTTTTGCAACGGGTCTTGTGCTTTTTGTCACAACCTTTATTTTCAACGCCTTGGCTTTCTATCTGACGAAGAAATTCCAGATCGGCGGCAAGCATTAAGAAGGATAAGAAATGTCTGCAGAACGCAATCCGACTTGGCGTTACATTTATCAGCATATCGGCATCACTTTGATGCGCCTCTCGACGCTTTTCAGCGCGGGTGTGATTGTCGCCATTTTGCTTTATTTACTTGACAACGCTTTGCCGGCGCTGTCTTGGGAATTCGTGTTTGACTCTCCGCGCGACATGATGACCGCCGGTGGCGTCTGGCCCTGCATCGTCGGCACTTTTTGGTTGGCTGTAGGCGCCACCATCATCGCGTTGCCCTTGGGCGTGTGCACGGCCGTCTATTTGACCGAATATGGCGGATCGGGCCGCATGGTCGGGGCTATTCGTCTTTCCGTTTCCAACCTCTCCGGTGTCCCGTCGGTAATTTTCGGTTTGTTCGGTCTAACTTTCTTTGTGACAATCTGCGGTTTCGGCGTGAGTTTGTTATCAGGTGTTTTGACACTTGCCGTGCTCGCATTGCCGATCGTGATCAACACAACGGAAGCCGCTTTGAATCAGGTTCCTCAAGCTTGGCGTGAAGCTTCGCTTGCTTTGGGCGCGAACAAAAAGCAAACGATTTTCAAGATCATTTTGCCGGCGGCTTTGCCCGGCATTCTGACCGGAAATATTTTGGCGTTGTCTCGCGTTGCCGGTGAAACGGCGGCCATCATGTACACGGCGGCAGTTTTCTACACGCCGAAGATGAGCAGTTCTGTTCTTGACCCTGTGATGAGCCTGCCGTATCACATTTACGTGTTGGCCACCTCCAGCGTGGATGTGGATGCGACCCGTCCCATGCAGTACGGCACGGCGTGCCTGCTGGTGCTCATGGTTTTAGGTTTGAACATGGCGGCTCTTTTCATCCGTCAACGTGCACAACGTAAGATTGCACGGCAATAGTCGCGCGCCTTAACCTGTGAGAATAAAACCCGCCTTGCGTTATTGCAGAGGCGGGTTTTGCAACCATCAGAAAATCAAGACTTGCTCAAATTAGTTTGAATCAGTCTTTTTTCTTTTTCTCGGATATCAACGAGGCCACATTCGGTTTGACGTTTGCCCTGGATAAAATCAGAGGATCAATCGAGCCGATGGCTTCACGATCTTTTTCAGCGTAGTCGATCATGGACAGCACATACCGCATGGCATTGAGTCGGGCGCGTTTTTTGTCATCGCTTTTAATGACAGTCCAAGGAGACGAAGAAGTATTTGTCGCAAAGAACATCACCTCTTCTGCTTTACTGTAATCATCCCATTTGGAAAGTGAAGCGATGTCGATCGGGGATAGTTTCCAGCGCTTAAGCGGCTCAATTTCGCGGGATTTAAAGCGCCGGCGTTGTTCTTCCTGTGTCACGGAAAGCCAGAACTTAATCAATATCGTGTCCGAATGAATCAGGTTATCTTCAAATTGCGGGCACTGGCGTAAAAATTCAACGTACTCGGCATCTGAACAAAAACCCATGACGCGCTCAACGCCTGCTCGGTTATACCAGGATCGGTCAAAGAGCACGATCTCTCCGCGCGTGGGTAAATGCGCCACATAGCGTTGAAAATACCACTGGCCCTTTTCTGCTTCAGTCGGTTTGGGCAGAGCGACGATACGCGCGCCGCGAGGATTGAGGTGTTCCATGAAGGTTCTGATGGTGCCGCCCTTGCCGGCAGCGTCCCGCCCTTCGAAAATGATGATGATTTTCTTACCGGTTTCCTTTACCCATTTCTGAAGTTTGAGCAACTCGACCTGCAAGGGAAGTTTCTCTTTCTCATACCGTTTATTACTCATGCGGTTTTTATAGGGGTAATCGGCCTTTTGCCAGTTTTTCACAAGCTCATCTTCGTTTTCGTTGCCAACGCCCGCGGCTCGAAGTTTTGCCTTAGCGGATTTAACTAAAATCTTTAATATGCGGATTTGCTCCTCCGGAGGCTCTTCTTCAAAGGCTTTTTTCAGCGCTTTGCTGTAGCGTTGAATCTTTTGTTGAGTAAGCGGATCTGATTCTGTAAGGATAATGTCCGCGACATCGGTGGTAACTTTCTTTTTGCTCATAATATGCAGTCCTTCAGGATTTACTCTGACAGGGTAACACTTTCCGAAGTCGCCAACACAAACTATTTCAATAATTTGTGTCATTTCGTTAATACAAAAAACCGTCCAAATAAAGTGATTTGGACGGTTCAAAAAAGTGTTTGAATTAAATCAGTCGATCAAAGAGTCTTTGGGGAAAGTCAGGCTGAAAGTGGAGCCCTTGCCGGGTTCGGACTGAATATCCAGATGGCAGTGGTTCCGAATTGCCACGTGTTTGACGATGGCCAATCCCAGACCGGTGCCGCCTTTTTCACGCGAGCGGCTCTTGTCCACTCGATAAAAACGTTCTGTCAAACGGGGAATATCCTCGGCGGCAATTCCGATGCCGTTATCTTTCACGGCAAAAGTCGCGCTCCCATCGTCAGGGTTTGAGCGCCAGCTGATTTCAATTTTGCCGCCGTCGGGCGTATAGCGGACGGCGTTTGTCACAAGATTTAAGCACGCGCTGCGGATTTCTCCCACTTGTCCAAGAACCGCTTGGGTGGTGTTGATATCGGTACCGACCGTGTGGCGCCCCTTTGAGAGGACAACCGCATCTTCAGCAAGGCTTGCGACAAGTTTTGGCATATTGACCACTTCCGGAGGATCGGATTCTTGCTCATCCTTGCTTTCAAGCCGTGACAAGGATAAAAGGTCGTTGACAAGACTTTGCATGCGTTTGGCCTCTTCCTGCATCAGCATCAAGTGTTCGTGAAGAGATTTTTCATTGACTTCGCTTCCGTTAAGAATCATGTCCAGGAAGCCGGTAATGACGGTAAGCGGCGTGCGAAGTTCGTGGCTGACATTGGCGACGAAATCTTTACGCATGGAGTCTATGCGCCGCTGTTCGGTAATGTCATGAGTCACAACGATGAAATGAGATTTATCGGCGACAACCGCTGACAACATCAGAACTCTGCCCAATTCGTGGGAATTCACCTCAATGGGTTTGGTGAAGTCGCCGGCCTGAAGGTATTCAATAATTTTTGGGTTATCGAACACCAGGTTATAAGCCATTCCGAGGTGTTTGGTCAGTTTGATACCGAGGTGCTTTTCAGCGGCGGGGTTACACCATTCCACCGTATGACCTTTTCTGAAAAGGATCACTCCCTCGGGAAGAGCGGAAAGTGACAAACGGTACCGATCGATTCTGGCGGTAAACCGTGTTTGATCGCTTTTCATCTGTTCGGCTTCCACCGCATTGAGCCAACCGTTACTCATTGAGAAAATGATGTAGCAGATCAGGGCCAGAAGCGCCAGGCAGGTTCCGATAAGAGCTTGTTCAAAGCCGACGGTCACGTAAAGAAGCGCGGCGAGCATCGCCACAAAAATGAGCCCAAGAATACACAACATTCTTGGAGACAAATTTTTTGCCGACATATAAAACTCCGCAGAATAGACAAACTAATTGGAAATATGAGCTCTGTATCCTAAACCTCGAACGGTTTGCAGGAGATTTTCCGCGCGCGTGCCTTGCAGTTGTTTTCGCAATCTGAGCATATGAACATCGACCGTGCGTTCATCGACATAGGCGTTGTCCCAGACAAGCGACAGCAGCATTTCCCGGCTGTAGACGCGTTCGGGATTCTTCGCAAACACCAAAAGCAGCTTAAATTCTTTGGCTGAGAGCGTGAGCGGCTGGCCATCCACTTTAGCTTCAAAACTGGCCTCATTCATAACAAGCGGTCCGCAAACAATCTCAACATTCTTAGACTTCTCGTCGGATTGGGTGTGGTATTTGTAGCGACGCAAAACAGCCTGAATGCGGGCGATAAGTTCCCGGGGCATGAATGGTTTGACAATATAGTCATCGGCGCCGGCGTTGAGACCTTTGACCCGATCGGATTCACTGCCGCGAGCCGTCAACATAATGACCGGAAGATGCTCGGTTTTGGGGTCGGCGTGAAGTTTTTCAAGCCATTCAACCCCGCTTATCTCCGGCAACATATAGTCAAGCAAAATCAAATCGGGAGGGTTGCTGTCAACAATCTCTTGAGCCTTAATGGCATCCTCAGCGCATTTGACTTCATAACCGGCCGCCGCACAGGCAAATGAAATGAGCGTTCTGATTGCCGCTTCATCCTCAACAATTAAAATTTTTGCTGTCTTTTCGTTCGAGGCCTCACTCATAACATTCCCTTCAATTTAATTCTTCAGACCCGACAGACGAGCCTTCCTGAGCTAATAATAGGCGAAATTTCATGCGAAAAAATAAACCTTCGTCTAATTTGACGAAGGTTTTTTAATTTAGGAGAGTTTTGCCAGATTTTCCGGCAACGCATCGAGTCTTAAGTGCCGGATGTCTTCACCGTCGAGGATGAAAATGACATGCTCGGCAATATTGGTGGCGTGATCACCGAGCCGCTCGTAAGCCTTGAGAAGATCAAGGCAGGCGAGAGCCTTTTCCACATCCTCCGGATGTTCCTTTAAGTAAAGCGTGACCGTTTTAATGCCGGCTTTGAAAGCCTCATCGACGTCGCCGTCGGAGCGTAATGTGTTGACGGCGGCTGTTTCAGAAAGATTCTTTAACGCCAGCATGGCAAGGTTTACGGTTTTAACTGTCGCCTCTACGATCCCAACCTTGGCTAATTCTTCGGAGAGCTTTTCGGGAATATCGCCGCGGCTGGCGCGGGCAATATTGCGGGCCTGATCGCCCATGCGTTCGAAGTCTGTGGCCATTTTGGCGATACCGAACACAAAACGAAGATCGGTCGCAGCCGGTTGATGCTTGGCGATCAAGAGCGTCGCGCAGCGGTCAGTGGAAACCTCAAGAGCGTTGATTGCGGCGTCGCGGTCTTTGACTGATTGCGCGAGGTCAATATCGGCAGTGCGGAATGCCTTTGTGGCGTTATTGATTTGTTCGACGACCAAGTCTCCCATGCTGTAGAGCAAGTGCTTGAGCTCGTCCAAGTCTTCGTCAAATTGATGCACAAGGTGCGATTGCGCGGACATAATCATTTTTTTGCTCCTAATGCTGTCATTGGGTTAACCGAAGCGGCCAGTGATGTAATCTTCGGTGGCTTTCTTCGTCGGATGCGTGAAGATCACCTCCGTTTTGCCGAACTCAATCAATTCACCGAGGTACATGTAGGCGGTGAAGTCGGAAATACGGGCTGCCTGCTGCATGCTGTGTGTCACAATGACAACGGTATAGTCTTTCTTTAATTCATCAATCAGGTTTTCAATTTTGGCGGTGGAGATCGGGTCAAGGGCCGAGCAGGGTTCATCGAGCAACAGCACTTCCGGTTTAACCGCAATGGCTCGGGCAATGCAAAGGCGCTGTTGTTGACCGCCGGAAAGTGCGAAGCCTGAAGCCTGAAGCTTATCCTTCACGTCGTTCCACAAAGCCGATTTTTTTAGCGCCCACTCAACGCGCTCATCCATTTCGGCCTTGGACAGCTTTTCAAAAAGTCGAACGCCGTAGGCGATGTTGTCGTAGATGGACATCGGGAAAGGCGTGGGGCGTTGAAAAACCATGCCGACCTTGGAGCGCAAACGGTCCACGCCTTCGGTTTTGGTGACAATGTTTTCGCCATCGAGCCAAATCTCACCTTCGGCACGCTGCTCACCGTAGAGTTCATACATGCGGTTAAACGTTCGAAGCAATGTGGACTTGCCACAGCCCGACGGTCCGATGAAGGCCGTCACTTTATTTTCGGCAATGTTGAGGTTAATATTTTTGAGCGCGTGAAAAGCGCCGTAATAGAAATTGAAATTTTTGACCTCGATTTTCGGGGTTGTGGTCATATCGGACATCCCGAAGACTCCTTCGTAAAAACCTTTTATTAGTGTTGGCCCGAAGTCTAAAAGGTAGGTGTGACCCTTAGATGACACTAATGTGACATCTATGTGACAACACCGAGAGGCTGTCGAATATTTGTTCGAGTAGACCGTAAAGGAATGAAAATGATTCGTTTAGCTTGTGATTACCAGGAAGGATGCCATCCAAAAATTCTTGAGCGTTTGGTTCAAACCAACTTGGAAAGTACTCCCGGTTATGGCACGGACGATTACTGCCAAAGTGCGAAGGAAAAAATCAAAGCCGCTTGTTGCGCTCCCGATTCTGAAGTTTTCTTTTTAGTGGGCGGAACTCAAACCAATTCCACGGTGATTCGGTCTATCCTCAGGCCGTGTGAAGGTGTGATCGCTGTCACGAGCGGTCATATTAACGGGCACGAGGGCGGCGCCATTGAAATGGGCGGTCACAAGGTGCTCACGATTACCCCTCATGACGGGAAAATGGATGCCAATGAACTCGATCGTTATATCGTCGATACATTTGCAGCTCCTTCTTGGGATCACGGCGTCATTCCGGCGATGGTCTATATTTCACAGGCCACCGAAACCGGTTCCGTTTATACGCTTTCAGAAATGCGTGCGATCAGTGAGGTTTGCCACAAGCACGGGATGCCGCTTTTTGTAGATGGCGCCCGTTTGGGTTATGCCTTGGTCAGCGAAGGTTCGGACATGACTTTGGCAGATCTCGCCCGTTTGGCCGACGTGTTCTATATCGGCGGCACCAAGGTTGGGGCGCTTTTAGGCGAAGCTGTTGTTTTCACCAATACCAAACTTGCCAAAAACTTTTTCACAATCATGAAGCAGGGTGGCGCGGTGTTAGCCAAGGGGCGACTTTTGGGGTTGCAATTCGACACTCTTTTCACCGATGACCTTTATTTGGAAATCAGTCGTCACGCCATCGCGATGGCTATGAAACTCAAAGAGGCTCTGAAGAAAAAAGGCTATCGATTCTATTCGGAAAGCCCGTCGAATCAGCAATTTGTGGTGATGCCCAACGACAAATTACTCGAACTTGAAAAAGAAGTTAAAGTTTCACACTGGTGCAAGATTGATGATGAGCATACGGCCGTACGTTTTTGCACAAGTTGGGCGACCAAACCCGAAAACATTGATCGCGTCATTGAATTGCTCTGATGGTTAGTTAGGAAAAGGGGACGGTCTCGAGAGACTGTCCCCTTGCAACAAAAAATAAATTAATCCGTCACTTCAACAATAGCGGTGATTTCAATGGCTGCACCCTCGGGAAGTTCATAAGCGCCCAAGGCGATGCGTGTGCCGACACCTGCGCTGCCGTACAGATCCTTGAAAAGTTCAGAGGCGCCATTGATAACCTGGGGATGATCCTCGAAGCCTTTGGCGCAGCGTACAAAACCAGTCAGGTGCACAAACTGTTTGACTCGGTCCAAATCACCCAGTTCTCGTTTAAGGACAGACAAAACATTGAGGGCGCTCAATTGCGCGGCTTTTTTCCCTTCCTCAATTGAAAGTGTTTCTCCCACAATGCCTTTGTATTGCAAAACGCTGTTAATGTCGGGGGTCTGACCGGACACATAAACCAGGTTGCCCACCCGTCGCGTGTAGACGTAAAGTCCGGCGGGATCAGCCACGGCAGGTAGCTCCAATCCCATTGCCTGAAGTTTGTTTTCAACGATCATAGTTCTGGAAATCCTTACTTTAAGTTTTGCTCAAACCATTTGACAACTTTATCGATGACAGGCTTTTGAAACCAAACGGCGTCACCGTGGCCTGCGCCCTCAACCTTAACATAGGTGACGGAGTTACCGCTTGCTTTTAACGCATCATAAAGTTGCTCGCTCTGTACCGGAGACACCAGTCTGTCCTCGCTGCCATGCATAATTAAGAAAGCAGGCAGATCTTTTTTAATGTGTCCTAAAGGACTAGCGGCGAGCGCTTTAACTGGATCGGAATTGATGGTGGCGCCGGGGAAATCGCGGAAAGCCACGCCGTTGACTAAAAGCGCCTCAGTCACTGCCGGAGATTGATGAACTTTTTGAGTCTTCTCATCAAATCCCGCCCCGATATTTCTCAAATCCGAAATCCCGTAAAGCGTGGCTGCCGCCTGAACGGAAGAATCCACGTGTAAATTGTCCCCCTTGTCAAATGACTTTTCTTGACCTGTCACTGCCACCATTTGAGAGAGGTAGCCGCCCGCCGAGTCGCCGAGAACACCAATTTTATTGGAATCAATGCCATAAATTGATGCGTTGGCCTTTAGAAAACGCACGGCGGCCTTGCCGTCTTCCAAAATGGCAGGAAACGGATTGGGCACAACGCGGTATTCAGCCGCGGCAACCACAAAGCCGGCTTTAGCCAATGCAAACCGCATTTCTATGAATTTTTCGTAATCGGCGCTTGTGAAACCACCACCGGGAAAGTAAATAACGGCCGGTTTTTTCTCGGGAGTTCTTGGGACTAAAAGCGTCATTCTCATAGCGCGATTGGCGCGTCGAGAGTGGATTTGAGAATAAATGACGTTACTGATTTCATCAATTTGGTTTTCTTTAACTTCAACTCGCAAAGTTTCGGTTTTGGCGCTCGAAACTGACGCAGCCAAGGCGGTGGAACAAAGTGTCGTCGCCGCTATTGTCATAATCAAGGTTTTCAGAATTCGCATAGATAACTCTCAAAAAAATCGGTTGGTCAAAGGACCAACCGAGAAATTTTAGGGAATATTTCTAAGTAATTCCCGCGCGAGCCGTTCAGCTTCCAGCATATTCTCCGTCATGTTTCTGCCCAAGGCTTGGGCGATGCCCGTGCGCTCAAGCTGATGCAGGGTGTGGCCGGAAGCGCCGCTGATGATTAGCTCAAAGTTGCGTCGCTTCAGTGCACGATGATAGGTCGCGATGATGTCCATGGCGGAATTGTCGATGTTCATTAAGGCCGCACAATTGAGAATCACCACTTTGTTGGCGTTGCGTGCGGTGATGCGCTTTGGATCGGTCATGTGAGAAAGTTTGGAAACAGAACCGAAGAAAAGCGAGCCCTGCAAGCGCCAGGCTTCGATGCCTTCCGGCGTATCGGCGGGCAAAGTCATTTGTGTAACGCTTGTCAACGTATTCATGCGGTAAATGAAGAAAAGGCACGAAATCACCAAACCCACCTCAACAGCAACCGTTAAATCAAAAATCACTGTCAAGAGGAACGTTGCCAAAAGCGTTACTTTATAAGACATTGTCATGCGGCGCAGGCGCTTAAACTCTGCCCAGTTGCCCATGTTGCTGGCGACATTGAGCAAAATCGCCGATAAGGCGGCAAGCGGAATGTTCGAAGCCAAGGGGGCTGCAGCCAAAATCACGACAAGCAGAGTTAGAGAGTGGACTACGCCGGAAACGGGGGAGACAGCGCCGCTTTTAATGTTGGTGACTGTGCGAGCAATCGTCCCGGTAGCAGGAATGCCGCCAAAGAACGGAACAACGAGGTTTGCGATACCCTGACCCATCAATTCCTGATTGGGATTGTGACGGTCATCGGTGAGTGTGTCGGCGACACGAGCGCACAACAAAGATTCAATGGCGCCCAATAAGGCGATAGTCACCATTGGTCCGATAAGATGACGGACATTTTCCCAATCAAAAGTCGGCACTTGAATGGACGGAAGTGTTTGCGGAATGCCGCCGAATTTGCTGCCGATCGTTTCCACCGGAAGATTTAAACTCGTCACGGCAATTGTGGAGACGATAAGCACAATAACTGTGCCCGGAATTCTGGCAATCCAACGCTTCCAAGCGGCCACTCGCGAAGAGGTGTTGTTAGGCCAGAAGCGAACGATCACAAAAGAGACAAGGGCGATGGCCAAAGCGTAAAAATTGACCGAATCGATATGAGTGAAAATGGCATTCATTTGCCCGAAGAAGTCCGCGGGCATCTTGTCAATGCTCAACCCCAGAAAGTCCTTCACTTGAGAAAGGGCGATAAGTACGGCGATACCGTTTGTGAAACCGATCACAATGGAAATCGGAATAAAGCGGATGAAGCTGCCTATTTTGAATAGCCCCATCAGTATCAGCAATATGCCGCTGCCAATGGTGGCAATCATGAGGTTGGCCAAACCGTAATTGGCAATAATGCCGTAAATGATCACAATAAAGGCGCCTGCCGGTCCGCCGATTTGTACTCGACAACCGCCTAAGATGGCAATTAAAAATCCGGCGATGATGGAGGTATAGATGCCGGCCTCAGGGGTTACGCCGGAGGCAATGGCAAAGGCCATGGCCAATGGCAGTGCCACCATGCCGACGGTTAAACCCGAGCTGATGTCGCGCGAGAGGCTGTGGGCGTTGTAGTGACCGAAAAGGTCGAAACTGGCCGGATGAAACGGCTCGAGGGGGATATGCTCCCGAAAGTTTTTAAACGCTTGAGCGAGGCTCATTTTATTTTTTAGAAGAAAAGAGAGTTGGTGAAATCTGTCGTTCCCGTTCGCAAAAACAGTTGGCGGTGGCCAACTGTTTTTGTTTCCGGAGCCTAATTTTTAGTTAGCGAAGTCGCATTCCGGGTTTGGCGCCTTCCTGCGGTTCAAGAATGAAAAGGCCATCTTTATCATCTGCACCGCTTGCCGACAGTAGCATTCCTTCGCTGACGCCAAAGCGCATCTTACGCGGAGCCAGGTTGGCGATAACCACAGTGAGTTTACCTTCCAAATCCTCCGGCTTGTAGAACGCTTGGATGCCGGAGAAAATGTTTCGGGTTTTGCCTTCGCCGATGTCAACGGTTAAGCGTAAAAGTTTAGTGGAACCTTCAACTTTTTCGCATTTGACGATTTTTGCCACGCGCATATCCAGCTTGGCGAAATCATTGATCGTGACCTCAGGAGCGATTTCTTCGCCGCACGGTGCCACGGGTTTGACCTCTTGGACAACCGGGGGAATCAGCGCGTCAAGTTGCTTCATGTCGCAACGCTGCATGAGGTGCTTGAAGGGCTTGATTTGAACATCGGAGGTGAGAGGACGCAGAGCGCTTTCCCAATCAAGTTCTCCGCAGTTTAGGAACTCTTCAACTTTGGCGGCCGTGGCCGGTAAAACCGGTTTTAACATTAAGGTCATCAGGCGGAACGCTTCCAAGGCTACAGAGCAGACTTCGTGGAGCTTATCGCGGTTTTCTTCCGACTTTGCCAATTCCCAGGGCTTTTCACGGTCAATATACTCATTGACGCTGTCGGCCATGTTCATAATGGCTCGAAGGGCGCGAGAATATTCACGTTGATTGTAAAGCGCTGCAATGCCTTCGACAGCATTGCGCATGACTTTGATGAGCGTGTGTTCGGCTACGCAGTCGCTGATGCGGGCGTTAAAGCGCTTGACGATAAAGCCAGCGGCACGACTGGCGATGTTCACATACTTGCCGATCAAGTCGGAGTTGACTCGAGCCATGAAGTCGCTCTTGCTGAAGTCGACGTCATCATTGGTCGGTCCCATCTTGGCGGCCAGATAATAGCGAAGCCATTCGGCGTTCATGCCGAGTTCAAGATACTTCAGGGGGCTGATGCCCGTGCCGCGGCTCTTACTCATCTTGCGGCCGTCAACGGTCATGAATCCGTGAACGAACACGTTGTCGGGCACACGATACGGCTGGCCGGAGAAGTGCAACATGGCGGGCCAAAACAGTGTATGGAAATAAACGATATCTTTACCGATGAAATGGATCTGCTCGGTCTTTTCATCGTCAAGGAACTTCCAGAAGTCAAAACCGATCTTCTTGGAATAGTTCATAAGGCTAGCGTAGTAACCCACAGGGGCGTCAAGCCAAACATAGAAGTATTTGCCGGGGGCGTCGGGGATGGGAATGCCGAAATAAGGCTCATCGCGGGAAATATCCCAGTCGCCTAATTTACCTTCGCCGAGCCATTCTTCATCCTTGGCTCGAATTTCAGGCTGAACGCGGTCGGCACCGCTCTTTCCCTTGCCGTTGACCCAGTCACGGAGGAAAGCCACGCAGGCAGGATCCGACAGGCGGAAGAAGTAGTGCGTGGATTTGCGCAACTCCGGTTTGGCTCCAGACAAAGCTGAGAAGGGATTGATCAATTCTGTGGGTGAATAGACCGCGCCGCATTTTTCGCAGTTGTCGCCGTATTGATCTTCGGCTCCGCAGCGGGGGCACGTTCCCTTAATGAAACGGTCGGCAAGGAACATGCCTTTGACCGGATCGTAAAATTGTTCGATGTCTTTCGTGTAAATCAGACCGGCGGCTTTCAGTCGTTTATAGATGTCTTGGGATAAAAAGACATTTTCTTCACTGTCGGTTGAGTACCAGTGATCGAATTTGATATGAAAACCGTCCAGATATTGTTTGCGGCCGGCAGCGATGCGTGCCACAAACTCTTGCGGCGTGATACCTTCTTTTTGCGCGGCGATCATCATCGGGGCGCCATGCGTGTCATCTGCGCCGACAAAATGTACGGTGTGTCCGTACATTCGTTGCGTGCGCACCCAAATGTCGGCCTGGATATATTCCATGATATGGCCGATATGGAAATGACCGTTGGCATACGGCAGCGCTGTTGTCACGAATATTTGACGTTTTTGCATGATGAAATGTCCCGAAAATTGGCCGGAAAAAAGAATAAAAGAAGTCGTTATTTTAGCAAAGCCCCTGGATTTTCTCTCTTTGGATCTTGAGCTTGTCACGGAAAAATCGGAAAATACGTTCTATTGTCAAAACGGAGTCAGATTGTGAATAAAAAAGAATTAGTGTTGAAAGTCTTGAGCGGCGTTGTTGATCCGTGGATGAATAGCGACTACCTATCGGCCCGGATGGCGAAGGTCGATGATGAGGGGCAAGCCGTAAAGGTGGAATTGGGCTCTCCTGCCGCGAGCGTAAAGGATGAAGTTCGCGCAATGATTGAAAAGGCGCTTCATGACGCAGGACTGGAAGTTAAAGTTGAGGTGGAGCAAAAGATTATTGCCCACGCCGTTCAGCGGACCCTTAAAGTTTTGCCTAACGTAAAGAACATCATTGCGGTCTCAAGCGGCAAAGGTGGGGTAGGAAAAAGCACGGTTGCCGCTAACCTGGCTTTGGCGTTAGCCGCAGAAGGCTCCAAAGTCGGCATGCTCGATGCGGACATTTACGGCCCCAGCCAGCCGATGATGCTGGGCGCTTTGGGTCGACCCATGACCAATGACGGACAAAACATGAATCCGATCGTCTCTCATGGTATAGAGATTAATTCGGTAGGTTTTCTCATTGATCCTGATGAGCCAATGATTTGGAGAGGTCCTTTGGCCGCCCAAGCGCTCACGCAACTTCTCACGCAAACAAATTGGCATGATTTGGACTATCTTGTGGTCGACATGCCCCCGGGAACGGGAGACATTCAACTCACGCTTGCACAGACAGTGCCGGTGACGGGCGCCGTTGTGGTCACCACTCCGCAGGACATCGCGTTACTGGACGCGAAAAAGGGACTTCGGATGTTTCAAAAGGTCAATGTTCCGATTTTGGGTTTGGTTGAAAATATGTCTGTTTTTGTTTGCCCGAAATGCGGTCATGTTGAACATGTATTCGGCGAGGGTGGAGCCAAGCGCATGAGTGAAACATATCATGTGGATGTCCTTGGTCAGTTGCCGTTGGACGCAAAAATTCGGGAAGAGGCGGATTCCGGTGCGCCGACCGTGATTTCTTCGCCGGATTCACTGGCTGCGAAAATTTATCGCGATATCGCTCTGAAAGCCGCAGCCGGTATTGCCAAAACCGCAAAAGACATGTCGTTGAAGATGCCCGGGGTGCGAGTGGAGAATAACTGATGCCTTTGGTTAAACCGGATTACAAGGCGCCTCGGTGGCTCGCCGGCGCTCAGATTCAGACGATATTTGCGGCTAAAGTTTGCAAAAAACCTGAGGTTGTTTACCGTCGGGAACGTTGGGACACACCCGACGGTGACTTTACCGATATCGATTGGGCGACTCCTGAGGTGGCTGATCCCGCGGCGCCCATTGTTGTCCACTTTCACGGTCTCGAAGGCAGCTCGCGTAGCCATTATGCGCTTGCGCTCATGCACGAAACCGTTAAGCGGGGCTGGCGCGGCTGTGTATCGATCTTTAGAAGCTGCTCCGGTGAACTGAATCGAAGTATAAAAACGTATCACGCCGGCGATATTGACCAGGTGCAATGGGTTTTGGAAACGGTCAGAGCCCGGTATCCTGAGGCGCCCTTATATGCGGTCGGCGTATCACTGGGCGGCAATCAACTGGCGCTTTTTTGCGGCAAGCGGCCTCAAACAGCTAAAAAACTTTTGACTGCGGCTGTATCGGTGGGAGCGCCCGTTGATCTTGTCGCCGGCAGTAATCTTTTGCGTTTTGGTTTCAACCGTCTTTATTCCAAAATGTTTTTGGATACCTTGATTCCGAAAGTCATCAAGAAGTGCGAACAAATGCCTGAAATGCGCAAAATTGTCGACGAAGAGGCAATTAAGAAGTGCAAGAACTTCTATGACTTTGATTCCCTTTACACAGCGCCTGTGCACGGTTTCAAGAGCGCAATGGACTACTGGACAAAAGCTTCGGCCAAGCCCTGGCTCAAATATGTTGAAGTGCCGCTATTGCTTTTAAATGCGAAAAATGATCCTTTTATGCCGGAGTGGGCTTTGCCGACATTGAACGATGTTTCTGATTTTGTTTGGCTTGATCAGCCCGAAGAAGGGGGGCACGTGGGTTTCCCGACAGGCAATCCACCAGGGAAAATCGATTATCTTCCGAATCGTATTTTCAGGTTTTTTACTCTGAGGCAATAAAAGTCCGGTGTTGGCGAAAGTGTGCAACCCTGTTATAGTCGAAGTGGGCTAATTTTGCGGGAGAGATAACGATGAGTGTGCGTTTGACGGTTTTAAGCGCGGTTGTTTTGACAGCGTTCTCTTCCGTGTCGTTAGCGGCGACATCAAACCTTTGCGGAGCTCAAACATCCTCATTGGAGTTTGTCATTGACGGCTCTTATTCCATGGGACAAGCTTATCAGAGTGTCGCCAATGGTGAGGCTTCGGAGACTTCGCAAGCCGATTCGACAAAGCTTGATTACGCGTTGCGATTTATCGGCTCGGTGGTTGAAAAAATGCCTGCGGAGGAGTCGATGGTAAGCGCGGTGGGCAGTTTCGCCCCATCTGTCCGACTGATATCCCCTTCAAAGCGAACCACAAAAGAATTGGTTAAATCTCTTTTTGAGCTGAAGCTGGCGCCTTCAACGGTTACCTCAAACAGTCTTGATAAAAAGGATTTGGATTACTTTGCCCGCAGACGCAAAGCGGCCACGGTTTTATTTTTCATCACTGACGGAGACTTGGATAAGGGATCTTATGATCCATACAAGGTTTTGCAGACTTTCTATCAAAATAATCCCAAAAGCTGTGTTCATTTCATCTCTTTGGCTCAAAACAAAACAGAAGAAGCTTTCATTGCAAGGCTGAGGCAAACAGGTGCCTGTTCCACAGTGACGACCATGGCTGAGATGGTTGCGGATCCTACCCGTGTCACTGAGCTCGTGCAATCCAATGTTTACCGTGATTGCAAGGGTGAGGGCAGAGTGGCAATTTCCGGTATTCCTTTTATTAAAAAAACAGATGTCTTGGATAAAAGGGCTATAGCCATGTTGGACAAAACGATGCAGGTTTTGGCCGCTCGTTCGGTTGATGAGCCGATAACCATTGTGGGCTGGACCGACGCCGAAGGTGACTCTGTTTACAACAAACGTGTGGCTCTTTCCAGAGCTCAAGCCGTAAAAGACTATTTTGTAAGCAAGGGAGTCGACGAGCGCCGCATAAACGTGCGCGGCGCGGGCGAGTCGGATAAGTTCAGTAACGCCAGTGAAGCAGGTCGACGTCTCAATCGCCGTGTTGATGTTATCTTAGGTCGCTAGGCTATTTGTCTGAAAAGTCCTTCTGCATCGAAAGCAGTTGCGCAAGGCGCAACTGACCGGGCGTGTTGGTCAGTTTTGTCTTTGCCTCAAAGAGTTTGTCAAATTTTTCGGCCTCTTTTTGATCGAAGTTGTAGATGGGATCTTCAAAATATCGACCTTGAATCCCTTTAAGTGCTTTTGGAAAAAGCTCCCGAATCTGCAGAGCCGAGAAGTATTTGTTTTCCGAAGTCCTGATACGGTGTTTCTCGGCGGCAACGAAACCGACTTTGCTGTAGAAGTCGGGATCACCGCACAGCACAATTGCCTTGAAACCTAATTTCAGTGCTTCGGCGGCAGCCCTCTCGATCAGTTTCCGACCGATGCCTTTACGTTGATAATCAGGATGCACACTGATCGGACCGAGTGTGAGAACTTCTACTTTAGTCCGGTTGTCGGTAAGGATATGGCCTTTAACGAAGACAACATTGCCGACAATTCTGTGATCAAGCACCGCCACCAGGTC
The DNA here is from genome assembly GCA_958347955.1 of uncultured Sutterella sp. Classification (GTDB taxonomy): domain Bacteria; phylum Pseudomonadota; class Gammaproteobacteria; order Burkholderiales; family Burkholderiaceae_F; genus Aphodousia. The sequence goes on from CATVXH010000003.1 coordinate 130,436, forward strand.
TAAATCTTTAACGAATGCGGGACAATCTCGCATAATGTGGAGCAAAAAATGCTCAGAACAACCCGGAGCGTATTGATTCCAAAACGCTTCTCTAGTCAGATCTTCCGTCTGGGCAAAATCTTCAGGTCTTTCTTGCCGAATTTTAAAATTCATGGGATTTTTATTTATAGATAGTTATGTTAACTATGGATTTTGACAGAAAAATTTCGTAATTTGCTCAAAAAGCTATAAAATCCAACTTTCAATTTCTTTAACAAAAAACGTTGCCGCGTCGGTTTGTGCTACCGGGTCTGCGGTTCCGTCTTCAAACGGAGGCTCTTATGTCCCATAAGTGGCTCAACAAGGACACGCTCTGCGGCCTTGTTGCTTTAACGCTTTTTATTTTGACGATTCCTTTGAGCAATTGGGTCGTTGTCAATGTCGGCTTGGTTTGTGAAACCAATGGTCCCTGTCTTATTCCTGTTTGGCCCGGATTGATGGCGCCTTCCGCTGTGATGATTGCCGGTGCCGCTTTGGTTTTGCGAAATGGCGTTCAGGCTTTTTTGGGAGCGCCATTTTCTTTGGTGGCGATTGCCGTCGGAACATTTTTGTCAGCCCTTTTTGCCGCGCCTTCTCTGGTGATTGCTTCCGCCGCCGCCTTTTGTTTTTCTGAGCTTGCCGACTTTGCCGTTTATACGCCGATGAGAAAACGCTTTCCCGCTTTCTCGGTCGTAATGGCCGGTTTGGCAGGTTCCGTGATCGACAGCGCGATTTTCTTATATTTGGCCTTCGGCAGCCTGGAATTTATTACCGGACAAGTGCTCGGAAAATTTTGGATGTCGATTTTGGCCGCGATGGTCATCGCCTATTTGAGACCGCGTTTAGTAGCACATCCTAAATTTTAAGCGTGAGGCCTGGAAGCACCAGGCCTTAAAAATGCCGTCATCGAGTTGAGGCAATAAATTCTTCAAAGCCTTTTTTGCGTAACACACAGGCCGGACAGTGTCCGCAACCAAATCCCCAAGAATGAAAATGCTCATGATCGCCTTCGTAACATGTGTGTGTCTCGCGGACGATAAAATCGACGAGTTTGTCACCGCCTAACTCGTGGGCGAGTTCCCAAGTCTGAGCTTTGCTTCTGAACATTAACGGAGTAACGATCTCGATTTCCCAGTTCATGCCGAGGGTGAGCGCTTTTTGCATGGCGTCCATCGTGTCACGGCGGCAGTCCGGATAGCCTGAAAAGTCAGCTTGTCCCACACCGGTGACAATCGTATGAATTTCCCTTAGATAGGCGCGTGCGCCGACATATGTCATAAACATTAAATTTCTGGCGGGCACAAAAGAGGTGGGAAGTCCGTCTCTTCCGTGAGCGTCAATCGGCTCCCCCGAACTTGTCAGAGCGCTTGCCGAGACCTGACCGAAAGTTGTCGCGTCAATTACCAAATCACCGCGCAGTTTGTGAGAAAGCTCGGGAAAATCCGCCTGAATTTTTTCTAAGATGGCTCTTCGGCAGATCAATTCCACAGCATTTTTTTGGCCATAATTAAAACCCACGGTTTCGACATAATCGTACTGTTTTAATGCCCAAAAAAGACACGTTGTTGAGTCTTGTCCGCCTGAAAAACTGACGATGGCCTTGTTTGACATTGACTTTCCTTCTCAAAATATGTGCGAAATTAGCCGAGTCTAGCGCATTTTCTTAATCTCAACTGTGCTAACCTTCGGAAAACTTTTTTTGGCTTTTTTTCTGATGCAAAACAAGACCGCAGTTATTCTGATCAATACCGGCTCGCCCGCGGCACCCACGGAGGCGGCGTTACGCACCTATTTGAAGGACTTTTTGTCGGATCCTCGGATTATTGAGTTGCCGGCATGGTTTTGGCAGCCGATTTTGCGTGGCGTAATTCTTCGCACCAGGCCGGCACAAAGTGCCGAGCGCTATAAGAAAGTGTGGATGCCCGATGGCTCTCCTTTGATGGTTTACACGCAAAGGTTGGTGGATGCGCTTAATGAAAGATTGCCCGAAAACATCACTGTGGCCATGGGAATGAAAGTGGGTGCTCCCAGCGTTAAAACGACAGTCGAGCGTCTGATGAAGGAAGGCTTTAAGCGTTTTATTTTCTTTCCGATGTTCGCGCAATATGCCACGCAAACGACAGAATCTTGCCTTGATGCGGTTAGAGAAATAGAAAAAGACCATCCCGTAGATTTTTCTTGGGACTGGATCAGACCTTATTACGAGGAAGAGGAATTCACCAATCTTTTGGCTCAAAAAATCGCCGCTGAACGCACTCCCGGCGCTCACCTTGTAATGAGCTTTCACGGTATTCCTGTTAAAAGCATAAAAAAGGGGAGTCCTTATCAAACACAGTGTCTGCAGACTGCGGAATCAATCGCCCGTAAACTCGGTTTGGCTGACTCTGACTTTTCAATCGCTTATCAGTCAAGATTTGGCAATGACCATTGGCTGCAGCCGTACTTAACCGGGCATGTCAGCGATCTTTTGGCAAAAGGCGTCAAATCGATTGACGTGGTTTGCCTGTCTTTCAGTGTGGATTGTCTGGAGACACTGGAGGAAATCGGCATTGAGTTGAAAAATCATTTTATTGGCGACGGCGGCGAACATTTCGGTCTGATCAGTTGCCTCAATGATGACAGTCACGCTGTTGAGTTCTACGCGCGGCTTATTAAGAAAGCAGCGAGCTGACTTTTTAGTCCAAAAGTTCTTCTTCAAGTTCTGCTTGAATTTTTTCGAATCATCCCCATATGGGAGATATCTTTAGATATTACCCGTAGCGGAGAATGATTCATGCAAGAAGATACGACCAAGAGTACTGAAGTTAAACAGGAAAACGAGCAGGGCGGTTGCCAAAATCCCCAATGCGACAAAGCACAGCAGGATTGTTGCGATCAAAATGCTCAGGATCAAAGCTGTGAGCAAGCCCAGTCGGAGCCGGTCCAAACCGAACAGGCTCCTCAAGAACCCTCTGTGGAAGAACTTCTGGCCGCCGCCAAGGAAGAAAACGCCAAATTGCAAGATCTCTACATGCGCGCGTTGGCTGAAGCGGAAAACGCCCGTCGCCGCGCGGAAGAGTCCGTTGAAAAAGCTCATAAATTCGGTGTCGAAAAATTTGCGAAGAATCTCTTGCCGGTGCTCGACAGCTTAGAAAAGGCACTGGAACTTTCTCAAACCCCTGACGATCCCATGATGCAGGGAGTCCAGGCGACCTATCGCCAGTTTGTTCAGGCGATGCAAATGAGTGGCATGACCGAGATCAATCCAGTGGGTGAAAAGTTTGACCCAACCCGTCATCAAGCCATCGCCATGGTGCCCGCTCAGGAAGGTCAGACCAGCGGTCAAGTGGCTCAAGTGTTCCAGCGCGGTTGGCTGATCAGTGATCGAGTGCTTCGAGCCGCTATGGTGAGCGTTGTTCAATAACCTATTGAAAATAAAAGAAACTTTTTTAGAGTGCAATTATTTGTAAGCGTTGCCCTTGAAAGTTTCAACCTTATCCCCATATTGGGGGTAGAGCGTCGGGAAACACTATGGACAGTTCCCGCCGAAGTAAAGAATTAAGAGTTAAAAACGAAGGAATTTAAAAATGGCAAAGATTATTGGTATTGACTTAGGTACGACGAACTCCGCCGTTGCCGTCATGGAAGGTGACAAGATTCATGTGATTGAAAACAGCGAAGGCGCCCGCACAACGCCGTCCATCGTTGCCTATATGGAAAACGGTGAAGTGCTGGTCGGCGCCACCGCAAAGCGTCAGGCTGTGACCAATCCGAAGAACACCCTTTTTGCTGTCAAGCGTTTGATCGGTCGTCGTTTTGATGACGCGGAAGTGCAACGCGATATCGCGTTAATGCCTTTCTCTATTTCTCGCGCTGAAAACGGTGACGCTTGGGTGAGCGTGTTGGATGGCAAGAAGTTGGCTCCGCAACAGGTTTCCGCTGAAGTGTTGCGCAAGATGAAGCAAACGGCTGAAGATTATCTTGGCGAAACCGTGAGCGAAGCGGTGATTACTGTTCCTGCTTACTTTAACGACAGCCAACGTCAGGCCACAAAGGACGCAGGCCGTATCGCCGGTCTTGAAGTCAAGCGTATCATCAATGAACCGACCGCCGCCGCTTTGGCTTTCGGTCTTGACAAGGCCGGCAAGGGTGATAAGAAGATCGCTGTGTACGACTTGGGTGGCGGCACATTCGATATTTCTATCATTGACTTGGCTGATGTCGACGGTGACAAGCAGTTTGAAGTGCTTTCGACCAACGGTGATACGTTCTTGGGCGGTGAAGACTTTGACCAACGTATCGTTGATTATTTGATCTCTGAATTCAAGAAAGACACGGGCGTTGACTTGAGCAAGGACATTATCGCTTTGCAACGCTTGAAGGATGCCGCTGAAAAGGCCAAGATCGAGTTGTCGAGCCGCCAGGAAACGGAAGTGAACCTTCCTTACATCACTGCCGATGCAACGGGCCCGAAGCACTTGAATGTCAACCTGACGCGCGCCCGCTTTGAGAGCATGGTGGAAGATTTGATCGCCCGCACGATTGAACCTTGCCGCAAGGCTTTGGCTGATGCCGGTTGCTCCAAGAGCGATATTACTGACGTGATCTTGGTGGGTGGTCAATCCCGTATGCCGAAGGTTCAGGAAACGGTTCGTGAATTCTTCGGTCAAGAACCGCGCAAGGATGTCAACCCGGATGAAGCCGTGGCTATCGGCGCCGCTATTCAAGGCTCTGTGTTGACTGGCGAACGTCATGACGTGCTTTTGTTGGACGTCACTCCGTTGACTCTCGGTATTGAAACCTTGGGCGGCGTGATGACCTCCATGATCAAGCGCAACACCACGATCCCGACCAAGCACACCCAAGTGTTCTCGACCGCTGAAGACAATCAGCCTGCCGTGACCATTAAGGTGTATCAAGGCGAACGCGAAATGGCTGCCAGCAACAAGCTTTTGGGTGAATTCAACCTCGAAGGCATTGCCCCGGCTCCGCGCGGTCTGCCTCAGATTGAAGTGACCTTTGATATTGACGCTAACGGCATCTTGCATGTTTCCGCCAAGGATAAGGCTACGGGTAAGGAAAACACGATCACCATTAAGGCAAGCTCCGGTTTGAGCGAAGAAGAAATTCAACGCATGGTCAACGACGCCGAAGCCAATAAGGCGGAAGACCATAAGCGCTTTGAATTGGCTCAGTCCCGCAACGTGGCCGACGCCTCGATTCATCAAGTTCAAAAGACCTTGAAGGATTTGGGCGACAAGGTTGAAACCTCTGACCGCATGGCTTGTGAAGACGGTATCAAGAAGGTTGAAGAAGCCATCCGTGGTGAAGATAAGGCCGCTATTGATGCCGCAGTGGAACGTTTGATGACCGCCGCTCAAAAGATCGGTGAAAAGTTAAACGCACAAGCTCAGCAGGCTCAACAAGCTCAACCGCAACAAGAAGCCAAGAAGGCCGATGATGACGTGGTTGATGTGGATGCCAAGGAAAAATAATCCGTGAGAATTTGGGGGCTTGTCCCCCAAACTCGTTCCAAACAGGGGTCTTAGAAGCGAGGTTCAAGATCGGCGATGTCAATGACAACCGGACTTGAACCTATCGCTTTATCGCAAGGGTAGAAAAATAATGAGCGATCGTGATTATTACGAAGTATTGGGAGTAGATAAAAACGCCAGCGCGGCCGATATTAAAAAGGCCTACCGGCGCTTAGCCATGAAGTATCACCCCGACCGCAACAACGGGGATAAAGAGGCCGAAGCGAAATTTAAAGAAATCGGGGAAGCCTATGAAGTGTTGGGCGACGAACAAAAGCGCGCCGCGTACGACCGTTTCGGCAAGGCCGGTGTGAACGGCGCGGCAGGCGGTCAAGGCGGTTTTGGCGGTTTCGGTCCTGAAGGCTTCGCCGGTGGTTTTGGCAATATGGGTGACCTGGGCGATATCTTTAGTGAATTCTTCGGTCAGGGGATGGGTGGCGGCAGACGCCATCAGTCCGGTCCTCGCGCCATGAAGGGCGTGGATTTACGTTACGATCTCGAAATTACCCTTGAACAAGCGGCTAAAGGCTACACCGCAGAAATCCGAGTCCCGGTTTGGGAAAAGTGCGATGTTTGTGACGGCACAGGCAGTCGTTCAAAGTCCGAACCGAAGACCTGCCCTCACTGTCATGGCACGGGTACCGTTTACGCTAAACAAGGCTTTTTCTCTGTCCAGCAGACATGCCCGTATTGCCACGGTTCCGGCACAATGATTGACGATCCCTGTCCCAACTGTGACGGAACGGGTTACAAGAAGGTCATGAAGACGCTGGAGGTGGAAATTCCCGCCGGCATCAACGCCGGTCAGCGCGTGCGCCTTCAGGGAAAGGGACAGCCCGGGACCAATGGCGGCCCGGCCGGCGACCTTTACGTAGAAATCAGCATCAAGCCTCATCAAATCTTCCAGCGTGACGGTGATGACCTTCATGTCGAATTGCCGATTTCATTTGTGACGGCTTCGCTGGGTGGCGACGTGGATGTGCCGGTCCTTGATGGTGAAACCCGTATCACAATTCCCGAAGGCACGCAAAGCGGCAAGGTGCTTCGCTTGCGCGGCAAAGGCATTAAGAGCTTGCGTTCGGGCTACATGGGTGATCTTTACATTCATGTTTTCGTGGAAACTCCGGTTAACCTGACACAAAAACAAAAGGATCTTTTGCGTCAGTTTGGAGAAACGCTTTCTAAGCATGGAGAGAAGCATTCCCCAAAACACGAAAGCTTCATGGATAAGATGAAGGATCTCTTTAGCTAAAAGCAGAAAGATTTAAAAAAACTCCGGTCACATTAACGGATCGGAGTTTTTTTGTGTCTATGAAAGGCAATCCGGTAACCGGTAAAACCGAAAAGAACACCAAGCGCGGCGCCTACAATAACATCACTGGGATAATGCACAAAAAGATACAGTCTTGAAAAACCCATCAGCGAAGCAAGCACCAAGGTGGCAGCGCCCGCTTTCGGATGGCAAAGCAAAAGCGCAAAAGCGGCCGCAAATGCAGCAGCGGTATGTCCGGACGGAAACGAATGGTCGCTTAAGCAGGCCAGCAACATGTCTTCCGGAACGGTCAAATCACAAGGTCTTTCCCGTCCCACCAATGGTTTGAGGATGAGGTTAACTGCAACAAAATCGATGCCCAAGGCGATGCTCACGGCAAGCCCCGATCGCCTGAATCCCGGAAGAATCAAAAGAAGCGCTGCCAGCGCAATCCAGATGGCGCCGACGTTACCGAGCGTTGAAACAAACAGCATGGTCTGATCGAGCCAGTCATTTCTCAAAGATTGAATAAAGTGCAGAAATGTCAGTTCCATAGCCGGACAGAATAATTAAGCCGTTTTCAAGCATAGCTGAAAAACGGCTTTTGAAGTTAACAAGTTTGAAAAACTTTTCTATTTTGGATTCCGCGGCAGAATTTTATCGAGGTTCTTTATAAAAAGAATGGTCACATAACTGATGATGCACGTGGCCACCAAAAGTTCGAAATTGGCAAGCATCCTTAATTCCCAGGCGTAAAAAGCGCCGATTTCATAATGAGCGACAAGGTTGCTCATTTTATAGAGAGCCGTAGCTCCAATGGCCAGCGGGAAGGTGAATGCCGCATAACCGGGAGAAAAAGGCAGTCGCAGGAGCTTAAACAAAGCCAGATAAATCGACACAGTCATTAGCACGGCAACGCCTAAAAGCACCGCGCAAAGTAGAGGCGAGGGGTTTTCAACGACGGTTAACAGACCGGCCAGAGAAAGGCTGGCGGGCGCAGCCAAAATGGCGATGGTGGGTTTGGCGGTGTCGGGCACTTGCGCGTAAAACATGAAACGGTAGATCATCACAGGCAGCATGACGGCATAGGACACAATGCCAATCGTGAGCAGAATTTGAGCCGGACCGTACCACTCAGGCGACGGGCAGGCCACATCGGCCACAATGATGCCGACTGGCGGAATAAACCAGCTGGGAACCATGTGCTGCATTTGGCGTTCTCGCATACGGAAAACCGTAAAAGCACACAAAAAGAGCAGGTGAACGACGACCGCCGCAAGCCACAGGTATTCACCAATTAAGGGGAAATAATTGCCGATGGCTTTAGAGACTACCATGGTGGCCATGGCAAAGGTGGGAACGATACTGCCTAAAACCGGGTGACGCAGGTCCGTAATCAGGGTGTCAGCGTGAAAAACGAAGCGAGTCAGCAGTAGGCAGAGCAAAACAACAGCGATGCCGGCGCCGATTAATTGCCCCCAACCGTTTAGCGGCACGGCGTTTTCCATGGACCAACCCAGACTGGAGATGCCGAGCGCGAGGCCGGCAACCGGGGTCGGTAAGGCTCGTACGCGTTTAATCATGTTTTTTCCTGAAATTCATAAAAATTGAGGGATTATATCAGCCGCTTGAAAACTGTAGGCCAAAAGACGCCCCTCTGTCTGAACAAAGAACGGGACGTTGTCGTCCCGTGTCAGATGTAGCCCTAAAAGTAGTTCAATTTCAGTTAGTTTGAGAAAATAATCTCAGCTCGGCGGTTGGCGTAACGTCCTTCTGGGGTTTGATTATTGTATTTAAAGGACTTTCCTTTACCCCTGACCGTGATGCGATCGGCATCCACGCCGTTTTGAATCAGATAATTTTTAACGGCTTGGGCGCGGCGAGCTGATAACTTCTTGTTATAGGAGTCTGATCCCACCGAATCGGTCCAACCCTGAATCAGAAGAGCGTCGGTTATCGGACGACTCTTCACGGCTTTAAGAGCTTGTCTCAAAATATCCCGACTCTTTTGATCCAATGTCGCCTTATCAAAAGCGAAGTTAATGCCTTTGAGCTCAATGCGTTCATCGCAGCGATTGAAAATCGCGGCCGATACAAAGTCATTGAAGAACTTTTCGTCACTGACTAGTGTTTCCAGATTGATGATCGGCATGAAAGTTTGACCATTTAATGCATTGACTTGATCCTTATTGTCATTGATATAGGCTGCGCTTACGATGAATAAGCGAGCATTGGGATTTATTTTTCGATAATCCGAGAGGACTTTTACCGGGTCATTTATTCCCTCTGTAAAACCTCCATCTGTGATGAAGATAACCGTGTTTTTGCCGGAGACAGTCTGACGGAAGTGCTGATTCGCACGTTCACTGACCAGTGTAGGACGACCGAAAACTTCCATGTTGGAATTAAATTTTTCCCGAGTCAGTGTTTTGTATTCAATGCCAGTACGTTCTGCCAATGGAGCAAGCTCAGCAAAAGGGGCAATTGAGTAAAGACTGGAATTCATTTTATTTGTCCCAATCTTGTCTCCAATTTTTTCAATAAGAGTCTTCGCCGCTGTAGAAATTTTTTCGCTATTGATCTCGGCATTATCTTTAAGCTCCGCCCTATCTTTGGCATCGCCAAAAGTCTGCATCATTGAACCGGAAGCATCAATCACAATAGCGAACGAATCGGTTTTCGGTCCACATATTTCTGTTGCTTGCACAGAAGCAAATGCCATCATAAAAAGGGTAGTTAATAATGTTTTTTTTATTTTTGATTGCATGTCATTTAAAAGTTGTATTTCAGCCCCAGGCTGATGTCATAGTCTTTGGAGTATCCGTCGCCTTTTTCACGAGAGAGTTCGCCAAAAAGACGAAGATTTTGGGAGAGTTGCCAGTCCACGTTAATACCGTAATACGCGCGTGTTCCTGCGAAATCATCAGCTTTTATAGACTGTTTAACGTTATCAACACCCGTATAACGAATTGTTTGATCGCCTCCCAAGAATTCATGTTTTACGCCACCGATCAAACCAATCTGAAAATAGCGACGGTCTAAATCATCGAGTGTGCCGTAATTGAATTTTTTGCCAATAACCAATCCAGCGCGACCGGTTAAGAAATCTGCATCGCCTTGTTCAACTTTCATGTTGGAGGAGGTCAGATAATCAGCCCCTTGAGCACGGAAGTAACTTAATTCAATCTGCGGTTCAATTAACCAATGACTGTAATTGATTCGGTCATCTCCACCCTGATTATTGAAGCTAAACATATGACCGGTTTCAAAGGAAACGCCGTACCCCCATGTGTGGTAATCGGCTTTAACTGTTTTTAAAGAGGTATTACTTAATCCTGAAAGCTCTTGTTCGTAACGCCCGGCCTGCAAAACGATATCGGCGTAACTGCCGGACTCATGCATCCATGTTGCATAGGCTTTCACTGAATACTCTTCCATTTCTCCGTTCGCTCCCCCAGCAATGCCTAATCCACTTTGATCGGAAGTGCCATAACGGAAAGCTGCACCAATGAGCCAAGAACTGGTTTCTGTTGTTCCGACTAATTTATCGAAACCGACATTAATACCGTAGGCTTCTTGTTTGAAACCTCGGCTTTGATTGCCGTTAACTCGATCTTGTTTGGCAAAAGCTTTTGCCCAAAGACCATCTTGAGCGCCATAGCGGACCTCGCCAATGCGCTTGCGGAGATCCTCCATGTCGGCCATGTACGCCAAAGCCTGTCCTGTGGAGGTGCCGATAGCGAGGTTATCATTGACTTCTGGGGGAGTGGAAGAGGCTTCAGAATCCGGCACGCGCACAAGTAACCAATCTCCGGCCTCGCCGTTACTGCTGTTATCTAATGCCCATAACTGATCCTGATCGCTTTTATCAATGTTGCTCTTATCGCTATCGGGTAAAAATTTCCAAGTCCATGAACTCAACATGCCATCGCCGGTCAGATATTTGAATCCGCCCGGATTATTGATGGTCATCGAACCGTCTTCTTGTCGAATGAGGTAGTGCTCAGTGTATAGCTTGTCACTCAGGTCACCAGGATTGTCAAAATGAACATATCCAACATAGGTGCCGTTAACCCTATCTGCTTCAATGAAATCCAAATCGCCACTTTGCTCATTACCTAAATCGATGTTCAGATAAATATCGCCAAAAGAACTTTGCGCAGAACCCAATTGTTTCATTTGGACTTTTTTATAAACACGGTCACTATCCTGAGGATCTGCCCAGGCAAGGTTCAGAGTTCCACCATACATGTCCAAATTCGTCAATGTGGAATTGCCCGTGACGTTCCATTGAGCTTTTCCATTTGAATTTTTGGTTTCTGAGGAGCCCAAAGTTAAATTGATTTCACCGACAAGTGATGAGGATATCGAGGTTAGGCCTGTAAATGTCCCATTCTGAAAACTAAGAGAGGCTTGACCTTTAGACGATGCTGATATATTTCCATTGATTTGGGCCATAGCGTTGGAAGCGTCAATCACAACACGAGAACCTTCACCTTCGGATTCAATGAAATTCTTTTCTGAATTTACAATTAACTGATCTTTGGCTTTAAGGGTAATACTTCCTTGGTCAGAGGCGTAAAAAGCTGTCGCATTGCCAGCTTCTATATCGACATTGTCTGCGTCAATATCGATACAACCTTTGGCGTATTGGGAAGAGGTGTAAGAAGATGCATAAACGCCATAGCCCGAGTTTACTTTGGTTTCAAATGTGCCGATATCTTTGAGTTTAAGGTTTGAACTCACAGCTCTAATACCGTATACAACTGCGGATTTATCTACATCGGTCAAATCAAGTGACACCAAGTCGTAATTTTGTACCAATAAAAGACCACTTTTAGTTGATGCATCAGAAAGCAAACCGCTTACTTTTTTACCCTTTAATTTATCAGTTGCGGTTATCTCCACTGATAAAAATTGTCCGTTTTGTAATGTAGTTTTTGTAGAGCTCGCATTGTAAATGCCAGCCATACCGTTTGAATCGGTAGGACCATACCATGGATCAGTTATTTCAGCATCGCGATTAAGATTAATAGCCACCGAGGTGTTTTCAATCGTATTTTCACTATTGTTATTCTTAGCAGAAATTCCGGCTAGGGAGGCATTAATCAAGAGCTGACTTTGAGTGGCATCTTTACCTTGGGCGTTAAATTGGGCGTTGGTGGTTTCCATATAAATGCCGGTTTCTGCTTCGATCGACATAATTTGGTTAAAGGAAGCATCAACTGTAGGGTTTGAAGTCCCTGATCCGTCTAGATGGAATCCAAGTCCCTTAAGGACTCCGTCTGAGGATTTATTTGATATGTAAACCGAGTTGCCGGATAGGTCTAAGTTTCGTCTGTAATTAAGGTATACCGCTCCGTAATTTGAATTGTCTGTTTCAATGGACACGGTATCCTCAGCGGAAAGATTGACAGTTAATGAATTCGATTCTGAGGAGCTACCGCTATTTTCGACTCGACCAGTTAAGAAAATATTTTTTCCTTGGACTGAAATGCCAGCTTGGTCTTTGTTATATGTCACTGTTCTTAAACTGATTGCCTTGCTTGTTTTGTTGGCGTTGATATCAACATCGCCTTTTGCAGAAAGGTTAACCCAACCATTACCATAAGAATCAATACCGTAACCGTTTTGACTCGTGATCGTAATATTGTCAAGAGCGTCGATATTAACTTCACTTCCTCCAGTCACATAAAGTCCAGCCGAGGTTGAACCTGATGATTTAGTGGTAATTTCCACCGAGTTTGCATAGATATTGGCCGTCGAACCATCACCAATATAAACAGCGTTAGTTCCGCCCTCAGTTGTTTCGGCTGATAAACTTACCGAAGAAATGCGCTGTTCGGAACTGCCAAGATTAACCGTACTTTTCGCATTCACAGATAACGCACTTCTAGCAGTCAGGCGATCAAAACTGTTAAGTGCTGTTGTTGATTTGACAGTGAGTGAATCGGAAAAAATGTTAAGGATATGGTTTTCTCCTGGATCATTTCCGCCAACAACGGTCGTTGAAGTCCCATAATTAATACCGTAACCGCCTAAAATTTCAACCGAGTCAGCGTTCATTGTCATATCAATCGCTGCGCTTCCGGCTTCGTCATCGAGATTAATGCCTTTATCCAAAATGACGGATTCTGTTTGATCTCCACCAATTGTTACGGAAACCGCCGATTTTGAGCCTGTCTTAAAATCAATCATCTCTTCCTGAATGGATTCCGAGTTTGTATCGGTGTAATCGTTTCGGATAGTCAGCGCCTGAACACTTTGGACAGACGAAAATGTGATCATTAAAACCACAGCTAAATAATTTCGGTTAAATGGAATAGACATCGTTTTGTTTCTTTAAAAATTAGTTCAATAAAAGGAACGGGGAGTTTTTAAAAACTTGAATTCACACTGTTTGTTCGTGTCTGTAATTCAAGTTTGGGCGATTTCTTTATCGTTCAAGTTCATGTTTTCAACCACTTGTTGAGAGTAGAAACGCTGATGCCTTCTTTGGCGCAAAAGCGTTTTTTAGAGTCAGTAGATGCGGCAAATCGACTAAGGATTTCGTTTTCTAACGTTTTGGAATACTTGCCGTTAATGCGGCGTTGACCGTTGAAAAAGTCTTGTTGACCGGCTTTAAAAAGCATTTGCCAGTACTTAGAGCAGCTTTGAGAGATTCCCAGATTGGAGGCCACATACTTATAGCCATGACCTTTCGTGAATAATTCAAAGGCTTCTTGCCGACGGATTAAGTCTTGATCGTCAAACAAAGCCCAACGCTGATCACCTTTAAGGAATCGAGCGTGCCATTCGGAAATGACGCCAAAGGGGATATCCAGACGATCCGCGATGACGCGCAGAGCCAACTTAGCCTTAAAACAAGCCAAGACAATCTGTTTATCCGTTTTGGTGCACAGGCAACATGACGACATGATGAATTTCTGTCCAGAGACTTATTAGAAAAATCCGGAAGGAAATTCAGAATGCAGGACGTTTTTGGTTTGCTCTTATCTGAGAGAAACCAAAATCATCGATAAACCTTGTGAGAAAAGTCGAGTTCGGACGAATCGGACTTGAAGTTATAAATCCAAAGAGGTTTGACTTATTTTGAGAGGTTGATCTACTCTGAAGGAGTAGCGAAGAAACAATGAAAGCGGTCAGTTTTCTGAAGAAAACTGGATAAAGCAGAATATTAGACGTTAAAGCAATTTGGGGGGGGTAATATTATTCATAACAAATTACAAATTTCTTCAGTTCATGAGAAATTTTCATTAACAACAAAGTGGGTCAAGTATTATAAAAAATTCTCAAATCGTCAAGGATATAACTCACTTGTGATACAAGAGGAATAGCCTTAACGGTTAATGTTTGGATTACTCAAACAATCGCATCTGTTGAACCAGATATTCATCTTTAACTTCTTGATCGGTTTTGGAAACGGTCAGTCCCAAAAGTCGAATCCCTGTGGAAGGAAGCGTGACATTGTCCATGAGTCGATGAGCAAGCTCAGTAATAGTATTGGCGTTGTCTAAATACTGTGTTCCGCTGGTGCTTCGGGTTACCGTCGTGAAATCAGGAAAGCGGACCTTTAGCGTTAAGCGTTTGCCTTTGAATTGTCTGCGAGTGACACGGCGAACCAGTTCCTCTATGACTTCTTTAAGAGCCTCATGAATGGCTTGACCGCGGATATCGCGTCCGAAAGTTTCTTCACAGCCGACAGATTTGCGTTCACGGTTCGTGACAACGTCCCGGTCATCAATGCCGCGCACAAAGTTGTAATACGTCAAGCCAGCCTTGCCAAAAAGTTCAGTGAGTCTGGCAAGACTCATCTCCCGTAACTTAGGTGCTGAATCAATTCCAAGCGCGTGCAGCCGTTTGGCCGTGGCGGGACCAATTCCCCAAAACGCTTCAATCGGAAGTCTGTCAATGAATTCGAGCGCCTGACTTGGATGAATAACGCATAGCCCATCGGGTTTACGATAGTCGCTCGCAATTTTGGCCAGGAATTTGTTGTAACTCACGCCGGCACTGGCGATGAACCCCAATTCCACACGAATATCCTTTTTGATGTTTTTTGCGATTTCCAATCCGGTCGCCGCGCCAATTTTATTTTCCGTGACATCTAAAAAGGCCTCGTCGATGGAAACCGGTTCGATGATATCGGTATAGCGTTCAAAGATTGCCCTGACCTGACGGGAAACAGCCTGATAGTGCCGCATGCGAGAATGCACAAAGATGAGTTGAGGACAGAGTTCGCGCGCTTTGGATGACGGCATTGCGGAATGAACGCCGAATTTTCGGGCCTCATAGCTTGCGGTAGCAACAACACCTCGAGCGCCCGCATGACCCACCGCAATGGGTTTGCCGCGCAGAGCCGGGTGGTCACGCTGTTCTACGGAGGCAAAAAACGCATCCATATCCACGTGAATGATTTTTCGAAAGGTCTTCTCAGTTGCCATTTGCCCAATTCTAGATGTTTGAAATTGAAATACCAACCGGTTTAATTGTGAAGCCAGGAAGTCAAATAAGAGAAAAAACTTTAATTTAGGAACGCATTCTGGAAAGGCCTACTATCTTGAAGAGTCAAAATTTGCTAAAGTCAGCAATTTTTGAAAATAAAGACTTCGATATACACATTAAAACACATGACCGGACGATTTAGTTTTACTCAGCGATTGCTGTTAGGCCTGACGCTTTTTTCCATGTTCTTTGGCGCGGGTAATTTAATTTTCCCGCCTTATTTGGGCTCTCTAGCGGGCACTGACATGCCATGGGCTATGGCAGGCTTTGCTATCACCGCCGTTTGCTTTCCGATATTGGGTGTGATGACAGTGGCTCGTTCGGGCGGGCTGATGATGTTGGCAAGCCGTGTGCATCCTCAATTTGCTTTCATTTTTACGTTGTTGATTTATCTGTCGATCGGACCTTGCGTGGCCATTCCACGCACAGCCAGTACATCGTTTGAAATGGCCCTTGCCCCGATTTTTGCCTCATCAGAAGCGCCGGTGTTTTTTGGATTCTCCAAGCTGGTGCTGGCCCAGTTCATTTACTCGATTTTCTTTTTTGTGTTGGCCGGTTTGATGGCTTTGAAACCTGAAAAACTTACGCAGCGTTTGGGAAAATTCACTTCTCCTGCGCTAATCATCATGATTGCGCTCTTATTCGTCGCGTGTGTTTTCAATCCGATCGCGGGTTACGGTTTGGCGTTGCCGCCGTACGATATCAACGCCTTTGTGAGGGGGTTCCTTGAAGGCTATCAAACAATGGATACCCTAGCCGCTCTTAACTTTGGTCTCATCATCGCGCTCAATATTCAGGCGCTTGGTGTGAAAAGCACAGAGGGTGTTGTGAAGGAAACGGTTAAGGCCGGTCTTATTGCCGGATTCTTTTTGATTACGATTTACCTGGCGCTTGCTCATGTGGGCGCTACCGTGGGCGGAGCCGGTCTTATTACAGACAACGGCGCCCAAACACTGACTTCCGTTGCCAAAATCCAGTTTGGCTCTTGGGGAATTATCCTTTTGGGAATGATCTTTTTTGTGGCGTGTTTAAATACTTGTGTTGGATTATTGTCCTGTTGCAGCGACTATTTCACCAAAGTGTTCCCGGCTCTTTCGTACCGTGGTTGGCTTTTGGTTTTTGTGCTTTGCAGTATGGTGGTTTCCAATGCCGGCTTGACTCTCATTTTGAAACTTTCCATTCCGGTTTTGATGGCCATTTATCCGGTTGCGTTGATGCTTATCATTTTAGGATTGACTCATCAGTTTAACCGTCACTATTCAAAAGTTTATCCGCTCACAATCGCATTCACGGCGATTTTCAGCGTGGCGGGCGCCATTCAGGATATCGGCGTGGATATTCCGTTTCTTTCCTATCTTCCTTTTTATTCCATTGGTTTGGAATGGATCGCCCCAGCTTTGATCGGTTGGGTTATCGGTATTTTTTATTCTGAACGCCGCTTTGAGGTATAGCAGATTCGGTGACTGTTCCTATAATGACACGTCAAATTTTCAGAGAGGGATAAGGTGCAGTTTTTAGAGATCTTTGGCATCGCGGTGGCTCTGTCAATTGATGCCATGGTGGTCGCCTTGTGTTGGGGCGCGGTGCAACATCAAATCAAGGCTTCCCACATTGTGAAATTCTCTGTGGTTTTCGGAGGATTTCAGGCATTGATGCCGGCTCTTGGGTGGTTAGCCGGCGGCGCGCTTTATGATCTCATCAGCGCATGGGACCATTGGGTGGCATTTGCTTTATTGGTCTTCGTGTCTGCGTCAATGGTTAAGGAAGCATTTGAAAAAGAAGAAAACGAGCAGTGCGAGTGCCGAGCGATGGGCAATGATATTGCTTGGGGAAAATTGGCGATGTTAGCGGTCGCCACGAGTTTGGATGCGCTGGCTGTCGGTTTTTCTTTCGCAATGGTTTCGATGCCCATTCTGATGCCGGCAACGGTCATAGGGATTGTTTGCGCGATCCTGACAGCTTTGTCAATGATAGCGGCAAGGTTTTTATCTGAAAAAGCCGCCCGTCACAGTCAAAAATTGTCTCTGCTCGGGGCGGCTGTGCTGCTTTTAATCGGATTGAGGATCCTTTTTGAGCACGGAGTGTTAGGCAATTAGTAGCGCTCAAACATCTCTCTTAAAGTATCAACATCGGTGATGCCTTTCTTAAGAGCCAGTTGCAAAAGCACGCGCGACTTTACGGCCGACAAATTCCATGAAGAAATTAATCCGGCTTCTTCCCACTCGCTTAATCCGTTAAAGACCGCTCCCGTGAAAACTCGCGAGCTTCGAACCACGCGCACACCGGCTTGAGAGGCTCTCACTAAGCCGGGAAGCACCTTGTCAGGAATGCATCCGTTGCCCAGTCCCGCAAATACAATGCCCTTCGTTCCAATGGCCACCGCTGCGTCAACGAGTTTGTCATCATCGTCGGCATGAGAAATCAGTATATCCACTCTGGGGAACGATTCATCTTTGTCAAAATCATGAATGCTGAACGGAGTGCTTACCGTGTGAGGACGCGTTGTGCGGTTGTTGTACATGACCGCGTTGTCAACAACTGTGCCAAGTTCTCCATTGTTGAGTCCGGAAAATGTGGCCACGTTGGTGGTATTTGTTTTGGTGCTGAATCGCGCGCTGCCGATGGTGTTATTGAGAACCATCAAAACGCCGAGACCTTTGGATTGGTCATCAAGCGCCACTTGGAAAGCGTTGTACAAGTTTAGGATGCCGTCGGCAGAAAGGGCGGTAGCCGGGCGCATGGCGCCGGTGATGACAACAGGCTTTTGTGTTTTCAAAATAAGGTGAAGGAAATAAGCGGTTTCCTCCATTGTGTCGGTGCCGTGCGTAATGACAACACCGTCAATATCGTCACGGTCAACAGCGGTCTGAACACTGCGCGCAAGCTTAAGCCAAATTTCAGAAGTCATCGAACTGGAGTCCACATGGCTTACCGCTTCCTGTTCCAGTTCTATTCTGTCTTTTAAATCGGGCAACTGATCAAGCAACGCATTGATTGATAAATGTCCCAAACGGTACCCGGTGGTTTGAGTGGCGCTTTCGCCGGAACTTACAATGGTGCCGCCTGTAGACATGAGGATGATTTTTTTCTTAGCCATAATGGGTTCCCCTGAAATTAGTTGTTTCGTATTATGCCAAAAGAGAACGGTTTGCCTTGTTGAGAAATTAAAAACTCAAGGAGTCGAAGGCGTTATTTTAGGTTGTACAGAGATCGGCCTTTTGATTAAGCAGTCGGATACGAATTTGCCTGTTTTCGATACGACTGAAATACACGCAAAAGCGGCGGTTGATTTCGCGCTCGCTTCCGAAAGCGTTTAGGTTCGGGAAGCGAAAAAATTAAAAATCGTTATAGCTAACGAATTGAAAATGCGTTAGAATACGGCGAATTTTCGTGAAACCCATATGGGTTTCGTTTTTTATTGTGGCTTTTTCGCCACGTTTACTTTATAGACACAAGAGGTAAATTAAATGGTCGTTATTCGTCTTGCTCGCGGCGGTTCCAAGAAGCGTCCTTTCTACAATATCGTTGTGACGGATTCCCGTAACCCCCGTGACGGTCGTTTTATCGAACGCTTGGGCTTTTACAACCCGATGGCTGCCGGTCAAGCCGTGAAGTTCCAAATTGCTGACGAACGTCTCACGCATTGGATTGGTCAAGGCGCTCAAATGAGCGACACGGTTGCTCGTTTGGTCAAGCAAGCCAAGAAGGCTGCTGCCTAATCGAAAATTCGGCAAACTCTGTTTGCTTGAAGGGCGATTCCTTCATCGTTGATTTGCGTTGCGGCGTTAAAAGCTGTTTCGTACGAACTATCTAAACAAACGGAATTGTGTCTACCGTTTGGGTTTGTAATTTGAAGACTTTGGCCGCGAGTATCTAAAGCGCAAAAAATGATTAAAGGAATGGCCCTTTTTCTTTCTTTTTTCTTATGACAGACAAACACACAAACGATTTAATTGAGGTCGGCCGCACGGCCGGAGCCTATGGCGTTCGAGGTTGGGTTCGCATAGTGCCTATGGGCAGACAAGGTGACTTGCTTTTCGAAAGCGATCGTTGGTGGTTTTTACCCTACCCCAGAAAACATGGCGTGGCGCCGAAACTTTTGACGGTGGCAGAACTCAAGGCGCACGGGAAAGACTTTATTGCCAGAATTAACGAAATTACCACTCGCGAGGAAGCGATGGCGTTAAAAGGCAGCCTTCTAGTCAGTCGCGACGATCTTCCGCAATTGCAGGAGGGCGAGTTTTATGACGATGATCTGTTGGGATTTGCCGTCAAAAATCTTCAGGGTGAGGTCTTGGGAGAAGTCGTTGGCGTAACCGATAACGGCGCTCAGGATCTTTTGGCTGTCAAAAGCACTCAAGAATCGCAGTTCTACATTCCCATGGTCGATGCCTATATCGAAGTCATTGACTTAGAGAAGTCAGAAGTGATTGTCGATTGGTCTCTTGATTGGAATTAGGCTAAATTTTTCTTCTTGAACTCGCATAAATCCGAAATCGGGCAGTTGCCGCATTCGGGTTTCGTGGCTTTGCAGCAGTAGCGGCCATGCAACAGCAACCAGTGGTGCGCGTCTTTTTTGAATTCATCAGGCACGAATTTCAGAAGTTTTCTTTCCACTTCCTCAGGTGTCTTTCCTGGGGCAAACATTGTTCGGTTGCAGACTCTAAAGATGTGGGTGTCGACGGCAATCGTCGGGTGGCCAAAAGCCACATTAAGCACGACGTTTGCGGTTTTTCTGCCGACGCCGGGCAAACTTTCAAGCGCGAGTCTGTCGTCGGGCACTTTACCGTCGTATTGGTTGATTAATTTTTCACACAATGCGATGACGTGTTTGGCTTTATTGCGATATAAGCCTATGTTTTTGATGTAAGGGATCAGACCCTCGACACCCAATTTAAAAATTGCCTCAGGTGTGTGGGCGATGGGATAAAGCTCTCGAGTGGCTATATTGACGCTTTTGTCTGTGGCTTGTGCTGAGAGCACCACCGCAACCAATAATTCGAACGGGGTGCTGTATTCGAGTTCACTTTTCGGATTGGGGCGAGCCTCGGCTAACCGCCTCATGATTTCATAGCGCTTGGCTTTATTCATTTTTTGACCCTCGAAAGAATATCGGCCAAAATAGCTTTTTTCTTATCAGCCGAGCTTTGAGCGTTCAGCCTTGCATCTCGTTCGGCCTGACGATCTCTCTCCCTTTGCAGTTTCTGACGGTATCTTGCGCGCGCTGCCAAAGCTCGCTCTCGCGTCCACTCAAAAGGCGCGGGTTCCAGATCAATGCAATCCACTGGACAAGCCACAATGCACAGGGCGCATCCCGTGCACCAATCGGTGATCACCCCATGAAGACGTTTGGGCGCGCCGACAATCGCGTTGGTCGGGCAAACCGCCACACATTTTCTGCAACCGATACAGACATCAGGATTAATTCGCGAGACTTCAAGCGGCACCTCATGGCCGTACTCAGGATCAAGCGCGAGAGGTTTTTGACCTGTCACGCGTGCTAGGGCGTTGATTCCTTTCTGTCCTCCCGGAGCGCAACGGTTGATCGGCGCTTCGCCCATGGCAATAGCCCACGCGTAGTTCCTGCAGCCGTCAAAACCGCATTGCCGACATTGCGTTTGTGGCAGTACTTCGTCTATGGACTCAATCAGATTTTCATGCATGATGAACTACCAGAAATTTTCGGCTACATAGGTGCCGAGTTTGTTACCGCGGGGAGCTGTGAATCCGCGCTCTTTCAGAACCTTTTTCATTGAATCAACAAAACCGGGATTGCCGCAGATCATGGCGCGCACCCATTGAGGCGTAAAAGAGAACCCCATTTTTTCAAAGTCGCCATCGGCGATGGCTTGGGGAACCCGTTTGGTGATTTCGCCACATAGGCATGGGTCGGATTCGCGGGTTGTGGCGGCGATAAACCGGAAATTGAGTTCTCGATTTTGACTGCGCACAGCTTGCATGAAGGCATCGGTTAACGTTATGTCATCGGCGCATCGAGCGCAGTGCACGACAACAACATTGTCGAATCTTTCCCAAGGGTTGTTTTTGACAACAGATAGGAAAGCGG
Source organism: uncultured Sutterella sp. (assembly GCA_958347955.1). Lineage (GTDB taxonomy): Bacteria > Pseudomonadota > Gammaproteobacteria > Burkholderiales > Burkholderiaceae_F > Aphodousia. The sequence goes on from CATVXH010000003.1 coordinate 151,791, forward strand.
AAAGTCCGGTGCCGGAAGCAAAGCAAAAGAGCGTTCCGCCATTTTCAAGCCGTTCGGGCAACATCAAGCCATAGGCCGTGTCATCGACATAGACCGTATCGCCAACCTTGAGTTCAAAAAGTTTCGGGCTCAACGCGCCGCCTAAAACACGCGCGACATAAAAACTTAATTTATTTTCCCTGGGATGACTGGCCAGCGAGTAGGGGCGCATGAGAAAGTCCTCATCGCCTTGAGGGTTCTCTTTTAGCGCCACGCCGCAACGGACAAACTGCCCCGGCCGGTAAGTAAACCCCGCGGGCTTGGTCACGGAAAAAAACATCACTCGGTCATTGTGATGAGACAGCTCGGTGATAGTGACGGCTTGAATTGTCATATATCAGCCTTAATAAGAATGAAGCCTGTCCGGAATCTCACGGGCAGGCTCTGTTAAAAAACTTCGCCGCTGTTATTCAGTCTTGAGATACTGGCGTTTGTTAGGCACGCCATGCCACTTGTCCGCATCAGCGGGGCGGGGACGCTGCCGAGTGATGGAAGGCCACTTTTTGGAAAGTTCAGCGTTCAAAGCGATGAACTCTTCCTGTCCTTCGGGCACGTCATCTTCATGGAAAATCGCCTCTTCAGGACATTCAGGCACGCAGACAGCGCAATCAATGCATTCATCCGGATCAATCACAAGGAAATTCGGACCGACACGGAAGCAGTCCACAGGACAGACGGCCACACAGGCTGTATCCGTGCAGTTAATACAGGGGTCACATACTACATGAGCCACGGTTTTCTCCCTACTGAAATTTTTAATTTAATTTTTGAATTCTAACGCAGATATCCGTGAAAAAGGCTAGACTAAACACATCGAAAACCATACGAAAAGGCTTAGCATTGTGATTATCGAGTCGCTGTTGGATACCGATCTGTATAAGTTCACCATGATGCAATGCGTTTTGCATCAATTTCCAGGCGCATCCGTCGAATATCGTTTTCGGTGCCGCAATGAAGGGGTTGATCTCAGACCCTATATTGAAGAGATTAAAGAGCAAGTGGATCATTTGTGCACTCTTCGTTTTAAAGAAGATGAGCTTGAGTACCTGCGCTCGCTTCGCTTCATCAAAGACGACTTTGTGGAGTTTTTGAGTCTTTTCCAACTCAAACGCAAATACATTGATATCTCCGACAAAGACGGTCAACTCAGCATAACGATAAAAGGTCCGTGGCTGCACACCATTTTGTTTGAAATTCCTGTTTTGGCTATTGTCAATGAGACTTACTTCAAGCACATAGCTCCCAACATAGACAAGAGCGAGGGACTCAGACGGTTGGATGCGAAAATCCGCATCATCGAAAACGAGCCCGACCGTGAGCTGATTTCTATTTCGGATTTTGGGACTCGGCGGCGTTTTTCTCGTCTTTGGCAAAAAGAAGTCTTGGAAATTCTTAAAGAGCGTTTGCCGCATGAGTTTGCGGGCACGAGCAATGTTCTTTATGCCAAAGAGCTTAATCTGATACCGATGGGGACGATGGCTCATGAATACCTCCAGGCCTGCCAGGCATTGGGCCCCAGGTTGCGTGACTCTCAGACCTACGCGTTTGAAATGTGGGCAAAAGAGTATCGGGGAGATTTGGGCATAGCTTTGACCGATGTCTACGGAATCGAGCCTTTTTTAAAAGACTTTGACATGTACTTCTGCAAACTCTTTGATGGAGTCAGACAGGATTCCGGCGACCCTGAAAGTTGGGGCGAGCGCATGATCGAGCACTACAAGGCCAACCGTTGTGATCCCCGGACAAAAACATTCATTTTCTCGGACAGTCTGACTTTTGATCGGTTGATCACTCTTTTCAGACGCTTTAAAGGGCGCGTGAAACTCGGCTTTGGTGTCGGCACCAACCTGACCAACGATTTAGGCCCGGAGCCTCTGAATATCGTCATTAAGATGGTGCGCGCCAATGGTCAGCCGGTTGCGAAAATTTCCGACACTCCCGGCAAGAGTCTCTGCGATGATCCGAGTTATTTGGCTTATCTGAAACAAGTTTTCGGGATGACTTCTTAAAAAAACGGAAAATAATTGAACAGTGTTTAAAAAAGTTTTGTAAAATCGAAAAGTTAACTTAAATCAAAAAAAGCAAAGGAATTAACAAATGATTCAAAAAATGCTTTTCGGGGCGTGTTTGGCCGCATCGCCATTGCTCGCCAACGCCGCCGGTCTCAATGGCGCGGAGCTTTCAATGCTCTGGGCGGTGCCTTTCGCGGGGATTTTGCTCAGCATCGCGCTCTGTCCTCTTTTGGTGCCGCATTTTTGGCATAACCATTTTGGTAAAGTAGCCGTTGCCTGGGCTCTTTTATGCGCTGTTCCTCTTTATGCCATTTATGGCGGCACGGTGGCTACGGGCGCTTTGGCTCACGCGATTATCGGCGACTACATCCCGTTTATTATTTTCGTCGGCGCTTTGTTTGTGGTGGCGGGCGGCATTCATATCCGTTCTTCATTCGAAGGCACGCCTTTGATGAATGCGGCGTTTCTTTTTGTCGGCGCACTTCTTGCCAACGTGATGGGGACAACGGGCGCGGCAATGCTCATCATCCGTCCTTTGCTTGAAGCCAATAAGACCCGCAAGTACCAGATGCACACCTTCATCTTCTTTATTTTCTTGGTGGCCAATATCGGCGGCAGTCTTACCCCCTTGGGTGATCCTCCCTTGTTCTTAGGCTTCCTGCGTGGCGTGGACTTTTTCTGGACGACCGAGCATTTGTTCTTGCCGATGATGTCGACGGTTCTCTTCCTTCTGTTTATCTATGTCATCATCGACACGATCATGTATAAGAAGGAAGATCAATCGACGATTCATTTCAAGGAAAAGGAACCTTTCAAGATTGAAGGTGCAATCAATATTCTTTTGCTTGCCGGTATTGTTGGTAGCATGCTTTTGTCCGGTTTTTGGAAGTCGGGCGTCACGTTTGAAGTGATGCATGTTCAATTGACACTTGAATCGGTTATCCGCGATGTTCTCTTTTTGACGATTGGTGTTTTGAGCTTGGTGCTTACACCTAAGGTCGCCCGCGAAGGCAATCAATTCTCTTGGGATCCGATTCTCGAAGTGGCGAAGCTCTTCTTCGGCATTTTCTGCTGCATCGTGCCGGTCATCGAAATGTTGCGCGCCGGCCACGACGGCGCATTCGCTCCGCTCGTTGCCTTGGTGACCAATGCGGACGGAACCTTTAACAATCATGTCTTCTTCTGGCTCACCGGCGCTTTGTCATCCTTCTTGGATAATGCTCCGACCTATTTGGCGTTCTTTAACTTGGCCGGCGGCGATCCTGTGCTCTTGATGGGTGAAGATTCGCACACTTTGATGGCCATCTCCATGGGCGCTGTGTTTATGGGTTCAATGACCTACATCGGTAACGCACCTAACTTCATGACGATTTCCATCGTCCAAGAACGCGGCGTGAAGATGCCGAGCTTCTTCGGTTACATGATTTGGTCTGTCGGTATTTTGGTTCCGACGTTCTTCCTGATGAATTTGTTCTTCATCTAAAACGTCAGTTTTTAAGACTCTGACTGCTGAAGGCCTTGGGAATTTTCTCAAGGCCTTTTTGCAGTGTGATCGGCACGGTAAAAACAGCATTAGCACATAAAGCATCAATTTAAGTGGTTTGCGGTATTTAAACGTTTGAAACCTTAGTCAAACTGTTTTGAAATTGTTAAAATCTCTGAAATTTCAAAGTGATATTGTTTTTTAAGAGAAAAGTCTCTGAGAACGGAAAAGTCAATGCCAGAATCGCAATCTTTCGCTTCTTTCGGTTTGCATGATTGTTTAATGCGGGCCATTTCTGAAATGGGCTATGAAACACCGACTCCTATCCAAACACAGGCCATTCCTTTGGTTTTGGCCGGCCACGATGTGATGGGCGCGGCTCAGACCGGCACCGGCAAAACGGCCAGTTTTGGTTTGCCTCTTTTGGAGCGTTTGATTCCGTCGGCAAATACCAGCATGTCTCCCGCGCGCCATCCGGTGCGCGCCTTGGTGTTGACCCCCACACGAGAGCTCGCCGATCAGGTGCATGAAAATCTGCAAAGCTATGCCAAATACACGGGACTTCGCACGGCCTGCGTATTCGGCGGTGTGGATATTCACACCCAGCAGGATGCGCTCAGAAGGGGAGTCGAAGTATTGGTGGCCACACCGGGTCGCCTGCTGGATCATATTGAGCAGCGCAACACCGCCTTGGGTCAAGTTCAAATCGTCGTTCTCGACGAAGCTGACCGCATGCTCGACATGGGCTTTTTACCCGATATTTCCCGTATTCTTAAGCTTTTGCCCGTAAAACGGCAAAGCCTGATGTTTTCGGCGACTTTTTCGCCGGAAATTAAAAAATTGGCCTCTAACTTTCTCAATAGTCCGAAGTTGGTTGAGGTCGCCCGTGAAAATTCAACGGCTAAAACGATCACGCAACGCCTATTCGAAGTGCACGACTCTGAAAAAGTGGATGCGCTTCTAGATCTGCTTGATGATGAAATGTGCGATGACGCCAAGAATATCCTGGTCTTTGTGAATTCTAAGATTTGCTGCCGCCGATTGGCGAGAACTTTGTCTCAGTACGGTATTGAAGCTGACGCCATTCACGGAGATAAAACGCAGGACGAGCGCATAAAAACATTGGATGCGTTCAAGCGCGGCGAGCTTCGGGTGCTTGTGGCAACGGATGTTGCCGCGCGCGGTTTGGATATCGCCGACCTGCCGGTGGTGATCAATTATGACGTCCCGTTTAACGCGGAAGATTACGTGCATCGTATCGGACGGACCGGTCGGGCGGGCATGAAGGGCCTGGCCCTGACGCTTATGTGTCCCGGCGCTGATGAGAAAAACATCTCAGCCATTGAAACACTCACAAAGCAACGCTTCAAACGCATTCGCCTGGATGTCTCTTCCCACCGTAGACCCTCCAGAGGGCCAAGAAAGGTGTACACGCCGCCTCCGGTCAGTCCTGTAAGTTCAGATCCTTTCTTTGATAAACCCTACGAACCCAGTCAGGCGGCTGAAGGTGACCTCGAGCAAAAGCCTTTGAATGAAGTGCGCAAAGAGACGAATAAAAAGCCCCGGGTGGCGGCCTTATTGGGCGGATTGATTCGCCGATAATAGTTTTTTGTTGAAAATGGCGCTCCGTTTGGGGTGCTTTTTCAGCCGCGCAAAAAAGTCACATTTCTTAACTGCTTTTTTTCGTCATTATTTCTACAATCATAAAAGTCCAATAACTTCTGGCCCATTGAGCTTTTCTTCTGATTCAGGGAATGGCTTGGGTTTATACGAATAGGCTGGGGTGTCTTATGTCTGAAGAAAAACAAGCCGACAGTATGCTTGCCCGGCAGATGGCTATGCCTCTGTACGGGGACAAGAAACTTTTCACAGGTGAATCCCGGTTGGCCCACGCCGACGGTATGGCCAACATCGTTCGAGGTATTCGGGATGATGAGGAGCTGGTTTCTGCCTGTTATCTTTTTGCCGTGCATGATTGCTTGAGCAATCCCGATGAATGGTTGAAAAACAATTTCGGCACCGGTGTCGCGGAGCTTGTCAATGAGTTGCACCGATTGATTGAATTAAACGGGAAAACTCGTCTGATGCCTGCCGATGACGATGAAAAAGGCAACGATAAACTTATGCTCAAAGCGCAGGATGCGCTTTTGAGAAAAATGGTGCTGGCTATGTGCAGGGATCTGCGAGTGGTGATATTAAGACTCTCGAGTCGCCTGCAGACGCTCCGTTACTACGCGATGAAAAAAGACGATCCGGAAGGAGCTCGCGCATACGGTGCCGACACTTTGGCGCTTTACGCGCCGTTGGCCAATCGCTTGGGTATCTGGCAGATAAAGTGGGAACTGGAAGATCTTTCCCTGCGCTTTACCAAACCCGATATCTACAATGAGATTGCCCAGCAACTTGATGAAAGCCGAGAAGCCCGTTTGGCGTTCATGAAGGATGCGGTCAATAAGATTCGCTCCATGCTTGCGGAAAAGGGGATTGAAGCTGAAGTTTCCGGCCGTCCGAAACATATTTATTCCATCTATAAAAAGATGGAGCGCAAGCACCTTCGTTTTGATCAGCTTTACGATGTGCGCGCTCTGCGTATCATTGTGCAAACCGTTGAGCAATGCTACGAAGTGCTCTCCATTGTGCAGGAAAATTTCCCGGGCGTAAGTTCCGAGTATGACGACTACATCTCAAATCCGAAACCGAACGGTTACCGTTCGCTTCACACCGTGATTTTGGATTCAAAGCAGCGCCCGATCGAAATCCAGATACGCACACGCGAAATGCACGAGTATAACGAGCTCGGCATGGCCGCGCACTGGCGCTATAAAGAAGCGGGCAACTCGGAAAAAAGCACTCAAAGCGCGGAAGACCAGAAAGTGGCCTGGTTGCGTCAGCTTTTGGCCTGGAGTAGCGATGTTAAGCCCGAAGGTCCGACCGGAGTCGAGGATGAACATGTCTATGTGCTGACTCCCCAAGGGCGCGTTGTGGAAATGCGCGCAGGCGCCACCCCCATTGATTTTGCCTACCATTTGCACAGTGAATTGGGCCATCGTTGCCGGGGCGCTAAAGTCAACGGGCAGATGGTTCCTCTCAATTACAAATTAAAAACCGGTGAGACGGTGGAAATCGTGGCGGCCAAAGCGGGCGGCCCGAGCCGTGACTGGCTCAATCCTGAATTGGGTTTTGTCGTTACCAATCGTGCTCGAGGCAAGGTTCGTCAGTGGTTTAATCAAAAAGCCGTTGAAGAAATGATCGACGCGGGCCGAGACATCGTTGAGAAGGATCTTGCCCGACTCGGCAAAACCGCCTTTAAACTTGAGGATCTCGCAAAGCGTTTGGGTTACGACACGATTGAGGATCTTTTTGTCGGTGCCGCAAAAGAAGAGTTCGGTTTTAAGAGCATTGAAAAAGTTCTCAAACCGCAGGAAGAAGAAAAAAAGGAGATTTTCACTTCCAAGTCTAAAGTTGAGCACGCCAAGAGCCGTGTTTTGGTTGTGGGGGTTGACTCTCTTTTAACGCAGCTGGCCCGCTGTTGCCATCCGGCTCCACCGGACAAAATCGTGGGTTTTGTGACCCGCGGACGAGGCGTGACAATTCACCGGGCTGATTGCCCCAATATCCGACATCTCGATGAAAAGGGACAGGAGCGTTTAATTGAGGTGAGTTGGGGCAACGCGGAAGGTGCTGTGTTCCCTGTTGAAGTGCTGGTGGTTGGTCAGAATTTGCCCGGCCTGTTAAAGGACATGAGTGAAATCTTCATGAAGGAAAAAATTGCCATTATCAGCATGAGCTCGCAGGTGGTCAAGAGTGACATGCATTGGCGCTTTAACGTGGAAATTTCACAGGCCGAGTCTCTGAAGCGATCGCTTAAGGCCATTCAAGATTTGCCGGGCGTCTATAACGCCAGACGGACCTAATTGGAGAGCCAGATGGTAATCCCCGATAAAGTGCGTCGTTTTTTAGAGCAATTTTTGCGTTGCCTTATTTATGTCGGTCTTGGACATACAGCGTTTGAGGCGCTGAGTATCTGGCGAACTCCGGAGGTTTCTCATCTTTGGTACTACGGTTTGGCTGTGCCGGGTCTCTATTATCTGGTTCCGATTATTGTGCTGACTGTTTTTCTGGCGCTTTCACGAAAACGATAAACGTTTCAAACACTCGAAAAAAATCGGTCGCTTTGGCGACCGATTTTTCTAGTGTCAAAAGAAGTAAGTGTTATTGGGCTTTCTTATCCGACAACTTGGGCAGGCAGTGCATGACAACCATCAATGCCAAAGCAATCAAAGCCACAGCGAGAATCAACTGCAAGCCGTCAACCATGAAGACGAACGTGCCGGCAGAAAGAGCGCCGAAGATGCGCCAGACAGACATGCCGAGCGCGGTCATTGTCACGCAGAACATAATGGTCATCGGCACGTAAAGCATCCAGCCTTTGCGTCCGGTCGCCTTAAGGAACACGGCCAAGCTCGTGAGCACCAAAGCAGAGAGCAATTGGTTGGCGGAGCCGAAGAGCGGCCAAATGCTCATGTAACCGGCCAAGCACAAGAGGTAACTTAAAACCAGTGTGAGAATGGTGGCGAAAACAGGGTTGGTGAAAAGTTTTTGCACGCCGTTCTTTTCCACGCCTTCGGGTGGTGTGAAGAGTTCTTGCAGACTCATTCGGCCGATTCTGGCTACGGCGTCAACGCTAGTCAAAGCCAAAGCGGAAACGCACATCGTCATAATGCAGGCGCTCACATCAGTGGGCAGGCCGAAGATGTCAGTTAAGAAGGATGCGATGGAATTCGAGAAGAGTTGGAATGGAGTGCCGGAGGGCAACACGCCGTCGGTGGCCGCTGCGCAGACCACAATCAGAGCCACCACACCCAAAACGGTTTCAACACACATGGATCCATAGCCCACCAGGCGCATATCCTTTTCATTGGCAATCATCTTAGAAGAGGTGCCGGAGGAAACAAGGCTGTGGAAACCTGAGACAGCGCCGCAGGCGATCGTCACGAAAAGCATCGGGAAGAGATCCAGTCCTTTGACTTCAAAGCCGACAAAAGCGGGCATGTTGATGTCGGGGTTCTTGATAAACACACCGATCACACCGCCCAAAATCATGCCGATTAAAAGGAACATGCTCAAATAGTCGCGGGGTTGCTTCAAAAGCCACATCGGCATCACAGCGGCGCAGAAAAGGTAAGCGAAGACCACATAGCGCCACGTGACCGCGTCAGCGTAAATCGGGTTGGCGATACCGACCCAAAGCATCAAAACCATCAAAACAATGCCGACGACGAGCTGCTCGGAGCTCGAAGGCTTTCTGTATTTGATGTACAAACCGAAAGCCACGGCGACAAACATGTAGAGAATGGAAATGGAGGCGGCCGCAGCGTTGGGCATGATTTCGGCGCCTTGAGCGGTGAATCCGTTAAAGGTGTTGGCGACGATATCACAGAAGGCTGAAATCACCAAAAGGGTGAAAAGCCAGCAGAAAAGCAAGAACAATTGACGACCGGTGCGGCCAATGTATTGTTCAATCATCATGCCCATGGACTTGCCGCCGTTTTTAACGGATGCGTAAAGGGCGGTGAAATCTTGAACAGCGCCAAAGAAAATGCAGCCGAAAATCATCCATAAGGTGGCAGGCAGCCATCCGAACATCGCCGCGATAATCGGACCGGTGACTGGACCGGCGCCGGTGATGGAGGTGAATTGATGAGAGAACACGGTCCACTTGTTGGTGGGCACGTAGTCATTGCCGTCATTTTTCAGTTGGGCCGGCGTCTTGGCACTGGGGTCAACCCCCCAGGTGTTTTCAAGCCATTTCGCGTAAAAGCGATAGCCTACAAAAAGTGCCAAGATCGTACAAGCCATTAAGATTAAGCCGTTCATGGTGTACAGTTCCTATTTAGTCAGAAAAAAAACAATTAAAAATACATACAAAAAGGCTGTCTATCCTTGTGCCCGATTTACCGGGCTTAAGGGTAGACAGCCTGATAAATCGGGGAGAATCAAATTCGCAATCGAATGACTTCAGCCAAATTTTTCACGCCTTCTCTAATTCGATCGGGGTCAACCGTCACAAACGAGAGTCGGAAGTGATTCTTTTCGATTTCAGAGCCGGCATAAAAAGCTTCGCCCGGCACATAAGCGACGTTATGGGCCAAAGCCTCGCGAGCCATTTCGGTGGCATCGATATGCTGCGGCAGCGTGACCCAGATGAACATGCCTGCTGTCGGATGAGTCCAGGTGACGCCTTCGGGCATGAATTCTTTCAATGCGTCAAGCATGGCGTTGGCATGTTTTTTGTAGCGCTCACGCACACTCGGCAAGTGGCGATCAAGTAGGTCTTCGCTGAAAACTTGAGCGGAGATCAGTTGCGTGAAAGTGGAGGTGTGCAAGTCCATTGCCTGCTTCAATTGCGCAACTTTATCGAGCACTTGAGCGGGAGCAATGATGTAACCCAAACGGAATCCCGGTGCGAGAATCTTGGAGAGCGTGCCTAAACGGATCACACGTTCCGGGGCCCATTTGCGCAGGGAAGCGGGCGGCTCAACGTCATACCAGAGTTCACCGTAAGGGTCGTCTTCGACCAGAATCATGTCATATTCACGAGCTTTTTCACACAAAAGTTTGCGTCGTTCTTCAGAAATGGTCAATCCTGTCGGGTTGCTTGCCGTGGGCATCACGTAGGCAAATTTAGCGCCGCGGCAAACCTCTTCGGTAAATTGAGACGGGTTCAAGCCCTCGGTGTCGCAAGGCAAACTGACGTATTGGGGTTCGCAAAGATCAAAAGCCTGAAGAGCGCCCATGTAGGTAGGCGATTCAACGAGAACTTTGTCGCCTTTGTCGATAAAAATGCGAGCGATCAGATCCAAAGCTTGTTGGCTGCCGGAGACAATTTGAACTTGCTCATAGTCTGTGGGGATGCCCTTTTGTGTTTCTCGGCGGGCGATCTCGCGGCGCAAAGCGATTTCGCCTTCGACCATGGAGTACTGCAAGGCGTGTTTGCCTTCCTTGGCAATGACGGTTTGACAAGCCTTTGCGATGTCATCAAGGGGGAAACCTTCGGGGGAGGGGAGGCCGCCGGCAAAAGAAATGACGCCCGCGGGCAATTTCAACAAGTCGCGAATAACAGAACTACTGGGTTTAGAAGAGAGAGCCGACCAACGTGGAGTCGGTTCCTGCACTGTAGACATATCTGGCTCCTTTCACAAATGTTTTTTCTCATTTTCTCAAATTGTTTACAAATGGTTATAGGATAAAGAGCTTATATGTTGTATGAAGTTTTGAAAAAATAGGTGTCTCTGCTTAGGTGTCAACGCTTGGATGAGTTGATTTCTAAGTGTTTTTACATAGACAAAGAAAAACCGCCGTTTCCACGCATGGAAGCGACGGTAAAAATTTATTTGCTAAACGGAATTAGCAATTGAGTAGATCAGCCAGGCGTTTGGTCTTCGGTTCGGAGTGACGCTTTTCAAAAATATCATTCCAACGAGCCACTTGCTTTCTCACTTGATTGGGTGCGGTGGCGCCGACATGGTCACGGGCGGCAATACTGGCTTCGAGCTTCAAAGCTTTTTCGTATACATCTTCTTCAATGAGGTCGCTAAAGCCTTTCAATTCTTCAAGGCTTAATTCAGCCAGATCACAGCCGCGGTTGCTGGCGAGCTTGACAACAGAGCCGACCACGTCGTGAGCTTCACGGAACGGCAATCCCTTCTTCGTGAGATAGTCAGCCAAATCAGTGGCTGTCGGGTAACCCGCCTGAGCGGCTTTTTTCATTTCTTCACGGTTAGGCGTCACGCCGGGCATCATTTCGATAAAGGCGCGAAGCGTATCCTTCACGGTGTCAATGGCGTCAAATACCGGTTCCTTGTCTTCCTGGGTGTCCTTCGCATAGGCTAAAGGCAAGCCCTTCATAAGAACAGTGAGGCTAATTAAGTCGCCGGCCACGCGGCCTGCCTTGCCTCGAGCCGTTTCGGCCACATCCGGATTTTTCTTTTGGGGCATGATGGACGAACCGGTTGTAAAACGGTCAGGCAACATCATGAATTTGAAGCGTTGGCTCATCCAATAAATCAGTTCTTCAGATAAGCGCGAGATGTGCATCATGATGAGTGAAGCGGCAGCCGTAAATTCAATGCAGAAGTCACGATCGCTGACCGCATCAAGCGAGTTTTGCATGACGGTTTCAAATCCAAGCAATTCGGCCGAGTAGTTACGGTCGATCGGATAGGTCGTGCCGGCCAATGCCGCGGCTCCTAAGGGGGATTGGTTGACGCGGCGGCGAAGATCAATTAAGCGAGTTCTGTCACGCTCAAACATTTCCACATAGGCGAGGAGATGATGACCGAGAGTGACGGGCTGGGCCACTTGCATGTGCGTGAAGCCCGGCATGATCGTGTCGGTTTCATTGGCTGCGAGATGCACAAGCACTTCCTGCAATTGACTTACGAGGTCAGTGATGGTGTCAATTTCTTCACGCATGTAAAGGCGCATGTCAGTTGCCACCTGGTCATTTCTGGATCGACCGGTGTGCAAACGCTTGCCGGCGTCGCCCACCAGCTGTGTAAGACGGGCTTCCACGTTCAAGTGCACATCTTCGAGCTCAAGCTTCCATTCAAATTTACCGCTTTTAATTTCTTCAATGATCTGCTTCATGCCGCGTTTGATATCGGCCAGATCTTCATCGTGCAACACTCCGCACTTATTCATCATTGTCGCGTGGGCAATGGAGCCGGCGATGTCGGCCAAGGCCATGCGTTTATCAAAATCAACGCTGGCGGTATAACGCAGCACAAAATCGGCGACCGGTTCGGAGAAGCGGCCGGACCAGGCTTTTTTCTTTTGAGCCAAGGGGTCAAGATGTTCAGTAGCAACAGTAGTCATTTTTAATTTTCACCATAACGAAAACAGGTATCTCGCATTCTACGCAATTCAAACAGATAAAAACGGCAATTTGTTAAGAAATGTGTGTTTTCTAATTAAAAATACTAATAAAATCAAAGTGCTAGACATCAATTTGTCGACAGAATGAATGAACTTTTCAAACATTAGAGACTATTAAACAGAAAAATTTTAAAGTCGGTGAGTTTTTCTTAATCAGCCGTTTTTAAGGAAAACGTGACACAATCACGCATCAAATATTTAGAAGTTAGGATCAATCATGTCTGACAGCATCGTTATCGCTACTCGTGAAAGTCCCCTCGCTTTGTGGCAGGCCGAGCATGTTCAGTCTCTTTTGACTGATCGTTATCCCGAAAAAGATGTTCGACTTTTGGGAATAACGACCAAGGGCGACCGGATTTTGGATAAAACTCTTTCAAAGATCGGAGGCAAAGGCCTCTTTGTGAAGGAGTTGGAAATGGCTATGCAGGAAGGTTCCGCTCACTTGGCGGTGCATTCGCTAAAGGATGTGCCGATGGAGTTGCCTGACGGTTTTGTGTTGGCTGCCGTGAGCACCCGCGAAGATCCTCGCGACGCTTTTGTGAGTCCGCGCTACGAGTCGCTGGAGGAGCTGCCCGACGGAGCTATTGTGGGCACGGCCAGCCTTCGTCGTGAGCTAATGCTTCGTTCACATTTTCCGCATTTAACGGTTAAGCCTATCCGCGGCAATGTCGGCACCCGTTTAAAGAAGTTGGATGCCGGCGAATATGATGCTTTGGTGATGGCCAGCGCCGGTTTGAAGCGCTTGGGTTTGCAGGAACGTATCCGTGAAATTATCAGCGATGACATTTCGCTGCCGAGCCCGGGGCAGGGTGCCCTTGGCATCGAATGTTTGGCCTCTGATCAGGCCACTCGCGATGCGGTAGCCTTCATCAATGATGAGCAAACACGCGCTTGTTGCTTGGCTGAACGTGCCGTAAGCCGCGCTTTGGGCGGATCCTGCCAAGTGCCTCTGGCCGCCTATGCGACCATTTCAGGAGACACAATGAAGCTTCGCGCCTTAGTGGGCGATCACACGACCGGTGAAAGCGTGTTTTCTCAAGCCACAGGTTCATGGACCGAATACGGCCGTTTGGCTCAAGAAGTGGTTGATGATCTTTTAAATCAAGGCGCTCGGCGCTATATTGAAAAGCTGTTGGCAGATAAACATTAAACACTGATCGCTATGATTCATTATCAAAGACCGATTATTTTGATGCGTCCGGGAGCCTCCAACGATCGTTTGGCCGAGCGTTTGGGTAGACTCGGCATGAATGTTTGGAAGTGGCCCGCTTTTACGATTTTGCCTCCTGAAGAGCCGCAAAGAGTGAAGGAGCGTCTTTCCGATCTCGATAATTTTGATATGGTGCTTCTGGCAAGTCCTTCCGCTGTGGCAGCCAGTGCTGTTTATGTAAAAAAGTGGCCTGAGCATATCACGCTGGCCACAATCGGTTCCGGAACCGCGCGAGTTATTCGTTCAGCCTGGGGTGAGGATACTCCTGTGTTGTACCCTGAGGGGGAAACATTTGAGTCAGGCTCTGAGCGGCTTTTTGAGTTGCTTAAAAACCGTGGTTTTCCTTCCCGTGTTTTGATCGTGAGAGGTCAGGTTGGCCGCGAGTGGTTAAGGGAGCAACTGTTAGCTCATGGCACTGATGTTGAAGTGTTGCCGGCCTATCAGCGTGCGCCGCTTGAATTATCCAGTAAAGAACTTGATCATCTTCAGTCTGCTGTTAAGGGACCTGTTCCCATCATTTATTTAACAAGCACAGATGCTGTCGGTGTATTGCTTCATGCTGTCAAAACCGTGCCGGGAGCCTTTGAATGGTTGCAAAAAGGTTTTGTGCTTACCATTCATCCCAGACCGAAGAACCAGCTCGAAGAGGTTGGTTTTAGGAACGTGGCGTTGGTATCAGCCAAAGACGACAAAGTGCAAGAGGCTATCCAGGGTCTTCTCAGCATCAGTTAATTGGACTAAAATAATTCGATTATGTTCGCGGATCGTTAAAAGGGTCCGCGTTTTTAAAATTCAAAACAAAGGAACAAACAATGACCGCTTGGATTTTAGGTCACAAGAACCCTGACAGTGACAGTATCGTTTCCGCAATCGCCTGTGCCGATCTCTATCGTCAAAGAGGTCTTGATGTAAAGGCTGTTGCTCAAGGTAAGCCTGCTCCGGAAACCGCTTTCATTTTGGATCGCTTCGGTTTGTGCGCTCCGGAAATTGTGACGAGCGTCGCCGGTCAAGATGTTTATCTTGTTGACTTCTCCGATAAGGCTCAAGCGCCCGCTGATATTGATCAGTGCAATCTGAAGGGGATTGTGGATCACCACAAGCTCGGCGATGTGACGAGTTCTTCACCGATTGAAGCTGTCATTATGCCTGTGGGCTGCACCTGCACGATCCTCAAACGCATGTATGACTACCTCGGCTTGACTGTTCCTGCCTCCGTGGCCGGTGCCATGCTTTGCGCCATTCTTTCCGACACGGTGATTTTTAAGTCGCCGACCTGTACTGAAGCGGACAAGCAAGCCGCTGCGCAATTGGCTGAAATTGCCGGCGTGGCTGATATTGAGGCGCTCGGTATGGAACTTTTTACAGCCAAGAGCGCTGTCAAAGGCGTCGCTCCCCGCGACCTGATTTTCCGTGACTTCAAGGACTTCAACATGAACGGCACGAAAGTAGGTGTCGGCCAGTTGGAATTGGTTTCTTTGGATCTGGTTGCAGACATGAAGTCTGAGATCGAGGCTGAGCTTGCGCGCGTGAAATCTGAAGAAGGTCGCCACACGGCGCTTCTTTTGCTCACCGATATCATGAAGGAAGGCTCCGAGCTTCTCATGGCTTCAGACGATGGCGCTAAGATTGCGGTGGCCTTTGGTAAAGATCCCGCTGAGCTTGCCAAGGGCAATTTGTGGCTTGACGGCGTAATGAGCCGTAAGAAACAGGTTGTGCCCGCTCTTGAAGCTGCTTTTCGTTAATCGGATTTAAGTGCAGATTGAACCGGGTGAGGCTTTCGAAGTTTCCCCGGTTTTTTGTTTTAAGGCTTTCTGATCATGATCTATGTCCATGCTTATCCTTTTTTAATTGATGATCCTGAAAGAAATGTGAGAAGGATTACATCCGTTGCCAAAGATAAAGTCCTTAATGAGGGGGATGTGTTGCTTTTCCCGTTTCAGGCTTTGAGCGGAACGGTTGAAGATTTTTGGACGTCTCGAACAGAAAATCGGAACCGGAATGCCCATTGGCTCGGGAAACTCGCGGCTTATTTGAGCAAAACATCCGTTCGTGTGATTATTCCGGCAGTCATGCCTGAAGGTGTGGGCGTGCTCAGCATTGAAAAAGGCAAAATTCAAAGCTTGGATTTTGAATGGCTCAAGGGTGGAATATTCGTTTCGAGCAAACAATGCGGCTTTGACTATGACTTAGTATTCAGAACCGCGTCGGTGGGTGAAGCTTTTGACATACCGGATGCTAATAATCTTATTGTTGTGGACGGTCAGGGGTACACCGATGGTCGGGTTTGGTTGGGACAATGCAAGGTGGTTAGGCATGGTCGCACTAAGGCAAACTACACAGCTTTTCCGGAAGCTTTCAGCGTTGAAGACTCTCAAATCAGTTGGTTGGACGAATATCACGAACGCTTCGCGGCCATGCAATTGGCGCTAAAGCTTTACATGCAGCGTTGCCGATTTGAAAAGATTACGCTCGGGCTCTCCGGTGGACTTGACAGCGCTGTTGTGGCCGCTTTGGCTGTGAGCGTTGTGGGCGCTGAAAATGTCAATGCGTATATTCTGCCTTCACGTTATACAAGCAAAGAAAGTTTTTCCGATGCTGGCGACCTTGCGGCGAAATTGGGACTTAAACTCAGGGAGCTTTCGATTGAACCGGCAGTAGAGCTTTTGTCAAAAACGGTCTCTCAATATGTGCCTTATTGGGCTAATAAAAACCTGATGCAGGAGAATTTGCAGGCGAGAGTTCGCGGGTTGCTTTTGATGGCGGCAAGCAACGCAGACGGCTCTTTAGTGCTCAATACCGGTAACAAAAGCGAACTCGCTGTGGGCTACTGTACGCTCTACGGCGATATGGTGGGCGGTTTGGCGCCCCTGTCTGACATTTATAAGTCAGATTTGTATCGCATGTGTGAAACGGTTGAATATTTGGCGAATGTGATTCCGACAAATATTCTCAAAAAAGCTCCGACAGCGGAGTTGCGCGAAAATCAAAAAGATGAGGATTCGTTGCCGCCCTATGAGTTACTCGACGCTGTTCTCAAGGATTTGTTTGAGGGGCGCTCTGAGGGTAAAAAACTTCGTAAGAAATACGGCTCGGAGCTTGCCGTGCGTATCATCAATTTGGTAAGGCGGGCCCGCTTTAAACACACGCAAGCGCCACAGGGTGTTGTGCTTTCCTCGTGTCCGATCAAGGGACTGCCGGAGGCTTTTTTTGAAGGGCTTTTGCCTAAACAGCTTTAAAACGGTTACGATTCATTAGAAGTATTTTTTCTCAGAACAACAAGGAGAAATCGTGAAACAAGTCGTTGCGATCATCAAACCGTTTAAGCTCGATGACGTTCGTGAAGCGCTCTCTGATGTGGGCGTTCAGGGGCTCACGGTGACGGAAGTCAAGGGTTTCGGTCGGCAAAAAGGCCATTCGGAACTTTACCGAGGCGCTGAGTACATGGTTGACTTTTTGCCCAAGGTGAAAGTCGAAGCTGTAATGAGTGAGGATTTGGTTGATCAGGCTGTTGAAGCTATTCTCAAGGCTGCCCGCACCGGAAAAGTCGGCGACGGCAAGATTTTTGTGTTCGATGTGGAACAGGTGATTCGCATCCGCACGGGCGAAACAGACGAGTCTGCTGTTTAAAAGATCAATTATTGATCTCTGAAAATCCTTATATTAAAGAAGACAGACGATTTTTGATTTTAATCATAAAAATTGTCTGTCTTTCTCTATATACTTCAGAGCACTGCCGAAATGCTTTTTTTGGGTTGATACGGTTTTTACGGGTTTGTAAGCAGACAATGGGGTGGGCCTTCGGGCGCGGGCGTTGATGGGAATCGGCAGGCAATAGACTCAGATCTCGTTGGAGGTATTTTCAAACTCCAGTCAAAACCGGACTGATAAAGGGTTTGGGAATGTCTTTTCATACAGTGTCTTTTCTTCAGGCCAGTTTTTACGCCACTTCGTTTTTTTCCAAAACATTTATTCATCCGATTAACCATGCGATACAGTCTCCTGACGATAGGAGTTGGAAATCTGTCAGCGATGATGTTTTGTCTTCGGTAGCCTCAAAGCGATTGCTGACTCTGGTTGGAATTGAACTTAATCGTGAATTGCAGGGTTTGGCGATAGAACACATCAACGGTTGGGTTTTCCATTCTAAAAATGCCTTGGCTATTAAAGAAAAACTTGAGAAAGCGGCCCATCGTTACGCACGGATTCGGGACGGAGTATTTGCCGAGGAATTGCGGGAAGCCCTTACCGGACTATTTCTTCGGGATCCGAGATTTCAGGCGCGCTTAAGCGACTATGACGAAATCAATGAAGCTGTCGGCGATGTGACAAAAAGAGTCCTTACCCAGTGCAGATTCAGCTGGGAAATGAGTCTTTTCAATATTGCAGATAAGCGCTCTTTTGGGTTGAGGCTGATGGTTTTGATGCATGATAAGGTCTATGAGAGCACCAGCAATAAAGGGGCCGATGCCGATATGATGAGTTCGACAAGGTTTGCCCGCTACGAGGATTTCGCAGTAAAAATGGAACAATTTCGCGGATTGGATGAACGCTTTGACCGAGCGTTGGCCGACTACAGAAAATCGCTATCTTTTTTCCCCGATGACGGCTCTTCGCTTTACGGCGGCGGTCTTAAAGACTTTTGGCGTGAATTGACTCGTTTGGGTGATTATCTGAAAGGAGAACTTGAAAACGATTTCTATGAACAGCCGGGGCTTTGCGATGACTACGATGAAGATAATTTGTTTTGGCAAATAGAAAATGATGATACGTTGCAGGATTGGGTGACATGGGATCAGGCCGAAATTGAAACCGGAATTGATTTTGGAATAGAAAGAGAGTCGGGGCCTGAAATTCCCAATGTTAATGACAATTTTGATTTGGGACTGAATTCGGCAGAAAATTTTGTTCTCGAGTTGAGCCCGAATACATTTTGAGGAATTCGGAAGTTTTTGAGCATGCGGGATTGACCGTTAGCGCTAAAGATTGAGCGGCCTTTGTATTGAGAAATGGCTCAAAAGCAGATACCATATGGAACTGATTTTAGTCTTAAGGTGTTGATAATGGATTTCAAAGTTCGGTTAATGAAAATAGACCGCCTTATCAGTGAGAAAGGCGTTGTGACTTTTGAAGAGTTGCAACGGGCAACGGGGGCTGCGCCTGCCACTGTTAAGCGCGATATCCGCTACATGCGTGAAGAGCTTAAGGCTCCGATTACTTTTTCTCGCATTCGGGGCGGTTACCTTTTCGCAAAAAATCGGGCGGAAGCCAAGCGCGATGATTTTTATGACAGAAGATCAATGTGGTTTACGCCGGACGAACTTTACTGCATGGTCAAGACGTTAAATAATTTTGCTGAATTGGAAAAAAATCGTAAGGGATACCTGATAAAAGACCTGCGTCAGATGGCTGCCCGCATTCGTTCGAGCATGTTTGAAGAACAGGCCAACGCCGATGAATTGTTAAAGCGAGTGGAAATTCACGAACCGAAGCGTAAACCTATTGTGAGCGAAACCTTTGAGGTAATCGGTCAAGCATTGGTGCACCGCCAGCGAGTTCGCATCGTTTATTACTCGGAAAGCAAGAAGGAAGAAACCCGTCGTGTGGTGAGCCCCATGCGATTGAATTACTATCGGAATCGCTGGTACCTTGATGCTTGGTGCCATGAGCGGGGGGCGCTCAGAAGCTTTAATATCGAGAACATTCGGTATGCCGATATCATGCAAATGGGTGTGAAGGTTGTTCCCATGAAAACGGTTGAGGCGGAGCTGGATCGCTATTACGGCATGTACCGTTCAGGCGATCTGCAGTGGGCCCGAATCCGTTTCGCTGGGGTGGCAGCCAAAATTGCCAGTCAGGTTGTCTGGCATCCCGACCAAATGGAACTTTGGCTCAAAGATGATCTTTATGAGTTGACGATTCCCTTCTCGGGCAACAGCCCCGAATTGGTCGGCGACATTCTCCGCTATGGTCCCGCGGCTAAAGTCGTTGAGCCTGAAAGCCTAAAAATTCAGGTTTGCGAGGCGCTCAAGGCTTCTCTGAAAAATTACGATAAGTGATTAGCGGAGATTGACTTGTGACATTCCATCGTACCTATCACTATCGACACAAGACTCGGGAAACGCACAGCAAACCGGTCAATGCGAAAGTTTCACCCGAACAGGTCGCTGAGGAAATTTTTTTCTGTGGCGACCCTCACGGCTCTTTTGACCATATTTTGCAGGCAGCCAAAGAACACCGTCCCAAAGCCATGGTGATTTTGGGCGATTTGCAGCCGCCGGCGCCTTTGCATGAGGTTTTGGCTGATATTCTGAGTTTTGTGGAAGTCTGGTGGATTCCGGGCAATCACGACACGGATAACGATCTTTTTTACGACAGACTTTGGCGAAGCGAGCTCGCGGGACATAATCTTCACGGTCGTGTGGCATTGGTCAACGGTTTGCGAATCGCGGGGTTGGGCGGAGTTTTCCGTGGTCAAATCTGGATGCCTCCGCAGGCTCCGAACTATATGTCCGCCGGCGCATTCATTCGTCGCATCGGACGAGGCAATATGTGGAGGGGAGGTTTACCGCGCAGACACCGCACATCAATTTTCCCGTCGACATACGATAACCTTTTGCAGCACAGGGCTGACGTGCTTGTGACCCATGAAGCGCCGGGCTGCCACCGCAAGGGTTTCCTCGCCATTGATCAATTGGCTAAAAAACTGCAGGTGAAGTATTTATTTCATGGCCATCAACACGAGGACCGTCATTATCCGACTTATTACGGCTTTACGCCGCGTGGTGTCGGCTACAGGGGTATTGTGAATCTGAAAGGGGACGATATTGTGCCTGCGCAAATTGATCCTCGTGACGCCATGGAGTATGCGGAGCAGTCACAATCGCTTGAGCGTATTGAACGCGCCATGTTCAAACGCCTGGGGTAATGCCCAGGCGCTTGAGTAGATAAATTATTTTTTCTTACTAGGGAAGCTCTTCGGGTGGTTACGCCTTGGGGCTGCCTGGTTGTTTTTTGCTTTCGGCCCGATCGATTTTTTGATCTCCGGGGCCTTTTGAGGCATTTCTTCTTCGTTAATTTTCGGCATTGCGAAGGTAATCGAGACATCTTTTGCAATGCGCTTGCGGGCTTTCTGTGACAGCCACGTTTTAGCCATGGCCACACCGACGGCTAAGAGCACAGGACCCAAAATCAGTCCCATGAAACCGAAGGCGATCACACCGCCGAACACGCCCAAGAACACCAGCGACAGAGGCAGGGAGGAACCGCGGGCAATTAAAAGCGGTTTCAAAAAGTTATCGACGCTGGCCACGGCAAGCGTACCCCAAGCGACCATAAAGATCGCCAATCCGATTTCGCCTTGAGCATAAAGCCAAATCGCCACCGGCCCCCACACAAGCGGAGGTCCGATCGGCACCACTGACAAAATAAAGACCGCGACCGATAAAAGCAACGTGCCGGGCGCACCGACAATAATAAAGCCGATACAGGCGACAAGACTTTGCCCCGCGGCGGTGCCCACAATTCCGTAGACAACGCTTCGAGTGGTATTGACCAGGATATGTGACAGCTCGTTACTTAATTCACCGGAGACTTTTTCCAGGAAATCGTTACAGCGGCTCGCCAGCGCGTCACCGTCACGATAGAAAAAGAAGGCGATGAAAGCCACCAGAGCCATTTGGACGAGTCCGTTGCCCAAAGCCATTGCGATTGTGAATACTTCACGAGTGATCGGATCGATCATCTTTTTCATGAAATCAGCAAAAGCTTGGGGCTGAAAAACAATGGCCAACTGATTGTATAGCCAAGAGCCGATCATCGGAATTTCTTTCACCCAATCCGGCGCTGAAATCGTTCGAATATATTCGGTCGCGCCCGAAATGGCCGATGGCAATTGCTGGGCGATGGCGGCGGACAAGAACATGGTCGGTATGATCAAGCACACCACAAGGAGCGTCACAATCAATAGCGCGGCGGGAGTCGGGCGGTTGCCCATGCTGGTTTTAAAACGGACAAACAAAGGCCAACTCACCACAGTGACAATCGCGGCGATGATGATTGCCGTCAAAAAAGGTCTGACAACAAAGAAACATCCTAAGGCAATCGCGGATCCGAAAAGGATACGAATCAGGATGTCAATACGCTCTCTTAAATTAACCATCGGTTTTTGAATAAATTGGGCGTGAAACAACTTTCCCAAGTCTAAACGAAAATTATTACATTGGTACAAATAGACGCAGGGGTGACTACAATTTTTGTCATTGCCGATCTTTTTTCTTATGCAGGAGTGATTTATGAGCAGGGTGAGCGATGAAATGATTAGCCGAGTCAAGGAAACTCAAGTCAAGCGCGAAAGGGTGTTTGACGGCAATTTTCTTCATATTGAACGGGATACCGTCATTACAGCGAGCGGTTTAACCCGCAGTAGAGAATTTATCAGGCATCCCGGAGCTTCCGTCATTATCGCTTTGTTTGATGATGAAAGCATTTTGATGGAATTTCAATGGCGTCAGCCCTGTGGTCGGGCATTTTGGGAGTTGCCGGCCGGTAAGCTCGATCCTAATGAAAAAGCGATAGTTTGCGCACAAAGAGAATTGGAAGAGGAAACCGGCTATCGGGCCGATGAGTGGTTTTATCTCGGACAAATTCACAACGCCATCGGCTACTCGGATGAGCATTTGGAAATTTTTGTGGCCAAAGGTTTGCGTCAAGGCCGCAGGCATCTTGATGAGGGTGAGTGTTTGGATGTTTTCAGACTGCCGCTTGCTGAAGTTAAACGTATGTCACTGACCGGAGAAATCACCGATGTTAAGACATTGGTGGGTATGTATTGGCTTGAAAAATTCATGGCCGGTGAAATGAAGGCCGAACGTTGTTAACTCTCGACAAATTCAGGCTATTTGTCGACTATGGAAGAGTTTGAGATGGCTCAAACTTTTTACTGTTCATTGAGCATTCTTTTCAATAAACTGACCCGATAAGTCTGCACGGTGTGCAGGGAGAATTTAGGTTAAAACTTGATAGATGAGGAATTATGTCTGAAACCATTTTGCAAAAAGTGCCTGTCGGTGAAAAGGTCGGTATTGCTTTTTCCGGTGGTCTGGATACGTCGGCCGCATTGCGCTGGATGAAGAACAAAGGCGCCTTGCCCTATGCTTACACGGCCAACCTTGGTCAACCTGATGAAGATGACTATGAAGCGATTCCTCGTCGAGCCATGACCTACGGGGCTGAAAAAGCTCGTTTGGTTGAATGCCGTCCGCAATTGGTGGCCGAAGGCATCGCCGCCATTCAGTCCGGCGCTTTCCACGTTTCGACGGCAGGTCAAATGTATTTCAACACAACGCCTCTCGGCCGCGCAGTGACCGGTACGATGCTTGTCAACGCGATGCGCGAAGACGGAGTAAACATTTGGGGCGACGGCTCTACCTATAAAGGCAATGACATCGAACGCTTCTATCGTTATGGTTTGCTCGCCAATCCTGACTTGAAGATCTACAAGCCGTGGCTTGACCGTGACTTCATTAACGAATTGGGCGGCAGAGCCGAAATGAGCGCATTCCTTCAGGCTGAAGGTTTCGATTATCGCATGTCAGCCGAAAAGGCCTACTCTACGGATTCAAACCTGCTTGGCGCCACGCACGAGGCCAAGCACTTGGAGAGCCTTCAGACAAGCATGAAGATTGTCAAACCCATTATGGGCGTGGCTTTCTGGGATCCGGCTGTTGAAATTAAGCCTGAAGTGGTGACGGTGACCTATGAAGAGGGTGTTCCGGTTGCATTAAATGGCAAGCATTTTGACGATTTGGTGGCTTTAATGTATGAAGCCAATGCGATTGGCGGTCGCCACGGTTTGGGAATGAGCGATCAAATCGAAAACCGCATTATCGAAGCCAAGAGCCGCGGCATCTATGAAGCCCCGGGGATGGCTTTGCTCTTTATTGCCTATGAACGCTTGCTTACCGGCATTCATAACGAAGATACGATTGAGCAATATCATATTAACGGCCGCCGCTTGGGTCGTCTGCTTTATCAAGGTCGTTGGTTTGATTCTCAAGCCATTATGCTGCGTGAGTCGGCTCAGCGTTGGGTGGCCCGCGCCATTACCGGCACGGTGACGCTTGAGTTGCGTCGCGGCAATGACTACACGATTTTGGATACCGTGAGCCCGAATCTCACCTATGAACCGGAACGCCTCACGATGGAAAAGGGCGATTCGATGTTTACCGCTGAGGATCGTATCGGTCAATTGACGATGCGCAACCTTGATATCGTAGACACTCGTGCCAAGCTTGGCATCTACGCGAAGTCCGGTTTAATCGCCGGCACAAGCGCTGTTGCCATGCTGGGTGGTGAAAAGAAGTAACTCTCGTTTTGTCTGATCTGGAGGGCGGAAATAAAATCCGCCCTTTTTTTGAAACATATTTCAACGAATTACCTTTGACAGGTGTCATTTTAAGAAACGATTGGCTAGGAAAAACCGCTACAATCTTTGACGATTGAGATTTTGTCTTAAAGGTTTTTTCAGTGTTTCCTTTTGAATTCAGAATCGGCTGGCGCTACACGAGACAGGGGCGTCGCGGGCGCGGCAAAAACGGTTTCATTTCTTTCATTTCAGCCATGAGTGTGGCTTCCATTGCACTGGGTGTGATGGCGCTTATCATTGTGTTGTCTGTGATGAACGGATTTCAAAAAGAAGTTCGTGATCGCATGCTCTCGGTGATACCGCACATTGAAGTGGTGAGTTATGACGGCGTGCTGAAAGATTGGAAGGAGACGGCCTCGATTGTCTCTGCTAATCCTCATGTTTTGGGTGTGGCGCCGTATTCCTCCGGTCAGGGATTATTGAGTTCGGGCTCAAGCGTCAGAGGCGTGGTGCTTCGCGGGATTGATCCTGCCACAGAGGGGCGTGTTTCCGACATCGATAAACAAATGGCTTTCGGGGATCTGACAGATCTTCACGCAGGTGAATACGGCATTGTGTTGGGGTTGGATTTGGCGCGACTTTTGCGATTGAGAATTGGCGACAAAGTCAACGTCATTATTCCTCAAGGTCGCGCCACGCCGGCCGGAATTGTCCCCAGAATGCGCGCATTCACACTCAAGGGGGTGTTCTCTTCGGGGCACTACGAGTACGACAGTTCCATGGCGATCATTCATATCGAAGACGCTCAGGCGTTATTTCGTCAGAGCGCTCCCGCGGGATTGCGTGTCCGGGTTGACGATATGAATAAAGCTCCTGAAATTTCCTTTGAAATTTTGAAGACCTTGCCGGACAGCTTTGCCGTTACCGATTGGAGTAAGCAAAATCGTACGTGGTTTGCGGCTGTTCAGGTCGAAAAGCGGATGATGGCTGTTATTCTCTTTTTGATTGTGTTAGTCGGCGCTTTTGGACTTGTCTCAAGCATGGTTATGACGGTGACGGAAAAACAGTCCGATATTGCGATTTTGAGAACGCTTGGGGCCTCGCCGGCTTCCATTATGACGATTTTTATGGTTCAAGGAGCCGTGGTCGGTATTGTGGGTGTGAGTTGCGGAGTTATTTTCGGACTCCTGTTGGCTTGCAATCTTGACGTGATCGTTCCGGCAATCGAGTCGCTTTTTGGCATTCAGTTCCTGCCCAAGGAAGTCTACTTTATCAGCTCTCTGCCTTCGGATCCGAGAGCCAGTGACATTGTGCCCATCGCGATTTTCTCTTTGATTATGTCTCTTTTGGCGACGATTTACCCGAGTTGGAGAGCGGCTCAAACCAAGCCCGCGGAGGCGTTGCGCTATGAATGATGCAAATGATTTCGTGATTTTGGCCCGCGGCGTTAAAAAAGCCTATCGGGAAGGCGAGCGCCTGGTGGAGGTTTTAAAAGGGATAAACCTCGGCGTGAAAAAAGGAGAGCTCTTGGCCGTTGTCGGCGCTTCCGGTTCAGGCAAAAGCACGCTTTTGCATGTGCTGGGCGGCCTGGATTCCATTGATGAGGGAGAGGTTTCGGTGGCGGGGATGGCGGTGCATAAATTAAATGAAGTGCAGCGCGGAGAACTGAGAAATCATAAATTGGGTTTTGTCTACCAATTTCACCATCTGCTTCCCGAATTCAGTGCTATAGAAAACGTAGCCATGCCTCTTATCATTCGTCGGTGCGATAAGCAGACAGCCGAAGCGAAAGCCAAAGCAGCTCTCATATCTTTGGGATTGGAGCATCGCTTGGAGCACTTGCCTTCACAGATGTCAGGTGGTGAAAGGCAGCGCTGCGCAATAGCTCGTGCGATGGTGACGGAACCGGCTTGCATTCTCGCCGATGAACCGACCGGTAATTTGGATCGCCAGACGGCCGACGGTGTTTTCGAAGCTTTATTGAGTCTGGCTAAACGCCAGGGCACGGCCTGCATTATTGTCACCCATGACTCAGAGTTGGCAAGCCGGTGTGATAGAACAGTGACAATTAAAGACGGACTTATCGCAGAAACTGACTTTCATGCAGAGCTTCATTGACACACACAATCATGTTGCGGTAGCGCCTGTAGCCTGGGATTTGCCGGCTTTGGCAGAGAGGCTGGAGGCAGCAGGCGTGATTGCCGGCGTTATCACCACGGGCGGCGTAGAGGATTTTGAGACGGCCGCCGCTTCAGCCAGGCAGCTCGGTTGGGGCTACTGCGTGGGGCTTCATCCCATGTATATCCGTGATCAATTCAGGGCGGATTTGCAAGAGCTTCGGCGTTTTGTTTTCTCGCATCGTGATGATCCGTATTTGGTGGGGATTGGAGAAATCGGCCTGGATTTCTACGTGGAGGGCCTTGACCGATCCCGCCAGCAATCAGTGTTTGAAGAAGAACTTCAATTGGCCTCGGAGCTCGGGTTGACAGTTTCAGTTCACAGCCGGCGCGCGCTTTATAAAGTCATGGAAATTCTTTCTTCATTTCCGAAGCTCAATATTGTTTTGCACGCTTTTGCGGGGTCTTTGCAAGAAGCCCGCCAGGCCGAGAAAAGGGGGTACTACTTGGGAGTGGGCGGCGCGGTCACTTATGAGGGCAGCAAGCGAGTGAGGGCCGTTGTTAAAGAGCTTTCTCTTGACCGCTTGGTGCTTGAAACAGATGCCCCGGACATGGCGCCCGTATTTGCCAGAGGACAGGGATCCGATCCGGTTTTCTTGCCCCGTTATCTTGACGAAATCGAGTCACTTAGAGCAGAAGATAAAAAGCTTCTCGCTGAGAGTGTTTATGAAAATTCCCTTCGGGCTTATCCCAAACTCAGAGCTCTGATTGAGAGCCGGAAAAACTTCGTTGCAAATCCATAACTTGATTGGCTTTCCAAGGGCTGAAAAAACGGCGCTTGGGGACTGCTCTTTCTGCTAAAATGCCACCTCGAAATGATCCTGCGGGATTGCATTTAAATTAAGGCGGGCGACAAAAATTGTCCCTGCATTTTCTTTTTAACTTCATTGGGGAAATACAATGGCTATTGAACGCACCCTTTCTATCATCAAGCCGGATGCCGTCGCTAAGAATGTCATCGGTCAAATCTACACGCGTTTTGAAAACGCCGGTCTTCGCATCGTTGCCGCTCAAATGCGTCAATTGTCTCAAGCCGAAGCCGAAGGTTTCTACGCTGTTCACAAAGAACGTCCCTTCTTTAAAGATTTGGTGGCTTTCATGACCTCCGGTCCGGTGATGATTCAAGTGTTGGAAGGTGAAGGCGCTATTGCCAAGAATCGTGAATTGATGGGCGCCACCGATCCGAAGAAGGCTGCCCCCGGCACGATCCGCGCTGATTTCGCTCAAAGCATCGACGCCAACGCTGTTCACGGTTCTGACGCTCCGGAAACGGCCGCTGTTGAAATCGCTTACTTCTTCCCGACCTTGGCTATTTGCGAACGCAAATGCTGCGGTTGCTGCTGTGGTAAGTAATGTTTGATAAGACGGAGCCCGGCACCAACACCTCCATCTTCGTCGGGTTTCGTCTTTTTTCTTTCGAGTCGCCTTAGGGTGACTCGTTTTGTACATTAATTGGTCTTTTTTTCAAAGTGATGACTCAAAACTCTGATCGTGTGAATTTGTTGGATCTGGACCGTGAGGGACTGATCGCTTTTTGTGATCAAATGGGTGAAAAACGTTTCCGCGCCATCCAGCTTCTGAGATGGATCCATCGGCACTGCGAGGGTGATTTTGAAAAGATGACCGATTTGGCCAAAGCGTTTCGCGCCAAACTCACGCAACGCACGGAAATCCGTGCGCCGACACCCATATGGGATAAAAAGAGCGCAGACGGTACAAGAAAGTGGCTTTTTGACGTCGGTAACGGCAACGCCATTGAAACCGTTTTCATCCCGGAGGATGACCGCGGCACTTTGTGCGTTTCCACCCAGGCGGGTTGCGCGATGGGTTGCTTGTTCTGTTCAACGGGCAAGCAGGGTTTTAATCGCAACCTGAAGACTTCTGAGATTATCGGTCAGTTATGGCATGCGGAAAAAACGCTCCGCGCCGATCTTGGGGTGACGGATCCCGCCGATCGAGTGATCAGCAATGTCGTTTTAATGGGAATGGGCGAACCCTTGCAAAATCTCGATAATGTCGTGGCGGCTTTAAAGCTGATGCTCGATGACAACGCCTATGGCTTAAGCCGCCGGCGTGTAACCGTGTCGACTTGCGGGCTGACGCTTCAGATGGATAAACTCGCCGCGGCGGTTCCGGTTGCGTTGGCTGTTTCGCTTCACGCGCCGACCGATGAGCTTCGGGACCAAATTATGCCGATTAACCGCAAGCATCCGCTTGCCGATCTCATGGCCGCTTGCAAGCGCTATCTGGCGCATGCCCCTCGGGATTACATCACTTTTGAGTACATTTTATTGGGTGGGGTCAATGATCAAATTGAGCACGCCAAGGCTTTGGTGAAGTTGGTCAAGGGTGTCTCGTGTAAGTTTAACCTTATTCCCTTTAATCCATTCCCTGACAGCGACCTCCGTAAACCCGATCCCAAGGATGTGAAGGCATTCCAGGACTACTTGATGAGTCAGCAGATTGTGACCACGGTGCGCAAAACCCGTGGCGACGACATTGACGCGGCTTGCGGTCAGTTAGCGGGAAACATTAAAGATAAAACTCGTCGAGCCGAGCGTCTGGCGCTGCAAAAAGCCCAAGCGACTTTTCTTGTCAAGGAGGCTTGAGGTCATGCCGGTTTTTAAGTCTCGTCATCAAACTCACACGGTGCATGTCCGTTACGCCGACAACGATGTCACGATCGGCGGTCAGTCTCCTATTCGCGTTCAGTCAATGACCAATACGGCGACAGCCGATGTCGAGGGAACAGTCAAACAGATTATTGAACTTCACCGCGCCGGCAGTGAATTGGTGCGCTTGACAGTCAACACTCCGGAGGCGGCCCGCGCGGTGGTGAGTATCCGTGAAAAACTCGATGCCCGGGGCTGCAATGTTCCCCTGGTCGGGGACTTTCACTATAACGGTCATAAACTTTTGACGGACGTGGCTGAGTGCGCGGCGGCATTGTCCAAATACCGCATCAATCCGGGCAATGTCGGTCGGGGCGAGCGGGGGATGGAAAATTTCGCCCGTATGATTGAGGTGGCGATTAAACACGATAAACCGGTGCGCATCGGAGTGAACGGCGGCTCTTTGGATCCTCAGATTCTTGAGCGCATGCTCGAGCAAAATCGCAATGCCAGCATGCCTGAAACTCCCTCAAAAGTGCAGCTCCATGCGATGGTTGCTTCAGCATTGGAAAGCGCCCGAGAGGCTCAAAAATTGGGTTTGGCGGCAGATCATATTGTCCTTTCCGCCAAAGTCTCTGCGGTGCAGGATCTTGTGGCGGTGTATCGGGAGCTTGCTTCAAAATGCGAGTACGCGCTGCATTTGGGATTGACCGAGGCGGGCATCGGCACCAAGGGCGTGGTGGCCAGCAGTGTGTCAATGGGAACACTTTTGGCCGAAGGTATAGGGGATACGATCCGTGTCAGCATTACGCCGATGCCGGGGGCGGCCCGAACGGAAGAGGTCCGCGTGGCTCAGGAGCTATTGCAAACGATGGGGCTTCGCGCCTTTTGTCCTCTTGTGGTATCTTGTCCGGGATGCGGTCGCACCTCAAGCGCGCTTTTCCAGCAGCTTGCCTCTCAAACGCAGGACTATTTAATTGAAATGACGCCGATTTGGCGTCAGAAGGCAAACGGATTTGAAAATATGACGGTGGCTGTCATGGGTTGTGTTGTCAACGGTCCGGGTGAAAGCCGTCACGCCAATATCGGAATCAGTTTGCCCGGTAACGGCGAGTCCCCGGTGGCGCCCGTGTTCGCAGACGGACAAAAGATTGCCACGATTAAGGGAGAGTCCGATGACGTCAATTCGATCATCGGTCGCTTTAAAGAATTGATTGACGAGTATGTGCTTACGCACTACTGTCAAAAAGATAAGAATTTTTGAAAGAGAGATTTACTATGGCTAAAGTACAAAAAATTGCCGGTATCCGCGGAATGAATGATATTCTGCCGTCCGAAGCCCCCATTTGGGAATATTTTGAAGAATGCGCTCATGACGTGCTTCATTCTTACGGTTACAAGCAAATTCGCACGCCGATTTTGGAAGCCACCTCTCTTTTTAAGCGCGGTATCGGTGAAGTGACCGATATTGTTGAAAAGGAAATGTACTGCTTTACCGATTCTTTAAATGGCGAGCAGTTGGCTCTGCGTCCGGAAAATACCGCCGGCGTTGTCCGCAGCGTCATTGAACATAATTTAACTTATAACGCTCCTCAACGTTTGTGGTATTTCGGCCCGATGTTCAGACATGAACGTCCTCAACGCGGCCGTTACCGCCAGTTCCATCAACTGGGGGTGGAAGCGTTGGGCTTTAAAGGACCTGATGTCGATGTCGAGCAGATTCTCATGGCGCGCCGCCTTTTTGATGAATTGGAGATTCTGCCCCTCAAACTGGAATTGAATTCTTTGGGTAACCTTGAAGAGCGTTTGGCCCACAGAGACGCGTTGATTAAGTACTTTGAGGCTAACCGCGACATTTTGGACGAAGACGCCAACCGTCGTCTTTACTCCAATCCGTTGAGAATTTTGGATACGAAAAATCCTGAAATGCAGCAGTTGGTGGAAGGCGCTCCGAAGCTTTTGGATTACCTCAAAGAAGACAGTTTGGCCTTCTTACACCGTATGGAAGAGCTGTTATCGATTGCCGGCGTCGACTATACAATCAATCCTCGCTTGGTTCGCGGGCTCGACTACTACAATCACACGGTTTATGAATGGGTGACGGATAAACTTGGGGCTCAGGCGACGGTTTGCGGCGGCGGCCGTTACGACCCGTTGATTGAAATGTTGGGCGGCCGTCCCACTCCGGCTGTGGGTTTTGCCATGGGTGTTGAGCGGGTTTTGGAAGTGATGCGCGAATGCGGCTTTGAATCCTCTGAACCCGATACAGAAGTTTATATTCTGCACCAAGGCGGAGCCTCGCAAGGCTACGCGATGATGTTGGGTGAAATTCTTCGTGACGCCTATTATGAGGTCATTGTTCACGCCGGTGAGGCGAGTCTGAAGAGTCAGATGAAGAAAGCAGACCAAAGCGGCGCCAAATACGCGTTAATTTGCGGAGAAGAAGAAACTTCTCATGGACAGGTAACCGTTAAATGCATGTACGGATCCGACGGCGAACGTTTTATGAAACAGGAAACGCTTGACTTACAGGATGCGATCCAATATTTTGTCAATTTGAATGACGAATTTTTCGACGAAGACGAGGAATAAGGCATGGCCTACGATTTACAAGAACAAGAATCACTGGATGAGTTAAAGGCGTGGTGGGAAAAATGGGGGAATTTGGTTCTCTCCGTTATTACCGTGGTGTGCCTGGCTTTTGCGGGTTATAACGGCATGAAGTGGTGGCAACGCCACCAGGCTCAGGAGGCCAGTCTCGCCTATTCGTCTTTGCAGACAGCGATCATGCAGCAGTCTGAAGTGTCCTCAGTTGAGAAAATTGTGGACGCCTTGATTGCCGATGCGGGTTCAACTGTTTACGGACCCATGGGCGCTTTAAGTGCCTCCCGTTACCTCGAAAGCAAAGGTGAGACCGCGAAAGCTCAGGAGCTTTTGCACTGGGTGGTGACCGAATCGGATCGCATGGAATATCAAACGGTGGCTCGCGTGCGCTTAGCCGGTTTCTTGATTGATGACAAGAAATATGAAGAGGCGGTTTCCATCCTCAGCGCCGCTCAACCGACCGATCGCCAAGTCGCTTTGGTCAATGATCGTTTGGGAGATGCGTATTTTGCCAAGGGTGATATTGTGAATGCGCGCCGTGTTTGGGAAGAAGCGCTTAAACATCCCATCGATCCCGCGTTAATGGGTTTTGTCCAGCTTAAGCTTCAAGCTTTGCCTGAAGAAGAAAAATAGGAATAAAACGAAAAGGTTTTTTATGATGAAGAAAACACTTTTGGCCTTGGCGGCCGCAGCTGTATTGGCAGGCTGCAGCTCTCCGAGCTCTCAGGCGCCTACCGAGCTCGAAGACTATAACTCCATTGCTGAACCTGATGTGGTTTGGTCCAAGAGTGTGGGCGAGAGTTTGACGAATTACTTGGTGCCCTCTGTTGTGGGCAGCACCGTGTATGTCGCCGGAGACAACACGGTATACCGTCTTGAAGCCGAAACGGGTGACGAGGTCTGGAGTTACGATACCGAGGCGCCGATTGCCGCCGGTGTCGGCAGCGACGGTTACATTGTGGCCGTCGGCACCGCCAAGGGAGAATTGGTTGTTCTGGATGCCGAAGGTAAAAAACTGTGGTCAACCTTTCTAACCAGTGAAATGGATGCCGTGCCCTTGGTCGGCAACGGGTTGGTGATTGTGCGCACGGCAGACACCCGTGTGACGGCGTTTGACGCCATGACGGGTGAACAGCGTTGGCGTTATCAACGTCAGGCTCCGTCGCTGACGGTTAAAAACGCATCCGGCATGATTTTCTTTGGTCCGATGATTCTGGTCGGACAAAGCAACGGTTATTTGCTCGGCTTGTCGCCTGAAGGCCGCCCGGTGTGGCAGGCTTTGGTTTCTGAAGCCAGAGGTATTACCGAAGTGGAACGCCTCGTTGATATCTTAGGCACGCCGATGGTCAACCGAGATTTGCTTTGCGCCTCTGCTTTCCAAGGTCGTTTGGTGTGCATGGACGCTCAAAACGGACAGTTGCGCTTTACCCATGACGTGACGGCCATGACGCCTCCCGCGGCCGACGACCGTTTTGTGTTCATCGGCAATACCGCCAGCGAGCTTTACGCTTTTGATCGCGTGCGGGGTTATCCGGTATGGAAAAATGATAAGTTGAAGTGGCGTGGCGTGCGCGCCATCACTCCAATGTCGGGAGTTGTCGCCGTTGGTGATAGTGAGGGCTACATTCAAATTCTTAACCCTGAAAGCGGGGATATCATCGGACGCACTCATTTGAGCGGCGCCATTGTGTCGCCGGCTCAACCTTATGAGCAGGGTGCGATTTTCCAAACAGAAGAAGGCGAAGTGGCCTTCATCAAGGTGCAGTAAAACATGCTTCCTGTGATTGCATTGGTCGGACGCCCGAATGTCGGCAAGTCCACGTTGTTTAACCGCCTGACTCGCTCTCGGGATGCGCTTGTCGCAGACTTTCCGGGATTGACCCGCGATCGGCAATACGGTGAGGGCCGTGTGGGGCCTCGTCCCTATATTGTGGTCGACACCGGCGGTTTTGAGCCTGTGAAAAGTCAGGGCATCGTTAAAGCGATGGCCAGTCAGGCAGAACTTGCGATTGAAGAAGCCGATGTGGTGATTTTTGTGGTTGATGCCCGCACGGGACTCACACCGCACGATGAGAGAATTGCCAATCATTTGCGCCGCACTCATCGCCCGGTTATTTTGGCAGTTAATAAGGCTGAGGGCTTGGACTCTGTTCATGCCGCTGAGTTTTATGAATTGGCGATGGGTGAGCCCAACATGATCTCCGCCGCCCATGGTCACGGCGTTCACAACATGATTGAGCTCGCGCTTGCCCAGTGTCCGGAAGAAGAAATTCTGATCACCGATGACGATGAGTCGGAAGAAGGAAAGGCCCCCCGCATAAAAGTGGCGGTGGCGGGACGCCCCAATGCCGGTAAAAGCACTTTGATCAATGCCCTTTTGGGTGAGGAGCGCCTCATCGCCTATGACATGCCCGGTACGACTCGTGATTCTATTCGTGTGGATTTCGAGTACGATGGCCGTGATTATGCGTTGATCGATACCGCGGGTCTTCGTCGCAAGGGTAAGGTGTTTGAAGCAATCGAAAAGTTTTCCGTTGTGAAAACACTGCAGGCGATTGCTGATTCCAATGTTGTGATTCTTGTGCTTGATGCCAAAGAGGGCATCGCCGAGCATGACGCTCATATCGCCGGATATGTGCTTGAGAGCGGTCGAGCTCTGGTGGTGGCAATCAACAAGTGGGACGCGCTTGACAGTTACGAACGCAGCCGCATTGATGAAGAAATGGAGCATAAGCTGCATTTTCTGAATTGGGCTCGCCAAATTCACATTTCCGCTTTGAAACGAAACGGTTTGAATCATTTGATGAAGGCTGTTTCGGACGCTCACGCGGCGGCATTTGCGAAGTTGTCAACGCCAAAATTGACTCGAGCGCTTATTGAGGCTGTGCAGCGTCAGTCTCCCCCCAGAGTCAAAGGCGTTCGTCCGAAATTGCGTTACGCTCACCAGGGCGGGCAGAATCCTCCCGTTGTGGTGATTCACGGCAACAGTCTCCAGGCCGTGCCTGATAGCTATAAACGTTATCTGGAAGGGTGGTTCAGAGATCAATTCAATCTGGCGGGTACACCTCTGAGGATTGAATTCAAGATCAATAAGAATCCCTATGTGGAAAAAAAGGATTAAACTAATCGGCGGGTGTTCGATTGTCGGGCAACCTAACAAGAAGGCGTGATAAAACGCCCGGAGAATAAAAATGACAAATAAAGGCCAACTTTTACAAGATCCGTTCCTTAACATTTTGCGCAAGGAACATATTCCGGTTTCCATCTACTTGGTCAACGGCATTAAGCTTCAAGGCCAGGTGGAATCGTTCGACCAATACGTGGTGCTGCTTCGCAATACAGTGACTCAAATGGTTTACAAGCATGCGATCAGCACGGTGGTGCCGACCAAGCCCGTGAACATGCCCCAAGCTGAAGACGCAGAGTAATCGAACAGATTATTAAGTGATTCTAAAAGAGTGTGCCGGGCATGGTGTGCTTGGCACGCTCTTTTTGTCCTCTCATTATGACCGTATTTCAAATTGATACCGCGCAAGAAAAATCCCCTCGCGCCTACTTGGTTTGTGTCAGCACTTCACGAGTGACGATCCCTGATGCGCCGGAAGAGCTCACCGAGCTTGCCCGAAGCGACGCGCTTGAACCGGTGGGAATGATGTTGGCGAAACGCGACAAACCTGATCCGGCCACTTACTTAGGCAGCGGGAAAATTACCGAGCTTGCCGATGAAGTCAAGCGTCTTGATATTGGTGTTGTCGTCTTTGATGTGGCTTTAAGCGCGGCTCAGCAGCGCAACATTGAGCGGATAATCGGCGTCGCAGTGCTTGACCGCACGCAACTGATTTT
The DNA here is from genome assembly GCA_958347955.1 of uncultured Sutterella sp. GTDB lineage: Bacteria > Pseudomonadota > Gammaproteobacteria > Burkholderiales > Burkholderiaceae_F > Aphodousia. The sequence goes on from CATVXH010000003.1 coordinate 187,071, forward strand.
AGAAATTTTCCAACGAAGGGCCAAAAGCCGCGAAGGGCGACTTCAAGTCGAGTTGGCGCGGTTGGAACATTTGTCCACCCGTTTGGTGCGCGGTTGGACACACTTGGAACGTCAGCGCGGCGGTTTGGGAAAAACCGGCGGTCCGGGTGAAAAGCAAATCGAATTGGACCGACGCATGATCGGCGTGCGCGTTAAGCAATTAAAAGAGCAGCTAAAAAAATTAGCCAAACAGCGCAACACTCAAAGAAAAGGACGCTCAAGAAGCGATATCGTTTCGTTGTCCATTGTGGGTTACACCAATGCGGGTAAATCCACACTTTTTAATACGCTCACCAAATCTGATATCTACGCGGCCGATCAACTTTTCGCAACCTTGGATACAACCGCTCGGCGTTGTTACGTGGGAGACGGTGAAAGCGTTGTTTTAAGCGATACGGTGGGTTTTATTCGGGGGCTTCCGCACCAATTGGTTGAAGCCTTCAAGTCCACATTGGATGAGACGGTTCACGCGGATATTCTGTTACACGTGGTTGACGCTTCCAGTCCGGCTAAAGATGATCAGATAGTTGAAGTCAATAAAGTGCTCGAAGAAATTGATGCGCATCAGATTCCCACGATTTTGGTTCTCAATAAAATCGACAAAACCGATTTAGAGGCGGAAATTTTGAGAAACCCTGCGGGCGATATTGAGGCTGTTCGCATCTCTGCGTTAAAGGGGATTGGGCTGGATATTTTGAGAGAGGCTATTTTGGAAAAATCACGCCAAATCAAACAGCAAAATCAGAGCCTGCCCAGAGAGCCCGAAGATTGGGAACTCGAATTGGATAACTAATTTGACTCCAATTTTTTTCAAAAATACCTTCGTAATCAATAGGTAGATTGCGAAGGTATTTTTCAATGCTGTCGGTGACCTTGCCTGAAATTGGTTGACAGTTTTCTAAACTATGACTGATTAGATTGACAGGTTTTTCTCTTTTGCCTAATTTTCTTTACAGCTAAAAATTTAAAACCTGATTGGATTGACACTCTGAAGCTATCTTTCAGAGTGTCATCTTATTTTACCTCCTCCTTATCCTTGCCTTGCTTGGTTGCGTTCTCTAAACGTTTTCCAATGCCGTTTGGGAGTGGCTCCCTGATCGTGAACCTCTGACGGTGTCTGGTAATCCAAACTCATGTGTGGACGTAGATCGTTATAAGCTTTAATGGCTCTTGAGACTCGTCCCCGGCAGTCTTCATAGTTTTTAATGTCTACACCATAAAGCCACTCACTTTTGATGATGCCGTTGACTCTTTCAGCGACGGCATTTTCCAATGGATCTCCACTCTCGGTCATTGAAATTCGCATGCCACGTGACTTTAAATCGTTCACGTAGTCAAAGCTGCTGTACTGACAGCCCCGGTCGGAATGATGGATTAGCCCTCTCGAGTCTTGTGGATAAGACAAGCTCTGCAATGCCATCTGCAGTGCACTTCGACAATGAATAGTTTGCAGAGTCTTCCCCAGTGCCCAACCAACGATTTTTCTCGAGTACAAGTCCGTTATCAGCGAGAGGTAACAAACACCATCACGAGTTTCAACGTAGGTGATGTCACTAACCCAAGCTTGATTGGGCGCCGTAAAGACTTTATCCCGGATAAGATTCGGATAACGCTTGAAGGGATGCTCAGAGTCGGTGGTTCGGTAACGCTTACGCCGTTTAATGCGTAACAACAAACCTTGTTCTGATGATAATAGATCCACAAACTTATCCCTACCGGGCAAGCCCGCTTGAGAGCCAAAGTTTTGCTTGATCAGAATATAAATCTTACGCGAACCCAAACGTGGCATTTGCTCTCGATAAGTTCTTACCGTTTGCACGATAAGCTCCCTGAGAGCCTGTTGGGAAAAATCACTTTCGTTTGCGTGTTGGTAATAAGATTGGCGGCTATAACCAAACAGCGCACAGCACTTACCCAAGCCAATATGCGGATAAATGCCGTGCAGCCAGCTTACTGTTTGGTGCCAGATTTTTTTCGGATGGGAATGTTGAATTGTTGCTCAGCCACTTCAATCATATGTTTGAAGGCTTCGCTGCGAATCTTCTCCAGTTCAAGAGCCCTTTTCAAGCGTTTGAGCTCTCGGAGCTGCTCTTGAGGACTCATCGCCTTGAACTCATCATCCATACCGTCGTGTGACTGACGCATGATCTGAGTCTCCTCGATGTAGCGCCCAACCCATTGATACAAGATATGAGCGCTACTGAGATGATACCTTGCCGCCACTTCTTTGGCATCAAGACCTTTGCGCAAAAATTCCAGAGCGATTTGGTTGCGCTCTTCTTGGCTAAAGCGTGCTCGTGCTTGAACAATCTTTGCACAATAGTCTCGGTAGCCTGGATCCGTTGAATGAATGAAATACGTCATTTGACACTCCTTTGTTGGTCAAAAGGTGTCAACTTTTTTCAGGCTAAGACACCTCCAATTGTGAAAACAATTACTCTAAAATGACTCATTCATTTCGGGTTTTCGATGAATAAAGATTCTTAGGACGAATTGAGGGGGAGGCTAGGTCTCTTTTGCAAATCCGACATTCCCCCCCCCCCACACACACAACTGTTCAAGGAAATTAAATAGTTAGAAATTATTTTTCATGGACAATGAGTTCTAGGACGTCTGGTCTTGCGTAGTGTCCCACTACATCGTGCTCCATCTTACATGCCGCGGGTAACTCCATATCAAGTTCAGCATAAATAACACACTCCTTATCCCAAATGGGCTCAGTTAGATAATGTCCAAATGGATCAATGATGCAACTGCCGCCTCGGCAAACCATCTCTGGCAACTGTTTGATCTTTTCCTCTTCATGTAGATCAAGAGGATATGACGATCGTCTAATGAGCATATCTGCATTGACGACATAACACTTTCCCTCTATAGCAATATGTTGAATGGTAGCTTGCCATTCGGGATTATCGTTAGTGTTGGGAGCAAGATAGATAGTGATACCTTTTTGGTAGAGAGCGACTCTCGCAAGCGGCATATAACTTTCCCAACAAATCATGCTTGCAATTGGTCCCCAAGGAGTCTCAGTCACAGGGAAGTAGTCTTTATTTGCATCCCCCCAAACAAATCGTTCGGCACCAGTAGGCTTTAATTTACGATGAATCTTGTAGTTACCATTTGGCTCGAAAATTGCGTTAGAGTTATATAGCGTTCCACTTATTTCGTCTCGCTCAGAAAATCCTAGGCTAATATAGGCTCCTGTTTGCTTAGCTTTCTGAGCTAGTGCTTTAAACTCCTCGCCCCCGACAACAATCGAAGCGTCATAGTAGCGCTTCCAATCTTTTCTTCCATCTTCCGTGCGTTTACCCATACTAAAGCCAAAATTCATTCCGACGGGATAGCCGGGAATAAATAACTCTGGAAAAACAATTAAGTCAGGCCGCTCGGCTGCTGTTTGGTCAATGTAATTAATTACTTTGGTAAATGAAGCTTTCTTATCAAACATGACAGGCTCAGCTTGCACTAAAGCAATCTTGCATTTTTGTTTCAGATTTTTCATGGTAATCTCCGTATATTTTCAATGAAAGATACAAACGATAAGTTATAAAAAAATCATTAAAAAATTGCCTTGTCTTCTTTTTAACTTCAATCAATACAGACAAACGTACCCTCCCCTTGACCTTAACAAGGTTATGCCCTAGAGCACAATTTAAGCCCTGCTACACCAATAAGACATAAGAAGGCAAAAAACAATTGCATCTTAGTAAGACTTTCTTGAAAGAAAAAAAGACCAAAAAGAAGAATTCCAATAGAGCCAAGCGTTGTCCAAATGACGTACGTCAACCCTGCTGGCAAAGATCGCATGACAACTGCGAGAAGCCACATATTTATGCAGCTCAGTAAAAAGGGAACGGCAATGAAAATTTTGCCCAAGGAATAGTAGGAGATCGCCTTTAAAGAGCAACCCCAAGAAATTTCGGTAACAACAGCTACAATCAAAAGAACCCACGCAGATGACATAGAGTATCTCCAGTGGGCTCATAACTTAAAATGGTTTAACACTATGGAAACCCTCAGATAGAGTCAAACCAAAATAAACTCCAGGTGATTTTAGCAATAATTTGCCCCAATTAAGGTACCCTGCAGTGATTATGCCATTAGGGAAAACAATTAAAACACAGCCTCTCGAAAGACCAAGGAACCTACGGGGGCGGGCTAGAAACTGTTATGCTATAATTACTCAAACCTACTTTATGTTAATTAAAAT
>CATVXH010000004.1 GCA_958347955.1 uncultured Sutterella sp.
AACTCGCGACCTCAACCTTGGCAAGGTTGCGCTCTACCAACTGAGCTATTCCCGCGTCGAAGAATTCCGTATTTTAATGATGATCCTTCACTTGTCAAGGGATTAATCAAAGAGAGAATCTCTGAACGCTCGAATTTAAGCTTTAAAAACAATAGAGCAATTGCATTTTTCCGCTCACACCTTCACGTTGACCGACGTAGCCGCGGATTTTTAAGTCATAAGCCCAAGGAGAGTTTTCAGGTCTGTAGCTAACTCCAAGTGTGGTGATCCCCATTGATCCGCGCATGGATGCCGCGCCCGAAATTTTTTCTCCATTGGCTTCGATTCTGACATCTGGTGTTAAGTCATATTGATAAGCCAAACCCGTGTAGAGCTGCAGAGCGTCGTTAACTGACCAATCAACACGACCTCCAAGACGGACACGGGAACTGGAAACCGCATCGAAATCAAAGCGGTTTTCGACATTATCGGCGTAGATTTTGACTGAGTCACTTGGCAAATAGGTGTAGAAAAACTTTGTGTAAAGATCAAGTTTTTGGCTTCCGAGATCAAAAATTCTGCCTGCGCCGACGTGAGCGCCATAATACTGTCCGGATAATTCATAACCGTGGGAGATGCCTTGCCCATCGATAAGACCGTGGCTGACGACAGTTTCTGTTTGGCCGGCTCTGAGCGAGCCCTCGGTGTACCAACCGGCGTTGTTGCTCAGTCGGGCGGAAAGGCCCAGGCCATGGTACTTCACTTCCCCGCTAAAGCGTCTGTCCATGTTCAGGTAAGACATATGTTCGGTATAGTCACCCTGACCGGCTTCGAAGAAAACGTTAATAAGCAGGGGATTGCCCTTTAAAAGCAGGGAATTGGCGGCGCCGGCCGTCATTGTGAAGCCATCAACATCGATATGGCCGCCCGTGTCATAGTTACTTTGAACACCATCGATCGACGCAAACGTTCTGAATCCCGTCTCATGATTTCTTGCCGCGTCATCGAGATTATCCAAGATCTGCTCGGCGCCATGGTTAACAAAAAACAAACTCATGTTGCGGTTGTTGCTGACTAAATTAAGCTGTTGGCTGGGCGCGGTGCCTTCAAGCTTGAAGTCAACACTATTGTTTCCCCTGTTGTTTTGTATGACACCGACGGAATCTTTTGTGAGGCTTGAAGGAATCGTCACACTTTGACCTTCATCGTAGAGAGAATTAAAAGAGATTCCTCCCTGAGCCTTCACGAGTGCCACCTTTTCACCGAAGTGATTTTCAAGCTGTCCGTCAAATCGAATGCTTGGAATAACAACTGTGATTTTTGCGGACTCAATGTCTGCCGTGCCTTTAACAGATAAAAGCGTGGAGCCGTTTTCCCACTTAAAGTTTTGGAAAACAAGAGAATCAAAATTTTGCACGGAGCCAACCTGTCCCTTCCAACGATTTAAAACCAAGGCATTGTCATGGAAAGAAAGATAAGTTTGCGCGCCCCAGAAGTCAGCTTCCCGCAATTCTGTGTCGTGAAAGTCATCGTTGGTTGATTCCAAAATGATCTTGTTATTGAAAACGTCCGCGTTTGTCAAAAAGTTGCCGCCAGCGATGAACGAGACAGAGCCTTGGTTTCGGGTATCCACCGTCACATCAATCAGGCGGACGGTATTGTTACTTACGCTTTGAGTCCCTCCGGCGTAGCTTAGACCGCCTGAGACATACGACACATTTTCAGAGGGGTCATCATAAAGTTTCATAGGAATTAGCGTGCTGGAATCAATGAGAACGTAGCCGTTTTCAGCCCCACCCGCGTAGTTTTCCGAAGAGGCGATTGCGAAAAATAACAGTTTGCTGTTGCTGATTTCTACAGCATTGCCGTCGGTGACCGTGTATTTTTCATCGCTATAGGACTGGCCGCCAAATGTCCAGTAAGCGGCGACATTGCGGCTGTAGGAGATCTTGACATAATTTCCGCGGACGTCGCCGTCAACAGAATAGGCGCCCACGATTCCGTTAAAAGCGGAACCTGAGTTTAAATTGGTAATAATGACAGAATTATCTGAAACGTCAGCCAGTTCCATTTTCGCGCCGAATAAACTCGCGGCGTGCTCTCCCACGCTCTCGAAGTCTGTGTCCCCGTAAGGTCTGAAAGTGGGCTTGCCCGTGGAACCGTCAATCGTGACACGATTGCTTGTGGCTTTTTGGACAGTGTTTGATGCGGTGGTTGAATAAGCGGCGATAATCTCAATATTTGAGAAGAAGGTGCCGCCTGTTATGTCCACAGAATTGCCGGATAAATTTCCTTTTTCAGTTCGCGCGGTCACCATCTTGCCGTACGTCGAACCTTTGTCAACCTTCGGTGCAAAAAGACCGGATTGAATGCTTAGCGAGTTGTTTTTCAGGTCGCCGTTATCGGAAAACGCCGTGTATAAAAAAGCATCCACAGGCTTGTCTTCTGAACCAATGTCGCCGGAGTGCCAAATCAGGTGGTTGTTTTCAAGAGTCGTTTTCAGACCGGAATCGTCATAGGCAGTGACCAAGTGAAGACCTTCGTCAACAGCGCCCGCAGACATATCAATTTCATATGTGCTGTTTGAGAGCGGATGATCAATTTCCACCACGTAATAACCACGGTCCTCAACGTAAGGTTTGAAATCATCGATGGAATGAATTTCAACGGCCGTTGCGGTTGTGACGGGAGAAAGGAGTGTGAAGCTTGACGACATGGCCAAGCAAAGAGGAATAAGTTTAAAGGCCATATCAGTCTTCTTTTTTGGTTTAAGTTCAATTCATTGTATGCTGATTGGAAATAATAAAAGCATTTCCCTAAGCACAAATACCTAGATTTTCTCAGAAGATGATCTTTTGTCTGAAAATTGACGATATTTTGAGGCTTAAAAGTGACCAACTAAGAGTTTTTGGCCCCAGGCATGTTAAAAACAGGTTTTCACCGGTTGCGAAATACGAGTAACATTTTGCTATTTTCTTACCCCTATAAAGTACAACTATCATGATTTTCCTCATCATCACGGTGGCAATGATCATCACGCTGGTTCTTTTGCGTCGTCGTTTGCCCATCGGTGTCGCTATTTTGGCCGGCGGTCTTTTTATTTGGTTATGCACCGGTCCTACGATCAAGGAGCTGACAGACTCGTTTCTTTTGATGGTTTCGCGCCCCAGAAACTACGACTTGGTGGGGGCTCTTTATTTAGTGATATGTCTTGAAATTGAATTGCGCAAAAGCGGCTGTCTGGCCGGAATGGTTGAGGCTCTGTCAAGGATGTTTGCCAGTCGCCGTTTCACATTGGCCGTTATGCCGGCATTTTTGGGGCTTCTGCCCTCGGTGGGCGGAGCGCGTTTTTCCGCTCCGATTGTGCAGGAAGCTTCCAAGGGTTTTGACGCCACGCCTGAGGACAAGGCGGCCATTAATTTCTGGTTCCGTCATATTTTTGAATTTTCCAGTCCTTTGGTGCCGGGCATGATTTTGGCTTGCGGTATCGCGGGGGTAAAAATCGGGGATTTGATTGTGCACTTGGGGTGGCTCACCATTGTTGCTTTCCTCATTGGTTGGTTTGTCATTGTTCGCGGCATTAAACAAACCTCTGATGTGAAAGCCACAGTGTCCGAGCAAGATATCAAACACCATAACCTTGACTTCATTTTGGCGTTGACGCCGGTGATTGCCAACGTGGTGCTCATGGTGGCCTTTGATCTTCCGGCCTCTATTGCCATGGTGATTGTTGTGGTGGCAATGATTCCGCTTTTGATGGCCTTTAACCGTCACGTGAGCGTGAAAGAGGTTTTCATTGGCGCTCTTGACTATAAGATGTTTGCCAATGTCATCTGTATTTTGCTATTTATTTGTCTTTTGGAAACAACGGGTGTGTTGGCGCTGTTGGTCGATGCTTTCCAAGCTTCGCCCTTGCCCGTGCCGGTGGTGATCGGTATCTTAAGTTTTATCATCGGTCTTCTGACCGGTCTGTCCCAAGGCCATGTGGCAATCATGATGCCGATTGTGGCCGGTATTTCGATGGGTAACATTGATTTGGTGGGCGTGGCGATGGTTTTTGGCGTCGCCGGTCAAATGATTACGCCCACGCACTTGTGTCTGACGATTACCGTGGATTACTTCAAGAGTGACTTCTTTAAAACATTAAAGCCTGTGCTTTTGACGCAAATTCCGCTTTCCATCATCTTTATTGTCGTCTCATACTTTACTTGGGGACAAGGCTGGTTCTGAAAGATCTGAAAACTTCTGTAATAAAAAAGCACGGCGCAAAAACCGTGCTTTTTTGTTGCCTCTTTTTAGCTTTTAATCAATCTTGTGAGCGTTGTGCAGATTAAGTTCGGCCATGATGGTGGCGGAAATTTCTTCGATTGAGCGGCTCGTGGAATTTAACCATTTGATGCCTTCCCGACGCATCATATTTTCAGCGGCTTCAATTTCCTGGCGGCAGTTTTCCAACGAGGCGTAGCGGCTGCCGGGGCGCCGTTCATTTCTGATCTGAGAAAGGCGTTCGGGAGAGATGGATAGGCCAAACAGTTTGTTGCGCTTGTCGTGCAACACTTCAGGCAATTCACCCCGTTCGAAATCCTCGGGGATGAGTGGATAGTTGGCGGCCTTGATGCCGAACTGCATGGCAAGGAAAAGACTCGTCGGGGTCTTGCCCGAACGGCTTACACCCACCAAAATGACATCGGCTTCATTTAAGCCCTTATTCATTTGGCCGTCATCGTGAGCAAGTGAGTAATTGATGGCCTCAATGCGGCGGTTGTAACGCTCCTCATCTTTGATGACGTGGCTTCGACCCATGGAGTGGGCGGATTTGAGTCCGGTTTCCTGTTCAATTTCCTTAATGAAGCTGCGGAAAAACTCGATTCGGAAGCCTTGGCATTTTTCGGTGAATGTCTTATGGATATTCACGTCGACGAAGGTGGAAAAAACCAATGGGCGCACCCCGGAGTGGACATAAGCGTCATTGATTTTCTGAGCCGCCAGGACCGCTTTCTCGGGCGTGTCAATGAAGGGGATGCGGACTTGATCGTACTGCAAGTCGGTAAATTGCGTGAGCACCGAATGCGCAAGCGTTTCAGCGGTGATAGCCGTGGCGTCGGAGACAATGAACACGGTGCGCTTTCCGCCTTTCTGGGCGGATTCGTCTTTTTCAAGAGTATTGAACATATGGAACCTGAGCTTTTAAAAAATTACCCGAAATGAATCGGTTGTCGCTACAATTCACGTATTCTAACAATCCAATCCTTTTTGGGGGAAGAAAATGCCGCAAGGTCGTTATGTATTTCCGTTTAGCCAACTGCGCATGACCGACGTCGATCGCGTTGGCGGTAAAAACGCCTCTTTGGGTGAGTTACTGAGCCAACTGACGAGTGCCGGGATTCGAGTTCCTGACGGTTTCGCCACGACTGCAGAAGCGTTCCGTTTGTTCCTGAGCGCAAACAATCTCGAAGAACGCATCAATGATCGTTTGAAAGATCTCAACGTTGAAGATGTAAAAGCCCTTGCTCAAGCCGGCGCCGAAATCCGCCAAATGATTGAGCAGGCTCCCTTCCCCGCTGAGCTGGAAAAGGAAATCAGAGAATTTTATGAATGGTTGAAGGACGATCAGGAAGAAATCAGTGTGGCCGTTCGTTCATCGGCTACCGCCGAAGACTTGCCGGACGCATCCTTTGCCGGTCAACAGGAAACGTATTTGAATGTGGTCGGTATCGATCAAGTGCTCAGCCGCATGCGCGAGGTGTTCGCTTCCCTGTATAACGACCGCGCCATCAGCTATCGTGTCCACAAAGGCTTTACGCATTCCGAAGTGGCTTTGTCCGCAGGTGTTCAACGCATGTGCCGTTCCGATAAAGGCGCCGCCGGTGTGATGTTCACACTGGATACCGAAAGTGGCTTTGATCAAGTGGTTTTCATCACGGCGAGCTACGGTTTGGGTGAAACGGTGGTGCAGGGTGCGGTTAACCCGGATGAATTCTACGTGCACAAGCCCATGCTCGAAAAGGGCAACTTCCCGATTATTCGTCGCACCTTGGGCAGCAAATTAATCAAGATGGAATTCGACACCGATGCCAAGAGCGGTCGCAGCGTCCGCACGGTTGATGTGTGCGATGCCGACCGTCGTCGTTTTGCCATTACTGATGACGACGTGATCGAATTGGCTAAGTTTGCCACCATCATTGAAAAACACTACGGCCGTCCGATGGATATCGAATGGGGTAAGGACGGTATTGACGGCAAGATCTACATCTTGCAGGCTCGTCCGGAAACGGTTAAGAGCCGTCAAAATGCCGCCGACGTCCAACAGCGCTTTACCTTAAAGAGCAAGGGTCGCGTTTTGGTGACGGGTCGCGCTATCGGTCAAAAGATCGGTATGGGGCCGGTGCGCATTGTTGAAGACGCCAGCGAAATGGAACGAGTTCAAGCCGGTGACGTGCTCGTGACCGATATGACCGATCCGAACTGGGAACCGGTGATGAAGCGCGCCAGCGCCATTGTCACCAACCGAGGCGGTCGTACCTGCCACGCGGCCATTATCGCTCGTGAATTGGGCATTCCGGCTGTGGTCGGTTGCGGTGACGCCACCGAACGTTTGGCCGAAGACATGGAAGTGACGGTCTCTTGCGCCGAAGGCGACACAGGTAAGATTTACGAAGGCCGCCAGGATGTCCAGGTTGAAGAAGTCAAGCGCGGCGCTTTGCCTGACATTCCCGTGAAGATCATGATGAACGTCGGCAATCCGCAGTTGGCTTTTGAATTCCAATCGATCCCCAACAAGGGTGTCGGCTTGGCCCGTTTGGAATTCATCATTAACAATAACATCGGCATCCACCCGAAGGTGGTGTTGGATTACCCGAATGTGGACGGTGAATTGCGTGACGCCGTTGAACGCTTGAGCGCCGGCTACAAGAGCCCGGTGGACTTCTTCGAAATGAAGATCGCCGAAGGTGTGGCCACCATTGCCACGGCTTTCTGGCCCAAGAAGGTGATTGTGCGCTTGTCCGACTTCAAGAGCAACGAATATCGCAAGCTCATCGGTGGTGATCGTTACGAACCCGATGAAGAAAACCCCATGTTGGGCTTCCGCGGTGCTTCCCGCTACATCGCCAATACCTTTGCCGAATGCTTCCGTATGGAATGCCGCGCGATGAAGTTTGTGCGTGATACGATGGGGCTGACCAATGTTGAACTGATGGTTCCGTTCGTTCGTACGCTCGAAGAAGCTCGTCAAACGATTGAAATCATGGAACGCAACGGTCTGAAGCGCGGTGAAAACGGTTTGCGCATCAACATGATGTGTGAAATTCCGTCCAATGCGGTTTTGGCCGATAAGTTCCTCGATTACTTTGACGGTTTCTCCATTGGTTCCAACGATATGACTCAATTGACCTTGGGTCTTGACCGCGACTCCGGTTTGGTTGCGGCCGGTTTCGATGAACGCAACGAAGCTGTGAAGATCATGCTCTCGATGGCAATCCGCGCTTGCCGCGCCCGCGGTAAGTACGTCGGCATTTGCGGTCAGGGACCGTCCGACCACGAAGACCTCGCTCAATGGTTGATGGATGAAGGAATTGAATCCATCTCCTTGAATCCGGATACGGTGGTTGATACATGGAGACGCTTGGCCGCTTCCAAGTAATAGCTGATTTTTCTTGCTGAAAATCAAAGGGCCGGTGAATAAAAACCGGTCCTTTGTGTTCTCTGCTTTTCTCAAAGTTCTATACTCGTTGAATCAATTTTCTCTCAGCGGAAATGCAAGATGCCCGATCAAGTAGAACTTATCACCACTTTAGCCTGGGGCTTGGGGCTATCCCTAATTTTTGGGTATCTGGTCAGCCTCGTTCGTATGCCCGCTCTGATCGGATACCTTTTAGCCGGTGTTTTTATCGCGCCGACAACTCCGGGTTTTGTCGGCAACATTGATCTGGCAGGTCAGCTCAGCGAGGTTGGTGTGATTCTGCTGATGTTTGGCGTCGGCTTGCACTTTTCTTTGAAAGATTTGTTGCAAGTGAAGTCAGTGGCGGTGCCGGGAGCCATTATTCAAATGTCTGCCACGACCGTGGTGGGCACAGCCATGGCCTATTTTTTCTGGGATTGGACCTTGGCGGGATCATTCGTTTTGGGAGTTGCGCTTTCTTGCGCGTCCACCGTGGTGATGACCAAGGCCTTGGATGCGCGCGGAATTTTACAGACTGTGCGGGGGCGGTTGGCTGTCGGTTGGCTTGTCGTACAGGATTTAATCACAGTGCTTTTGCTGGTGCTTTTACCGACAATAAGCGCTGTGTCCGGTAGTCAAAATGTTTCTTTTTCGCAGTTGTCCGCGCAGCTTTTGGGTACAGCAACTTTGGTGGTCGGTTTTGTGGCCTCCATGGTTATTATCGGAAGAAAGGTTTTGCCATGGATTCTTATGCGCACGGTGAAAACCGGTTCACAGGAACTTTTCACGCTTTGCGTGATCGCAATTGCCATCACCGTAGCCTATGCCTCATCAACGATCTTCCATGTCTCTTTTGCTCTGGGCGCATTTTTTGCCGGCATGATGATGCGCGAAAGTGAGTACTCCCATCGAGCTGCCCTGCAAACTTTGCCGCTTCAGGATGCTTTCTCAGTGATCTTTTTCTTAGGCATCGGAATGCTTTTTGACCCGAGAGTGCTCATTGAACATCCATTCGAGACATTATTCGTGGTTCTGGTGATTGTCTTTTGCAACAGTTTTGCTGCGGGCTATTGGGTCAGACGCAAAGGTTATCGGCTCATTGACGCGGCGACGGTCGGATTGGCGGTCTCTCAGGTCGGCGAGTTTTCATTTATTTTGTCGGGATTGGGTGTTTCCATGGGACTGGTTGGTCGTGAGGAATTATCACTGATCGTTGCGGCAGGACTTATCACCATTGCGTTAAATTCAGTTTCTTTCGCCGGTTTGAGACCTTTCATGAAAAAATATTTTCCGGAATTGGCTCTAAAAGCGGAAAATGAAAACGATTCAGAAAATCAGATCAATGAAGTCCGCAATAGGGTTCTCATTGTCGGTGCCGGTCTGACAGGCCGTGAGCTTTATAAGCAATTTGAGGGCAGCGGTTTTGATGTGTATATCATTGAAAAGCGGGCCGATCGCTCTATGCAAAAAGAATTGGGCGATCATTTTATTTTCGGCGATGCTTCCCATCCGTTGATTTTGTCCCGACTCAATCTTGATAAAACTCGTTGGGTTCTTAATACCAGTTCAGAAGCGCTTGTCTCGCGCAACGTGGCTGATCAGGTCGCCAAACTTGATCCCGGTGTTAAGGTGTTGGCTCTTGCCGATAAGGAAGGCGACAGAGATTTCTTTATGTCCCGTTCCGGAGAAATGGATCCCAATGTGTCGGCGCTCATTGAGACCCGTCAGGAAATCGCAAAGTGTATTTTTCATCATGTGGCTCAAGATGAGAGTCTGACAAAAGACAAAGTCGTTTTGAGTGCAAAAAAGATTAACAATACTGACGAATAGTCACTGCGAATGCGTACAATTATTGTTTGGACGCTTTGAATGATTTTCAAGGCATCTTCTCTCTTTGTCATTGACTCCTCAGTTTTTTTAGGACATAACCCGTGCACCATGAATTTGCCCTAATCGCGACCTTGGCCTGGGGGCTTGGTCTGGCTCTCATTTTTGGGTTCGCGGCTACTAAAGTGAAGCTTCCCGCATTGGTCGGTTATCTATTGGCCGGGGTGTGTATCGCGCCGACCACACCCGGTTTTGTAGGTGATATGGATTTAGCCTCTGAGCTCTCAGAGGTTGGTGTGATGCTTTTGATGTTTGGTGTGGGGCTTCATTTCTCGCTCTCCGACTTGCTTCGGGTTAAGACGGTTGCGTTGCCGGGTGCCATCATTCAAATGGCTATCGCTACCGCAATTGGCATGGGAATGGCCCATTGGTGGGGATGGAGCTGGGGAGAGGCGTTTATTTTGGGCCTGTCGTTGTCATGCGCTTCAACCGTTGTACTGATGAAAGGCTTGGAAGCCAAGGGTTGGTTGCAACGTTCGAGAGGTCAGCTTGCTGTCGGTTGGCTGGTGGTTGAGGATTTGGTCACGGTTTTACTTTTGGTGCTTTTGCCATCCATCGCCACCTTCTTTAAGGGAGAAGCGTCCACGGAAGGCTCGTTGACCGTGGCGATTCTGGAGACAACCGTTTTGATTATTGGGTTTGTCGCATCAATGCTGGTGATTGGCCGCAGAGTTCTACCCTGGGTGCTTTTTCAAGCTGTTAAAACCGGTTCCCAGGAAGTGTTTACTTTATGTGTGATTGCCATTGCTATCGGTGTGGCCTACGCCAGTGCTCAGATTTTCAATGTTTCCTTTGCGTTGGGTGCGTTCTTCGCGGGCATGATGATGCGCGAAAGTGAATACGCTCACCGGGCGGCTCTTCAGACGCTGCCTCTGCAGGATGCTTTCTCTGTCATATTCTTTCTCGGCGTCGGGATGCTTTTTAACCCGATGATTATCATCAATAATCCCTTGCATGTTTTGGGGATTGTTTTTGTCATCATTGTCTGCAAGAGTGTGACGGCTGCGGTGTGGGTAAAGATTATGGGCCGTAGCTACAAAGACGCGCTCACGGTTGGCGCCGCGCTTGCGCAGGTGGGCGAATTTTCTTTCATCTTGGCCGGTCTCGGCTTGTCGCTTGGTTTGTTGCCCGAAGAAGGAATGTCTTTGATATTGGCAGGCGGCATCATCAGCATTGCTTTGAACCCATTGCTTTTTGCCCTGGTGGAGCCTATCCACAAGCGCTTCTTTCTTAAAGAGAATCCCGCTGTCGAAGAAGATGAGGATGATATTGAAGAAGAAAAGGCAGCCAAACGCGATAAGGTCATCATTGTCGGCGCGGGCGTCCTTGGTCGTGAGCTGAGTGAGGGGCTGCGGGCGAAAAAGGTCGATGTCGTGATCATTGAGAAAAATATAGAACGCTCAATGAAGGATGAACTGGGAGATCATTTTATTTTAGGCGACGCCATGCAAAAGCAAACATTGGAATTTGCGGGCATTGACCGCGCCCGTTGGGTGGTTGTCTCAACAACCGATCCGGTGAGCGCCAGAAAAATTGTGGATGTTGTGGGCGAAACCGATCCCGAGGCTCGCGTTGTGGCTATTGCCGATAAAACCGGTGAGGAACGTTTCTTTATGGATGGTAACGGTGAGTTGCCGGCTCATTTGGAGCATTTGCTGCAATTGCGTCATGAGGCCGCTAAAACGATCCTCAGTTATGTGTGCGGTCCCCGCGGTTTGCGGGCCGTCTCTAAACCCAAGCGTCCCGTCGCTGATAAAGATGCCAAAGAAAAAAACGTAAAGGAATCTGAACCCAATCAGCTTCAGGCGGGATAATCAAAGGAAGTGAGTGTTATGACATTGAGCGCAACGACTTTATGGCTGATACTGGCGGCATTGTTGGGCATAGTCGAATTAATCGCCACCACTTTTTATCTTTTGGTTTTGGCGGCGGCCGCGCTGGTGGCCTCGGGCGCCAGTTGGTTTGGGCTGACATTGGAGTGGCAGATCGCCCTTTTTGCCATTATCGCCATTGTCGGATCTATTTGGGTGCGTAAGATCCGCTCCATTCCGACAAAAAGCGATGCTCAGGCTCACGCGCTGCAAAATCTCGATGAAGGTCAAATTGTCTCTGTGAGCAGTTGGGACGAAAAGGGGTTCACAACAGTGAAATACCGTGGCGCGGATTGGCAGGCCAGGGCTTTGGACGGAGAAGAAAAAGTCGCCGGTTCTTATACGATTGTGCGCGTGGAAGGCAGTGTGCTTTATTTGAAGAAATCGTCTTAAATTCAGGGGTGTAAAAATGAGCGAATTTATGATTTTTACGTTGGTTTTGGCAGTACTCGCCATAGTGTTCGCTTTTCAAGCCATTAAAGTGGTGCCTCAGCAAACTGCTTGGATTGTGGAACGGTTGGGTAAGTTTCACGCGGTGCTCTCTCCGGGTTTGAATGTGGTGATTCCCTTTATTGACCGTGTGGCTTATAAGCACTCTTTAAAAGAAATTCCTCTTGATACACCCAGCCAAGTCTGCATTACAAAAGACAACACACAGTTGTCAGTTGACGGTGTGCTTTTTTTCCAAGTGACTGATCCGACCCGCGCCAGCTATGGCACAAGTAACTATGTGATTGCCATCACTCAATTGGCGCAAACCACTCTGAGAAGTGTGATCGGCAAAATGGAGTTGGATAAGACCTTTGAAGAGCGCGACTTGATTAACCGCTCTGTCGTGAGCGCCATTGACGAGGCCGCGCTCAATTGGGGCGTGAAAGTTTTGCGTTACGAAATTAAAGATTTGACTCCTCCTGCGGTGATTTTGCAAGCGATGCAGCAACAGATTACCGCCGAGCGTGAAAAGCGCGCTGTGGTGGCCGCTTCCGAAGGTCGCAAGCAAGAGCAAATCAATTTGGCCACGGGCGCTCGAGAAGCTGCCATCGCTGAGTCCGAAGGCGAAAAGCAGGCGGCGATTAACAAGGCTGAGGGCGAGGCCGCGGCAACGCTTGCCATTGCAACGGCGACGGCTGAAGCGCTTCGAAGAATTGCCCAAGCGACGCGCGAGCCCGGCGGCATGGACGCCGTGAACTTAAAAGTGGCCGAGCAATACGTTCAGGCTTTTGCTCAGGTGGCAAAAGAAGGCAATACGATTTTATTGCCTTCAAACATGAATGACATGGGCAGCATGATCGCCTCCGCGATGAGCATTTTGAGAAAAACCGATCCGAAGAATGCGCCGGACAAAAAGGCTGCCGTTTCTGTTGCTGAAACGATTGCCTCGCGTCAATAAAAGTCTTTTTGGTATTTCGTTAAAATGACGTCTCTTTAATTGTAGGACGCTGTTTTTGAAAGGCTTCTCATGAGTAACGATATCGACATCAAACCGGGCATGCTGGATCTGAAAAATCCGGATGAGTTGGCTTGTCTTTTTGACGACTACCTGGATTACACATTGGACTTTATTGAAAAGTCTGAAAATGCCGATGATTTTGCCGAAAAAATATCCGACCATGCCCTGTTGCTGACCATGGGTTTTACGATGCGCACGCCGATGCTGGGGCTTGACGATGAACTCTTCGGTGAAAAGCTTGGTTATCGATTGAAAGATTCTCTTTGCAAAGATGGTTTACTTGCGCCGGACTCTCCTGTGTTGTTGTCAACCAAGGCAAGCGATTTCATTTTTGTGGCGGCTGTTTTAATGGCTCAACAATTTATGGAAGTGATCAAAGACTGCTCGATGAATGACTCTTCAAGCGAAGTGGTGGAATTAAGGCGGAAAGCACTTGTCAGAAATTGGGTTGATCGTTTCTTGGGGAAAGGAAAATATGCCCGCAGATAAGAAAAAAACAGAGCAATCGCAGCAACATTTCGATTTGGCTGACGTGTCGGTTTTGGCAGAGCTTTTCGAAGTTGTCCTGTATGACGTGGTCCGCCGCTCGCAGATGGTTTCTGCCTCTTCGCTTAAGCAAGAAGAGGCGGTTGCGATGGATAAACAATCAGCCGCTTTTTTATCAGCGGTGCTTGCCGGTAAAAATGATCAATTTATTGCCAAACCTTATTCGACGGGAGATCCATTGGCAAGTTACCTCAGGATTTACATGAAGGAGCGCTTTGAAAAAGTGGGAGTCAGCGAAAACGATCTTGCTGATACCCGCGGCGTGCTGCAGGCAGCGGCTTTTGAATTTGTTTGTGACGTTTATTCGCTTTTGAAAAAATACGCCAAACGTCAAAACGCCGACGGTTTTGGTAACGAGGGCAAGCGCCTGTGCCGAATGTGGGCCGAGCGTATGCTTGGACTCAAAGAAAGCGATCCCGTGCTTTTTTTGGAGTAGGTCGCTGTGTCTTGTCCTTTAAGATATGCCACAAAAAGGCAGCTCAATCCGAACATTTCTTCCTATCCTGTCGCCCGTGAAGTGATTGCCAAAGCTGTGCAAAATACTTGGGATAGGGCGCTTAAGGTCAGCTCGGGAGAAATGAGCATGGCCGAGCTTGAGGAAGCTAACCTTAATCTTGTGCTCTGGTTGCAGGACACGTTTTCAGGCGCGAACGGTCATTTTTCCTGCGAAAGCGAATTTAACGAAGTAAGGTTGCCGGATTTGTTGCGCGAGAGCATGGGCGGGGAAATCGAGTGCTTTAATACGGCGGTTGATTTAACAGATAACGAGTCGCTGATGTTTTCGGTGTTCGCTTATTTCGTTTCGGAAATTTTTGTTTTACTGAAGAGAGCCAATTGCGCGAGCTCAGGTTTGTTGGGCAATCCGCAAGTGGAAGCCTTCATTGATTTTTGGAGCTTGCGTCTTACGGGAGCGCCCGTGGCAAGCGATTTTAAATAAAGGAAAACTTCATGAGCTGTAATGGAAATTGTTCATCTTGCGGCAGTGACTGCCAAAAACAGCCGCTGCGTCATCCCAACATCACGGGGGCGATTCTGGGGCAATTTATGATGGAGATGGCCCATCGTTCTCAAAAAAACGCCGCCGGTGAGATCACCGAGGAGGTGATGGATGAGATGGACCGCAAGACGATGAATTGGCTCGGCGCCACCTTCAGCGGTCAAAACGCCCAGTTTGAAATTGATCAGCAGTGGTACCCGGTGGGAGTGGCCGGCAATCTTCGCCTGAAGTTAGGCCAAGATCTCGCTCAGGCAGCGGGCGGCAAGTTGCCCGAAGATAACACCACACTGATCTTTTCCGCAATGGCCGTTTTTATGGCCGAAGTGTACGATACTCTGTCAGTGGTGACAAAAAAAGGAATTGAACCTTTAGGTGAAGTGCCCGCTCCTGAAATGCTGGCGCTATTGAAGCGTTGGACGGAAATGCTCGTGGGCTATGAGCTCCAGTGGCGTGATCCGGATCAGGAAAATAAAGAGAAAAAACAACCGGACGCGCAATAACTCAAAGGAAAATAGGCCGCACCTGTTGCGGCCTTGATCTGTCATAAAACGAAAAACAGTTAATTTTGCCAAAGAGGAGGAATGTCTCAGTGTGAATGGCCTGAGTTCCTCCTTTTTTATTGGGAGGCTTTTTTCATAAGACGTTCGCGATCACGCTGCCATTGTTTTTTGCTCTCATCTGCGCGTTTTTCGTACTCTCTCTTACCTTTAGCCAGTGCCACCGTGAGTTTGACTCTGCCTCGGGAAAAGTGCATGTCCAAGGGGATAAGCGCATAGCCCGCCCTCTCAACTTTGCCTATCAGTTTGTTGATTTCCCGAGCATGCATTAAAAGTTTTCTGACACGCGTCGGATCGGGTTTAGTGTGTGTGCTTGCGGTTTTCAGCGGCGTAATATGCGCGTTTAAAAGATACAACTCACCCGAGCGCACGATAACATGAGCTTCCTTGATTTGGGCGCGCCCTTCACGAATTGACTTGACTTCCCAGCCTTCAAGCACAAGGCCGGCTTCGTATTTCTCTTCAATGTAATAATCGAAAAGGGCTTTACGGTTAACAATATTGGCCACGATAAATAATTATTCCGATACAAATTCATTAACAGGGGACCATTCTAGCAAGAGAGAAACTTTTGGCAGGAACTTTTGTGAGTTTTTTTATTTATCAAGCTCGCTTTTCGTAATGGTTACGCAAGGTCAATTTTTCTATATCCGTTGGTGAGATTCCGTTACAATTAGCCTCGTTTCGGAAGTTTAACTACCGAGGTTTTATATTTTGAGTGAAGATTTGTGATGCATATTACCGTTGCCAGACTCGATAAGGGGTGTGTGGACTTAAAGCAATTGCAGCTAGCTGAAGGTGCTACGGTTGCCGAGGCCGTTCAGGCCGCGGGTTGGACCGTGGGCAACAGTCAGAAATTGGCAATCTGGAATGTGTTTGCTCAAGCAGACGCCCCGCTTCACGATGGGGATAGGGTGGAAATTTTGCCGCCCCTTACCGTTGATCCGATGACAGCCCGTCGTTTGAGAGAAGAGAAGAATCAAAAGTCAGAAAATCGTTTGATGAGGGGCCGAAACGGCGGTAAGCATCGGTTAATCTAGTAAAGATATCCGTTAACTTGAGCTGCTCGGCACAGATCCCACATTTTGCATTTTCCTATTGCGGAATGTAACGAAAATGGGATAAAATACGCCGTTAATCTTTTTACGCCATTCACGATGGCGATGCCGAATTTTTTTCCACATTTTTCGACTGAGGTTAACATGCGCATTAGACAAAAGGCTCTTACTTTTGATGATGTGTTGCTCGTTCCGGCACACTCAACTGTTCTTCCCCGTGACACCGTTCTGACCACCAAGATCACCCGCGAATTGTCTTTGAATATTCCGATGGTTTCCGCCGCTATGGATACCGTTACAGAATCTGGCTTGGCTATCGCCTTGGCTCAGGAAGGCGGCATTGGCTTTATTCACAAAAACATGAGCCCGAAGCAGCAAGCCGCTGAAGTGGCTCGCGTTAAGCGTCATGAAGCCGGCATAGTGGCCGATCCGATCACAGTGACCCCCGGTATGACGGTTGGCGAAGTGATCCGTTTGAGCCGTGAACGTCACATCTCCGGTTTGCCTGTTGTCGATGACAAGCGTGTTTTGGGTATGGTGACTTCCCGCGACCTGCGTTTTGAAACACGCATGGATATCCCGGTCTCTCAAATTATGACCCCGGCCGATCGTTTGGTGACGGTCCGTGAAGGTGCGAGCCTTGAAGATGCCAAGCGTTTGATGCATCAACATCGTGTTGAACGCGTGCTCGTTGTGGATAAAGATTTCAATCTCACCGGTTTGATGACGGTTAAGGATATTATCAAAGCTGGTGAACACCCCAATGCCGCTAAAGATTCCCACGGCCGCCTGTTGGTCGGTGCTGCCGTCGGTGTGGGCGAGGGCACAGAAGAACGTATTGAATTGATGCTTGAAGCCGGTGTCGACGTGATCGTTGTTGATACGGCTCACGGTCACTCACAAGGCGTGTTGGATCGCGTCGCTTGGGTGAAGAAGAATTATCCGCAGTTGCAAGTGATTGGCGGCAACATCGCAACCGCCGAGGCTGCTCGCGCCTTGGTTGACGCCGGCGCCGACGGCGTTAAGGTTGGTATCGGTCCGGGTTCTATTTGTACGACCCGTATTGTGGCCGGTGTCGGTGTTCCTCAAATCACGGCTGTTTCCGACGTCGCTCAAGCGCTCGAAGGCACCGGTGTGCCGTTGATTGCCGACGGCGGTATCCGTTTCTCCGGTGATATTGCCAAGGCCTTGGCCGCTGGCGCTTACGCCGTCATGATGGGCGGTATGTTTGCCGGTACCGATGAAGCCCCGGGTGAAGTGGTGCTCTATCAAGGCCGCTCCTTCAAGAGCTATCGCGGTATGGGAAGTTTGGGCGCTATGACCAAGGGTTCCGCCGACCGTTACTTCCAAGACAACAATTCCGGTAACATCAGCAAGTTTGTTCCGGAAGGCATCGAAGGCATGGTGCCCTACAAGGGACCGTTGTCTCAGATCGTTTACCAGATGATCGGCGGTCTTCGTTCTTCCATGGGTTATTGCGGTTGCCGCACCATCGAAGAAATGCGTCAACGTGCTGAATTTGTTGAAATCACGGCTGCCGGTTGGCGTGAATCGCACGTTCACGATGTGAGAATCACCAAGGAAGCTCCGAACTATCGTCAGGATCACTAATCGTCGGTAGCATTTTGCGATGAAAAACAGGCGCGAGTCGAGTTTAGTCGGTAAACTTACTCGCGCCTTAATGATTTTTTACTTTTAATTATTAGATTAAACGACCATGACACACGATCGTATTCTTATTTTGGACTTCGGTTCCCAAGTGACGCAGCTGATTGCTCGTCGGGTGCGTGAAGCCCATGTTTACTGCGAAGTGCATCCGAACGATGTCAGTGAAAGCTTTATTCGTGAATTTAATCCGAAAGGCATTATTTTGTCGGGCTCTCATATGAGCGCCTACGAAGAAAGCACCGATCGCATCAGTGACGCAGTTTTTAACGCCGGAGTGCCTATCCTCGGCATCTGCTACGGCATGCAGACCATGGCCCAACAATTGGGCGGAAAGGTCGAAAACATCGGCAAACGCGAATTCGGTTACGCGGAAGTGAAGAACCACTGTAACTCAGAATTGCTCAAGGGTATCGAAGATTTCAAAAACGATGCCGGTGAGTCCGTGATGAAGGTTTGGATGAGTCACGGTGATAAGGTTACTGTGTTACCCGAAGGTTTTAAAGTGATGTGCTCAACACCGTCTTGCCCGATTGCCGGTATGTGCGATGAGACACGCCACTACTACGCTGTTCAGTTCCATCCTGAAGTAACTCACACACTCCAAGGTCGCCAGATTCTCAACCGTTTTGTTTTGGATATCTGTAAAGCTGAGCCCTCTTGGATCATGGGCGATTATGTGAAAGAGGCTGTGGAACAAATTCGTGCTCAGGTCGGAGACGAAGAGGTTATTCTCGGTTTGTCGGGCGGCGTGGATTCGTCTGTGACCGCTGCTTTGATCCACAGGGCTATCGGCAAGCAGCTTACCTGCGTGTTTGTCGATAACGGCTTGTTGCGCAAGAATGAACGCGAACAAGTCCGCGAAACATTCGAAAAAAATATGGGTCTGAAGCTCATCGTTGTTGATGCGGTCGACCGTTTCATGGGCGAGTTGGCCGGTGTTACGGATCCCGAGCAAAAGCGAAAGATTATCGGTCGTCTCTTTGTGGAAGTGTTCCAGGAAGAAGCCGCCAAGCTGCCCAATGCGAAGTGGCTTGCGCAAGGCACGATTTATCCTGATGTGATTGAATCGGCCGGCGCCAAGACGAAGAAGGCAAAGACAATTAAAAGTCATCACAACGTGGGTGGTCTGCCCGATACGCTTCATTTGAAGTTGCTTGAACCGCTTCGCGGCCTCTTTAAGGATGAGGTTCGTGAATTGGGTGTTGCGCTTGGTTTGCCAGCGGAAATGGTTTATCGTCATCCGTTCCCCGGACCCGGTCTCGGTGTGCGTATCCTGGGCGAAGTGAAAAAGGAATATGCTGACCTTTTGCGTGAAGCTGACGCTATTTTCATTGAAGAATTGCGCAACGCGGGTCTGTATGACAAAGTCAGTCAAGCTTTTGTCGTCTTCCTTCCTGTTAAGAGCGTGGGTGTGATGGGCGATGGTCGCACCTACGAATGGGTGGTCAGCTTGCGCTCGGTTGAAACGAGTGACTTTATGACCGCACGTTGGTCACATTTGCCTTATGAATTGTTAGGCAAGGTTTCCAACCGCATCATCAATGAAGTGCGCGGCATCAATCGTGTGTGCTACGACATTAGCGGCAAACCGCCTGCCACTATTGAATGGGAATAATTCAAGCACCTGAATTAGCTTGAAAAGAACAGAAAAGGATTGAAGTCAACTACTTGATTTTCAATCCTTTTTTTGTATAAATGCAACAGAAATGCCATCAATCTTTTGCATACTTAAGCAAATAAAAACGGTATCAGCAAAAAGAACAGCTTCGGCCTTGTCAGACAAGGTTAATGAAAAAATAGGATAGAATCTTACGTCCGCTTGAGCGGGGAGGCGCTCAAGCGAGGGATTGACCGTTTCCCGGTATCGGTCAATCATCGTTAGGAATAGTTCCTAACGGTTGATAACAAAACCGGAAAAACTTACGGCCCGAGTGGCGGAACACTTGTGGGCCGTAGGAGGTGTGAGATGAAACGGTTAAAAAACTCATCTCATGCCCACATGATGCCACGAGTTGAAATTAAATTCAACATCAATGTGCAATTCATTGCACATAAACTGGTGTATGGATTTGTGTTGATTCTGTGGTTAATCGTGTCCGCATGGCCGTCATAAACTGACGAAAAAGGGCGGGATTTTTTCCCGCCCCTCATGCGAAGACAGTCAATTATTGAGTACCTTTCACTCTATTTTTTGCTCATTCCGCAGACTCTCAATCGTTTGACATACTCCTTGTCATTGATTACAGAGTTTTACTGAAACATTAAAAAGGCGAGGATTGGAACCTCGCCCGTTATGTCGATATTAGACTGTAGAATTTAAAGTTTTTCTAGCATGACAGATAACCCCTTGCCTTTATCTGTTTTATCAGGGTACGTGTCGTTAAGCGTGACTTTTAAGTTATTGCGCTCGGCAAGCCTTTTTACAATCGCCATTCCGAGACCGGTGCCCGTGACGCCTGTTCCTAACACTCGGTAAAACGGATCAAATATACGGGCTTTATCATCTTCCGGTATTCCGGGGCCGTTATCGCATACCTTTAGCTTAAAGGGATTCAATGAGACCAGTTCAATCGTTACGGTTGAACCGTGCGGACAGTACTTAATGGCATTTTCCATCAAGTTACGCAAAATACTGAAGAGATCGTCTTCGCCGACAGGCACAGAGAGTTTGCCTTCGGGATCCAATTCGTCAAAGCCAACAGCTTCAATTTCAATGGCCTTTTTCTCTGCTTCTGCCCAAACCTGCTCAATGACCATGGCTAATGTCTCAGAAATTTTGGCGTCATGTTGCGTGGCCTCTGTTTTGTCTTGCTGTGCCCGCTTAAGTGAGAGCAGCTGAGAAACAAGTCTTGTGGCTCGCTCAATGCTTACTCGCAGATCGGCGATCTGCTTTTTTGTTTCGGGTGTTAAAGCGCCTTTTTCCAAACCTTCAGCTTGAAGCGACAAGGCGGCCAACGGGGAGCGCAATTCATGAGCGGCGTCAGCGACAAATCGGGATTCGCTTTGCCTGAGTTCACAGACACGCTTGAGTAAGCCATTAAAGGCATCAACCATCGGAAGAAGTTCGGCAGGTAGTCCTTGGGGATCAATCGGTGTTAAGTCATCAGGTTCACGTCGATTGATGTTATTGGTCAAAGCGCGGATCGGTTTAACCGAAAGCCATAAAAGAACCGATAAGATAAGTACGATTGTCAACGATAGCCCCACCAGAGGCAGTGTGGCGGCAAAGGCTGTTTGTCTGGCGAGTTTTTCAATTTCTTTTGTCTTCTGAGCGACCGCGATGTGCTTTCCGTCTGAGAGTGTGATGAGATACAGACGATATTGGGTGCCGGAGATTTGCAGTGTTTGCGCGCCGTCGTGAAGATTTTCGTTAAAAACAGCCCGGATTGTCTGACCGCCTTTGTGAAGCGTCCGAACTAATATCGTGGAACCTGCTTTTGCAATGGATTGGGGCGAATCATCGTCCACGATAAACCAATCCTCAAAATCGTCATCATCCATCCAAAGCGCGCCGGGATGTTCCCTTGAGACGTCAATGCGCGCTAGAACGCCACTGACTTCCTCCAGTAAGTCATCTTGTTCATCGTAGGCTTTATGGTAGGAAACATAAAAAAGCGCCGCCGCGGAGACAATGGTAATAACCAGCGCAGCAGATCCGGCCCACAGTAAAAGCCGCTTGACAAAGCCGTGATGTTTTTCACCTATGATGCTCATTACGGATTACCTTTTTCAACCATCCAGCCAAGTCCCCGGACGTTTTTTATAACATTCGTTCCCAATTTTTTTCTCAATGAGTGAATCAGGTACTCCACCGCGTTGCTTTCCGGCTCTTCGCCCGGTTCATATATTCGTTCTTCAATTTTTCTTCTCGACAGAATTGTTCCAGGACGCGCCAAGAGCGCGGAAAGCAGGGCATATTCGCGTCTGGATAGGATAATGGGGGAGGGATCGGAGGCTAAAATCGCAGTTTTTTCCTGAACATTGAGCGTGACCACTCCGTTGGTGAGAGTATTTTCGGTTGTCTGATTTTTGCGTCTTAAAACGGCCCGGATTCGCGCCAACAGTTCGCTGATATGAAACGGTTTAACCAAGTAATCATCGGCGCCGGCGTCCAATCCGTCGAGCCTGTCTTCGAGTCCGTCGCGCGCAGTAAGGATAATCACCGGGATATTTTTTTTACCGCCATCCGCGTTTGTACGCAAGGTGCGCAGAACTGTCATACCGTCAACACCGGGCAACCCCAAATCCAGCAAAAGAAAGTCATACTCATTAACCGAAAGCATCATGAGCGCATCGCGACCATTGGCCACATGCTCCACCGTGTACATCTCATCGGCTAACGCGCCTTTAATAGCTTGCGCGATCATCGGATCGTCTTCCACTAAAAGAACTCTCATTGAATTTTTCCTCGTTAACTAAAGGCATTGTAGGGCAGATTTCCTTGAGGCGTACTCTTTTTTGCAATTCGTTGCTCTGACTTAGGGAGAGCTAAGTTTCGGCTAGGTTTGCACTAAGTTTCACGTTCTAAACTTCGATCATCAAGAAAGAAATCTATAGGAGACGATGCTATGAAAAAAACAGTTCTCACCGCCGCCTTGTGTGCTTTGGTTGTCCCTTTTGCAGCGTTTGCTCAAGGCCCATCCGGTTTTGACGCCTCTCAAGTCAAAACGGGTCAACCCCAGGGATTTTCTTTGACAACGTTAAAATCGTTGGATGAGGTGAAAAAACACGGTCATGATGATCAATTGGTCGTGGTCCGTGGTCGCTTTACCAGTCAGATCAGTCATGATAAGTATGAGTTCACTGATGAAAAGGGTAACACCATTACGGCCGAATTGGATGATGATCGCAACTGGTCTCATGTGGCCAAGGATGCCCCGGTGGAAATCCTCGCCGAGATCGACCGCAAGAAGAGACATGTGGAGTTGGAAGTTTTGGAAGCCAAGCCCTTGCGATAAACTCTACCCGGTAAGGCTTTCTTTTTGAGGAGTTGAGCTATGCGTTTTGAAATCACCGGCAGCGTTGACCCGCTTTTGAGTGTGACACTTGAAAAAGGGGAGAAGGTTTTGGCCGAATCCAACGCCATGGTGGCGATGGACGGCGACCTCAGTCTCAAGGGGCGAAGCCGGGGCGGAATCATGAAATCCATTGCAAGAAAGTTTTTAAATGATGAAACTTTCTTTCAACAGTATGTCGAAGCTGAAAAAGGGGCGGGGACTGTCTTGCTCGCTCCCAACATTCCGGGTGATATTCGTATTTTGGATGTTGGCGAACGGCAGTATATGATTTCTGACGGAGCGTTTCTTGCCGCCACCGACGAAGTCGATATGACAGTCAAAAGCCAGGGATTGGGACGCGCTCTATTGGGTGACTCCGGCGGATTTTTCGTGATGGCCACTGAGGGAAGGGGGCAGGTCGCTGTTTCTGGATTTGGTTCTGTTCGTGAGTTGGAGGTATCCGATGGTCAATCGCTTGTGGTTGACAATGGACATTTGGTCGCATGGGATTCGACGCTTGACTATGAGTTGAGCCTCAATACTTCACATTCCGGTTTTTTCGGGAAATTAGTCAATAGTCAGATAACAGGCGAGGGTATTGTGTTGAAATTCAGAGGTCATGGGAAAGTGATCGTTTGTTCAAGAAACAAGGGCGGTTTTCTAGACTGGATCCTATCCAATACTCGGACAGAAAAAGCAGCTGAAAACGATTGATGATTTTCAGAAAGTAAAAACCGGTTGATCGCATATTGTTGATCAGCCGGTCTTTTTTTAGTGAAATGCAACCTTTTCAATTGGCTCTTCTGTGTGCTTATCAATAGGTTGAGAGCTATAAGAAACTTTTCCGAAATCAATGCCTTTTAAATCAACGCATCGTATGCGCGAGTCATTCATTGTTTTGAAATAGATTTTGCCGTTGGTCATGTCAATGGCGCTCGTCCACTGAGTGGCCGATAAAAGTCCTGTGGGATTATTTTTATTGTCGAGTTCAAGACCAATCGGTATTTCAAAAGAGTTTAAAACCTTAAAACTGTAGAGCACGGTGTCTTTCGCATCACTCAAGGTCGGGGCACTTGAAACCAGGAATGCCGCCCGAACAAATCTTGACGGCGGAGTGATGTCTCCCGGCAGACCGGCCATGCCGCTGCCCATGCCGGTCGAGCGAAGTGTGATTTTCCCAAGATTAACGGGATCGCTATGACCGGTCTTTAAGTTCATATAGTTATTGAGATTGGTGATTTGCCATTGAAAACCCGGCGAATTGGTGAGTACGCCCAACGGATTGTCGAAAATCTGCATCTGAGCGTTAACAATTTCCACCACAACTTGTGCGCCGCTTTTATCGGCTATTCGGTAATGAACCGTGCCTGCATTTTTGAATCGTTCGACGACACGGATGGTTTTCAATTGATTTTTCGCATCGGCGACATCGCGACAAGTGGCGAGCACCCAGGCGACGAACTCCATGTCTGAGATTGTGTTTGAAGATTCTTTGGGATCATAAGTCGGGTATTGGCCATATCCCGGAAAGAAAAAAAGTCCCGCTGATAAACCTTCCTCATTGAGACCCTCAACGACAAAATTTTTATCTTCAATACTGAGTCCCACAAAACCGAATTTTGTCGTATAGCTCATGCCTCTGCCGTCAGCCGTCTGAGTTTCTGTTCGGTATCCTCGGGGGACGCGCACCAAGTCGGTTTTCAGCACAGATGTGCCCCATTCGATGGACCGCGCCGCGACAAATTCCTGACTTTGAGACTCGAGAGTGATTCCCGTGCAGGCATGAGCGGTGGCGGCGGTGATGAGCGCGCTGACCGCTAAAAGATTATTCAATAGTTTATGCATGAGACCTCTCCATGTAATAGTTGAAACCATCATAGAAGTTTTTGCTGATCTATTGGGAGAGAAAAGGAACAATTTACATTTGCTTTCTCAATTGGGAAAAACAATCTTATTAAAATTAATAGATCTAGTTCGCATTTTTTTGCGATTATGAGGAGCAAAAATGAATCAAGATCTTAAGAAAAAAGTCGATGAATTAATCCCGAATTTGGCGAAAGTTCGTCGTGACCTTCACAAACACCCGGAGTCCGGCTGGACTGAATTCCGCACGGCCTCTATGGCAATTAAAAAAATGCAGCAATTGGGTTACACCATTACCATGGGTGAGAAGGCTGTGTGCCGTGAAGCCATGATGGGTGTGCCGAGCGCTGACGCATTGCGTGCCCATATGGAACGCGCCATCTCTCAAGGAGCCGATCCTGAACTTGTTGCCAAGATGGAAGGTGGTTTGACCGGTTTCTGGGCTGATATGGATTTCGGTGGCGAAGGTCCTTTCCTTGCCGTTCGTTTCGATATGGACTGCAACGATGTGACCGAATGCGCAGATGCCGATCATCGTCCCAATGTTGAAGGGTTCGCCTCTGTCAACAAGGGCGCCATGCATGCTTGCGGCCATGACGGTCACGTGGCTATCGGTTTGGCCTTGGCTGAAGTGGTGGCTTCAATGCGCGATCAGTTCAAGGGCAAGATTCGCTTTATTTTCCAACCGGCGGAAGAAGGTGTTCGCGGCGCCATGCCGATGGAAAAGGCCGGTGCTGTGGCCGGCGTTGATGAAATCTTCGGCATGCATATCGGTTTCCAAGCCAATAAGATCGGCAAAGTTATTTGCGGCACGAAGAATTTCCTTGCTACGACTAAGGCCGACATTACTTTCACGGGCGTGCCTGCTCACGCCGGCAACGCGCCGGAAGAAGGCAAAAACGCTTTGTTGTCCGCCGCAACCGCTCTTTTGAACATGCATGCGATTCCGCGTTCTGGTAAGGGCGACACGCGCATTACGGTCGGTAAGTTAAACGGCGGCGAAGGTCGCAACGTTATTCCGCCTAAGGCTGTGTTGGTTTTGGAAACCCGCGGTATCACGTCCGCTTTGGATGAGTACATGTTTGGTGAAGTCAAGCGCATCGCCAAGGCTGCTGCAGAAATGTGGGGTTGTGGGTACTCCATCGACATTAAGGGCGGCACCAAGAGCGGCGAGTCTGACCTTGAAGTCGCCAAGGTGGTGGCTGAAGAAGCCCGCGATATGGGTTGCTTTGATGAAGTCATCGAAGAACAAAACTTCGGCGCTTCCGAGGACTACTCTCACTTTATGAGCACGGTGCAGGCCGCGGGCGGCAAGGGTACCTACGTTCAAGTGGGCTCCACCCTTCGCGCTGGTCACCACAACAGTCATTTTGACTTTGACGAACAAACGCTTGCCAATGCACTCGAATTGATGAGCCGTTGCGTATACCGCACGCTCGCCAAATAATCGTCTTTGATCGTTGAATGTTTTGGGGCGGTTTGGGCCGCCCCAAAATACAATCTTTTTAACAATCCGTGAGACGATCGGTTATATGCCGTTACCATGGATTTTTGTTAATTTTTCTTATTCCAAAAATGGCGCGAATTGTGTATCAAGCTCAGCCATCGATTGCTCAATGGCGGCGGCGCGCATCATGTTGTTTTCTTTCAGCACGGCCATTTCCGCTGTCATTGCTTCGAGCATTCGTTTGACTTCTTCGGGATTGGCGCTGCCCTCTGTGCGGCGGCGACGCAAAATTTCACGAGGATCAAGGCTTGCTTTAAATTCTTCCTCACTCATAGGACAATCCGGATCCGTTCCCGGCATTTCCTTGGAAACGGTTTCGGCATAAATGCGTTTCATTTCTGAGTATGGGAATGTCAATGGCAAAATGCCGTTGGAGCGAGCGTAACTCACCATGGCGCTTGCGACATGGTGACCGACACGGAATGGCAAACCGTATTCGCTCATAAGGCGGTCGGCGATTTCTTGACTGGCCGTCCAATCCAAGGAGAGTTCTTCCAGGGCGCGTTCTTTATTGACGACCAAAGCGTCCAAAATCTTTAGAAAGCGTTCCATCGTTTTTACGCTTTCTGCGGCAAGCGCACTGTGAACCTTAACGGATTTCCCGTCAATCATGCCGCTCGGCACATTATGTACCCGGGTGACGGCGAGGGCCGCGCCGCTTACGACGTCGCTTGCGTTGCCGCGGCAGCTGATCAAAAGGCCTGGATTGCGTTTTTGAGGCATGGCCGACGACACATAGGTGTTGCCGCCGCCCTCTGCCAAAAGAATCCAAGGGCGCGGTTGCGCGTATTGCACCATGATATCGGCAATAAAGTTGCCGATATGCAGGGCAATTGAGGCCTGAATTTGAGCAAACTCAACGGGCAAATCGTTCATGGAAATCTGGGTGGCATCAAAAGCGTTTCGCACAGGGGCATGAAAACCGAGAAGTTTTGCCATGAGCTTTCGGTTTAGCGGCCAGCCCGTGCCGTTTAACACGCATGAGCCCATCGGGCAGTAATTAAGTCTAGAAAAAAATTGTGACAGTCGAACACAGTCGCGTTTAAAACCTTCTGTATAGCCCAGCAAGTAGTGGGCAAAGGTTGTCGGTTGAGCCGCCACGCCGTTTGTGTAAGACGGCATGATTGTATCTTGATGCGCCCGTGCAAGCTCAAGCATTTTGTCGATAACTTTAATGACAGTGTCGGTGACTTGAATCACCTCATCACGCATAATGGCGGCTCGAAAAGTCGAATGCATGTCTTGGCTTGAGCGTCCGATATGGATTTCGGTGACTTCAGAAGTGCCGGCTGCGGCAATCAGTTTAGGTTCAAAGTCGATAACGCGTTTGACACGGTTGGCGCTATCCGTGCCTGACTTCAAAACATCGTTGAGCGCCTTGGCGCTTATTTTGGCAAGCTCCGGCTTTAAAAGACCACTGCAGCTATTGCTGATAATGGTTGCCTTATTGATTTGTCCCAGCCAATAAAATTCATCGCGCAGCATGGTGTCTCCTTACTCCTTATCGAATTGATTTGTCGAAACACTTCATTTACTTATGGAGTTTTTAAAGTGGTCATTTTTGCAATGATGGCATCAACTGTTTGAGTTTGAAACTCTTGCTGCATGCGTTGCATGACAGCGCTTTTAATGCCGTTGCCGATACCGTCTTTGCCTTCATACAATGTTGCTTTTAAAGCCTCTTTGGCACAGTCGCGCCCCAGCAGGCGAAGGACGACTGTCTGGGCCTTTGAAGTCACTTGATTGGTGGTTTTCGCACTGATCGTGGCGATTTCTTTAGCGGCTCTCGTTTGGCCCAATGTCACAAATCCCCATTGGGTTAGAATTTTTGTGTCCGAAGCCGTGGCGTTTTTGACTAGGCATCGGCCGAGCTCATCGGCGTATTGCCCGGCTTGAGCTGCACCGGCGGTTGCCATGATCAATATGGATAAAATCAGTTTTTTCATGTCAAATCCTTTCTGCATCCAACCATTTTAGTGCAGGAGGCGATTGTGATCACGAGCATGTTTATGAGTTTTTGTATCGTTTCCCTTATTGGTGGACAAAATCGTTAAAATACACAGATCAATATGGAGAGCGGCTGTGAAGCGATTTGTAGAACTCACTGTCAGAAAAGGAAGCACATTGGCTTCTCTGGAAAGGCACAATCCGGAGGATTTGCATGTGGTTTTGGAAGCTTTTCTGACATATTTACCGGATGACTTGATCTCGGCTTCGACGGCCCTCACCAAGGCTCAGGAATTTTTAGACGGCGCCGGTGACTGGCTTCGGGAAACGCCCGTGAGCATTTTGTTGCAGTCGTTGAAAAAAGGGTTGATTTTTGAGGCCACGGTCGGATACAGAAAAAATAGCCGAGACCGTTACACCCGCGCCGAGTTGGAAGACGCCGTTTTACTTGAACAAGAGCGTCGGGAAACTTTACGCAATGTGATGCAAAAAGCGCTTCAGCAGCGCAATCGTGAAATCAATTCCAGGAAACGGCAGACCAGCCCTTATGACCAGCAGTTTATGCGTGAGGCTTTAGAATTCGCGCGTGAGGCGGCTCAGGCCGGAGAGGTCCCGGTGGGTTGTGTCATTGTAAAAGATGGCGAGATCATCGGTGTAGGTCGCAATCGTTCTATAGAAGATAATGATCCTAGTGCTCATGCAGAGGTCATCGCTATTCGGCAAGCTTCGCAGGCTCTGGAAAACTACCGTTTGACCGGTTGCACGCTTTATGTCACGCTAGAGCCCTGTGCGATGTGCGCGGGGCTGATTGCTCACGCAAGAATTTCTCGTGTGGTTTTTGCTGCCAGGGATGAAAAAACCGGAGCTTATGGCGGTTCCTTCGATATTCAAACCACCGCCAAACTTAACCATCGCGCTCAGGTCGATTCCGGTGTCTGCGGTAAGGAAGCGGCCGCTTTGTTAACAGAATTTTTCGGAGAAAGACGACATGCCTAATTATCCGATCCGGGTGGGTTTTTGCGCTCCATCGCGTGCTGTCATGGATATTTCCACGCCGGCGCTTGCCAAGCTTTATTTTAAGGATCGGGGGGCAGACGTCGTTTTGCACGACACGGTGTTTAAAAACGTCAAGCAGTTTGCCGGCACCGATAGCGAACGAGTCGAAGGCCTTATGACGATGGCTTGTGACCCCGAGATTGATTTGGTGCTCCCCATTCGCGGGGGCTATGGCCTGTCCCGTATCCTTGATAAGATCGACTATGAGGCTATTGCCGCCCGTGCTCCGGTTTTATGCGGTTACTCTGATTTCACCGCTTTTAATCTCGCCTATTTTGCAAAAACCGGCATGATCAGCTACCAAGGTCCCAACGGGACCGACTTTGTCGACGCACCGGTTTTCATGACAGAAAAGAGCTTTCACGGCGCTCTCTTCAATGAGGAATGGGTGGCCTCTTTCCCATGTAAAGAAGCTGGTGAATTGAATTTGGAAGGAACCCTTTGGGGCGGCAACCTTTCCATGGTTGTCTCGCTTTTAGGTACTCCGTATTTCCCGGATGTTGAAGGCGGAATTCTATTCTTTGAAGACTGCAACGATCGGGCCTATCGAATTGAGCGTCATTTGGCCCAACTCGAGATGGCCGGCGTCTTGGCTAAGCAAAAAGCGATTATTTTCGGTGATTTCCGAGACGCGGATCCCTCCCATCCCAAAGAAAATGATTTTCTTTTTGCCGATGTGTTGCAGTTTTTGCGAGAACGTCTTCCGGGAATGCCGATCCTTTACGGTTTGCCTTTCGGACATTCGCCGGTGAAGATCACGCTGCCGGTCGGTGCTAAAGTCAAGATGCGCACGGAAAAAGGTTATGTTGTGCTCTCGACAAAAGCCCATCCCCGTGTGACGCCTCGCTTTTAATTTCTCAAACCATTATGTTAGGTTGGGTAAAGGCTCAGTGGTACCGGTTCGTCACCAACGGCGCTTTTCATAGTGAAAATATGACGATTGCCCAATGGCGGCGGCGTCATTCTCGAGTCCTTGTTCGACAAATTCTCAGCTCATTGAAATTGCAGCCGGTGGCGTTGGCCGCGGAAGTGGCCGGCGCCTGCGTGACAGCGATGTTTCTTTGGGACACGGTTCATCCGATTCTCTTAGTTTTTTGGATTTTATTAGTCGGCGTTCATTTTTACGGATCAGTCGATTTTAATCGACGCTTTTGGGCTGACCGCTATCGCCACGCCAGGATTCATTTTTGGATGCGGGCCTGGATGCTGCTTGCGATCGTCGGCGGTCTCATATGGGCCCTTGCGGGGATTACTTTTGCAAACAATATCGGTAACGACTCTGCCTCTCAAGTCATATTGTTTTCCGTCATCTTGACGGTGACTTTTGCCTCTTGGCCGGTATACGCATGTTGGTTGCCGAGCCTCGTGGTTTTCACGCTTTGCTCGGTAACGCCCTTGGTGCTGCGTCTGGCGTTGATTTTCGGTTGGTCACGATTGATGATCGCGGCGCTTTTGGTTACCGTTGTCGTTTTCATGTTTTATTCTGGCAAGCGTTTTAACGAAATCGTGCAGTCCTCGGTCAGAAATGACCAGGAAAATGAAATGCTTGTCAAGCGCCTGACTTTTGAGAAAAATCTCGCGGAAAAAATGCGCCGCGAAGCTCAGGAACAAAGCCGACTCAGAAACCAATTTTTTACCGCGGCCAATCACGATATCCGTCAGCCATTGCAAGCGATCGGCATATACATTCAGTTGCTCAGTAAAAGCAATGACCCCAAAACATTGGCAATTGTCGAACAGTTAGCCAAAACCACTCAAGGTCTTCAGAGACTTGTTGCGCAGATTCTGGAAGTTTCAAAACTTGAAACCGGCCATACAAAAATCAATCCCGAACCGATTAAATTAGCCACGCTGCTTGAAGAGCTCGCGCTTGAGTTTGAACCAATCGCAAAGGAAAAAGGACTGTCTTTTCGTCTGAAAAATCTTGATGTCAATGTTTGTACGGATGCTCAACTGCTGACGCGGGCAATCAGAAATCTTCTCACCAACGCCATAGCTTATACAGAGAAAGGCGAGGTGATGCTGGCAGCCCGCTGTGTCGGTAAAAAGCGAGTAAGTATTTGTGTGGTCGATAGCGGCGCGGGGATTGAGCCCGAAGAACAAAAGAAAATTTTTGATACCTTTTACCGCAGTGAAAACACTCGCTCGCATGTGGAAGGCTACGGACTGGGACTTTCCATTGTGAAAGTGATATGCCATCAACTTAATATCAAAGTAAGCTTAGGTTCGCGGCTCGGCAGGGGGTCTATTTTCAGAATTGAGTTGCCGATCCATGAGGCCGAGCAAGCCCGCATCTTCAGTCAGAAACACTCCAGGCAACAGCCTGTTAAAGCTCTCAAAGCGACAGTTGTGCTCATCGAGGATAACACTCCGGTGCGCGAGAGCTTGACTGAACTGATGAAAACTTGGGGGACAAATGTGATCGCCGCGGAAGTCTGCAGCGACAGACTCATTGAAGAAGTGAAAAAAGCAGAAAAGATTGACGCGGTGGTTTCTGATTTCAATTTAGGAGAAGGGGAGGCGACGGGACTTTAGAGCATCTTGAAGTTGTCTTTGGTTGTGGGCGAGAGAATCCCCGCCATTTTGCTCACCGCCGTTTCCTCAGAAATCATAGAAAAACACTATGTGAGGACTCTCCGAGTGCTTGGTGAGCGGGAAGCCGCCCTTTTCGCCATGCCTCGCATTATGCAAAAACCGGTTACAGGTGAAGCCTTAAATGAGGCGCTTGTGGAGCTTGTGCAAAACCGCGGTCGCTAAATCCCGACATCAAAGCCGTGACGGCGTGCCTCCAATAGCGCCTCGGTTCGGTTGCTTGCGCCAAAAGCGCGGTAAATTGCCGTGACGTGGGTCTTGACTGTGCCTTCGGATAAATTTAATTCTTTGCAGATGCGTTTAATCGGAGCGCCTTTGGCCAACAATTCCAAAACATCTTTTTGTCTTTCGGTCAGATGCACGCTGCCGATTTCGCCAGAGGGTTCACGCGCCGTCAGAAGTCCTGTTTTTTGAGCCTGATTGAGCAGTTTGACAGGAATGTAGACACCGCCTTTTAAAACAAAGCCGATGGCGGAGGTCAGAAGACCGGCCTCCAGGGACTTCGGAATAAAGCCGGCCGCTCCCATCTGAAGCACGCGCACGATGCTGTGTTGATCTTGAAGTCCGCTCATCACAAGTATTTTAAGCGTCGGGTGCGCGGCGACGATTTCCTCCATAAGCGAAGTCCCTTGCACACCGGGCATTGACAGATCCAGAATCATCAAATCGGCTGTTTCACCGTAGCGGTCTGCGAGCGCCACCGCCTCTTCCTTGGTGTTGGCGCAATACACTGAATTTTCCTGTCCCTCGAAATCCTTCAGCAACATCTCCAAGGCCATGGTCACGATGGAGTGATCGTCGACGACTAAAAATTGCATCCTGTCTTTTCCTCGCAAATTATCTTGTTAATTTTAAGGGATAGAAGAGAGAAAAAACGTTGCCTAAAAAGGCGATTTTGTTAAGTTGTCGGATTTTCGAAACGATTCGTTCGGCTCAAATCGCTGAGTGAGTTAAAATGACGAACGTCTCTTTTAAAAGTTCGTATGATCAACCCTAAGACCTACTATTTCTATTTTGCAAAATTTATTCCGCTCTTCCTGATTGTGGCTGTGGTCAGTATGGCGGCCGCTTTGCTGTGGATGTTAGGTTATTCGGACACGACCGCCATCGGTCAAGCTGACATTTATTGGGTGTTCTATTTGCACATTGCCGCCACCGCTGCCGCGCTTAGCTGTTACGGGATTGTATCTTTGGCGAGCCTGTTTCAGCTTTTTTCTCCTAAAGCGCTCATGCCGATAGTTTTTTCACACGGCTTTGCACCCAGCGGCTTCGTGATGACACTTTTCGCGTTGGGGTCCGGCGCGCTTTTCGGCCGCCCCATGTGGGGCGCCTATTGGATTTGGGACTCGCGCCTGACTGCGCTTTTAATCTTGCTTTTCTTTTTCGGAGCCTTTATTTCGCTTTCTGTCTCCAAGGTGAATAACCGCCGGGATTTAAACGATAGAAAGGCCGCAGCTTCCGCTCTTTTGGGCGTGGTGATTATCCCGGTTCTCTACGTTTTCTTTGATCTTTACATGCCGATGGCTCACGATTTGGACAACAGCCTTCTGCGCTCAAACGGCAGAGACGCTTATGTGCTGATGTTTCTTTTCACTGTCAGCCTTTTTACTTATATGTTTGCCATGTCTTTGAGCCGTTGCAGAGACGTTATCCTGGAGAGGGAGCGTCGAGCCACGTGGGCTCAAGAAGCCGCCATTGAAGGGGAGTTGTAATGTCGGAAGGATTTTTTCTTTTTAATCTGACAGAGCAGGGCCACAGTGTGGTTCTTGTGTTCTTGCTTGCGGTCGTTTTGGCGGCGGCTGAGATTTGGAGCTTGAAAAATCGTCGCGCGAAAGCCTACCATGCCCTTTTGCGCGAAGCGCGCGCACGGTTAAGCGAAATGCGTCTGAGAATTGACTGAAATTATTAGTTGCAGAAAAAGCCGTGGCAACGGACCGATCGTTGCCACGGCTTTTTGTGTTTGAATCAGTAGGACTGTTCATCCACGTCGACAATGTAGCATAAACCAGTAATGGTTTCTACCTATCAATTTGTGAAGAAGGGAATGTTTGAGCAAAGGCAAATATTCCTAAAAGCCAAACACTTTTTCAGGTTCTCTTAAGTTTCAGATGCCCAAGACTGACGGAAGTTTTAAGTTTTCCGGACAGTGTCATTTCACACTTTCTGCAGTCGAAAGTCGCTTTGTAGACATTGGGCCCCGATTTCAGGATCAACGGATCGGGTCTGAACCGAATCTTTAATTCCGGGTTCGCTTTAACTTTTTCGATATTATCTTTAAGGCACAATCCCAGAGCGTAACGCACACAGTGTTTGGTGACCATCAGGGCGACATCGCGTTTGACGCTGCCTGTTTCAAGCGCGGCTTCCGTAATTTCCGCGCCGTGTCGTCTGTAAAAACGAACGGCCTGTTCATTTAAAACATTGGCGCGAAAGTCTGTGGCATCCGGATAGGGCAGGTTTTCTGTGACAGGCGCGGGCTTAAGTTTTTGAAAATTCTCCGCGCGGGATTGGCTGAGTTTTTCGAGCGCCTGCCTTCTCATTGTGTTTACGATGCTTGACGGAGCGAAATAATCCTGATCATCGATAGCCATTGAGACGATTTCGAAATCGCTTTCACCGGTTTTCCTGAGGTTCTTTTCAATATTTTCACGGTTTTGTTCCGGTTTCCCCGCCTTTTGCAAGCGCTCGGGCAAACATTCGGCCAAACCAGTGTTGCCGTGTTCATCCTCGAGACGCAAGCGAAAGCCTTTTTCATCAGCTCTCCAATACGCTTTAATGTCGATCGTTCTTTTTGCCGAGGGCTTGGCTAAAAGCTCTTCAAAGGCCTGATCGCGATTCCGATAGATGACGACCCCGGGTGCTAATTGCGGATGTTTTTTTAAAATGGGACGCTCTCTGAGCGTTAATCGCCAACGACCGGCTTCCTGCTCCTCGGCGCGGTTGACGGCAAAGCCCATGAGCGTTTTTTCCCGAGTGAGATATGTTAGACCGTCGGCATTGTGAAGCGTTTCCCGTGACGCCACTTCGATACTGTCGTTTGTGACACGAAGAATCTTGCCGATTTTTTCACCTGCGTTTTTTGGCGTTTCAAATACAGCCATGTCATGGTGGCGTCCGCGGGTGAAGTAGTCGGTAAACCCGCGATTGAAAGATTTTTCCGGGACCGGGACGAAGTTAAAAACGCTTCGCCCGTCACTGGAACGACACAAATCACCTCGTCTTTTGAGAATCTCATCGATAAGAAGTCGATAGTGAGCTGTAATGTTTTTGACGTAAACGGCGTCTTTCAAGCGCCCTTCGATCTTAAAACTTCTGACGCCGGCGTCGATGAGAGCCTCTAAGTTTGATGACTGATTATTGTCTTTTAGCGATAGGACGTGCCGCTCATGGATGAGTTCGCGGCCATCTTCAGTAAAAACGCTGTAAGGCAGACGGCAAAGTTGAGCACAGGCGCCGCGGTTGGCGCTGCGGCCGGTGGCGGCGAAGCTTGCATAACACTGTCCGGAATAACTGACACAGAGCGCGCCATGGATGAAATATTCAATGCGCGCCGAATGAAGCGCGTCGTAGCTTTTGCGGATTTCCTCCAAACTCATTTCACGCGCAAGCACCACTTGTGAAAAACCCACGCTTTCCAGAAAGCGCGCTTTCTCAGGAGTCCTGACATCGCATTGGGTGGAAGCGTGCAGTTGAATGGGAGGCAGCTCGCTGTCAAGAATTCCCATGTCTTGGACAATTAAGGCATCCACACCGTTTTCATAGGCGAGTTGAGCCAAGCGGACCGCTTCAAGCCGTTCTTCATCATTGACGATTGTGTTGAGCGTCATGTACACGCGGGCGTTAAAACGATGCGCAAAGTCTGTTAGGCGCTTAATATCGGCAAAAGCATTGGCCGCCTCCACTCGAGCCCCAAATCCCGGCCCGCCGATATAGACAGCATCGGCGCCATGTAAAATGGCTTGAATACCAATATCAGCGTTTTTGGCTGGGGCTAGAAGTTCTATCGGTTGTGTTTTCATCGGACGACACCTGCCGGTTGAGTTTCAATGGGAGTTGAATGGGCAGAGGATAAATCGTTTTGGGCTTGTTCCTCAGATTTGTTTTCAGAAGATTGGTCTTGTGAAGTTTGAGGTTCAGGCCACGGGGCGCAGGCTTTGATTTCGAGTGTTTCAGCGAGTTTTGAGTCACCGCGCTTTAAGGCGATCGCCGAAGGGCTGATTCCTTGATCGTTGCAAAGCGTTTTGTCGGCACCGGCCGCTAAAAGAACATTGACGGTGGAAGCGGAAATGGTGCGTGCGGCCATGTAAAGGGGAGTGACTCCGCGCTCAGTGCGCGCGTCAACATCCGCTCCTTTGTCAATGAGCCATTTGGCCATGTCGGCTTGGCCGGTGCTTGCCGCATAATGAAGAGCAGTCCAGCCGTAATTCGCGTTTACCGGAGCGCCCATTTCAACGAGTTTTTGAGCAAGCGTCAAGTTGCCTTTGATGGCGGCGAGCATCAGAGGGGTCTCACCACGCAATGTCGGTACTTTCACATTGATTTTGAAACTTCTCAGCAATACCTGGTTGACGCTGACATCGGCGTCTGCCCGAATTGCAAACACCAGCGGAGTGTCGCCGTTGGGCAGGTAAAAATTCGGATCGTAGGCGAGTTCGCGAAGCATATAAGCGACTTTACCGGCGTCATCGCGAAGAATCGCATCTTGCAACTGTTGAGCTAGGGAAATATTCGGTGCGACCGACTGGGCGGCGCAGGCAAGACTGGCGGTGCAAAGCGCGGCGCCAAGGCTAAATTTCAACATGGTCTAATCCGAAAAAACGATTGGCGTTAAGCATGGTGAGGCGCGCAATTTCCTCAACACTTTGTTTTCGTAATTGCGCCAGAAATTGGGCAACATAAGGAACAAATGCCGGCTCGTTGCGTTTGCCTCGCAGAGGCACAGGCGCCAGATAAGGGCTATCGGTTTCAATGAAAATTCGGTCAGAGGGAGCTTTTTGAGCCACCTCCTGGATATCAGCGGCGCTGCGAAAGGTCACGATACCCGAAAAAGAGAGGTAACCTCCCATGTCAAGCGCTTTCTTAGCAAAATCCCAATCACCGCAAAAGCAATGCAGAACAAAACCGGACAGCTCAGCACGGTTTGTTTTCAAAATATCAATAGTGTCGTTTTGAGCTTCGCGCGAGTGAATAATCAGTGGCTTTTTGGCCAATAGCGATGCCTCTATATGAGTGGCAAAACGATCTCTCTGCCAATCAAGAGGTTCATGGCAGTAATGATAGTCAAGGCCCGTTTCGCCGACGGCAACCATTTTCGGGTGCTTAACCAGAGCGGCTATTTCCTCGGCAGTCAGATCCGGCAAATCCTTGTCTTGAGGACTTACAGCGAAAGCGCCGTACAGTCCTTCAGTTGCCGCGGTCATCTCCAACACCGGCGCGATTTCTGCCTCTTCTGTGGCGACAATGACCAAGCGGGTGACTTTAGCTTGCTTCATGCGCTCAATCACCTCACTTCTGTCATCATCAAATTGGGGCATATGAATATGGCAGTGAGTGTC
The DNA here is from genome assembly GCA_958347955.1 of uncultured Sutterella sp. Lineage (GTDB taxonomy): Bacteria > Pseudomonadota > Gammaproteobacteria > Burkholderiales > Burkholderiaceae_F > Aphodousia. The sequence goes on from CATVXH010000004.1 coordinate 37,191, forward strand.
AAAAAACATAATCGTTAATACTTTGAAAGGGGCCGAGAGGCCCCTTTGTGTTGTTTATCTCAGATTAACGCTTGCGGCTTAAATCGTAGAGCTCTTCGATTTCTTTAGAAAAGCGCTCGGCGATTTGGCGGCGTCGCAATTTCATCGTGGGCGTTAAAAGTCCGTCTTCCGCGGTCCAGTGCTTGCGAAGAATGTAGACGTTTCTTGGCACGCAATATTGCGGGAAGTGCCGCGCGGCCATGCGCACACGCTTGACCACCTTGGCTCGCAAGTCGCGGCATAAGTTAAGAGCGGGGCTGTCAGGCGTAATACCCACTTCTTCACAAATCAGCTTAAAGAGCATGTCATTGACGACAACCAGCGCCGTGATGTAGGGGCGGCCTTCGCCCACCACCATCACTTGTTCAAAGAGATGGTCTTCCTGAATGGCAAATTCGACATCGACAGGACTAATTTTTTCACCGGTGCTTGTGACAATGATTTCCTTAATACGCCCCTTGATGCGTACGCGGCCGCCATCGCTTAAGTCAACCTGGTCGCCGGTTCTCAGCCAACCGTCGGAAGTAAAGGATTCGGCGGTTTCTTTAGGCAGGTTCCAATAACCTTTCATCATGCTGGGACCGTATACCTGAAGTTCTTCGTTGTCGCCGGCGCGTACCTGACAGCGCGCGAGCGGCAAACCGACGGTGCTAGGGTGGTTACCGGTCATGCCGTTCATGGAAATCACCGGACTGTATTCGGTGAGTCCATAAGCTTGGCGAATGTTGATACCCATCGCGCAGAAGAATTTTGCCACCATGCCGTTGAGGGCGGCTCCGCCGCTCACAATGTATTTAAAGCGTGAGCCGAAAAGGTCTCTGACCGGCTGCGCGGCCTTGTCGTAATAAAGTGTCTTGATTACATCGTCGAGTGCCGGCAAGCCGTCGTTTTCAACAGGCAAATCATTGGCTCGGCAGAAATCGCGCCAACCGGCTGCCACCACGCGCTCGACCATGGTTTGTGTTGAAGCGCCCATGCGGTTGTATTGGGCTTGGATTTTCGCATAAAACTGCTCGAGGATGCGGGGCACCGAGCACATCACAGTGGGTTCAATATCCTTAAAGTCCTCAGCCAGGCGCATGGGGCCGCGACTAAAGACAAGAGTGGCGCCATGAGCGACGCAGTTATAGTAAGTGGCCGTGCGTTCGAACGTGTGCGACAAGGGCAAGTATGACAGAAACAGATCCTCATCGGTAAGCGGCATCTGTTTGGCAATGTCTTGAACATTTGAGAGAACAGCTCTGTGAGTGAGCATCACGCCTTTCGGGCGACCTGTTGTGCCCGAGGTGTAAACAATGGCGGCGAGGTCCTCTTCACCGGGACCGGCAGGCAAGTCGGATTCTTTGATGTGCTCGCCATTGTCAAGCCATTGTTGCAAGCCGCAATAGCGAGTGGCTTTACTCATTCCCTCTTCCTCCTCGGTGGTAAATACCACTTGTTCGAGGGTAGGAACCGGGGTGTCAGAATTAAAAATAGCGTTCCAACGGGCTTTGGTCGTTGTCACCAAAAATCTGCAACCGCTGTCGCTCATGATGTAGGCGGCAGACTCCGGTGTGTCAATGGCGTGCAACGGCACGGGCACCAAAGCGTTGGCCAAGGCGGCTTGGTCAAAAATCAGTGCGTCAAGCGAATTAATTAAAAGCATGGCCACTCGGTCACCGCGTTTTAAGTCCATGGCGGCAAACGCTTTTCGCCAGCGCATCACTTTGTCAGCAAATTCACGCCAAGTGACGCTTCTCCAACTTTCACTCTCATAATCAAAATATCGGTAACCTTCTTTGTCCGGTTTGGTTGCCAGAGTGTGCTCGAGCATTTCGGGAAGCGTTTTGAAATCGTCAATATATGTATGACCGGCCATTTTTATATCTTTGAAAGGTTTTCACTAAACAAATTATTTTACCTAAAGGCAGATCGAATTTATCAAGGCAGAAACAATGATTTTCTATTGCGGGAGACAAAAAAAGCGGGAAGAGAAACTTCCCGCCCTGTGTGCGTCGCGCTTGCCTTAGCCCGCATGGGTTTCGTAGAGTTTATTGATTTCGTCTTGGAAACGAGCCTTAATAATGCGGCGTTTTAATTTCAAAGTGGGTGTGAGCATCCCGTTTTCAATTGTCCAAGGTGTAAGCGACAATATCATTGCTCGCGGCACTCCGTATTGGGGGAATCCGCGGGTGACTTTCTTGATGCGGCGCAGGAGATTCTGATGCACCGCCTTAGCCTTCAGCGAAGACGGGTCGTTTGGATCAAGATTAAGTTCTTTGGCGAGCTCCTTCCAACGCTCTGCTTCAAGTACCGTCACAATACTGATATAGGGAAGATCCTCGCCGACGGCCATTACCTGAGAAAAAATGGGATCCGACTCAATTAGCATTTCAAGGTCTGCGGGCGGAATTTTTTCACCGGTGCTCGTCACAATGATTTCCTTGATCCGACCTTTAATGCGCACTTGTCCGGTCGGCAAGATATCCGCTTGGTCGCCCGTTTTGAGCCAGCCGTCTTCGGTAAAAATTTCCGCGGTGGCATCCGGTCGGTTCCAGTAGCCCTTCATTACGCACGGTCCCTTAACTTGCAGTTCGTCATTTTCACCCAAACGCAGTTGCATATTGGGCAATGGCGCACCGACAGTGGAAGGATCGTTGTGGTGCTCTTTGTTGACCGTCAGGACAGGGCTGGTTTCAGTCATACCGTAGCCCTGATAAATGGGGATGCCCAATCCGATGAAAACCCGAGCCACGGTTTGATTGAGCGCGGCCCCGCCGGAGATAAAGGCGTGAGGCTTGATTCCGCCGAAAACATCACGAAGCGAAGTGCCGACTTTCTGGTCGAGCCAGTCGCCCACCAGACCGTCCAAGCATTCACGCCAGGTGTGTTCAACAGTCAGACCGTTTTCTTTGCAAAAACGTCGCCAGCCCACTTCCACAGCCCAATTGAAAACATAACGGGCAACCGCGCCTTTTTTGGCAAGTTTATCGTTTAACTTGGCATACACCCGTTCATAAATTCGCGGCACAGACATCAAAATTGTCGGTCGCACATAGTGCATGTCATCGACAATTTGCAAAATGTTGCGGTTGAAGTAAATTTGGTTGCCCATACCCATGGCAAGGTAGTAGGTCGTTGTTCGCTCGAAGGTATGCGACATCGGTAAAAACGAGAACCATGTGTCTTCGGGAGACGGGCAAATGTTCTGCATGACTCCCTTGGCATTCTCAAGAATGTTCTCGTGCGTGAGCATCACTCCCTTAGGACGTCCTGTGGTGCCTGAGGTATACACCAACGCGGCTAAATCCGAGGGTTCAATGTTGATTTCCGGCGGGGTGATGTTTTCGGCCGCATCCAGCCAATCGGCCAGCGTGCAAACATTGATGCCGGCGTTGTTAACCTGGTCGTCTTCAGGGACCGTGTCATCGGTGATGATGACCGCTTTAAGATTGGGAAGGGTGTCGGCTTGTCGAATGCCTTTCCATTTGAGGTATTTGGCAGTCACCAAGACGCGGGCTTCACTGTCATTTAAGATAAAAGCACTTGATCCCGGTGTGTCAACGGCGTGCAGGGGAACAGGCACCAAACCGCAGGCGAGCGCTGCCTGGTCAAAACAAATGGCATCGATACAGTTTGGCAGCAACATCGCCACGCGGGAACCTTTTTCAAGGTTAAATTTCGCAAAAGATCGGCGCCAGCGCTGCACCCTTTCATAAAGTTCACGATAGGTGAGCGTTTTCCAGGTTTTTTCAGACGTAACGTATTGAGTAAGCGCGGGAAGATCATCATGGCGTCCCAAGTGGTGAGTGAGAACCTCAGTAAGGACGCGGATTTTCAAGAAATCTTCATAACGGGTTTGGGTGGTTTCCATGACGTCTCTATAGCAGATTTGACTGAACGTAACCGAATAAGAATACTGGTATTTGCCCTTAATGTTAAGAGATTCATCCGAATGGATTAGCCATTAAATCGAAAGAAACAAAAGAAAACTTTTAAAATCAGTGTGATATAAATAATTCTATTTTTTTTGTAATAAATCGTGGAAAATCGGCTGAAAATAGGTGAAATAACCTAAAATTTCATAAAATTTCTCTGAAAAAACAAGTAGATGTTATTGCAATAAATTTTTTTACTCTAAAATCTTATCCAGATCTTAAGCATGTAAGCTCCTCAATGTAAGGGCTGATTCATCGCCTGGTCAGCATGAAGAATCTCTTACCATGCTTCTTAAATAGGTTATCGAAATTGGGCAACGAGTTTCGGTAACCTATTTTCAATTGAGCCTTCAAAATTTTTTCTCAAGTGTGTAGTTGAGTTTAGAGCGGATAATTTTGAAATCCCCGGTCAACAGAGTGAGTTTCTGACCGTCATCACTGACCAGAAAGTTGTAGCGATGGCCGTCGCCGTCACAAATGAGTTGCCAGACGGTGGCGTTATTGTCGTCGGCGCTGCCGCGAAGCGTCAATCGCCTTCCGGTGTATGTGAAAGTTTTATCCAGACTGTCGTGAGCCTCAAGATAGGTCATCCTCAGAAGAAAATCACCATCGCCGCTGTGCCGGCGGTGGCGAATGTACAGCTCATAACGGATACCAGGTCCGTCAGCTGCCGGCAATACTCCTTCAAAAGCAGCTGATTGTTGTTGACCGAGAGAGCGGTCAGATAAGCTTTCCGGTTCCCTAAAAATCAATTTCCCTCTTTGATGGATGGTCCAGCGGCCATCTGTCAAACGAAGATTTTTTGTATCGTCATCTTCAATATTCCATACAAAAGTGCCGTCTGGCAAGGTCCGTCTGTGAAGAGTTTCGATGAGATTCTCGGCAGTGATGAATAAGTCGGCAGTGAGCTGATCGGCGCTCAAAGTAACGTAAATGGCGCGATTGGAGCCGTCAACAGCCTCTGTTCGGATTGGGTTATTTAAAAAGAGTTCGAGCAAACGATCATTGACTTTTTTTAGCGTCGAAATTTTTCCCGCGCTCTGTCCTTCTTTGTAGACTCCCTTGTACTGCACACGAACCGTATCTCCAATCAATAGACCTCTTAATGCGCTGCGGTCAGCTTCAGCAGTGGAAAAACTCATCTGCCGGTGATCCGCGTCGGTAATGATTAACGTATTCATCGTGGCATCGATGACGACGCCTTCGGTTGTGTGGGTGCCGATCGTTGAGCAAGCCGATAAGGCGACTGCGCTAATCAGCGTGGTGACAAATTTATTGAGCATGCCCGCTCCTTTTTGAAGGCCAAGCTTTCATCATTTTAAGGACAACGTATTGTTTTTCCTCAGATTTAGTTATGCAAGTTCCAAATATTAAATAATAAACAAGGAATAGAAAAGAAAAGTCTACAGAACACTATATGTTGTATTAAAGGGTAAACCCCAAGAGTTCGAGACAAATGTCTATCCCATGATAATCAAGCGATTTTTGTGAATGTGGATAAGTCTTAAAACTAAATATGGGGTTCATTAAAAAAGTGCTTATTTTGTAGGCAATAAAGTGCTCAACACTCGTTTAGAGTAAATACGCAAATCGCTCGTTGTTTGGGGCGATATTCGTTTTTTGGAGATCTCAGATGTTGGAGAACAAGTTATCGCACCTGATCAAGCGCGATGGCAGTGTCAAAGATTTTGACGCCCGAAAGATTGTCGCGGCTATCGCCAAAGCCGGCAAGGCTACGGGAGAATTTGATGAACCGCAGGCTGCCCGAATTACAGAGGAGCGGGTGTTGCCAAGCCTGGTGGCGCTCAATTTGGTGACGCCGCACATCGAACAGGTTCAGGATGCCGTGGAGCACGCCCTCTTTGACGAAGGGTATTTCAAGACACTGCGAGCTTATATCGTTTATCGTGAGCAGCGCCAGAAAGCTCGTGACGCGAGGCAAAGTTGGGTTAACGTGGAGTCCTCCATCAATGAGTACCTTCAGCAGCTCGACTGGCGCGTTAATGCCAACGCCAATCAAGGGTATTCTCTGGGCGGCTTGATTCTCAATGTCTCCGGCAAGGTGGTGGCCAATTATTGGTTGAATTACATCTATCCGCCTGAAATCGGACGTGCTCACCGCGAAGCCGATTTTCATATTCATGACCTGGACATGCTTTCAGGATATTGCGCCGGTTGGTCACTGCGCACGCTATTAAACGAGGGTTTAAACGGAGTGCCGGGCAAGGTTGAAGCGGGCGCCCCCAAGCATTTGTCATCGGCAACGGGTCAGATAGTTAACTTCTTGGGAACAATGCAAAACGAGTGGGCGGGCGCTCAGGCGTTTTCGTCTTTCGACACGTATTTGGCTCCCTTTATTAAAAAAGACAATGTGCCTTATGAGGAAGTGCGTCAAAGCATCCAAGAGTTGATCTACAACCTCAATGTGCCGTCCCGGTGGGGCACTCAGACTCCTTTTACCAATCTGACTTTTGACTGGACGTGCCCTGAGGATTTGCGTGATCAACATCCGATTATTGCCGGCGAGGAAATGCCTTTTACTTACGGCGACTGTAAGCGTGAAATGGATATGATCAATCGCGCTTATATCGAGGTGATGATTCAGGGGGACGCGAAGGGCCGCGTGTTTACGTTCCCGATCCCGACCTATAACATTACGCCGGATTTTGATTGGGACAGTGAAAACGCCGATCGTCTTTTCGCAATGACCGCCAAGTACGGCTTGCCTTATTTCCAGAATTTCATCAATTCAGAATTGAAACCCAACATGATCCGCTCAATGTGCTGCCGTCTGCAATTAGACCTGCGCGAGCTTTTAAAGCGCGGCAACGGACTTTTCGGTTCGGCCGAACAAACGGGCTCTCTGGGCGTTGTGACAATTAACTGCGCCCGCTTGGGTTATTTGTTCAAAGGCAATGAGCAGGGATTATTTGATCGACTCGATCATCTTTTGGATTTGGCTAAGACCAGTTTGGAGATTAAACGCAAGGTGATTCAGCGTCACATTGATCAGGGACTTTTCCCGTATACAAAACGCTATCTTGGAACACTGCGCAACCATTTCTCCACGATCGGTGTTAACGGCATCAATGAATGCATCCGCAATTTCACCCGTGATGAGCATGACATTACCGATGACTGGGGGCATGCTTTTGCGTTAAAGATTTTGGATCACGTGCGCTCACGCATGGTGCAATTCCAGGAAGAAACCGGTCACATGTACAACCTGGAAGCCACTCCTGCGGAAGGCACCACATACCGCTTTGCAAAAGAAGACCGCAAACGCTTCCCGGACATTATTCAGGCCGGCACGGAATCTAATCCTTATTACACCAACAGCTCACAACTGCCGGTGGGATTTACCGACGATCCGTTCTTGGCGCTTGAGATGCAAGACGACTTGCAACGCAAATATACGGGCGGCACGGTGCTGCACCTCTACATGGCCGATGCCATCAGCTCTTCTCAAGCGTGCAAAGAACTCGTGCGGCGTGCCCTCTCGCGCTTCCGCCTGCCTTATTTGACGGTGACGCCCACGTTCTCGATTTGCCCCAAGCACGGATACATTTCAGGCCGTCATGATTTCTGCCCGATTTGCGATGCCGAGCTTATTCGTGCGAAAAAGGCTCAGGCGGCCTGCAAGGAAAACTGCTGACAGTTATTAAAGGACAACCAAAATGGACAAGAAAGAAGAAAAAATTCAATTGAAAGACAGTGAACGCCAACCCTGCGAAGTCTGGACGCGTGTGATGGGTTACCATCGTCCGGTGTCTTCGTTTAATACCGGGAAAAAGGGCGAGTTTTATGAACGCAAGTGCTTTGTTGAAAGTAAGTGCGGTTTAAATAAATAACTGCTGATTGATGGCGGCGTCGGAATTATTATTTTCGACGCCCTTCGTTTATTTTTAACCTCTGAGAAGTTTTTCACATGAATCAGGCTTTGCCGAGCTCCGCTGCGGATAATCTGAAAATCGCCGCGATTACCCCGTACACGAGTATCGATTATCCCGGATGTTTTTCCGCGGTGGCTTTTATCCAAGGTTGTCCCTGGCGGTGCCGTTACTGCCATAACCCACACATGCAACCCCGCGAGTTTGACCCCCGCTATCAGCATAGCGGGTGGACGGAATTGACGGCGTTGCTTGAGCGCAGACAGGGGCTATTGGATGCCGTGGTGTTTTCCGGCGGCGAGCCCACGCTTGATCCCGCTTTGGGCGACGCGATGAAAAAAGTCAGAGCCATGGGATTCAAAGTCGGGCTGCATACGTCGGGCTGCTATCCTGAACACGTGGCTGCCGTGATTGATCTCGTTGATTGGGTAGGACTGGACATTAAGGCGCAGCTTTCGGACGCTGACGCTTACCGGTGGATCACTGGGTTGGCAAAGTCGGATCCGGCGAAAAATGTCAGAGAAAGCCTTGAGATTATTTCTCAGGCGCAAGTGGACTTTGAGTGCCGCACAACGGCTCATCCGGACTATCTGCCTGATGAAAAAATTTTAGCTTTGGCACATGAATTGAATGACTTGGGGGTGAAGACATTCGCGCTCCAGGTTTACCGAAAACCCAAAGAATTGGATTTGCCCTTCAGCAATGTCGGTCACGAGTATCCTGAACCGGAAACGATCGAGGCACTCCGGGGTCTGTTTGACCACTTTGTATTGCGCAGAGAGTAGAGATTAAAGTTCAATCCTAGTGCCGCATCCGGCCCAGTCCACGTCATCAAAGACTCGCGCCATGGCAGCGGCGGCTTTAAAGCCCGTGCAGTGATTGGGGCGCCAACGCTTGACATCATAATTTTTTAACGCCTCAATCCAGACGGGGAGCTCTTTCTCGGTGGCAGCGCTCAGATGTGTGCCGCCCAGTACTGTGTCAAATCTGTCGACAGAGAACGTTTTTTGAGCGTAGCGGAGAATATTGGGCAGGCCCGCATGCGCGCATCCTAAAACCAAGCTGATGCCGTTTTTTCCTTTAACAAGCAACGACAGATCATCGGCAAAAGTATCAGGCACAATTTTTCCATCTTCTGTTTCTTCCCACATGTTTTTTGTATTGACAAAGCGGGGGTCCCGCTCTGCTTGAGGCACGGTAAAGCCAATGACTTCATCGGTTATTTTCGCCCAACTGTCAATCGGGTTGGTGAGAATTGAATCAAAAAGCGCACCACCGCCGCCGTTTCGTTTCTGATCGGCATCGGACCATCTCTGGCGTTTCATTTCGGGCGATCCCCAGCGCTTGGCTTGAGGTGCCAGTCGAACGGCATCGAGTAAACCGCCCGTATGGTCAAAATGGGCATGAGAAAAAACAAGATGGTCGATTTCTCGAGGGTTAATTTTGAGTGTGTTTAGATTGTGAACAAGAGAGTGGACTTCTGATCCTGTATCAAGCATGAGCCGCGTTTTAGAGCTCTCAAGATACAGGCAATAGCCCCATTCAGCTCGAAGCAGGCGGTTGGCGCAAAAATTCTCAACAACGACAGTCAGTTGCATGATTTTTATCCCCAAAAAATCCCTGTTGGTGTTAATATAACGCCGCCTTTGGCGCTTGAGGGGAAATTTTCGCCTAACTTCTTAAAAAGTCAGAAAAATTTTCTCTTTTTTGCTTGCAAAGGCAGTGATTGTGCATTACAATCACGCTTTTTCTGTCCTTGCCACACCGGAAATAGACGCTCCGGGTGGCTTTTCCCGTAAGGAGACAATTCCAATGCGTCATTATGAAATTTGCTTTATTGTGCACCCGGATCAAAGCGAGCAAGTGCCCGCTATGATCGAACGCTACAAGGCTCTCGTCGCAGAACAAGGCGGCGTGATGCATCGTGTGGAAGACTGGGGTCGTCGTCCCTTGGCCTATCCGATTCAAAAGTTGGTCAAGGCTCACTACGTTCTCATGAACGTGGAATGCTCTCACGAAACGCTCGCTGAGATCGAAAACGGCTTCCGCTTCAACGACGCCGTGTTGCGTCATTTAACGATCAAGATGAAGAAGGCTGAAACGGCTCCTTCTCCGATGATGAAGATCGTCGAACGAGAAGAACAAAAGAAGGCTGCCAGCGAAGCTGCTCAGGCTCAAGCCCAAGCTGCTCAAGCTGAAGAAGCTGCCGCCGCTTAATTAATTTTTTATCCCTGTCGTCTGAACGATAAAGAGAAGCGCCGGTGAACACAATCAAATTAACGGGCGAGTTCACACAAAAAGCTCAAATGAGGTACACACCCGCGGGCTTGGCGGTTTTGGAAGTGGTGTTTCACCACATGAGTGTGGTAAAAGAGGCTGGAGAGGATCGTAAGTTGATTTTCGATTTTGCCGGCAAAGCCTGTGGCGATATCGCCCTGGCGTTGGACAAAGAGCCGCTCGGATCGGTTTTTGAGATCTCCGGATTTTTGGCCCCGCGCTCACAGCGTTCGAGACAGATGATCGTTCATATTACGCAATACTCACAAGGAGTTTAAAAATGGCTTTTGGTGCAAAGGGCAAGGGTAAGCCGCGCCGTGGCAACCAACAAAACGCGCTCTTTAAGCGCAAGAAGTTCTGCCGTTTCACGGCTGAACACGTCGAAATGATCGACTACAAGGATGTGGAAACGCTCCGTGACTTCATCCAAGAAAACGGCAAGATCATGCCGGCTCGTTTGACGGGCACGAAGGCTCACTATCAACGTCAACTCGACACGGCCATCAAGCGCGCTCGTTTCTTGGCTTTGTTGCCGTACACGGACAATCAATAATCGAGTGAGGAGTTAATCAAATGCAAGTTATTCTTCTTGAAAAGATTACCCACCTCGGTGAATTGGGTGACATCGTTAAGGTGAAGGACGGTTACGCTCGTAACTACCTCATCCCGACCAAGCGTGCTAAGCGTGCTACGCAAGCCGCTATTGCCGAATTCGAACAACGTCGCGCCGAACTTGAAAAGGCTCAAGCCGAACGCATCGCCGCTGCTGAAGCGATCGCTGCCAAGTTGAACGGTGACGTCGTTGAAGTGGCCAGCAAGGCCGGTGTTGACGGTCGCCTCTTCGGCTCCGTTACGAACGCCGACATCGCTGAAGCGCTTCAAGCTCAAGGTTTCGATATTAAGAAGGCTCAAATTCGTTTGCCCAACGGCCCGATCAAGGCTTTGGGTGAAACCCCGATCACGATCGGTTTGATGACGGACATCACTGCCGAAATCACGGTTCGTGTTATCGCTGAAGCTTAATTAAAGTATCGTAATCGACACTTAAGGACCCGCTTCCTTTTTAGGGAAACGGGTCTTTTTATTATCTGACAGAGGTTAATTTCTGTGTGATTTCTGTCGAATCGGGCGACTTAAGCCGATAGTGTTGATGAATATTGAAAACCGGAAAAGAAAGAATATGGTGTTCATTCCCTTTCCGGTTTTTGTAGGAATAAAAACGATTTTAGAAGTTATGAACCAGACCGACCCCGACCTGAATTCCATCTTGTTCGGAGTGTTCTTTTTCGTTTCCGCCGACAAGATTTAAGTCATACTCTTGGTAGTCATAGCCGATGCCCGCATAAAGGCTCGTGCGTTTGCTCAGCTCGTAGTTATGGAATAAAGCGACACCGTAACGTTTTACGTCCATTTTGTAAGCGTCGTAGCTCGTGGCGCCTTCAGCGGGCCCGCTTTCATACCAATATGCATTGCCATCGCCATCGGCGTAGTACACAGAAACCTGCAGTTCACCGCCCCAGACGGGGAACGCCGAACCCATAGCAACGGCAAAACCGTCCAAATCTCCGATATAGGTCTGTGTATCTTCAGTTTCAAATCCGGGAACACCGCCGATGCTTTGTTCGTGTTTGCCATATTGGAAACCGATAAACGGCTTCATAAAGCCCATATCGTAATTAGCGCCGATACTGAAGGCTAAAGCATCATCGATTTTTCTGTCACTGCCGATTACCGTTTGTTGATTCTTCAAGACCGTATCAACGACTGCGACAGCGGAGAAATTGCCCGAGGTGAATGTCGCGCCCAATGCGGCGTAGCGTTCCTTGTCGCGGGAAGCGGGGGCGTCATCATCGGTACCGAAAGAATATTGAGCGAACGCAGTAAAGCCAGCGAATTCCGGTGACTGCAACGTGATCATATTGTTGTAGATGCCGCGATCCATCCAGTAGCCTGCGCCAATATAATCGGCATAGCCGCCATCCATTGCATCGCCATTGAGCATGAAAATATCGTAGGTGCCTTCGCCGGCGGTCAGAGCTCCCATTCGTCCCAAGCTTACGGTTCCGAATGACGAGTTGAGATAAAGTTGGGATTCTTTATCAAACATTTTGCCATCTTCACCGAATGAGCCGTCGTCAGAATTGAAACTATGTTCCAAAACAAAACCGACACTGAGTTCATCAGAGATTTTTTCTGTTCCTCGAATGCCGATCACGCTGGAAGTGTTTGTACCGCTGGCTACACCGAAACTGCTGTCATTCTCGTGTGTTGAACCTTCCACAGAATTTTTAACATCGACCGACTCATGGGTGTAGAGAAGTCCGGTATCGACAGTTCCGTAAATTTCCACCGTTGCCGCATGAGCGGTCCCTATTGCTAACAGCAGAGCAGCCGTAAGAGAAGAAAGATGTAGTTTCATAATTTCCTCATTGAAAATGAAAATTATTCTCAATATAAAACGATCATCTGAATAAATCAAGAGCCTGAATAGTTGTTTTTGTTCATAGAGAAAACACTTTTGAGAACGATTTTTTTTGAGATGACGATAAAAATATGATGGAGAACAAAAGGTTAAGTTTCGTTCTCGCTTATGATGAGACGAAGAAATTCTGAGAAAGGAGCTTTTTTATGTACGATCTCATTATCAAAAACGGGCGGGTAATCGATCCGATAAATCATATTGATGCCGTGATGGATATCGCTATTGAAAATGGCACAATCGCTGAAACTGCACAAGAGATTGGTTCTGAAAGCAAAGAAATACTTGATGCGACCGGCAAAATCGTGATGCCGGGCATTATTGATATGCATACCCATATGCGCACGCTTTTCGGTCATCCGCATGCTCAGCGCATGGTGGCATTGGCCGGTGTGACGACAGCTTTGGATATGGCAGGTCCCTTGGATGACATTTTGAAGTCAATTCCCGGCAGTGGCGCAGGCGTTAATATCGCTGTTTTAGAGGCCGCCCAAGCCGGCGTCACACTCTCATCGGGCAGACCCGAGAAAGCTGAACGCGAAGCCTTTATCAAAAGAATTCTTGAGCACGGCGGTATAGGCATAAAGCTTTTGGGCGGTCACTATCCGATGGATTTGGACATCAGCGCGGCCTTTATTGAAGATGCGGCTGCACAGAACGCTTGGGTGGCTTGGCACGTCGGCAACACGGAGCACGGTTCGAATATTTTAGGCTTGGAAGATGCCGTCAAAGCGACAAACGGTCATTTCCTGCATATCGCTCACGTTAACAGTTACTGTCGCGCTCAGGTGCGAAATGAGTTGGATGAGGCCCTGGAAGCTGTCGATCTTTTGAAAGCCAATCCCCATATTTTCTCTGAATCCTACCTCTCCGCATTAAACGGCACGCGTCTGACGATTGAAAATGGACGCCCCGTGAGCAAAGTCACAGAAACCTGCTTAAAGAAAGTCGGTTGCACGCCCGATGAGGAGGGGATGCGAAAAGCTATTCTCACGGGTCGGGTTGGCGTGCTCTGCGATGATGGCCGGATCGGTAAACTCATTAACGGTCAAGAGGGATTGGATTACTGGTTAAGTAAGAAAACGGTGACCTCAGGTTCATTCGCTGTCAACCCTGCGATCAGCCGCTTTATTTTGGCTCAGGCCAAGCGAAAAGACGGCTCCTTTGTGGTCGACAGTTTCTCAACCGATGGCGGTACCTATCCGCGCAATGTGATTGTGGAAAACGGGTTATGCCTGGTGCAGTTTGGCGCCATTACCTTAAATGAATTTGTTATCAAAGCCAGTCTGAATGGAGCCAAAGCATTAGGCTTGCCGAGAAAAGGTCATTTAAGTGTGGGGGCAGACGCCGATATTTCTGTGCTCGATTATGATCGAAAGATTGCCTACGCGACTGTGGTTGACGGCAAAGTCATTATGAAAGATGGCGAACTTTTGGGTAAAGGAACCACCATCATTTGTGATGAACGCGGTCAGTCTTATTTGAAAGATCTTGGCATCCGCGCCTATGTGAAAGAACCCTTGGTGGCCGAAAGCGTCAAGAATCGTTTTGTTCCGTAACAATGTAGCGTCTCGCTTTATGGGCAGTGTTCGGACGCTCCGGCACTGCCTCGTTTTATTTGTGCTGGTTAACTTATTGATTTATATTGATTTAATTTCTTGAAACGAAAAGTAATTAGTAGAAAATTTCTTTAAGGTAAGAAAAGTCACTCTGCTAAAATAGCCTGCAGACTTGAAAATAAAATTATTTCATCGAATAAACAATGGCAGAAGAAAACTCTACAGATAGTGTCCGTTTGCCCCCGCATTCAACAGAGGCTGAACAGGGGTTGCTCGGCAGCCTTTTAATTGACAATCGCGTTTTTGACATGGTCAATGACGTGGTTTCTCCGGAAGATTTTTATCGGGGAGATCATCGCAGAATATACGAGCACATTACTCAATTGATCAGTCAAGGCAGGCCCGCCGACGTTTTGACTGTTCACGACTCAATGGCTTCGGTGGGGCTCGGGCAAGAAGGCACCAAAAGCTTTTTGAATTCACTGGCAATGAATACGCCTAATTCAGCCAACGCCCGCCGTTACGCTGAAATTGTCCGGGATCGCAGTATTCTCAGAAATCTTGTCAATGTCGGTTCCCAAATTGTTGATTCCGCTCTTGATACCAAGGGGATGGAAACAAAGGACATTTTGGATCGCGCCGAGAGCTCGATTTTTAAGATCAGCGAAGACGCGCAAGTGTCGGGCGCCGGTTTAAAGCCGGTCAAAGGCGCATTGTCAGCGGTGTCAGAACAAATCACAAAACTCTATAACTCCAAGAGTCAAAATCCGGTGACGGGAGTGCCCACGGGTTTCATTGATTTGGATCGCCTCACCAAGGGAATGCATCCTGGAGAACTCATTGTGGTGGCCGGACGTCCAGCCATGGGTAAAACAACATTCGCCATGAATATTGCTGAGTTTGTCGCCATGCGCGCCTCGATGCCCGTGGCCATTTTTTCTATGGAAATGCCGGCGGAACAATTGGCGATGCGTCTGATCAGTTCTTACCAACGTATTCGTTTGGAACACTTGAGAAACGGTCGTTTGGAAGGTGATGAGTTTCAGAAGATGAGTGCGGCGGTAACGGATTTAAGCAATTCGAAGAATATTTTTATTGATGATTCTTCGGGTTTGACCATTTCCGATTTGCGCTCGCGCGCACGACGTCTGTCACGTGAAGTGAAGCAGTTGGGGTTGATCGTAGTGGACTACATCCAACTCATGTCAGGCGACGGCCGCGGTGAAAACCGAGCTCAGGAAATTTCCGATATTTCTCGTGGTTTAAAACTTTTGGCTAAGGAACTGAACTGTCCGATTATCGGTTTGTCGCAGTTAAACCGTTCTTTGGAACAACGACCGGATAAACGTCCGATGATGAGTGACTTGAGAGAATCGGGCTCCATCGAACAGGACGCGGACGTCATTATTTTCCTTTACCGTGATGTGGTGTACAACCAAGATTTGAAAGACACAGATCAGGAACGTGATGCGGAGGCCATTATTCGCAAACAGCGCAATGGTCCGACCGGAACCGTCGAGCTCACTTTCTTTGGGGAATACACGCAATTTAAGAATAGAGCGAGGGTTTAATCAATGGATGTTTTAATTACCTACGGCGTCTACGCTTGCGCGTTTATATTGATTCTTGTCGGTTTGGCCGGCACAATCATTCCGGCTCTGCCGGGTATCCCCATGATTTTCGCGGGCGCTTGGTTAATCGCCTATATGGAAGACTACATGTATTTCGGTTGGGGAACCTTAATTGCTTTGGGTGTCCTCACTGTGATCTCCATCATCATTGATTGGGTCAGTCAAAGCATGGGGGCGCAAAAAGCCGGAGCGACAAAATTGGGTCTTACCGGGGCGTTTTTAGGGACAATCGTCGGTATTCCATTCGGTTTGGTCGGTATCTTTCTTTTTCCGGTGATCGGCGCCTTTGTCGGTGAAATGATTGGTCACCGTGATATGAGAAAGGCGGGCAAGGTGAGCTGGGCGACCTGGATCGGCATGATCGCGGGCATCGCCGCAAAGCTTGCCATCGCTTTTATCATGATCGGGATTATGTGTGTGATGCGTTTCGTATAGAAACTTCTCGCTAACCACAAATCTTTATGCCGATGCGCCCTCAATTGGGCGCATTTTTAATTATTCGCCAGTCGATCAGCCAGGCCGCTTGCGCGCTCGGTTTTTTGAAGAACAGATCTTTCTATACTCTGCTTTGTTCCGAACACCAGAGCTTCTTTTTGAGCGCGTGTGACACCGGTGTAAAAAAGTTCACGGGTGGCCAGAGGATTGTCATCATTGTTAGGTAATAGCACCGCCACGTGTTCAAACTGTGACCCTTGGGACTGATGGATTGTCATGACAAATGCGGTATCGTTTTCAGGCAAAAGACCCACAGGGATGCGTTTTTCACGATCGCCGATATAAAGATCAAATCGTTCCGGATCTTCGGCTTGTGGAATGACTATGCCCACATCGCCGTTATACACATCCAGAGTCGGCGTATTTTTTCGGATAATGATGAGCCTGCCTGGGTAAAAAAGTGCAGACTCGTTTGCTCCCACGTGTTCCTTAATGAGTCTTTCTATAACCTGATTGACGGCGTTAACTCCATTGGGGCCCACTCGTTGAGCGGCAAGCACTCTGAATCGCTCAACTTCCGCCCAAACCTTTTTTAATAAATCGCTGTTCTCAAATAAGGTTTTTGTGCTCTCGCGGTACAGATCCAATGCCTTGAGGTAGCGCCTCAGATGGGGTTGGAGCCACTTTATCAACATTGGATCGACATATTGATTTTTGCGATAAATACGAATGCCCACGGCATCCTTGCCTTCTTTAGCATTATTAAAGCGTTTGATAAAGGCATCGACGTCAAAGGGGGCTTGGGCGTTTTTAATAGCTTGCGCAAGCATGCCGACGTTAGAGTCGCTTGTGAAGCGATGGCTTACGGTGAGCTCGGCGACATTTTCCCTGAGCACTCCGGTTTCCGAGGTGAAGTCTGCTAAAACCGAACCGGGACCCACGGCGGACAATTGGTACTTATCTCCCAAAAGAATTAAACGGGTTCGTTCGCTGTCAATGACAGTTAGAAGGCGCTTGGCCAAACGTAAGTCAATCATCGAGGCTTCATCGATAATCATGACATCCGCGTCTATTGGGTGAGATTTGCTGGGCGTCATGGCTTTGGCGTCTTTGCTCAAAAGCCATTTGTGGATTGTCTGCGCGGGTAACGTTCCGTTTTCAATACGATTCATCACCAAAGGAAAGTATTCAGAAAACCGTTTGCATGAGCCGATCAATGACTGCATGATGCGACTGGTGGCTTTTCCGGTCGGCGCGGCAAGCGCGATTTTTAGATCGGGTTTGTCAATGAGTAGGCACTCCAATAATTTGGCCACTACCGTTGTTTTCCCGGTGCCGGGGCCGCCCGTGATGATAAAAAAGTGTTTTTGCAATGCTTGTGCTACAGCGTTTTGCTGTTCGAAACGCGAAGTCTCATTCGTGCCGCTGCTTTCTCCGTATTGCATACTGTTAAAGCGCTCAAGCATTGCCTTGACAGGGGCGCTCAGAGGGCGAGATTTGTAACCGGCAAGGGATAAGATTTTAGCGGCGACATCGCGTTCTTCGACAAAATGGCGCTGCATGTAAATGCGAGTCACATCGCGGGATCGATCAAGGACAAACGCCGCGGTAGGATCGACCGCCTCGTTTAGACTGTCAGGCTTTTCTGCCATTAGATGCTTTTGCAGGAGCTCGGCGATAGCCTCATCGGTGCAAACCGGTTTTTCCGAAACGTTCCACTGAACACACACGCTGCCTTTTTCATCACTTTGTGCCAATGCGTCTGTCAAATCGAATAGATAGCTTGGAACAGGGGCATTGCTTCCATCGGATCGGGATAAAGTATTCCAAAGTGCCGTTCCTAGTGAGCGGTAAGCGAGCTCGGCCGTTGTCAGTTCTTTTTGAGTGTCAGTCATGTCGCTTCCTTATGAAAAGTGGTTACCTGCGATGTCCATGCAAGTGATGCCGTTTTCGCACCACATGGCGACAGCCGTATCACGGTCGTCAACCGCAAAGATGACTTCATAGAAAGGTTCAATGAGCTCTTTGTACATTTTGATTTTGTATTCCGGATCACTCAGGTGAGGGTAACTGCTCAGTATCAATTGATCATAATGGATGCGGTTTTTGGTGAGCCATTCTTCAGTGAGCGCTTTAAAACGAATGGGGCGGGCTGACAACAAGATCACCTTAACGCCTTTTTCTTCGGCCATATCGATAAGCTCTTTCGTGGCGGCAATGACCGAGTCAAAAATACAGGCTGAGTGAAATTCATCCCTACGTTTAGGGCGCTCGCGCATGAAGTGCACACGATGTTCACAGTTGCACAGAGTTCCGTCCAAATCAAAAATAATAGCTTGAGGTTTTCTTCTGATCATGATTAAAAAAGTCCTTCTTGTTAGCTTTGGGCGGCATAAGCTGTTACGGCACCTTCGTGATATCCTTGTTCAAAGAACTCATCAAGGCAGGCAATGAGAGCTGGGGAGACACGTGCTGCGAAAACACCGTAGGGATTTTCATCGTCGCGGCGTATGCCGCGGATAAATGCATAAATAACTCCCGCAATTTTTTCGTCCGGATTGTCGATGCCGCAAAGGCGCAGATGGCGTCTGAGCGCGACCAGGTAAATCAGGTACTGCAGGCTGTAGTGGTGGCGGTTGATCTCTTGGAGAATTCTCTCTTGGGTGAATCCTTCAACGGTTTGTGCAAGTTTTGTGCCTTTCCAGTCGAGCACAAAATACCGCCCCTCGAATTCAAACGTCAGGTCAATGGCGCCAGTAAGATATCCACGCAACTTAAGATCGTTCTCAATCTCGATGTGATAAATCGGATCAAAGTGTGAAAGCAATCGACTCAGATTTTTGGCGCTGACTGCCTCTCTGCCTTCTATGGGTGTTCCTATTGAAATCGTAAAACTCATTTCAGGCGTTTTACGATTCGGTTCTAAGTCGCAAAGCCTTATATCGTTTTCTGTGCCGAATACGGATTTATCCACCAGTTTGGCGCCAAGCACATCTTTCATCAGTCGGTTGAAAACGGGCAGATAGTCGCTCACTCCATAAGGCAGCAGGTGGTATTGGAATGGAATCATCAGACGAGTGAGATTCTCGTTTAGTTTATTTTCCGCTTCAGGCACACCCAAGGCCGCTTTTTTGACAAGGAAGAAATCTGTTTTTTCAAAAAGAGAGTGTAGGAAAGTGCCGCTTTCCAGACCCCGTTCGAAATCCAGGATACTCAATTCTGATGCGTCTTTTTGCGTGCGCTCTTCGACGGCAATGGTGTCTGAAATCGATTCATCACTGTCGCTGTCTTCTTTTTCTTCGATAAGCGTTTCTTCTTCAGTGGTTTCCACGGCGCCTTTGGCGATAGCTGTGTAACTTGTCGGGAACCATGAAGTAAGAATAGAACCTCCGGGGGCGGCAGAAAGCGTGTCGTCCGCTTTACTTACGGATTTTTTGCTGCCGACTGTCTGATGCCACGCAAGCGATTTGCATTGATCATCGATGGGGCGAAGTGTGAAACCTTCAAGATTGTCATTGGCAAAATTTTGAAGAATTTCCTCATACTTCTTCTTTTTGGGTTTAAGCTCACCGGAGAGAATTTGAGCGTAGGCGTTGCCGGCACCTTTCAATGATTTTCCGCTGTTGTAGTAGCACAAGGGAAGAATCAGACGCTGTGAGGCGCGCGTCATGGCGACGTAGGCGATGCGCAGATTTTCGAGCTCCTCCTCGTGATAGAGGTTCTTGATAACATTGGCATAAAGTTTGTAAAAGCCGATCGTGAGTTTAATGCGTCCGTTTTCGGTTTCTCTGAAAATTCTTTTTTGGCTTCTTCCCGGAGTTTTAGGTTCCATCGCATTGGCAAAGAGCAAAAATACCACCGGGAATTCCAGCCCTTTGCTTTTATGAATTGTCATCACGTTGACCAGATCGGCATCGCTGTCGAGTCTCAGATGGTATTTTTCATCATCTGACGGTTTTTGAATTTGTTGAGACAGCCACCTTGCAAGTCCCGAAACTCCTTTGAGCGAGGTTGAGGCATCCTGGAGAATTTCAATTAAATGTTGGTAATTGGCTAGTTTCCTTTCTCCGTCAATGACCGGCAACAGGCGTATTTGTGTGCGGCATTCCCGCATGATTTTGGTCAAAGCGGCAGATACGCCGCGCCTGGCCCATATTGCCGCGGCTTCTTCGATAAGTTCTCTGGCTTTCAATGCGGCCTTGTCGTCGGTCCTTTCTTCCGAATCCTTTTCAAAGCCCTCGGGGATGATCGAGTTGATAGTTTCGCCCATCAATCGTGTAGCGCGAGCTTGTCTGAGCGCATTGACATTTTGAGGCGATTCGAGCGCTTCGATAATCCGAAGCATTTCTTTGGCTTCTTCTGTACAGAAGACGTTGCTTTCATCTTGAAAGAGGATGCGAATGCCTCTTTTTGCCAATGCGTTTTTGATTAAATCCACATAGGTTTTGTTACGAACAAGAATCGCAATATCGCCGGGTTTAAGTCGCTCTGTTTCTGACTTATACACATTACCGGACAATAGAGCGGCGACTTCGCTTGCCGTCAACTCAGCCTGTTGAGCCCGGTCTGCTTCGGGAATGAGCTTTGTTTCTGTCTTAGTCCAAATTTCAAAGGTTGAAAGCGGTTTAAAAGTCTCTTTATCTTTGATCAAAAGCGGCCCTTTGCCGGCGCCTGCGGTGATGGTGCTGTAGCCCATGCCGGAGTCTAAAAAAGGAGAGGCTGAACGGGTAAAGAAGTGATTAATCGACTCCAGCAGACTGGGGCAGGAGCGAAAATTTTCAGTTAGTTCATTAATTTCTCCGATGTCTTTTTGAGCGGCAAGATAAGTATTGATATCCGCGTCTCGGAATCGGTAAATGGACTGCTTCGGGTCCCCCACAAAGAAAACCGATTTTGCACGACTGTCCTGCATGAGGAAAAGACGTCTGAAAATCGCGTACTGGATGGGATCCGTGTCTTGGAACTCATCAATGAGAACACCGTCAAAACGGTTTTGCACCCGACTGACGAAAGCTTCGTTTCCGAGTTCTCTGTACATATCGAGAAGCAAATCGTTAAAGGAACGGATGCCTGCGCTGCGCTTTCTGCGTTTTAATTCTTGGGGCGCCGACTCAATAAAATTTTGCAAAATAGCCCGAAATTGTTTTTCAATTTCGATTTGTTCGGGAGTTTCTTCTTTATTGTGTTTGCCGGTTTTATTATCTACATAAAGAAGATCGTCGAAAAGACGGATATCTGCATCGTCAGGTGTGCCGGTAAGCGTCTTAAGGATTTCGTCCCAGGGTTCTTTTTCGAGCAATATACCCTTCAGTTCATCATTATCAATCAGTGTCAGCTTTTCACGTAAAAACTCTTCTATGACTTCTTCTCTTAAATCGGTGTCATCACCGATTTCAAAATCAAAGCTCTCAGAGCTGGAGAACTTATTTTCCTCAAGCATTCTTTGACAGAAGCCGTGAATTGTGAAAATTGAAGCATCATCAAGACGATCAATAGCATCACGCAACCCGTTAGGGTCGATTTTGTTGTTACGCCACTTTCTGAGCAGCGCAGAAAGCGTGCTGTCGCACTGTAGTCCTTCGCCAGAGTTGTCCTCTAGGGCTTCTCGGGCGCGAACTAACAGGTCTCGAACCCGCATTTTCAATTCAGCCGCTGCCGCTTTGGTGAAGGTTACCAAAAGAAGTCTTTCTATCGGAATTTTCTCTTCAACAATGAGCCTGAGCACAATGTGAATGAGGGAATATGTTTTTCCCGTTCCGGCGCTCGCTTCGATGAGTCTTCGCCCAAGAAGAGGCGAATCAACGATTTTAAAGACGGATCTCATTGGACACCTCCGGTAAGCAGAGTGTCTAAAGTTTCGTGAAAGTCCAACGCCGCCTGTGAAGTGTCAACTTCTTTGGCTTGCGGCGGATAAAGCCTGACAGGGGTAATCATCTTTTCTGCGTATTTAAAAAGCTCGTCATTTAATTTCTGAGCGCCTTCATAGTCATTGCCGCGCCACATGACAGTCTCAAGACTATTGGGAAAATGTGATGTGATCAGACAAGCGCGGTCAACAACCGCGCGCATGAGTGTGGTCATGCTTTGCACAAAGTCCAGCCCTTTTGTTTTACCGATGGCTTGATAAATTTCAATTGGCTCTTTACTCAAAAGATTGATCACAATGAGATTGGCCTCAACGCCGCAGGCATTGATTGCGGCGACTTTCACGAACGCCCGGGTATGCGCACTTTGAGAAGCGACGACTTCCAATAAATAGGGTTTGCCATTTTCAACTGCTGTGAACCAACCGGCTTCGGATTCTGAGGATTTCTCGTCTTGGTTGGTAAAACGCAGCAATTCTATGTCGTCGGCCTGCAGTGTTTCAAAGAGCCCCTTGCCGTTTAACCGCAATTTGAGGTTGATTTTTTCAATTTGAGCTTGTGAGAGCACTTCGTTTTTAAGTAAAAAGCTTGCGGCAACTTCTCTAACCGTTTTTTCGTACTGCAAAAGTCGAATGCTTTCTGCGCCTTTGCTCGGATCCAGACTGAGGCGTTTCAAAACATCATCGACTGTTTTACCCTCTTCGAGCATTGTCCAGGTTTGCGATCGAAGAATGTACATTTCAAGAGAATCCTGGCTGCCTTTGATGGAAACACTGTCAGCGGTCTGAGTGTCATAATCCTTAAAGCCCAGTCGATTTTGCACCCATTGCATGCGACCCTTGAAAAAGGCGAGTAAGTCTTCCAGATAAATTGTTTCGGAAAAAAGAGTCTTTTTAAGCGGACCTTTAAGCATCACAGGTTCCGGATCGCTGTATTGAGTTGACTGAGCAACTTTTAGCGCCTCAAGTGTTTCAGTCATGAAGCTTTTCCAACTGCGTGTTGCAGTGGTTTTGAAATTCTCCGCCGAGGTATCTGTCAGGGTGATCTCCGCTGTGAGTGAATCAGCCAGGCGTTTTTTAGCTTCCAAAGCTGTTTCATCGCCCTCAGGCAGAGCATTGTGGGTTAAAAACTCTACCAAATCGACAACAACAGGCGAGGGATTTAAAGGCGATTTTTTGTCACTGCCTACGCAATAGGAGCAAACAAAACGGTCACGGGCAGACAAAAAGAGATCTAGAAACACGTTGCGGTTATCAGATCGACTGTCGCGATCGTTTTGACGCTTGAGCGACTCTGTTCCCATGAGATCAAATTCCTCAAAGCGTTGGTTGCCGGGGAAGCCGGAATTTTCACCCATACCTATGGCTATGATGACTTTAAATGGTAGCCCTCGAAATGTACTCATCGGCGCTAATGTGATGCGGCCGACAGCCGGGTTACGGTCAGAAGGCTGAGCAATTCGTTCTTCCAAAGCTCTCCAGTAAACGTAAAGCGGCATGGTGATCGGTTCAGGCACCGTGGTCAAAGCAAATTCTTGACTCCGAAGAACGGTTCGGATACTCATGAGCGCCATTCGTTCAATTTTTGGGGCAAAAAAATCATCCAAAAGCGAATATGTCCAGGAGGTCAAATCAGTCGGAAGGGCCTCTTGCCCAAGCTTTTTCATCCTATCGAAGGCCTTTTTCAGTTTTTCTGATAAAAGACAGAGTTTGATGAAGATATCCTGGTTTTCTGCGATGTCGGCGAAACGATCAGAGCCGTGTTGAACAGGTAAAACGTCACCGGCGAACTCAAAAGTCCCTTCTTTAAACACATAACCCCAACTTAAACGCTCGATGGCTCGTTCCAATGTCCCGTCGTGAGCCTCACGGATCAAAGCGTCGCTTGCATCCGGGTGGGTGGCGATGAAATGTTCAATATTGAGACTGTCTCTGAACCCAGCTCTCAAAAGCCAGTCGTGAATGATATTGAGGTCACTGAGATCAAGCTCAAGCGCGCTGCCCACCGTCGGCAGTTCAAGCCATGCATTCAGTGAACGCAGTGTCATTGAACTCATGAGGAGTTTTCCCAAATCAACCAGAGAGCGTGCGCTCATGTCGGTATCAGCTGAGGCTTTGCCGAAAATCTGGTAATCCATCCTGAACTCGGGAGGCAGCGCTTGCATGCAAGCTTCGAAAACAGGCGCTGTTTTTTCAATTTCAGGCGTTACGATCAGAACATCTTCAGGCTTAAGATCCAACGTCTTATCGGCGAAAAAGTCTTGGATCATGTTGATCGCATTTTGCACTTCGCGCGTCAGAGTCGGCGCTTTAATTAACCGAATCGAACGATCTTGGGTCGATACAGTGATCGGCAGTTCATCAGAAGAGTTTTGCAAAATAGCTTTTTGGGCCGCGTGAAGCAAACAGCCGTCATCACGAACTAAATCAAGTCGTTCCGTTTCACTGTGAGTCCATATCTGAAGCTTTTGCAATGGGGCGCTTGTCAGATCGGGAAGCTTCTGCGGTCGGTGATCGGCATTTTCCGATTCCTCCGGTGTAAATGTCCAGAAGCGGTTAATCATCGCGCGAGCCGAGGCGGCGTTTTTGCGGAGAAAGTTCAATGCAGTATCGCTCTCAGTGTCAGTATCGGAAAAGGAATCAAACCAATACTCAACGCATGGATTGTGCATGTAAACGTAAACTTTGTGCCCGTGTTCAGACAAGAGCTTGATGACTGGCAGCATCAAGGGTGAAATACCTGTGGGTTCAAAAAAATGCAGGCTCTCTGGTTCGTTTGAAAATTTAATTTCCAAAGATTCAGGATTTGCGTAAATCTTTAATGTCTCTAAGCCTGCCCAAACAGTAGTTTGCGCAAGTTGTTCCCAAATTTCTTTTTGCCAAACGAAGTCTGGATGGGAAAGCAAGGCCGCTTTTTCTTTTTCAAGGAAGCCATCATTGAAATGATTATGCGTGCCTTTGGCTTCAGGTTTTTGAAGCCCCATCCATTCAGCCACCCAGTCAAAACGATAATTGACGTATTTGTTAAAAACTGAAGCAATTTTGGCGGAAAGCTCGTAACGGGCAAACGCTTTTTCACGCGCAGTGGTTCGATGGCTGAAATAAGTTTTCAAGCGCTCGTGTTTATTGATAAAGTTATCCGTTAAGATTGTCCAGATGACCCACAGGAAATCTTGTGCCTGTTCGGGGTCGCCAACGCCGATGCCGGCATAGTTGTGAAACCACGATTGAGTTGTCCAAAAGTCAATGCCTGAACAAATGCCGTTGGTTTGTGCCAGGTGCTGACGCAACCGGTTATTGATGGCGCCGCTCGACGAAATGATACGCACACGCTCAAAAGGATCGGCTGACGCTTTTTTGTCGGCAGTGACTTCAGCGGTGAGATAGGCTTCCAAAATTTCATAAGCGTTGCTGTAAACGGTCTTAAGCATCTCGACAAATTTCCTTTATTGAGTCACCGGATCCTTTTTCACTCGGACGATGCCGGCTTTTTCCTTCCACGTGTTGATCCAACCGTTTAAAAGTAACGTGTCCTCAATCACAACCGTCAGACAGTAGTGGCCGTTGTCAAGTTTTTCTATTTTTTGTGTTTTGTTAAAGGGAGCCTCGGTTAAATTTAGCGCTGTCGCATCGTTGGTAAATTCAAGTGTCAGTTTAACCGTGGGAGTCGCATCATTTGTGTAATTGAAGTGATGTTCTCTGACATAGGTTTTAATGTCAAAATTTCGTTCTTTTTGAGCCGGATCACTCAAAAGCTCAGCGTCGGTGATGCGGTGAAGCGCCAAGTGACGGATATCGGAGTAGCCGTCAAAACGACAAACAAGGTAGAGACGAATGTCTTGTTGAACAAGTCCCATCGGAGAAATTGTTTTTGTCTTCTCATGCCCTTCTGTATTGTGATAGGTGACTCTAAGTTTTTTGTTAACGAAAAGAGCGTTTGAAACCTCTTCAAATATCCTGGGTTTGATGTTGGGCGGGATCTGGGGAAGACTGTTGGAAACAACCGCCACTTTGTTGAGCCATTCATTTTCCTGAGTCACGCGTCCCGGAACATCATCCAAAACCTGTTTGGCTGCCTCGAAAAAAGGTTCCATGGCTCGATTAAGTTTGCCGGGAAGCTGATATTTAAGGTTGGCTTCTATCAGACGCATCATCAGCGCTTCCTGAGGAGATAATTTCGTAAAAGGAAACGGCGAAGAGTTCGTTCGCATCCGATAGCTGTAGGGTTTGGAACGATCATCTCTCTCTAAAGGCAAGTTGCCCGACTCATAGAGCTGTTTGAGATAGCGCTGAAGGGTGAGAATTTGCACCTCGATGCCTGAAGCACGAAGGCTATTTTGTATTTCCATTGTGGAAATGAAACGATGGCGCGGTATACGGCGGATCACTTCCAAGTAAAGCATTGCTTGATTGATAGCGTTCATTTGTCTGGCCATAATGGTTTCTCTCCACATAATGTTCGCATTCATTCTATCAATTTAAGACGGAAGAGAATATTCCCAAGAAAATAGGCGTTTAAAAATTTCAATAGCAAATTTCTAGTGATGTCTCGAGAAGTCTAAAAGTCGTGGAGTCGCAGAGTTCGTTGTATTTGTCTGAATTGTCTCTATCAGAATGATAGTTTTGAGACTCAAACATACAAATACTTCTTCAAGTCTGCAACAATTTCAAAATCAAAACGAAGAAAAGTGCAGACAATGGAAACAGCAAATCTGATCACAATGATAGGTTGGGCCGCAAGCGGTACCGGCTTTACCTTTATGATGACGGCGCTGGGAGCGGCCAGTGTTTTCTTTTTTAGAAAAACGATATCTGAAAATGTGCATCGCATGGCGTTGGGGCTGGCTGCGGGCATTATGATCGCGGCTTCTGTGTGGAGTCTTTTGATCCCTGCGATGGAGGCCGCTGAAGAACTCGGCGTTTCCTCTTGGTTGCCGGCTGCGGGCGGCTTCATCTTAGGGGTTGGCTTTTTGCTGCTGCTCGATGAGTTGCTGCCCCATTTGCATCCCGGCTCGAAAAATCCTGAAGGGCCTCAAACACACTTATCCAGAGCCTCCCTTTTATTTTTTGCGGTCACTCTTCACAACATTCCTGAAGGCATGAGTGTGGGTTTGCTTTTTGTGGTGGCAGGACAAACCGGTGATCCCATCGCTTTGTCTGCCGCGTTCGCTTTGGCGCTCGGCATGGGTATTCAAAACGTGCCCGAAGGCGCAGCGGTGGCATTGCCTTTAAGACAGGAAGGCTATAGCGCCAAAAAGGCATTTGCCTTTGGAGCTCTATCAGGGTTGGCGGAACCCGTGTTCGGTATTTTGGTGGTTCTTTGCGCCTCCTGGATCACGCCATTTATGCCTTGGTTGTTGGCTTTTAGCGCGGGCGCCATGATGTATGTGGTGGTTGAGGAGCTGATACCGGAGGCTCATCTGGGGGAACACTCCAATATCGGCACGTTAAGCGTAATGGCCGGTTTCGTGTTGATGATGGTTCTTGACTGTGCGTTGGGATAGCCAGCCAAAAGATTTTTAGGCTCGATTGGCAATTTCTATTAAATTGCCATCGGGATCACGCAAATAGATTGATGTGATCGGGCAAACAGCTCCCACTCGTTTGACCGGTCCTACTTCAATCGCGATGCCTTTGCTGCGAAGTTGTCGACAAACATCGCTAATATCTGTTTCGGTTAATAGGCAAAAATCCGCGCTGCCTGCAGTGGGGTTTAAGCTGTGGGGCTTCACAGGACTGGTTGTCTCGTGAAAATTAATTTTTGAGTTCCCGATTTGAACGGCAAAACGATTCTGAGCAAATCTGACCACTGGGCACCCCAGTACATCCTTGTAAAAGGCAACGGATTTTTCAACATCCCTCACAGTTAAAACAAAATGATCAATAGCGGTTAAAGCAAAAGTAGAATTCATGAAAAATTCGCCCCTTGTTTCAGCAAGGGGGCTTGGTCGTAACGTTAGAGTGACTCACTCGCAAAATCTGCCAAACGGCTTCTTTCACCGCGCTGCAGAGTTATGTGTCCCGAATGTTCCCACCCTTTGAAACGGTCTACCACATAGGTCAGACCGGAAGAACCTTCTGTTAAGTAGGGGGTGTCGATTTGAGCAATGTTACCCAGGCACACAATTTTCGAACCGGGACCTGCACGGGTGATGAGAGTCTTCATTTGTTTGGGCGAGAGGTTCTGCGCTTCATCGATAATGACAAATTTATTAAGGAAGGTTCGACCTCGCATAAAACTCATGCTCTTGACTTTAATGCGGCTGCGAATAAGGTCATTGGCTGCGTGTCGGCTCCAGTCGCTTCCGGACTCGATGTTATTGAGCACTTCAAGATTGTCTTCAAGCGCGCCCATCCAAGGCAGCATTTTTTCCTCTTCGGTGCCGGGCAAGAAACCGATTTCTTCTCCGACGCTCACTGTCGCTCGGGTGAAGATGATTTCAGAAAAGCGCCTCATGTCAAGTGTTTGGGTGAGTGCGGCGGCTAAGGTAATGAGTGTTTTACCGGTGCCGGCTTGCCCCAAAAGCGTCACGAAATCAATGTCGGGATTCATTAAAAGGTCGAGCGCGAAGCACTGCTCGCGGTTTCTCGCCGTGATGCCCCAAACGGAATACTTTGACTGCATGTAGTCACGCACGACGCACAAAGTTGCGGTTTTACCTTCAATCTTTTTTACCTGTGCCATGAAAGAATTATCAGGCAGGTAAATGAAAAGGTTGGTGAACCATTCATGCACAAGCGGACCGCTTACCTTGTACCAAGTTCTTCCGTCTTCTTTCCAGCTTTGCATCTTTTTGCCGTGAGTTTCCCAGAAGTCCTCCGGCAGCTGCATGCGGCCTGAATAAAGAATTTCCGTGTCATCGAGCGTTTTATCCGAGAAATAATCCTCAGCGGCCAATCCCATGGCGGTAGCCTTGATCCGCATATTAATGTCTTTGGAAACCAGGACAACTGAACGTTCTTTTTCTTTATTTTGCAACGCTTGAACGACGGCCAGGATTTGATTGTCGGCTTTGCCTTGAGGAAGCCCTTGAGGAAGCTGCGCGTCAAGTGTTTGAGTCTGGAAGAAGAGCTTTCCTTTTGCTTCGATGTTTCCGAGTGCCGAGAGCTCAATGCCGTCAGTAATGTTGCCCTGACTGTGCCCGAGCAGCTGATCAAGGTAACGGGAGACCTGACGGGCGTTCCGGGAAACGTCACTCATTCCCTTTTTATGCCCATCGAGCTCCTCGAGCGTGACCATTGGCAGAAAAACATCATGCTCTTCGAATTGAAAAAGCGAGAGGGGATCGTGCATCAGCACATTGGTATCGAGCACGAATAGTTTTTTGCCGTGAGTTTTCGCGCGGTAACCCTTTTGCTTTTTATGAGACTCTTCTTTTTTCTCTAAAAGAAAATCTCCGACGGACGTTTTTACAACGGCGGCTTGGGATTTGGCTCTGGTTTTTTCTTTAGCTCGTGGTTTCGAACTTTCAGGCAAAGAGGCGCTGATGTCAGCTTTCTTTAGGGATTTTTTGCCAACAGGTTGTTCCTCAACAATGTCCGAATCTTTTAAAACTGTACCCATATCTTTGGGTGGGGGAGGCAGCGGCATGCTTTTCTCCGGTTATTTAAGGGATTGCAAATATTCAAAAACGGCTTGAGCGTGTCCTGCAACTTTGACTTTTCGCCATTGAGCACACACGACGCCTTCCGGATTGATCAGAAAAGTGCTTCTTTCAATCCCCATATATTCACGCCCGTATAGTTTTTTGAGTTTTATGACATCGAAAGCTTTACAAAGGGACTCATCAGTGTCGCTGATCAGGGCAAACGGGAAACCCTGCTTGTTGCAAAAATTAGTGTGACTTTTAATAGAGTCGCGAGACACACCGATAATCTCACAGCCCGCTTCTTTAAATTTGTTGTAAAGAGCGGCGAAGTCTCGTCCTTCCATGGTACAGCCGCTCGTGTTGTCTTTTGGATAAAAATAAAGAACCGTGTAACGGCCTTTAAACATTTCGGAAGTGATTTCTCCGGTAGTGGCTTGAGCGCTAAATTCAGGAATCGGTTGATTTAAGATGTCTGTCATATCAATGTCCTTCAGAGAGTACCTCGGTAGCTTAACAAAGGTTTTTGCTCTTGGCGTACAATCATTGCAATTTTTTATGAATATATCATGACAAAAGACGGTCCTCTTTGGTTAGTTGTTTTAAGTGTCGCCACCGGAGCCACCCTGGGCGCTATGCTACGGTGGTGGCTCACGTATGCATTTAACAGCACGTCATGGTTTCTGTCTTCTCCGCTTGGAACTCTTTTATCAAATCTTTGCGCAGCCTATCTGATGGGAATGGCGCTTGCTTGGCTTTCAACCCGCCCGGAAATCAGTCCCGCTGTCAGACTGTTCATCATTACCGGTTTTTTAGGCGCTTTCTCTACGCTGACAGCCGTGTTAGGTGAAAATCTCCACTTTATGCTCACCGGTCAGTGGCTTGCTTCTTTAGAGCATTTCCTTATGCACATCGGCGGCTCTTTTGTCGCTTTAATTCTTGGCGTTTTAACGATCAGGGGACACCTCTGACGCTTTTTGTTTATCCGCTTGAAAAAGACTTCCCGGTCAGCTTTTCCTATTGTGCAACAATCTATTTCAAAATTAAGATATCTCATTGAAAACAAAATAAAAAATCTATTTCCTAGATCCCTTGAAATTTCAAAACCATACCCCATATAGGAGTTAGAACGAAGTGCCTTCACGGACGCTTTAAGTCTGTAGGGCAGAAGGAAATAGAAACAATGAGACAAGATAAATTAACAACTAAATTCCAACAAGCTTTGGCTGACGCACAAACGATTGCGCTTGGCAACGACAACCAAATCATGGAGGATCTGCATCTTCTGGCAGCCTTTTTGCGTGATGATGAGGGATCTACCAAGTCGTTGTTGGAAAGATCCGGAGTCTCGGTTCAAAAGCTTGTGCAAGAAGTGGAAGATGCGGTTCGCCGTTTACCTAAAGTGAGCGGCACGGCCGGTGACATTCAACCGGGACGCGATCTCATCAATTGGTTGAATCTGACGGAAAAAGAAGCAATGGCCCACGGTGATGAATACATCTCCGTTGATATGGCTCTTTTGGCCTTGACACAATCGCAAGGCGAAGCTGGACGCATTGCCAAACGCTGCGGCTTGACCCGCAAGGCGCTTGAGGCAAGCATTGCTGAAGTCAGGGGTGGCGACTCGGCAGATAATCCCGATGCGGAAAATCAGCGCGAGGCTTTAAAGAAGTACACGATTGATTTGACTGCAAAGGCTCGCGAGGGCAAGCTCGATCCTGTGATCGGCCGTGACGATGAGATTCGTCGCGCCATGCAGATTCTTCAGCGCAGAACGAAAAACAACCCTGTTTTGATCGGCGAACCCGGTGTCGGTAAGACCGCTGTGGTTGAGGGATTGGCGCAACGTATCGTCAACGGAGAAGTGCCGGATACGCTTAGAAATAAACGCATTTTGAGCCTGGATATGGCTGGGCTGATTGCGGGTGCCAAATACCGCGGAGAATTTGAGGAACGTTTAAAGAAGCTTCTTAAAGAAGTCACGCGCGCTAATGGTCAGATCATTTTATTCATCGATGAGCTGCACACGGTTGTGGGAGCGGGTAAGACAGAGGGCTCGATGGATGCGGGCAATATGCTTAAACCGGCCTTGGCTCGCGGAGAGCTTCATGTGATTGGCGCGACGACGCTCGATGAATATCGTAAATATGTTGAAAAAGACGCCGCTTTGGAGCGCCGGTTCCAAAAGGTTATGGTCGATGAGCCTAGTGTTGAAGACACGATAGCTATTTTGCGTGGATTGCAGGAAAAGTATGAAGCGCATCATGGAGTGGAGATTACCGATCCGGCTATTGTGACGGCGGCGGAATTGTCCCATCGTTACATAACCGACCGTTTCCTTCCCGATAAGGCCATTGACCTTATTGATGAGGCGGCCGCTCGGGTGAAAATGGAAATTGACTCCAAGCCTGAAGCGCTTGATAAGCTTGATCGTCGTCTGATTCAATTGAAGATTGAACGCGAGGCAATGAAAAAGGAGACCGATGAGGCCAGTAAAAAGCGTCTGGCTGCCATCGAGGATGAGATCGTCGAATTGACCAAGCAGTACGGCGATCTCGAGGAAGTTTGGAAGAAGGAAAAAATCGAGGCCCTGGAAGCGAAGAAAGCTCGTGATGACATTGATAAAACCCGTCATCAAATGGAAGAGTACCGTCGTCAGGGACAGTTTGAAAAGCTGGCTGAACTTCAATACGGTGTGTTGCCGAAATTGGAGGAAAAGCTTCGTAAAGAAGAGTCCAAGAAAGGCGAAATGAAACCGAAGCTTCTGCGCACCAGTGTGGGAGCCGAAGAAATCGCTGAGGTGGTGTCCCGTGCCACGGGTATTCCGGTGGCCAAGATGATGGAAGGCGAACGTCAGAAGTTGCTTCATATGGGAGAAGCGCTTGAAAAGCGCGTGGTGGGGCAACCGGAAGCCGTGAAGGCCGTGGTTGAAACGATTCTGCGCTCAAGGGCCGGTCTGTCTGATCCGAACCGTCCTTACGGATCCTTCCTCTTTTTAGGGCCGACAGGTGTCGGTAAGACCGAGTTGACCAAAGCCTTGGCTGAATTCCTGTTTGATACGGAAGATGCCATGATCCGTATCGACATGAGTGAATTTATGGAAAAGCACTCGGTGGCCCGTTTGATTGGGGCGCCTCCGGGATATGTCGGTTATGAAGAGGGCGGATACCTCACGGAAGCCGTTCGCCGTAAACCCTACAGCGTCATTTTGCTCGATGAGGTGGAAAAGGCACATCCGGATGTCTTCAATGTCCTGCTTCAAGTTTTGGATGACGGTCGTATGACTGACGGTCAGGGGCGCACGGTAGACTTCAAAAACACGGTGATTATCATGACGAGTAACTTGGGCTCTCATGAAATTCAGTCACTGGTGGGCGCTGGTAAAGACGAGGTCCGCACGGCCGTGATGACCCAAGTGCGCGAACACTTCCGCCCGGAATTCATCAACCGTATTGATGAAATCGTGGTCTTTAACGCATTGGGTGAAGCGGTAATTAAGGATATCGCTAAGATCCAGCTCAAGAAGTTGGCCGCGCGCGTGCAAGCTCAGGACATTAAGATGGTGGTGACTGATGAGGCTTTGGCCGAGATTGCCAAGGTCGGATTTGATCCGCTCTATGGCGCTCGTCCTTTGAAGCGAGCTATTCAGGATCATATTGAAAACGGTCTGTCTCGTTTGCTTTTAGCCGGCAGTGTCAAACCGGGCGATACGGTTACGATCGGCGCCAAGGGCGATGAGTTCACATTTGATGTGAGTGAAAGCGACGCCTAATTTGGATTTTTCTAGTCCAAATTACTTAAAAAAAGGCCTGAAAATCAAAATTCAGGCCTTTTTTGTGAGATGACTGTATTTACAAACAGAAATTTTTAGCGTTAAATTTACTCTCAAAGTTGATAGAGGCGCGATGCGAAAGAGTATTCGGTCCGAAGGGGCACCTGAGGACGGCCGAAGAAAGGTCAAATCGCCGAAACGATGATTCCGGCAGGAATCACCAGTTGGGCATGGGAAGAACATTTCCATGACTCCCGCTTCCGAGAGGAAGTGGAGGAGCTATCGATCGCAAACGGCCGTCATCGCCTTAAACGATTGACACAAGCAAGGTTGCATCGATGGATGCAACTTTTTTTATAGCTTTTGTTAATCGAATAACTATAAGGAACAAATGATGACGACTCATTCTGTTGCCAGTCAACTGCAAAGCGAAAAGACTGAAATGCGCCGTGATGTGACGCTTTTCGGTGGCATTTCCGTGTTGGCAGGTATCATGATCGGCTCCGGTATTTTTTATATCGGTGCCATTGTCTTACAGCGCGCGGGCATGAGCCCGGGCTTGTCTCTTTTGGTTTGGCTCATCGGCGGTTTGGTCACTCTTCTGAGCGGCATCTGTTTTGCCGAGCTTGGCGCCATGATTCCGAAAGCAGGCGGCTATTATGTTTACCTTCGTGAAGCATACGGTGAGCGCATCGCATTTATGTGCGGGTTCGGCAATTTCTGTTTGTCCAACCCCGGCTCTATCGCTGCTTTGGCCGTTGCGTTCGCCGCCGCTCTTAATTCAATTTGGACTATTGATCCGGTAACCCAAAAGGTGATCGCTATTTCGACTGTTCTTTTGCTGACGCTGATCAATATCCGCGGCGTGGGGCTTGGCAGCCGATTGGGTAACGTTTTCATGGTTTTGAAGATGTTGCCGATTTTGCTCATTCTCTTTGCCGGCTTGCTGTTGGGCGAAGAGTCACCCGATCTCTTTATGTATCCCGGTGAAATGCCTTCCATCTCGACTTTGCTGTCGATGATCGGTTTTGCCGTGATCGCCACTTTGTGGGCTTATGAAGGATGGACCAATCTCAATAACATTGCCGAAGAAATTAAGAATCCGAAGAGAAATATTCCTTTGGCCTTGATTCTCGCCATTGTCGGTGTGGCACTTTTATACGTGCTCTTTAACTACGCTATTTTCCGTGTGGTGCCTTACGGAAAGATTGTCGAAATGGTTAACTCCGGCAATTACTACCTTGGCACTGAAGCGGCCAATATGCTCTTTGGCAGCGCCGGTCTTTACATCGTGGGCGCCGCGATGATTCTGGCTATTTTCAGTTCTTTGAACGGCTGCGTGCTGGCTTTCCCCCGCATGACTTACGCCATGGCTCGAGACGGTGCGTTCTTTAAGCCCTTCGCGAAGTTGCACCCGACCTACCGCACGCCGATGAACGCTCAGCTGGCTTCCGCCGCTCTCGCCATTGTCCTTATCCTTTCAAGAACCTTGGGTGAATTGACGAGTTTGGTGGCTTTGTGCGGCATGATTTTCCACGGCATGACTTTCTTTGCTGTGATTGTCCTTCGCCGCAAGTATCCGGATTTGGAACGCCCGTATCGGGTCTGGTTCTATCCGATTCCGATTCTTATTATCTGCGCCGTGATGATCGGTTTGATCATCAACACCATCGGCAACGATCCGATCACAGTGGTATTGGGTTTCATTGTTCCCTTGCTCGGATTGGTTATCTATGAAGTGATGTTCCGCAAGCAGCATGACGCACAAGTCGCCGCTCAAGCCAAGGAAGATGGAGAATAACGATGTCGACATTGATTTACAACGCTAATGTTTATGTTCAAAGAGGACAGTTTGCTCAAGCCCTGCTGATCGGTGATGACGGTAAAATCGTCGCCGTGGGCACTGAAGAGGAGGTCCGCGCCGCGTGCACCGGGAGTGAGGAACTTTTCGACGCCAATGGCCGCACGATTGTCCCGGGCTTTAACGACTCCCATCAGCATCTGTTTAACACCGGTATTGCTTTGGCAGCAGTTCGCCTGCAAGGGGTGACGTCGATTGCCGAGGTTATTGAGAGGGGCCGCCGTTACATTGAAGAAAATCAACCGCAGCCCGGCGAGGTGATTCATGGAATGGGGTGGAATCAGGACTATTTCACCGATGAACACCGTCTTTTGAGCCGTCATGATTTGGATCAGATTTCAACCGAACATCCGATTATTTTTGATCGCGCCTGCGGTCATATCCTTACGTGCAACACTAAGGCATTGGAAATGGCGGGAGTCACGGTTGACACTGTTGCCAATGCCGGCGGAGCAATCGACCAAGAAAACGGGGAATTGACCGGCGTTTTCCGTGAAAACGCCCGATCCCAGGTTCGCTGTCTGATGAGCGAACGCTCGCTTGAAACGAAAAAGCGTCTGCTTCGCACAGCTATTAAGCATGCCAACGAAACAGGGGTGACCTCGGTGCAAACGTGCGATGTGCGTTTAGGTGACTGGGAGTCAACGCTTGAAGCATACAATCAAGTGCTTGCTGAAACCCCTACTCTTCGCGCCTACCATCAGTTCAGCTTCATGGAACCGAAGGGTTTCCAAGCTTTTCTCGATAAGGGTTATCGAATGGGCGTGGGCAACGATTTTAATCGTATCGGACCCCTGAAGTTATTCGTCGACGGCAGTCTCGGAGCTCGCACGGCATACATGCGTCAGCCCTACGCTGATGATCCCGCCACGCGCGGTATCCCCACACTCACCGAAGAAGAGATTGATACTTTGGTGGGCATGGCCGTCAAGAATGACACCGGGGTGGCCATCCACGCTATCGGTGACGCCGCCATTGAAAATGTGCTCAACGCCTATGACAAGGTATGCGTGAACGGTCAAAATCCGTTGCGTCTGGGGGTGGTTCACGTTCAAATTACTGATCGTCCGTTATTGGAACGCTTCACAAAAAACGATATCTTGGCGCTTGTGCAGCCGATTTTCCTTCACTATGACACGGGCATTGTAGAAGATCGTGTTGGTAAGGAGTTGGCGGCAACCAGTTACGCTTTCAAGACCTTGATGGATTTGGGCGTGCATACGAGTTTTGGCACTGATAGCCCCGTTGAAGATATGGATCCGATTGCCAACATTTACTGCGCCGTCACCCGTCAGAACCTGCGCGGCGAGCCTGTCGGCGGCTTCCACCCCGAGGAATGCGTGGACATCTATTCCGCAGTGGACGCCTACACTATTGAGAGCGCCTACGCGTCCTTTGATGAAAAGGTCAAGGGGCGTCTCATGAAAGGCTACTTCGCTGATCTAGTGATTTTGAGTGACAATATCTTCACTGTTCAACCTAACGATATTCTTAAGGTTAAGGTTGATGCCACAATGGTCAATGGTCAATTTGTGTATCAACGAGCCTGATCTATAGTTTCAATTCGTTAATGCTTACGGCTTGCCTGAACGGCAAGCCGTTTGTATTTGTGTGCAAAAAATATGCGAAGAATGAGGAAGCTTGGAAGATATGCAGTTTGTATGATTAAAGTAATAAATTTCCATTTAATCAAGGAGATACATTATGAATATCAAACAAATTGCAACCTGTGCGACCTGTTTGCTGTTAGTGGCGGGATCCGCAATGGCCGCTGAACAAAAAGCCCCTATAGACACGATTTTTGCCCAAGGCGCTGTTAATCCTTATTGAAAATTATTCACCGGCCAATCATACCTGACGATGCTTTCGGAAAACGACAAGACTTTTAACGAGCCGATATGTAATGTCACTTTTGAACCTAAGGCGAGAACTTTCTGGCACAAGCATTCCGGCGGACAGATTTTATTGGTTATTTCCGGTGAAGGCCGTTTCCAGGTTAGAGGCGAAAAGGTAAGAATCATCAAAAAAGGCGATGTGGTTCGCATCGCGCCCAATGTCGAGCATTGGCATGGAGCAGGATCAATACGTGGATGACGCATATTTCCGTGGAAACCAATGTTCCCAACAATAAGAGCGAGTGGCTTGAACCGGTTAGCGACCGTGATTTTGCTTCTGATCCACAATAGGTTTAAGAGTTCGAAAAGTTGAAATCGCCCCTTTTGAGAAAATCAAAAGGGGCCGTTGTTTTAGTTGAGTTGATAAAGGGTGGGGGTCAGGTATGAGGTCTCTTCCTTGATAAACGGCTCATAGAGTTTTCCGTCAAAGGCAGGGTATCTGACCTCCTCATCATCGTCCTCAAGCATAAAAGTGGAGTCGCTGAAGAGCCGAACTTGTTCGGGGCCGAAGTTATGGAGTCTCAAGGTCGCCTCTAAGCAATCTAAAAGCGCTTCCGGATCATCAAAAAAGATCGGCCAGCCGAGCCCTTGGTATACCTTAGAGTCCTCGCCTTTCAAACTGATACCAATCCGAAATTCAGCCATTCTTGCTTCGCCGAGTCCGGCCGGTTCATAAAATGGCGCAATGGCAATTTGCAGGTCTTTGATGGCATAGCCGTCGGTCTGCTGCAATTTGGCCAACGCCTCTTTAAGAGAAAAGTGTCTGAAAAGGCGTCCGGCCTCCATCAATGAACCGATACAGGGGAGCATGAAACTTGTGTTGTAGATGCAGTTTTCATCTACCTTTTCAAGATACTTTTGCATTTGTGCGGAAGGATGCATCATAAATTCGAGGTGTGTGGCAGGGTAATGCTCACTGAAGATACGATGAAGGCCAAATGCGAGGTTTTTCTGCATCTTATCCAGACTCGGTTTGGGTACATGAGTCGCCAGAGGCAGTTTCTTAATCGGTGTGCTGATGATCACCGGCATCAGTCTGATGTCAGCGACGAGTTCCGTCATTTCCTCTCGTGTCTCTTCAGATTTTATGAAGGAGCAGATACCGGGTTTGGTGCGCGCCACCCAAGTTTTAATTGATCTCTGCATCTCATACGGAGGCAATGCGAATGTGTCTGTATTGACCATGTCTCGGTTAATACGGATTTCGAACTCGGAAGTAAAAAGGCCTTTGAGAAAAACTTCAATTTTTTTCAACGCCTCTGTTGGAATCTCTCCAAAAGGCAATCCGTAGGCGCTTGATGCCATGAAAGGCAAAACGATCAGAGAATGCGTGTACTTTTCATCAATAGCATTGCATGACATGCACTCAAAAAAGAATGTCCAACGCATAAGATCTGAAAAATCCAGGTTCCGCTCTTCCAGCCGGCGAATGACTGCGGTGACAAAATCGTCATCAAGAGTCGTGAACGCAGAGATGCACATCGTCTGCAAATCAGTAAAAAAGGGGTACTTCTTTTCGGGCGATTCCTGCTCATCCACTTTTTGGATAAGCTCAACGATTTTGTTTACCGTTTTATTGAAATTATTGATGTCAGTCACGATAGGATTTTGAGAAGTGGGAGAGCGAGCCGTTTGGCATCGCTCTCCGTTGCTGTCAGATATTAATGAGTTTTAGTGTGAACTTGGATGAGGGGAGTGTCATCCAAAGGCGGCAGAACCTTTCTCGGGCGCCCCGGGTAAATAACCGGAGAATAATCGACCGGATGGACAAGTTCTGGTTTTGTGTG
Organism: uncultured Sutterella sp.; assembly: GCA_958347955.1. Lineage (GTDB taxonomy): Bacteria > Pseudomonadota > Gammaproteobacteria > Burkholderiales > Burkholderiaceae_F > Aphodousia. Next base: position 76,182 of record CATVXH010000004.1, read on the forward strand.
AACGACAGTAAGGCCACACTGAGCCAGAGCCTCATCAAGACCGTCGGTCAAGCGCTCAATGGCGGTTTTTGCGTCTTCCCGCACCTTATCCTCATTTAATTCTTCAACAGGAGCAGAGGAGGCTTCAGTTGATTTGCTCTCTTGCGTTGAAAGAACTTCTTCCTCCACCTTTGTCTCTTCGGTATTGATGACTTCGTCTTCTGCGCGCGGACGCTGGGCAAGAGGTTCACGTTTTTGATTGCCGATATGGCTTTCCACATTCACATGACGCGGTTCAACGGGCTGCGAAGAAACCTCAGAGTGAAGCTCGGATTCGTCCAGCGGAGCTGTCCTTACCGTGTTTTCCTGCAGATATTCTTCTGGCGGCACGATGGGGGCCCTGTTCATTTCTTCGGCTTCCACTTCAGGCGGAATGCGGTCACGTCGAGTCATCGGCTCCTCCGTTGTGCGACGGCGACGGCGGGGACGGCGCTCGGTGTTTTCCGTCAGAGTTTCGGTTGTCGAGACTTCGGAAACTTGAGAGGTTTCGTTTGCGACTGCTTGTGTGTCAAAATCGTCCGTGGCGAAATTGAAATCGTCGTCATTTTTGACAGATTCTTGACCACTTTGGGTCGGTTTCGGCAACGCTACTTTAGCTTCAGGAGCCGGAAGCAACTCCGGCGTCTCTTCACTCTTAACCCGGCGGCGCGGACGACGGCGGGTTTGAACTTCACGCACGTTATCTTTTTCCGCGGGTTTGGCCTTGTCCGCCGTTTCAGATTTTTCCGTCACCGAGCTTTTATCTTCTTCTTTTTCGGCCCTTGCCATGCGCTCGCGGCGCGGACGGCGAGTGTTATCCTTTTCTCGGCGGTCACGGGGATTTCGACGAGAGCGACGATCGCCACGTCCCTTCTTTTCTTCTTCTTTTTTCTCCTCGGCTTTGTCGGATGAACCAAAGAGGAAATTGATCAGACGTTGAATAAGATTCGGCTCTTTAGACGTTTGAGCGCGTTTGGCAGCCTCTTCGCGAGCCGCGCGCTGTTCAGCTTTCTTATTGATCAGCCGGTCGGCCTCATTGTGTTCCGGAGCCACCTCAGGCATGAAGTTGCGAAGCACCGGTTCCTGGCGTTTGGTCGTGGGCTTTTCTTCAGCCTTCTTTACTCGGTACGGGTCAAAAAACTCTTCATCAGGCTTGATTTCTTCAGCGCGTTTGTAGCTTGCCACTTCATCATCAAGACGCTCGTCATCATAGCGAAGACGTTCAATATGATAGTGAGGCGTTTCCAGGAATTTATTGGGAATCAGCACGATCGGCAGACGGTGGCGATGCTCGATCTTGGCGATATCAGGACGCTTTTCATTCAAAAGGAAGCTCGCCACATCAACCGGTACCTGGGCGTGCACAGCCCCGGTCCCTTCCTTCATGGCTTCTTCTTCCAAAATTCTCAAGATCTGCAAAGCGCAGCTTTCCGTGTCACGGATGACACCGACACCATTGCAGCGCGGGCAGGTGATATGGTTGCCCTCGGCTAAAGCCGGGCGCAGGCGTTGACGGGATAATTCCATCAAGCCGAAACGACTGATTTTAGCCATTTGAACACGCGCGCGGTCATACTTTAACGCATCTTTGAGGCGTTGTTCGACGGCGCGTTGGTTCTTCGGATCGTTCATATCAATGAAGTCAATGACGATCAGACCGCCCAAGTCACGCAGACGCATTTGGCGGGCCACTTCATCGGCGGCCTCGCAGTTTGTGCGGAAAGCCGTTTCTTCAATATCAGAGCCGCGAGTGGCTCGGGCAGAGTTCACGTCGACCGCCACCAATGCTTCAGTGTGGTCGATCACGATCGCACCGCCGGAGGGCAGGGGAACCGTGCGAGAGTAAGCCGTTTCTATTTGGTGCTCAATTTGAAAACGTGAAAAAAGCGGTGTTTCTTCACGATAGCGCTTGACGCGACCCACCATGTCCGGCATCACATGGGCCATAAATTGACGGGCTTGATCGTAAATTTCATCCGTGTCAACGAGAATTTCGCCAATTTCGGGTTGGAAGTAATCACGGATAGCTCGAATCACGAGATTGCTTTCCTCGACGATGAGGAAAGGGGCGGGATTGGCGCGTTTTAATGCCTCGCCTTTGGGGCCGGTCGGTTCGGTGACATACTTGGTGACGTTGCGATTGCCTTCTCTGACCTGCAGTTCATATTGCGGTTGAGCGGCTTCGCAGATGGCTTCCCAGAGTTTGAGCAAGTAGTTCAAATCCCACTGGAATTCGTCAACTGTGCGTCCGATTCCTGCCGTGCGGGCGATGATGCTCATGCCGGCCGGCAGCTTCAGTCGGTCCATCGTTTCGCGAAGTTCTTGGCGTTCTTCACCCTCGATGCGACGGGACACGCCGCCTCCGCGAGGATTATTCGGCATCAAAACAAGGTAGCGGCCGGCCAATGAAATAAAGGTGGTCAGAGCGGCGCCTTTGTTGCCCCGTTCTTCCTTTTCGACTTGAACGATAAGTTCTTGGCCTTCGACCAATGCGTCACGGATTGTTGCCGTGCGCACATCAACCCCTTCTTTAAAATATTGTCGTGAAACTTCTTTAAAAGGAAGGAAACCGTGCCGATCTTCGCCGTAATTGACGAAACAGGCTTCAAGGCTGGGTTCAATGCGGGTGATGATACCCTTGTAGATATTTGATTTGCGTTGTTCGCGGCCGGCTGTTTCGATGTCAATATCGATCAGCTTCTGACCGTCCACAATGCCCACGCGCGTTTCTTCAGCGTGCGTGGCGTTAAATAACATGCGTTTCATTGCACACTCCGGGCTGACAACCACTGTCGCAGGTCGTCAGAGTCAGGCGTGCCGTGTCTGAAACAAAATCCGTGGCGCAGAAGCAATGGCGAGCCATTTAACCCGCATTACTTAATCTTTTCTCAAATAAAATAACGGTCCGAAAGATTGAATCTTCGGAAAAATGTGAGAAAACAAACTCTTAGACGTGTGTCGCCTCTCTTTTGGATTCAGCGGTAGGGAGAGCACCGAAACGAACGAATTCAAAATAGATTGTCTATTTTGCATCTTGAGCTCAATCCCTCACATAGGGTCTAGTTAAAACTATCACTGCAATTTTCACTTTGACAAGTCTGATTCACCGACATCAACGCGGTGATCCTGGTGGGGCTTGTCCGACCACAGATTTCATTTTGCACGGCAATTAACAACAAGCTCTTAAGTCGGTTCTTACATCCACTCAAGAGGATTTCACTTATACCGTTTGCTGCTGTTGGCGCTAATACGCCGGCATCACAGTCCACGAAAAAATTATCCGCGGCTCCGCCAAAAATCAGCCTGAGAAGGCAGCTCTTCGCAGGCACACAAAAAACTTTACCGGGAGCTTTCCCGCTAAAGAGAATTTTTTAATCAAAACATGGCTACAATGCACATGTTGATTTTCCTTAAAAGTTGAAGGGACAAACCATATTTGTTGTCTGATTTCAACTCGATCCCCATTATATAGAGTTATGGCAAATTTAGTTGGGAAAACCCCTACATTTATTTCTTCTGCACAGGCAGCGGCTCGTGCCGATGCCGTGGTTTGGATTCGCATCGGTCCTGATGCCGACGGTCAGCGTTTGGACAATTTCCTTTTCAGAATAGCCAAAGGAGTGCCGAAAAGTCATTTGTACCGCATTGTGCGAGGCGGAGAGGTGCGGGTAAACAAAAAACGCGCGTCTGTCGACACCCGTTTGAGTTTGGGCGATGAATTGCGTGTGCCGCCGATTCGTGTTTCGAGCGCTCCCAAAAAAGAAGAGGCAAGACCCATCGATGATATTGAGCTGCCGATTTTGTACGAAGAAGAACACATTTTAGTTGTGGATAAGCCTGCGGGACTTGCCGCTCACGGTGGCTCCGGCATTAGTTTCGGTCTTATAGAAAGACTCAGGGCGGCCCGTCCCAATCAACCCTACTTGGAGCTCGTGCATCGTTTGGATAGAGAAACAAGCGGCGTAATGATGCTTGCAAAAAGCCGCAAGGCTTTGGTCAGACTCCATGAAATGATTCGCGAAGGCAACCTTCATAAATCGTATAAGACTCTGGTGTTGGGTGATTGGGTTAATGATCGTCAACATATCAAGGCACCTTTGTACAAGTTTGTCACCGCTTCCGGCGAAAGACGTGTCTGTGTTGATGAGCAAAAAGGGTTGCCCAGTCACAGCATTTTTCAGCTTATTCATCGTTTCGGCGACGTTTCCTATTTAAGTGTGGATTTAAAAACCGGACGAACGCACCAAATTCGCGTTCATGCGCAGTGGGCGGGGCACCCATTGGTGGGCGATGATAAGTATGGGGATTTTGAAGCCAATAAGAGAATCGCTAAAGGCAGTTTGGGCATTGCGTTTAAGCGTATGTTTTTACACGCTTACCGTTTGGAGTTCAGACATCCCATCACCGGTCAGATGATGTCCGTGACGGCGAAGTTGCCGAAAGACTGTGAAGAATTGATTGCAATACTCAAGCAAAGAAAGGAAAACGAATAATGCTGGTACCCAAATTTGATCTGTTTGTGTTTGATTGGGACGGTACGGTAATGGATACCACTGAGCCTATCGCCGCAGGGATTTGTCATGCGTTTGTCGCGCTTGGCTACAAAGATCCGGGTATGCAGGCTGCGCGCAATGTGATCGGTCTGGATTGGCGTCGGGCTATTTTATCGATTGAACCCGATTTCCGGTTTGAACACTACGAACAGTTTGAACATGCGTACCGCGAGTACTACCTCGTGAAAGAAAAAGAGATCGGCATTTTCCCGGGGCTTGAAAACCTGATGCGCAAAATGAAAGCCGCAGGCTTGCGTCTGGCTGTGGCCACCGGTAAAAGCCGCCGCGGTTTGGATCGGGTTTTTGCTCAAACGGGTGTGAGCGATATTTTTGAAGCCACGGTGACGGCAGATGAAAGCGCGGGCAAACCCAATCCTTTGATGCTTCAGATGCTCTCAGAAGAAACCGGTGTGGATATTCATCAGATGGTGATGATCGGGGACACGGAGCATGACCTGTGGCTTGCGAAAAACGCAGGCTGTGCGGCTGTTGCGGTCAGTTACGGGGCATTCCCCAAGTCGGAGCTTGTGAAGTGGAAGGTGCCCGTTGTTGACAATACCGAGCAGCTTGCCGTGGCGCTGGGCGTTGATGAACTTTTGAAGTAGTTAAAAAAAGAGGGCGGTTAAACCGCCCCGATTTTTAAGCCTGGCGCCAGAAGCTGCCTTGCTTTTTAAAATGTGTTTTGGTGTTTTTGTGTGTCGTGTGAGTTTTTACGGCACTCTTTTGAGCCAAAATCGCAAAAATTGTCGGCAGTTTCGGTAAAACAGTTTTCTCGTTTTTCCATTCCGACGCTTTTTTCGTTTTCACAAATTCTGAATCACCCGTCAAATCACAGGCAACGGTAATTCGTGTCGACGGAGCCAGTGTCTGGATTAAAAATTCCAAGAAATTCTGATTGCGGTAAGGCGTTTCAATAAAAAGCTGCGTTTCCCCTCGTGCACTTTGCTGCTCAGCAGACTTAAGCGCTTGTGTGCGGGCAGGCTCCTTAATCGGCAGGTAGCCTAGGAAACGGAAGTGCTGACCGTCAAGACCGCTTGCCATCAATGCAAGAAGAATGGAACTTGGACCGACCAAAGGCTTAACCCGATAGCCTTTTTCCTGAGCGCGGGCGACTATGGTGGCTCCTGGATCGGCAATGCCGGGGCAGCCTGACTCACTCACAATGGCGATGTCCTTGCCTTCACCCAAAGGGGCGAGCCATTGATCAATCAAACGGCTATCGGGTTCATGACCGATCTCGTCAATTTGCAGTTCCATTAAAGGCACCGGGTGAGAGGCGGCCTTCAGGTAAGCGCGGGCACTTTTGGCGTTTTCAGCCAAAAAGACGTGGGTCTGCCGCAAGACTTCAAGTGTGGCTGCGGGCAAAGTTTCCTCAACCGGCCGTTCTGCGATTCTGTTTGGCAGAAGATAGAGAGTTCCCGACATTATTCACCTTCGCCGATGCCATCAATGACTTCAAAACCCGCTTTAGCCAAAAGGTTCACGGTTTCAATTAAGGGTAAACCGATCAAAGCCGTGGGGTCTGTGGAGCGGACCTCCTTCATAAGCGCAATGCCAAGCTTCTCGATTTTGGCCGAGCCTGCGCAGTTAAAGGGCTGTTCGCGGTCCAGATAATGTTCGATTGTCTCTTTAGACAGATTTTTCATGGTGACGACAGTCGGCACCATGGTTTCAAAAATTTTGCCTTCGGCGCTGATAATGCAAAGAGCCGTTAAAAAATAAACGGTCTGTCCCTGCATGGCGGTGAGCTGCTCAATGGCGCGCTCACGTGTGTGCGGTTTGCCAAGAATTCTGTCACCGAGCACGGCCACCTGGTCACTGCCGATGACAATGGCCTCACCCACAATACTTTTGACCTTGAGGGCCTTTTCCCGAGCCAGTCTCACGCAGAGCGCCTCCGGACTTTCTCCCTCTTGGCGGCTTTCATCGATGTCTGCGGACACACACTCAAATTCAACGCCAAGACGCTGAAGTAATTCTTTTCTGTACGGGGAACTTGACCCCAGGACTAATTTATTCGGTAACATACGCCTCGTAACCTTATTGGGAGTATCGAATGTCGAAAGACAAGCAAAATTTTTCAACAGTCGACATTTTCTCGGTTGCAGGAAATCGTCAGAAGATTAACACAACAGTGGACATTTCGGAGATGCCCGAATTGCAAACACTGATTATCGACAGTGAGTCAGTAAAACCTTTTGAGGTTTGCATTGAAGGGACTGAAGGTGTTCGCGGTTTGCCGGGCGCGCTCTTGTCGATCAAGGGAAGTGTTCAGATGCGATGCACTCGCTGCATGAACCCAATTGATGTAGAGATTGATCGTGAAGTGCCCTTTTTGTTCGTAAAGAGTGAAGCTGAAGCCAATCGGATTCCTGTCGATGAAGACGAGGAATGGGAAGTGGTTGTGGGATCCGAACACATGGATGTTGCTCACTGGGTGCAGGAAGAAGTAATTCTTTCTCTACCGACATTTCCGAGGCACGAAGACTGTGAAGCGCCGGAAAGCGAGGCTTTGAATTCTCAGTTTGAAGAAGAATTTGAAGAAAAGCCGAAACCTTTTGCTAACTTGCGAGACTTATTGAAGAAAAACTGATATAATCGCAAAACTTTTTTTCCAAGCTTTAGGTAATGGCATTGGCAAGATGCGCATATCTAGGGTATAATCGCGTGTTTTCATAAAGTGGGGTATTGCTATGGCAGTCCAACAAAATAAAAAATCGACCAACAAGCGCGGCAATCACCGTGCTCATGACTTCTTGACGAACCCGGCTACGGCTGTTGAACCGAAGACCGGTGAAGTTCACCTCCGTCACCACATCAGCCCGAACGGCTTCTATCGTGGTAAGAAGGTGATCGACGTTAAGGGTGAATAATTCGCCGAATTGAGAAAACCGTTCTGAACGGTTCTCGACTTTAGCCTTCGCCGGCAACGCCGAAAAACCCCACAGCCAATGTGCAAAACGTTGCGGTGGGAGACAAAACGGGAGTGTTCTAAAGCGGTTTTCAACAAGTCGATACAAAAAAGGGGAGTCCGTCGGATTCCCTTTTTTGCATTTAGAGCACCTTCGAAGAAGGACTCATTAATTAATCCAGAAACGCTTTCACTTTTTCAAGAAAAATCTCCGGACACTCTTCTTCGGGTGAATGACCGCAGTCAAGGGCTTCACCCGAGACATTAACGGCTTTATTTCTCCAAGTACCTACGACGTCGTAGAGTTTGCCTACCGTTCCGCGGGCTCCCCACAGTAAGTACAAAGGACAGCGAATGCGCTGATCAGCATCGGCTTTGTCATCCTCTAAGTCAATGCCGGCCGCAGCCCGATAGTCTTCGCAAATGGCGTGGATCGTGGCGGGATTTTTGTAGCAGCGCAGGTATTCTTTAAAAGCACGGTCTTCAACCACACCTTTAATTTTGATCTGACCGTTAATGTGGTGATGAAGAAAATACTCCGGATCAAAACCGATTAATTTCTCCGGGAAAGGTTCCGGCTGAATTAAAAAGAACCACCAAAAATATTTCGTTGCAAATTCTTTGTTTGTGAGCTCGTACATCGTTGCGGTAGGCGCAATGTCAACGAATACCGCTTTCGTTACGGCATCAGGGTAATCGAGCGCCAGACGGTGCCCGACTCGAGCGCCGCGGTCATGACCCACAAAAGCAAAGCGATCAATGCCAAGACTTTGAGTGAGAGCAATCAGATCTTTAGCCATCTCTTTTTTGCTGTATGGTCTGTGATCCGGTGTGCTCTCGGGCTTATCCGTGTCGCCGTAGCCTCTCAGATCGGGGAGGATGACGGTGTGGTTTTTCGCTAATTGAGGGGCGACTTTTCGCCAGATGATATGGGTATGAGGATGACCATGAACGAGCAAGAGGGCAGGGCCTTTGCCGCCCATGGCAAAACGCATCCTGATGCCGGTTGTTAAGTTTGCATCGTAGAGCTTAAATCCCTCAACAAAATCAGAATGAGCAACTTCTGCAACGCATGTCATACGAAACTCCGGATAATGAGTCTGCATGCGCTTAGTTTAACTCGGAGAGTTTTGTTGGAGTTGAAATAATGCTTAAAGTCTTTTTCAGCGCATCAGCTCTTTTTTAATGTTAGTGGCCTTCTCGCTGTACTCATCAGTCTTCTGACCGATGAAATCCTTGGCAGCTTCATAATGCTCCATGATCGTGCTGCCGGCTTCTTTCATTTGCCCTTCAAGATCCTGATAGCCTTGGGCAATACAGGTTTCTGCGAGCATTCGGGCTTTTTCAAGACCTTCTTTTTGAGCGACCTCGTTGATGTAGCCCACGCTGCAGGTGGCATCTGTGATATCCAATTCATCGGCAGCCATGACCGTTTGCGAGGCAAGCAGGCAGGCGGCGACGGTAACCAATAAGCGAATCCGCATGTCGTTTTCCTGAAAAAATGTTTTTCGTAAGGGTATCACGGAGAGATGTTTAAAAAGGTCAAAAATTTGTTACAAAGTTCGGAATACACCTGAGTTGATCCGTTAAATAAACAATTTACAATTAAGTGAATTTTTTGTGAAAGGCTTTTTGTTCATGCCTCAGATTTACTCCAAAATATCCGGAACGGGATCGGCTTTGCCGCAGCGTTCCACCTCCAACCAAGCCTTGGCTGACGAGTTGGCTCTGCGCAATATTGAAACCAGTGATGAGTGGATTCGCACTCGCACCGGTATCGAAAAGCGCTACTTAGCCGAGCGTGGATTGACAACGACTCAGTTGGCTGAGCGCGCAGCGAAGTCCGCCCTGTGGGATGCCGGTGTTGATCCCTCTGAAATCGATCTCATCATTGTGGCGACAACGACGCCTGACATGATTTTCCCGAGCACAGCCTGCCAGCTTCAGAAGTTATTGGGCTGCAGCAAAGGAGCAGCTTTTGATCTTCAGGCCGTCTGCGCAGGTTTTATTTATGCCCTTACCAATGCTGATGCGCTCATTCGGACCGGTGTTTACAAAAAGGCGATTGTGGTCGGCGTAGATATCATGAGCCGTATCGTTGACTGGGATGATCGCTCGACTTGTGTGCTGTTCGGTGACGGAGCCGGTGCTGTTGTGTTGGAAGCCTCTGATGAACCGGGCATTCTTGCCGCAAGGCTTAGCGCAGACGGCACCCTAGATGAAAATGTACTGGGTTGCAGCGCTTTTATTAACGGCGGCGAAATTCATGGAGACCCCTTTGTTCGCATGGACGGTCAGCAAGTGTTCCGCATGGCCGTGGGCTCCATGAGTGAGAGTGCTCAGGCAGTTTTAAAAGACGCTGGTCTAACCGTTAGTGATATCAGTCGATATGTTCCGCATCAGGCCAATTTGCGGATCATGCAGAAGGTCGCTCAAAAGATCGGTATTCCGGAAGATAAAATGGTTGTGACGGTTAATCGTCACGGCAATACCTCCGCGGCCTCCGTTCCGTTGGCATTGGATAACGCCGCGCGTCATAATGACATTCAACAAGGTGATGTGGTTTTAATGCAAGCTGTCGGCGCAGGCATGGCTTGGGGCAGCGTTTTAGTCAGATGGACTAAGGAGATAGTTAAATGAAATTAGCCTTTGTATTCCCCGGTCAGGGCAGTCAGACTGTCGGTATGCTGGATAGTTTTGCAGACAATGCTGTTGTCCAGTCCGCTTTAAAGACAGCTAACGAAGCGTTGGGGGAAAATTTAGCCGAGATGATTCATAGCGGTCCGGCTGAAAGCCTGAATATGACGGTTAACACTCAACCTGCCATGCTTACCTCAAGCGTTGCACTTTACCAGGCTTGGCTTGCTTTAGGCGGTAAAAAGCCGGAAGTGATGGCAGGTCACAGCTTGGGTGAATATTCGGCTTTGACGGCCGCCGGTGTATTTGATTTGGCTGATGCGGTGCGTCTTGTTCGTTTTCGCGCTAAGGTCATGCAGGAAGCGGTTCCAGTTGGCCAAGGCGCAATGGCAGCCATTATCGGTTTAAGTGATGAAGTGGTTGCTGAAGTTTGCGCAGAGGCTTCGTCTCAAGGCGTTGTTGAAGCGGTTAATTTCAACTCGCCCGGTCAAGTTGTGATTGCCGGTGAAAAGGCTGCGGTTGAAAAAGCCTGCGAACTGGCTAAGGCGCAAGGCGCCAAGCGGGCTTTATTGTTGCCGGTTTCGGCTCCTTTCCATTCTTCATTGATGAAGCCTGCGGCTATCGCCTTAAAGCAAAAGCTTGAGCAGACTCCTATGCGCGCGCCTGAAATCGATGTGGTGGCCAATGTGGATGTGCAGATTCACAAAGAAACGCAAGCCATTGTTGATGCGTTGGCTTCCCAAGCAGCCGGTGCCGTGCAGTGGGTGAAAACCATCCAAACTTTCAAGCAGATGGGTGTGACGCATATTGTTGAATGCGGACCAGGACGAGTGTTGGCCGGTTTGATTAAACGTATTGACAGTTCCATTGTTGTCAAAAACATTAACTCTCAAGAGTCGCTTACCGCGGTGCTTGAAGAAATCAATGCTGCCGAATAATTTTGAATAAGGGATTAAACAAAATGAGCAATGTGTTTACTGCAGAGGCTTTAAACGGTCAAGTGGTTTTTATCACCGGCGCGTCTCGCGGAATCGGTGCGGGAATTTTAGAAGCCTGTTTGGCCGCTGGCGCTACTGTGATTGGTACCGCAACCTCTGAATCGGGCGCTGCTCGCATTACGGAAAAAATTGCCCAGGCCGGCGGAAAAGGTGAAGGGGTTGTTCTTAATGTGACCGACGCTGCGCAAAGCGAAACTGTTTTGACTGAAGTTGCGGCTAAATACGGAGCGATTACAGTTCTTGTGAACAATGCCGGTATCACTCGAGACGGCTTGGCCATGCGCATGAAGGATGACCAGTGGCAAGAGGTCATTGACACAAACCTCACTCCGGCGTTTCGCTTGAGCCGAATCACCATGCGTGGCATGATGAAAGCGCGTTGTGGCCGCATTATCAATATTGTGAGTGTAGTGGGTAGCATGGGCAATGCCGGTCAAGCCAACTATGCCGCGGCCAAAGCCGGTGTGGCCGGTATGACAAGAGCGCTTGCGCGTGAATTGGCAAGCCGCAACATCACGGTCAATTGCGTGGCGCCCGGTTTTATTGAAACTGATATGACGCGCGCGCTTCCTGAAGAACATCGTCAGGCCCTGTTGGCTCAAATTCCGCTCGGCCGCCTCGGCCAGCCGGAGGACATCGCCAACGCGGTGCTTTTCTTGGCTTCGCCCGCTGCCGCGTACATCACCGGCGTGACCCTTCACGTCAATGGTGGCATGTATATGGTATAGTCCGAACGGATGAGGGTTTTCACCCTCATCTTTTCTTTAGGCTCTGATAAAATAGCGAGAAGTTAGTCGGCGCGCCAGTGGCAGCGTCGTTATGAATTGTCATCAAGGAGACTCATCAAATGAACGACATCGAACAACGTGTCAAGAAGGTTATCGCCGAACAATTGAGCATCAATGAAGCGGACATCAAGAATGAATCCGCCTTTATCGAAGACCTCGGCGCCGATTCTTTGGATACGGTCGAGTTGGTTATGGCTTTGGAAGACGCTTTCAAGATTGAAATCCCGGACGATCAACAAGAAAAGTTGCGTACGGTTCAACAAGCGATCGACTACATCCAAGCCAACGCTAAGTAATTTTTACCATCTTCTCAAGATGGATACCCCGCCTGAAACGCCAAGCAATTGGTCGGGTTTTGGCGGGGTTTTGTTAATGTTAATGAATTGAATCTTTAAGGGAGAATGTCCATGCGTCGTGTTGTGGTAACCGGTCTCGGCATGGTTTGTCCGATCGGCAACGATGTAAAGACAAGTTGGGAAAACGCTTTGGCCGGTAAAAACGGTATTGGCCCGATCACCCGTTTTGATGCGAGCGGCATGGGGTGCCAGATCGCCGGTGAAGTGAAGGATTTTAATGTTGATCAATACCTTCCCGCTAAGGAAGCGCGCCGTTACGACCGTTATGTGCACTACGGAGTGGCCGCCGGCACTCAGGCTATTCGAGACGCCGGACTGGATCTCGAAAAAGAAGATCTCACCCGTATCGGTTGCTCTGTGGGTTCCGGCATCGGCGGCTTGTCGATGATTTGCGATAACTATCTCGCTTTGCATGAACGGGGCGCCCGCCGCGTGTCTCCTTTTATGATTCCCGGAACCATCATTAACATGATTTCTGGTCAATTGTCCATCATGTTTGGCTTAAAAGGCCCGAATATCGCTCACGTGACCGCTTGCACAACAGGCCTTCACGGAATCGGTGAAGCCAGTTGGATTATTCGTCGCGGTGACGCTGACGTGATGGTGGCCGGTGGCGCTGATGCGAGCATTTGCCCGGTGGGTATCGCCGGCTTTGACAACATGCATGCCTTAAGCCGCCGCAATGACGATCCGGCTCACGCCTCTCGTCCCTTTGACAAAGACCGTGATGGCTTTGTGATGGGTGAAGGGGCCGGTGTTGTCGTGATCGAGGAGCTTGAGCACGCTTTGGCTCGTGGCGCCCATATCTATGCGGAAATCGTGGGTTACGGTTTAACGAGCGATGCCGGTCATATTACGACCCCGAATACCGACGGTCCGAAGCGCTGCATGGAAATGGCAATGGCTCGCGCCGGTATCAAACCTGAAGATATTGATTACTTGAACGCTCACGGCACTTCCACAAGTGTCGGTGATATCAATGAAACAAAGGCGATCAAGGAAGCTTTTGGTGAAGCCGCTAAGAAGTTGGTGGTTAATTCCACGAAGTCCATGACCGGTCACTTGTTGGGCGGTGCGGGCGGCATCGAATCTGTCTTCACGATTTTGGCCGTGAAGAATCAAGTGTCGCCTCCGACGATTAATATCGTTGAACAAGACCCAGAATGCGATTTGGACTACTGCGCAAACGTTGCGCGTCCGATGCAGATTCGCTACGCCATGAAGAATTCTTTCGGTTTTGGCGGCACGAACGGTACGTTGATCTTCAAGCGCTGGGAAGAATAATTTCCAACTTGTGATTAATATTAAGCCCGAAGAATCCCAAAAGGCTCTTCGGGCTTTGTCCTTTTTATTCGGGAGTGATGATGGACATTCAAAAAGACAATCAAATGTACATGCAGGTGGCAAAGCTTGCTGCTCAAAGAAGTTATGCCCAAAGGTTGAAAGTGGGTTGCGTGATTGTAAAAAATAATTCCATCATTTCAATCGGCTGGAACGGAATGCCGACGGGTTACGACAACTGTTGCGAAATGGAAGTTGACGGCAAGATGGTGACTCGTCCAGAGGTGCAGCATGCTGAACTCAACGCCATTGCTAAGCTGGCTTATAACGGGTATTGCAGCAAAGACGCGGCTATCTTCATCACGCACAGCCCTTGCATTCACTGCGCTTTATTGATTCAAAAGTGCGGAATTTCGCATGTTTACTACCACGAGCTCTACCGCGACGACGCCGGGATTAAATTTTTAAAAAATGCCGGCATTGTTGTGGAACAACTTTAATCGCTAAGTATTATTTTTTATCCTTGGCCCACTTTGGTGGGCCTTTTTATTGCTTATTGATTATGGTCAAGACTATTTTCTGGGGGGGGGCAAAATAACTAAAAAATCAAATAATTGGAGTTCATCATGAAGGTTTTCAAACCAACAGTTTTATCCTCTCTTCTAACAATGATTTTTGGTTTTTCCGTCAGCTCTGTATCTATGAATGCTTGGGCAGTGACTCCGGGTCCCGGTGTTCTTGCCGATGGATCCGACGGTAAAGTCAATGTTGATGCCAGTGAACTCTTCCCGGACGGTGTTATTAGCGGTTATGAAAGCGGCATCCAAACATCAAAAACGACTAGCGCTTCAACAGCCGGATCTGTTTCTTTGACGACCGATGTAGTAAACATTGAAGCATCCCTTCGTGGCATATATAAAGACGATACAAGTGATGGATCTAATATCACCATTGGAAATGATGGTTCAATAGTCTCCATTTCAGCAAAAGGTGCCGCGGGCAATACGTCGGTGATTTACGCAGCTAAAGAGGGTGAGGTCAACATTTCTGGTTCCAGTGTGACACTTTCAAGTTATGGTACTGGAGCGAGTTCATTCATCAGAGGTATTTATGTTAGTCAGGCGGCGGTGAATATTGATGCCTCGGATAAACTCTCACTTTCTGTAAAAAGTGAACCGGGGCTGAATCCGACGGTTGACTTTGTTCATGGGCTAAGACTATTGAATAACGGATCGCTGACCATGGGATCGGAAACTGCAAATGTCTCCATTATTACTGAGGCTCAAGAACAAACGGCAGTAGTCTTAGAAGCAAGTAACGCAACCGCGAAAATCTCAGGGAAGGATATTAACCTTTCCTCTTTTGGGGAATCTTCATTCGCTGTTCGTGTTTTTGAGGGTGGCGATGTTACGTTAGGCGATGGTCAATCTTCAGTTTCGGTCATCAGTGAAGGCCAAGAAGGAGCTATCGGATTAAGAAATGAAAAAGGGCAATTAAAGGTCCAGGCTGATGATTTTAATGTGACCGTTCATTCCGATACCGAAACTGCGGTAGGTTTAATGGTCTTAAATAATAGCGAGGATGCTTTATTACCCGGCGATACCGCGACAATTCAAGTTAATGCAAACAACACTACGATTAACGCTGATGTTGGTATCTCAGCTTCTTCTAACGGACATATTTCTTTAGATACCGGCTTGCAGATTAATTCGCAGACCGCTATTGCTGCCAGAGGAAATTCGCTTGTAGAAATCAACCCTGAAAATAATAAATCGGTTCAAATTAACGGGGATATCGCTTTTAGTACAACCAGTGAAGGCAGCGGAAAAAATCTTAATGCGGATGTTCGTTTAAATCTGAATGGTGCCGGTTCATATTGGACGGGCAGTGTTGTTCTCGATTATCCGAAAGACTTAACCGTAGATCAAAAAAATATTAAAGATGGGGTCACTCTGTCGTTAAGTGATCAGGCCCAGTGGAATGTCACTCAGTTCAATAAAAATCAAGATCAAGCTCAGGTAGTGGAAGGATCTGCTTTGAATCACTTGGTGTTGAACGATGGCATTGTTAATTTGACGGATCAGTCACAAACAGTGGAAATTAAGGAGATGTCCGGAGCAGGCGGCACCTTTAATTTACCGGCTGCCGTCGATGGCGATTCTATTGTGTCTTCGAGTGTTCTGATTGGAGAAATCAATTCTGAAGGCGCTGCGCCACAAATCAGTGTGAATTACACAGGCATCACGGCCGATGATGTTAAGAACCAATCGTTGTCCGGTATCGAAGGTGGAGTTAAGGTAGGAACCGGTCAATTCACCGAAACGCGATCAGTCGATCAAGGTGCTGTTTTGGGAGCCATTACAGAAAAGTATGATTCCGAAGGCAATCTGATCTCCAGAACGCAAGAAACCAACACTCGCTTGGATGCCTATGGTTCAGTGGCGGCGTTGAACATTTTGCAGTGGCGCCATGATATCAATGACCTCACGAAGCGTATGGGTGAATTGAGAACAAGTCCCGAGGGTGTCGGTTCCTGGGTGCGTGTCTACGGCTCAGAGCAAGAGTATGGGTCTCAGAATCTGACGGCGAGAAACAACTCCGTTCAAATCGGTGTTGACACTGACGTTGGCAACGGCTGGAAGGTGGGCGCAGCTTTCAGCTACACCGACGGTGTTTCGGATTACGACTTGGGTAATGCCGACAATAAGATGTATGGCATCGGACTCTACGGCACGTGGCTTGCGGACAACGGTCAATTCGTGGACTTGGTTGCGAAATACAATCGCATGGACACGGACTTTGAATTGGATGGGATGGACGGCAGCTACGACAACAATGCCTTCAGTTTGACTGCGGAATACGGTTGGCACTTAAAGCTCGGTCAGTCCGCTTTTGTTGAGCCGCAAGTCGAAATGACCTATGGTCGCATTATGGGTGATAAGTTCCATACGGGCAACGGTGTTGAAATTGATCAGGATGATTTTGAATCCCTGATTGGTCGCATCGGATTCAGAACCGGTTTCCATTTCCCCAACGATAAAGGTGTGGTCTATGCTCGCGTGTCCGGATTGCACGACTTCAAGGGAGATTTCGACTCAAGCGCCACGTTGTTGAAAGATCGCTCTGTTCGTAGCAACTTCGGTGAGGACTTAGGTGGATCGTGGGTTGAATTCGGCGTCGGTGCCAATTTCAATTGGACGGATACGACCTACACGTATGTTGATTTTGAACGCACCAGCGGCGGCGAGGTGAAGGAAAACTGGCGTTGGAACGTTGGTCTTCGTCATATCTTCTAAAATGAAATAAACTCTCAACTCCAATGGACGTGCCGGTGGTGGATTCGCTGCCGGCACTTTTGTTCTAAGCATCTGCTTTGAACTATTGAATTTGCAAAGCGTTTTTAAATACTTACGGATAGTCTCTTGACCTTAAAAATTGTCACAATTTCGGTACGTTTTCTTCAAGAGTCAAAAAAAAATTTGAGCCAGCTTCAACGTAACTTTGGTAGCATATTCGAAGTGATTTATTGTTTCTTCGGGATCTAAAAATGACGTTTCCCGATTTCTGACGGTATATTCAGAAGTCCCTTGAATTTTCGAGGTTTTTTACCAAAAAAAACACACGGTCGTGTTAAAATAGGCGCTCATTTCGGAGTAAAGGGAAAGGCAGTTTTTACAGCCGGTTTTCCCATTGGTCCGAACACATTTTTAAATGTTTACGAGTTCGACTGATGCAAAATATTCGCAACTTTTCCATTATTGCCCATATTGACCACGGTAAATCCACTCTCGCCGATCGTTTGATTCAGCGCTGCGGGGGATTGTCAGACCGCGAAATGGAATCCCAGGTGCTGGATTCCATGGACCTAGAGAAAGAGCGCGGGATTACCATTAAAGCGCAGACAGCTGCGCTCAAATATAAGGCTCAGGATGGGCAAATCTATGAACTTAACCTCATTGACACGCCGGGGCATGTGGACTTTTCTTATGAGGTGTCCCGCTCATTGAGCGCCTGCGAAGGGGCGCTTTTGGTGGTCGACGCTACGCAAGGTGTCGAAGCCCAAACGGTGGCCAACTGTTACACAGCCATTGATTTGGGGGTCGAAGTGATTCCTGTGTTAAACAAAATGGATCTCAATTCGGCTAATCCCGATGAGGCTAAGGAAGAAATTGAAGATGTGATCGGCATTGATGCCACGGATGCGATTCCCTGCTCGGCTAAGACCGGGATGGGGGTTGATGACATTCTTGAGCGGATTGTGCGCGACGTGCCGCCGCCCAAGGGAAGCGAAGAAGAACCTTTGCAGGCCCTGATAATCGACAGTTGGTTTGATAACTACGTCGGTGTGGTGATGCTTGTGCGCGTTGTGAACGGCACAATAAAACCTAAAGACAAGATTTATTTGATGGCCACTGGTGCCACACATTTGGTGGAACAGGTCGGTAAGTTCACACCGAAATCCACTCAATGCGAAAAACTTACCGCCGGTGAGGTGGGCTTTGTTATCGCCGGCGTCAAGGAACTTCGTGATGCGAAAGTGGGTGACACCATCACTTTGGCCAACAAAATGGCCTCTGCTCCGTTGCCCGGTTTTAAGCAGGTTAAACCTCAGGTTTTTGCGGGGCTTTATCCAGTTGAATCCAATCAGTACGAGGCGCTTAGAGACGCATTGACGAAATTGCAGTTAAACGATGCGGCGCTTCAATTTGAACCGGAAGTTTCTCAGGCTTTGGGTTTTGGATTTAGAGCGGGCTTTTTGGGACTGCTCCACATGGATATTGTGCAGGAGCGTCTGGAGCGTGAGTTCAATATGGATCTCATCACCACGGCGCCTTCTGTGGTTTATGAGGTCTTAAAGACTGACGGGGAAGTAATTCAAGTGGAAAACCCGTCAAAGTTACCCACGCCCGACAAGATCGCAGAGATCAGAGAACCGATTGACACGGTGACGATTTTCGTGCCAAGCGACTATGTGGGCGCGGTGATGAAGCTTTGCAACGAAAAGCGGGGTGTGCAAACCAATTTGGCTTATCACGGGCGTCAGGTTCACCTTACGTACGATTTGCCTCTTGCCGAGATTGTGCTTGATTTCTTTGACCGGTTAAAGTCTTTGACGCGCGGTTATGCTTCTATGGACTATGAGTTTAAGGAATACCGTGCCGCTGACGTGGTTAAAGTGGACATGCTGATCAATGGTGACCGTGTTGATGCGCTTTCCACCATTATTCACCGTTCCAATTCCGTTTCCCGAGGTCGTGAAATCGTCACGCGGTTGCGTTCGCTTATCCCCCGCCAAATGTATGACGTGGCTATTCAGGCGGCCATCGGCGCCAATATCATTGCCCGTGAAAATGTGAAAGCGCTCCGAAAGAATGTATTGGCCAAGTGTTACGGCGGTGACATCACCCGTAAGAGAAAACTCTTGGAAAAACAAAAAGCCGGTAAGAAGCGTATGAAGCAGGTGGGAACTGTTGAAATTCCTCAGGAAGCTTTCCTTGCCATCTTGCAGGTTGATGAAAAATAATCGGGGGTCGTAATGAATTTTTCTTTGGTGTTGCTGCTACTGACAGTGGGTACAGGCGTAATCTGGGTTCTGGACCGTTTCCTCTGGCGCGCCAAACGATTGGCTCGCGCGAAAGAAGAAGCTGATCGATTCGCGGAACTTAATCGGGAAGCAATTGACCAGGGCCAGATGAGCGTGATTGGAGAAGCAAACAGTATTTTCCAAAAGCTCAGCGCTCAGCCGAAGTGGATTGAATACACGGGGGGATTTTTCCCGGTGATTCTTTTTGTTTTCCTGCTTCGCTCTTTTGTTGTGGAGCCTTTCCGTATTCCTTCAGGTTCAATGTTGCCGACATTGCACGCGGGTGATTTCATCTTGGTGAATAAGTATGAATACGGTCTTCGCTTCCCGGTTTTCAATTTCGGTATCACTGATGGCTCGGATCCCAAGCGCGGTGACATAGTGGTGTTTAAATATCCGCTCGATAAAAACATTGATTTCATCAAACGTGTGATCGGTGTGCCCGGTGATGAGATTCGTTATATCAATAAGCAGCTGTATGTGAACGGTAAGCGCGTGGAGACCACACCTGACGGTAATTTCTTTGACAAGGAAACCTACACGGATTTGAAGCAATTCGATGAAAATCTCGACGGCGTTGTTCATAAGATCGTTGAAAACGATAAGTTGCCCTCGATGGCCCGACCGGTCCAGGGACACAATGGTTTAAATCAATGTGTTTACAACATGGGGGATGTGATTTGCCGGGTTCCTGAAGGACACTACTTCATGATGGGTGACAATCGGGACAATTCTGCCGACAGCCGTTTCTGGGGTTTTGTGCCCAAGGAAGAAATTGTCGGTCGCGCATTTTATATTTGGCTCAATATCAGTGACATGGGCCGTATCGGTTCCATCCAATAGGGGATAAGAGATGCTGCCCTTGGAAAGTCTTGAAGAAAAAATCGGTTATCGTTTCGAAAACCGCAAACTTTTGCAGCGTGCTGTCACACACCGCTCTTTCGGCGCGGAAAACAATGAGCGACTCGAATTTTTGGGTGATTCGGTTTTGAATTGTGTAATAGGCCAGGCGCTTTTTCTGCGTGATTCGCACTTCAATGAAGGTTCATTGTCACGAGTCCGGGCGAATTTGGTTTGCCAGGACGCCTTGGCTGAAATCGCCAACCGTTTGGTCCTGTCAGATTATCTGCGGTTAGGTGAGGGTGAAATGAAAACCGGCGGCGCTCATCGTCCGTCCATTCAGTCCGACGCCATGGAAGCAATTTTCGGCGCCATCATGACTGAAAGCGGATTTGATACAGCTAAGTCGGTTATTTTAAAGCTCTATGAACCGGTGTTAAGCAAACTGACTCCCGAGCGCATGGGCAAAGACGCCAAGACACTTTTGCAGGAATTTTTGCAGGCTCATCATTTAGGCTTGCCTGAGTACAAGGTTGTAGATATCAGAGGAGCCGCTCATGATCAAACTTTTGATTGTGAGTGTGATGTCAAAAAGCTGGAAATATCTGTCAAAGGCACCGGCAAGAGCAGACGTTCGGCCGAGCAGGCGGCCGCTAAAGTCGCCTATGAATTAGCCATGCAGCATTTCCATCACAAAAAGAAAGGGGAGCACTGAGATGACAGAATTTCCGGATAATTTCCGTTGCGGCTACATCGCGGTGGTGGGGCGCCCCAATGTCGGCAAAAGCACTCTGATCAATACCATTATCGGTGAGAAAGTCAGCATCACATCGAAAAAGCCCCAGACAACGCGCAATCGTGTTTTAGGCGTAGTGACCAATGACCACGCTCAATTTGTGTTTGTTGACACTCCGGGATTTCAGACTAAGTACGGTAACGCTCTAATTCGCGGGATGAACCGCTCGGTCAGAAGCACGTTGGGTGAAACTGACGCCGTGGTGCTCGTGATTGAGAGCGGCGGTTGGAAGGCGGCAGATGAAAAGGTGTTGGAACTGATCAATCCTGAGGCGAAAAACGTCATTTTGGCCATCAACAAAGTGGATATGATGAAGGATCGTGACGCTCTTTTGCCGCTTATGGCTCAGTCAATGCAAAAATTTCCCTTCGCGGCGATTGTTCCCGTGTCTGCGGAAAAAGGCAAACAGGTCTCGGATCTTATGGCAGAAATTGAAAAACTTTTGCCTGAAAATCCGCCTTTTTTTGATCCTGACATCTACACGGATAAGTCTCCGCGTTTTCTGGCAGCCGAGATTATTCGTGAAAAAGCCTTCCGTCTTTTGGGGGATGAATTGCCTTATGGCATCGCGGTGACGATTGATAAATGGAATGAAGAGGATAAGCGCGCGGAAATCATCGCGACATTGATTGTTGAGCGCGAAGCACACAAAGGCATTGTGATCGGCGCTCAAGGCGAAAAACTGCGTGAGATATCCCGTCTTGCTCGGGCCGATATCGGTGAGATGCTTGGCAAAAATGTGTACCTTGAAGTCTGGGTGCGTGTCAGAAAGGGCTGGAATGATGACGCGCGAGCATTGAAGACTTTAGGCTACGAGTGATGTCTGAAGGAATTCAAAAGAGCAAAGAGCGCCGCGTCAATGAAGATGACGCGGCCTTTGTGCTTCAGAGCTGGAATTGGAAAGAAACCAGTCTGCTGGTTGAGTTTCTTACACTCAATCACGGCAAGGTGATCGCTGTGGCGCGTGGAGCCAAACGGATGGGAAGCCATTTTCGCGGATTATTAACGGCTTTTTCTCCTCTTAAAATCAGCTTTTCCGGTCAAAATGAAGTCAAAAATCTCATGAAAGTGCAGTGGCTTGGGGGTTATTTCCCGATCGAAGGTGATGCGCTTTTTTCTGCTTTTTATGTCAATGAACTTTTGCTTCGTCTTCTACCCCGCGAAGATGCCATGCCGCAACTTTTTGCTTCCTACGCGAAAGTTTTAGAAAAATTAGCCGGTTCTGAATCTGATCATCAAGTCGCTTTGCGTACTTTCGAATTAGAGCTTATGGAAACGCTCGGCTACGGGTTGCCTCTGACTGGAGAGCCATGGTACTGGGACGGTGAAGAATTAAAACCGTGGAACGAAAGTGTCATTGAAAACGAAAGATGCTTGGTGATCAGTGCCCAAATGATTCAAAAGCTACACGATAGGGATTTTCGTTCCAAAGAGACGCTCAATTTTGCCAAAATGCTCATGCGCAGAATGATCGCTCATTACGCAGGAGACAAACCTTTAAACACGCGTCGTATTTTTGAAGAATTGAAACGATATTGAGGTGGGATGTGATTCGAGGAATCGGTTGTGATGTCGTTGAGGTTAAACGGGTGGCGGAGGTCATTGCCAAACATGGTGAGCGCTTTGCCGAGCGTTTACTTACTGCCAATGAAATGCCTCTTTACTTAAAAAGAAAAGCGCTTGGCGAATCCCACGCGCTGGCTTTTATCGCTTCCCGTTGGGCAGTGAAGGAAGCCGTGTCCAAAGCGCTCGGAACCGGTATCGCAGAGGATGTGACTTTTCAGTCAATGGAAGTAATGCACAATGCCAAAGGAGCGCCATTGATGTTATTTAAAAATTCGCTTAAAGAGCGCCTGATGAGCGAGGGGCTTTTTGTGCATGTATCGATTACTGATGAAAAAAGTGTTGTGGCGGCTTTTGCCGTTGCCGAACAACGACTTTAGGAGGTTAAGTTATGGGACCGCTTGTGTTGGATATAGAGGGAACTGAACTCACTGATGCCGATATCCGAAGGATTGCCAATCCCTTGGTTGGCATGGTGATTCTTTTCACTCGCAACTACGTAAATCGTGAACAGCTCTCCAAACTTTGCGGTGACATTCATGCGGTGCGAAACGACTTACTGATTGCCGTTGATCACGAAGGCGGTCGGGTTCAGCGTTTCCGAGAAGGCTTTACACAGATTCCGGCGATGGCCAAGCTTGGTGAAGGCTGGATTGATGAACCTGAAAATACGTTGTTGTCAGCGATGGCCTGCGGATATGTCATGGCAGCCGAACTCCGTGCTTGCGGAGTTGATTTCACTTTTGCGCCTTGCTTGGATGTGAACTTTAACCGCAGCGCCATCATCGGTGAAAGAGCGTTTTCCAATAATCCTAACGTCATTACGCAATTGGCTTTGGCGCTCATTCAGGGATTGCGATTGGCGGGGATGAGCAACTGCGGCAAGCACTTCCCCGGTCATGGTTGGGTGATCGCCGACAGCCATTTAGAGCTTCCGGTGGATGACCGTCCGTATGAACGATTGTTGTTTGCTGATTTAAAACCGTATCGTTGGATGGGGCAAGCATTGGATTCTGTTATGGCGGCTCATGTCTTATATCCGAAGATTGACGGCAGGCCTGCCGGTTTTTCAGAGTACTGGTTAAAGAAGGTGCTGCGCGAGGAACTTCATTTTACCGGTGTGGTTTTCTCTGATGATTTATCGATGAAGGGGGCTCTTGCGGAAGGCAATGTCACGCAAAGAGCCGAATCTGCGCTTCGCGCGGGCTGCGATATGTTGATTCTTTGCAATGATTTTGACGCTTCCGATGAACTTTTGTCGACTCTTAAGTTTGAAGACAGCGCGGAACGAGCTGAACGAGTCAAACGTCTGGCGCCAAAAGGAGAGGCTTGCGGTTGGAAGCAGTTGACAGCTTCGGCGCTTTATAAGCGCTCCAAAGCCTTAATTCCGACAGTTTGAAAGTGTCAAGGTACTGAGGGATTTGGTATTTGCATGATCGGCGAAAATTCAAAATAATTTTTTTGAATTTTCCTTGCATTCTATGGAAATCTCTGTACAATACTCAACCTGTCGCGGGAATAGCTCAGTTGGTAGAGCGCAACCTTGCCAAGGTTGAGGTCGCGAGTTCGAGACTCGTTTCCCGCTCCAAGTTTCAAAAAAATAGCTCGGTTTGTTCCGAGCTATTTTTGTTTTAGCGGTTTAAAACAAAAATTTCAGAGAAACCGTTCTCGCCAACAGGCAATGGCTTTTTGATAAAAATCACTAAAAGTTTTAGCTTCTAGCGCAGGAAATCCCAAGTGTATCCAGGCTAGATTGAGTTCTTGCAACAAGTTGTCGCTCAATGGTCTTGCGCCGGCTTGTTTACTGAGTTTTTCATGACGGTCGTTGAGAACAAGCGGTATATGCATGTAGCGGGGCACCGCCCAGCCTAGGCTTCTGTATAGAGCAATTTGACGCGGTGTATTATCGATTAGATCCGCTCCCCGGACAATGTCAGTAACCCCACTGTCATGATCATCAACAACGACAACCAATTGGTATGCAAAAAGTCCATCGGCGCGTTTAACAACGAAGTCACCGACTTCTTCTTCAACGTTTTGACTGTATTGACCGCACCAACGATCGGTAAAGGTAACGGGTTCTGAATCGGTTTTAAAACGCCAGGAACGTATTGGGCTTTGCGTGCCTTGACGGCAAGTGCCCGGGTATCGGTGAAGTGGAGCGCCGGCTTTTCTGTTGACTTCTTCAATGCTGTGTCTGCTGCAGGAGCATCCGTACACCTTTGATGATTTGATCAGCGCCTCAAGAATTTCCGCGTAACGGTCGCCGCGTTGACTTTGGAAGACAATCGGGCGATCGCTGTGCATCTGCAAGCGATCAAGCACCTGCAGAATTCCTTCAGTCCACTCGCTTTTGCAGCGGGTTTGATCAACATCTTCAATGCGGATAAGCCAAACACCATTATGCGCTTTAGCATCAATGTAACTGGCTAAAGCGGCAACAAGACTGCCTGCGTGCAACAGACCGGTAGGGGAAGGGGCAAAACGCCCCACGTAATTTTCTGACATAGCACCGGATTTTAGCTCAAACAAAAACCCCGATCATCTCTGACCGGGGTTTTCTTGGACTACCCGAAACTCTTAAAGAGTTTCAACCGCAGATCTCATTAGTACTTATCAAAGTACTCTTGAATCTTCTTCGGATCGCTGGTCTTCGTCAAAGCCAATTGCAACAACACACGAGCCTTTTGCGGGTTGAGGTATTGGCCGGCAACGAAACCGTACTTGGCGTCATCGACTTCAGCATCCTTCGTGGCAGAACCGGTCGGGACACGGGAAGAACGAACGACAGCCACGCCGTCCTTAGCAGCCTTTTCAAGGATCGGGAACAAGTTCTTGTGGATGTTACCGTTACCGACACCGGCGGTCACGATACCCTTGTAACCGGCCTTCAACAAGGCTTGAAGCGGTTCAGCAGGAACGTTGGAGTAGTTGTAAACGATACCGACCTTCGGCAAAGACGTCAGCTTGGAAACGTCAAACGGGGTTTGCGTGGTATGGGGTGTAGCCGGCATGTTACCGAAATGCACCTTGGAGTTGAATACATAACCCATCGTACCGAAGTTGGCACCTTGGAAGGTTTCAACGGCGGTTGTGTTGGTCTTGATCACGTCACGTGCGCCGATGATCTTGTCGTCCATGGCAACCATGGCGCCGCGGTTGGCGGCTTCCTTGGAAGCGGCGACAACGACAGCGTTGTACAAGTTCTTCGGACCGTCAGCGGACAAACCGGTAGAGGGCAACATAGCGCCGACAAACACGATCGGCTTCGTGCACTTTGCGGTCAAATGCACAAAGTAAGCCGTTTCTTCCATCGTGTCGGTACCGTGCGTCACAACGAAACCGTCAACCTTGTTGCAGTCTTCATTGATCGTCTTCACGAGCTTAAGCCAAACGTCATCGGTCATATCTTGAGAACCGATTTGAACGACTTGCTTCGGAATGATATTTGCCACTTCAGCCAAAGCGGGGACTGCAGCGACCAAATGGTTCACGGAGACCTTACCAGAGGTATAGGCCGTACCCGTGGCCGATTGGCCGGCGCCGGCGATCGTGCCGCCCGTAGCCAAAACTTCAACGTTCGGCAAAGCCATGGCGGTAGCGCTGGCAGCCACTAAGGCAGTGGCCAACAAAGTATGTTTCAATTGCATATACAACTCCTCAAATAAAAAATAATGCTTCCCGTGCGTCTGAT
This sequence comes from uncultured Sutterella sp., assembly GCA_958347955.1. Lineage (GTDB taxonomy): Bacteria > Pseudomonadota > Gammaproteobacteria > Burkholderiales > Burkholderiaceae_F > Aphodousia. The sequence continues at coordinate 102,201 of CATVXH010000004.1, forward strand.
TTGACCGCACCCAAGCATCGGGAGCACTAGCTCTCAGCACACTATCATAGGTGAAATTGACTAGATCGGTACGGTTTTTTGACGCAGTTTTGCCATTTCACAAAACTCATTTATTTTTTTGCTTTTTATTTCTCTAAGCGATTGATTTTTAATGACAATTTAAAATTGTAAAATTTGTTTTTTATAACATTATGATTTTTAAAAAGAAAATTGTTATCAAGGTACAAACCCTATATTGATATTTCTTAATTAATCATTAAAATAAATTCTTTCGATAAGTGCGCCGGTAGCTCAGTTGGATAGAGTACCTGGCTACGAACCAGGGGGTCGCGGGTTCGAATCCTACCCGGCGCACCAATTGAATTCTCAGAGGGATCCTTGCGATCCTTTTTTTGTATCTTCCGGCTTTAAAGCTCTGTCTCGCAATTCTCTCTATTGGTTCGATAGTCTTTTGATTTTTTCGAAGGCAAAAATTATTCAAACACTTTACTATTGTCTCAGGAACAAAAGAGGTCCAATTTCGAAATAAGGAGAAAGAAATGGATTTAAAAGGCTCTAAGACCGAAAAGAATCTGATGGAAGCTTTTGCCGGTGAATCTCAAGCCCGCAATAAGTACACGTATTACGCCAGCCAAGCCAAGAAAGATGGCTATGTGCAAATCGCTCAAATTTTTGAAGAAACCGCTAAGAACGAACAAGAACATGCCAAGCTTTGGTTCAAGCTCTTGCACGGCGGCGCTGTTCCCACAACGGAAGTAAACCTTAAGGATGCTGCCGACGGTGAAAACTTCGAATGGACCGATATGTATGATCGTATGGCCCGCGAAGCTCGTGAAGAAGGTTTTGAAGAAATCGCTTTCTTGTTTGAAGGCGTTGCCGCTATTGAAAAGGAACACGAAGCCCGCTACCTTAAGTTGCTCGAACGCGTCAAGGGCGGCATGGTCTTCTCTTCCGAAGGCGATACGATTTGGCAATGCTCTAACTGCGGTCACATTGTGATCGGTAAGCAAGCTCCCGAAATTTGCCCGGTCTGCTCTCATGCCAAGGCTTATTTCCAACGCAAGGCTGAAAACTACTAATCGGTTGTCATTTTTTTAATAGAAAGCCCGTCTGAAAATTTGTTTTCGACGGGCTTTGTTGTGCCATTCTAATTTAGTGATTGCAGCAGCATTTAGGGGTCGAAGCTTCGAAACCGATGTCCTCGATAGCGGCTTTCACTTCCTCGATTGACGCGCCCATTTCCTGCCATGTCACTTCACCTTTTTCAAGGCTGACTTCTACACCTTTGGCTCCCGGTAAAGCGCTGACCGCTTCTTTAACAGCCTTGACGCAATTTTGGCAATGCATGCCATCCACTTTCAGCTTGTTCATGTTTCTCTCCGATACAAAACATAGAATATAGAAGAATTTACTTCATCATGAACCCTGTAGTTACTGTATGGTCAAGGCCAGAATCTAATTTTTCATTAAACAGTTCAAACGAAGCCTTGAGATACTTGCCTGACAAACTCGTTAAGTTGCTTGCAATTTCTTTGCGTGTGCTATGGCTACGATTTATTCATTGTCTTGACAGACATTGCAGTCCATATCGACGAAGATGTCAGCGCTGGCAATCAAATGCAAATGACAACCGATGGATATGCCTCCGGTTGAGTCTTTATCGAAAACAAATTTTGGGATTGATCGTTTAGGAGTTTTCTCAGTGAGGAGTGATCTTTGTTTTTTAGTTCTCTTTCTGCTTAGCCTCGCAACCAAGAAGAGTAAACAAACGGATTCTTAAGGAAGTTTTACAGTCAAAAACTTTTGAGATTCGGATTTGGACTCTGTAGTAACTATAGGGTATAAAGTAGCGCTATCTGCAATAGGAGTTGTTATGTCTAAAGTCAGATTTGAGTTAGCTATTACCGGAATGCACTGCGCCGCTTGTTCTTCACGGATCGAACGTGTCGTCGGTAAGCTTCAGGAAGTTGAAAAAATTAGTGTCAGCTTGCCGACCAATAGAGCTCAGGTCATTTTAAAGGATGGCGTTTCCAAAGATGACGGTGTAAAGACTGTAATTACTCGAATTGAAAAATTGAATTTTGGGGCCAAGCTTTCCGAGGCTCAAGATTTAGTTAAAGAATGGCAAAAAGAAAATGAACTGTCCCTGCAGGCATTAAAGACGCAGTTTAAATCCTTAGCGCCAATGATCGTCTTGGCCGCTTTGCTTCTCTACGTTTCAATGGGGCACATGATTGGACTGCCGCTGCCGTCAATGGTGAGTCCGGAAAATCATCCTCTCCTTTTTGCGTTTTTACAATTGGCTTTGGTTCTTCCCATTATGTATTTGGGCAGGCACTTTTATCGCGATGGATTCAGCAACCTGGTTCAAGGTGGCCCCAATATGGATAGTCTGGTGGCGGTAGGTACCGGCGCCGCCTTTGCCTACTCTTTGTTTTCGACAGTAATGATCATTGCCGGAGATAACTCTTACGCCATGAATCTTTACTTTGAGTCGTGCGGCGTGCTGATTGCGATGATTTCAATTGGTCGCTACATGGAGGCTAAGTCAAAGAGAAAAGCGGGAGATGCAATTGGATCACTGATGCGTTTGGTGCCTCAAACGGCCAGAAAATACGAAGAGGGAAGGGCAGAGGTTGTTAATTTGTCTGTGATGTCGGTCGGCGATCAGGTGTTGGTGCAGCCAGGGGAACGAATCCCAGTTGACGGGAAGATTTTAGAAGGGGCGAGCGAGGTTGACCAGTCGCTCTTGACCGGAGAATCCATTCCGGTTCCGGTCAAACCGGGAAACGATGTTATCGCTGGTAGCTTAAATGGCACGCACCCGTTGATTATTGAAGTCACTCATTTAGGCAACGACACGATGTTGGCGAACATTATTCGTTTGGTTCGCAGCGCACAGAGTTCCAAAGCTCCGGTAGCGGCTCTTGCCGATCGTGTCAGTTTTTATTTTGTGCCGGCGGTGATGGCTTTGTCAGTACTGACTTTTTGCGCTTGGGCAATTTTCTCCGATGAACCGATTTCACTCGCAGTTAAAGCCATGATTTCGGTTTTGGTTATCGCTTGTCCGTGCGCCATGGGTTTGGCCACACCGACGTCTATCATGGTGGCGACCGCCCGAGGCGCTCAATTGGGTGTTTTAATCAAGAACGCGATGGCGCTTGAAATGGCCGGCAAGGTTGATGTGATCGCCTTTGACAAAACGGGAACTCTTACGTTGGGCCAACCTAAAGTGCTTGAAACGGTGCATTTTGGCAATTTCACTAAAGAGGAAGTTTTAAGCTTTGCCGCCAGCTTGGAATCTCGCTCTGAACACCCCATTGCCAAAGCGTTGTTGGCGGCCAATACTCGAAAAGTAGTTCCCGTTCAACCGACAGTTTTACCCGGATTGGGTCTCACCGGAGTGGTTGAGGGTAAGAATATTGCTTTAGGCAATGCGACGCTGATGTTGCAGCAGGGGATAGATATCTCAATTGCGAAAGATGTTCTTTCTCGCATGACGGCCTTGGCAAGAACACCTCTTTTGTTGTCGGTTAACGGAGAGTTGGCGGCTGTCATCGGCATAGCCGATACTGTGAGAGCGGAATCCAATCGTGTACTCAAGTCGTTGCGTCAGTTAGGCATTCGTACTCTTATGATCAGCGGCGACAATAAACTGACAGCAAGAAAAATCGCAGAGGAACTCGGCATTGATGAAGTTTACGGAGAAGCTTTGCCTCAGGACAAAGCGAGAATCATCGAAGAGCTTCAGGCTAAAGGCCTCAAAGTCGCCATGGTGGGCGACGGATTAAATGACGCTCCCGCTTTGGCTCAAGCTGATGTTGGATTCGCCGTGGCCGACGGGGTTGATGTCAGTGCTCAGGCGGGCGACGTTATTCTTATGCGTCACGGCCTGGAATCGGTTTTAACGGCCCTTAGGCTCTCGAAGGCCGCCTTGAGGAATATTTACGAAAATCTTGGTTGGGCTTTCGGCTACAACATTCTTGGAATTCCAGTGGCGATGGGACTTTTGCATGTTCTCTGGGGCGGACCGATGCTCTCGCCCATGATTGGAGGCACGGCCATGGCGCTATCTTCTACTTCGGTTGTGCTTAATGCGCTGCGTTTGCGCCTTTTCAAATAATCAGTGCAAAAGAGGCTCTAAGAATCGGTATAGGAAATAACAGATCACACCGATCGCTAGCGCCCGAAGCAACAGCATGATCATTGCGAGCATTCGACCGATTCCCTCGGCAAAAGAGGCGGGAGTGTCTTTTTGATCTTTCTTCCTGTTCATGATTTTGCTGTTCCGGCTCTGGTTGCAAGCCAGCAAATAAGCGAACCGCTCACGACCATGGAGACGCCTTGCCAGAATGACGTTGTCAGCTCGGCTCCGATCCATACAGAAGCAAAGAGACAAGACAACACCGGCGTGAAATATGAAGCGATGGCCAGCACCGTGATATTGCCGTAGCTCATGCCGTGAGTCCAAGATGCATAAGCGACGCCCATGGCAATGCCTCCTAAGATCACGCTGATGACTCCAAAGAAGGTTATCTCCGGGCTGCCTCCTACGCCCATCGCCCAGAAGCACCCGAAAATCATGATGTCAAAGATAAAAATAACGGTGCTCATATTTTCACCTTTGGACCAGGCCCTTGTCATTGATGAGAATCCGGACCATGTCAGAGCCGACATCAGCGCGAGAAAATAACTTAGCGGATTGAGTTTGATGTGTTCAATGAAAGCATCAATATTGACGTGACCGTTGCCTAAAATCCAATAAATACCGCAAAAGCTCAAAATTGCACCCGGAGCAATCCACCATCGGGCTTTTTGACCGTTAAAAATAATGGCGAAAACAATTGTGAGTGTCGGCCAAAGGTAGTTGACCATGCCGACTTCCATTGTTTGAGTGCCGCCGTCAGAAAAATATAAAGACAAACAAAACGAAATGCTTGAGAGGTTGGCTGTGACTAAACCGATAGTTTTATATTGCCATGGAATACGGTCAAATTTTGGAAAACCGATTAGAAAAAACAATGCCGTAGCCGCCACAATGTATAAAAGACATTGCCCTTGGGCGATCCCAAAGTTCTCCGCGATGGTTCTCACTAAAGAAACGCTGGCGCCCCACATAAAGGGGGCGATTAATCCGATCAATGTCGCTCCGGCGGTTGATTTTGGGCTCAGCATGTTGACCTCTTAGATTGTCAGCATAACGAATTACTAAAGGAAGCTCATCATATACTCGCCATCATTAGGCGGCAAGGCGATAGCGAGAAACCTTCATTTTTGGTGTTCTGAATTTAATTCGCGAATGAGCGACTCGGTAAAAAATGTCGAGACTATTATGAATGAGGATCTTAAGGAAAACGTAACTGGCGGAGGGGAGACCTTCATACTCTTCAATAATATAGGCAAATTGATGAGTTTTTGCTCGTTTACCCACCAATATTCCCACCAATAAAAAAGACCTACCAAGAGTAAGCTTTTGCTAAACGCCTTTATGGCAATTTTAAAGGCGAGCAACTAACTTTTTCAATATAAAAGTATAGAAATGTCTGGACAAAATTTAGCTATTACTTTCGCTTGTATAACCATTTTAAGTGGATGCTCCAACATTGGAGACTCTATCAGCTCTTATATTAGAGATTTACCAGATGATGCTCCCAAAGGATTAGCTCTCTATCTTGATGCTCAAGACTGGTTAGCTAAAAAAGATTATAAAATGGCTGCTTTTTGTTATTGTGATGTCAGGAGGCATTTAAAAATAGTACAGATAAGGCGTCAGTTGTTAGTACTGGAGGCATTTTGAAGTAGTACACCTTTTAATTCATTTTGATCGTTAAGTATCCTTGTTTATGACGGCAACCAATCGGTTGTCTTTTTTTAACTTTAAACAAGGAGAAACTTTGTGTTAGACCATCAAAAGGTTCAACAAATTCTCAGACTTAGAAATGAGGGACTGAGCTTACGGCAAATTCAATCAGCCACTCATTGCAGTCTGGAAACCATACATCGTTACATCAATAATCCTCGACGTGGATTGCAAGAACGATCTGTTAAGCCGCGAAGCTGCAAAATGGATCGCTTTGAAGAGGATGTTTTAATTAACTTATTTCAAAAATCAAAGGGCAATTTCGTTGTTATTGCCAGATGTTTACATTATTTGGCTCAGTTAAGAAAAATTGAACACTTCAAGATTGATGCTAGTTCTGTCAGACGTTATTACCAAAGTCACTTCCCTGACTTAAGTGTTGTTAAACCCATTGAGATCAATCCATTTGATGTAGAGCCGGGTCAACAGATTCAAATCGATTTTGTTGAAGCTCTTTTCCAATTCGTTGGGCACGATCAACCAACTCGTCTTTACATCTTTGAAGCGGTTTATGCGTGGTCGAGAAAGCGATACGTGAGGTTATGTCCTGACAGTCAACAAAGTTCCTGGTATTTATCTATTCTGGATTGTTTACTTAAAAATGGCTGTCCAAGAACGATATTGTGCGACAACGACAAATCATTAGTGATCTCGCATACCCGAAGCGGTGTTCGTTTTAATCCCGGTTTCACCTGGCTGTGCAAACCCTTCGGAATTGTCCCTGTCGCTTGTAGACCAAGGAGAGCCAAGACAAAGGGACGAATAGAAAGAACCGGAGGCTATATCAAACAAAACGCTCTGGCTGAAGCTAACGCCATTGGCAACATCGAAAATATAGAACAGCTCCAACGCTTTCTTGACAAGTGGGTTATTGAAGTTTCTGATCAAAGAAAATATTGGGTTAATAATCGTCATCAAACGGAAGAATCCCTGTATGAGCAAGAAAAGTCATTCCTTCACTTTGTTCCCGAAGATCAAGCTGTTGTTAATGTAGGCACTCAGATCGTCTCTGATCGTGGGACCGTCACTGTTTATGGATGGTCCAAAAGCATTGGCTATCGACACAAAGGAAGGACAGTGTGTTGCTACGTCAGACCAAACGGAAGTTGCATGGTTATGAATATCCAAGGCAAACCGATTATTAGTTTTTGCGTGCCTGCTGCCTATATGCAGAATTTTGACTTAAAAGCTCGTCCACCCCAAAAGGACACTTCTGAATCTAGCGCATTACCCACCGAAGACCGTTACTTAAATGAATTAGCTCAATTCCTGGAGTTTTAGATGACTGACGAAATGATTGATATCAACCCAAGTAGCGAAGAGCTCAATGAAATCCTCAAACGCCTTCGTTTAGGCAACATCAGAAAGCACATTGAAGAGTATTTACAAAAATGCACCGAGGCGAAGTTAACGCCTCGTCAAACAATGGCTTTTATCCTCGGCAAAGAGCTCCATCACCGTATTGAGCACGGCATACAAATTAAAACCGACATGGCCTGCTTCCCAACACCGGCTTCGTTAGCAAACTTTGATTTTCCCTGTCAAATGCTGACCAAGCCTTATTTGAAGAGTTAGCCCAGTGTCATTGGATTGCTCAATCAGAAAATCTCTTGTTTTATGGAGAATCCGGTCTTGGCAAAACGCACCTGGCTATCGCATTGGGCAGACAGGCCATACAGCGAGGTTACAGTACATTGTTTATACCTGCCAATGATTTGTTGAATTTACTATCGAAAGCCCGTAAAAATAACTTATTGGAAGAGAAATTAACGCTTCTGTGTCGAAATAAGTTATTGATCATCGATGAACTTGGCTTCACATTAGATGGCAATGACGACTGGGCTTCTTTGTTCTATACCCTGATAGCCAAGAGGCATGAAAAGTTATCAACGGTTATCACAACAAACCGCTCGATTAAAGATTGGCCGCATTATTTAGGGGGCGACGTGCAATGTACCAAAGCGTCAATTGATCGGTTTATGCAATATGCCATCCCCATAAAATTTGAAGGAGAAAGTTATCGGATGAGAAAGATGCGTCAACGAATCGCTACGGGACATGGGCATGAGGTCGGATTAGTCCGAGACATCACGCTATAACTTTGGAGAGGCGTTAGCTGTACTACTTTTATACGCCGTGGAAAGATGCTTGTACTACTTTCCGACGCCTGATTTGTACTACTTCCTAACGCCTCCTAACAATAACGAAGAGCATCCGCATTCTGCTTTAGGCTACCTATCACCGGTGGAATTTAGAGAAAAGAAAGGCTTAATAGAGCCCCAAACTAAACTAGATGACCCAATTTGTTTAATTCCAGGCTTCATGCTTAGCAACTCGGAAGAACGCTTGGAAAATGTTTGCTAAACTGGAGGGCCATTCCTAAGTCACAGAGGCTGTCCTGCCTCCCGGGTTCCAATCCAATCAAATATACAGAAATAGTCTCCAAGAAACTAAATTTAAATACGTTTGTTCATGAAAGTTGTTCACATCTTAGGGAGTAATGTGAGAAAAGCTCTCTCTGAATTCACGTTGATTCATTAGCCATCCAGTGTGCTCTATTAAGTCTGTCATTGCTTGTTTAGTCAGCAACTTACTCAGGCTATCAAGCTTATTGTCGTTCGTTGGAACAGTCTGTATGTTTTGATACCACACACCTTGAATTGGTCTACCAGCTTTGTCTTTAAATTGAATTGTCAGTTGTCCGGAATATTTCTTTTCAGTTGGTGACACCATAAAGCGCACGGATGTAAAACTGTAGATATCTGCATCTTTGCTATGAGTGACTTTACTGAAATGCTGAGCTAGCTCTTTTTGAAGAGCAATGTCAAAACTTTTGACATCCAGTGTATAGGTATGATTGCCATTCTTAAAAACAAGTTCTGACAGATTTAAATCTTGTACCGAGATGGAAAAGGGAAGTTTTTTTGCTCGAGGGACTGGCTTATAGAAATCGGGCTCAATAGAACCAATGCGAGATGATGGGGCCTCTAATAGTAAATCAGCATTAGGAAATGCTTCTTTTTTATTTTTAGTCCAACCAAGTTCTTTTAGACAATTTTCGTATTTGTTTTCCCTTGCCATAATGCTCGCCAATTGTGCAAAGGAGTTCATGGTTGAAAACATGGTATCTGCAAGTGATGGAGTGGCTGTAACTTGCGCATCATAAGTCATCTCATAGCCACCGAACGTAGGTTGAACATACGCATGGCCATCCACTTGGTATTGGTAATTTTGTACCTGATAGGTTGGAGGTATTTGAATTAGACCATTTGCATATGCTCTACATCTTACTTGGTCTTTTTCAAAATTTACTCTGGCAGAGTCTATATCAAGATAATTGGGATTGTAGTACAACGTTTGGCAACCAGAAAGAGTTAGCGCTAAAACCAAAGGGGTGATAATCCGGTACATTTTTAATGATATGGTTGATTCTTGTATACAAGAAAGGTTGGACATAACTTTCTGATGATACTCGATGTTCTTTGGCATCTCAAACTCTGGTTAATCGTCATCCTCCTACAATGTCGCCAAAGAGGTTGATTCTAATTAGATCTGCAAAAAGGCATTGCGGTAAGCTTCTTTTCAAAACGAAATACCGATCCTACGTTGTGTTAATGTTTTTACTTGTGGGTAGTCTCTAACTACCCTTAAAGCATCTTTGAATGGTATGCAAAGAGTAATTTTTGACTTAAGGAACGCATTGACGAGGACTTCTACAACTAACTCAAGGTGATCAAGACAATCAATGATCACTTTAACTTTATTTCTATTTTCTTGTAGCTTATCAGGAATTTGATTAGGTCTTAAGGCAACTAAAAACTCTCTTTTCTCGTCCTTATCAGAAACATCTAGCTCAAAAAATGGATGTTCTTGATCTTCAAAGATGAATAGTGCGTGGCTGAATCCAGGCTCATAGTCTATGAGTGTGACTGAAGCGCATTTGCCCTTTTTTCGAATAGGTATTAAAGCAGAATTAATCATTTTATTTTGAAAAAAGAAAAATAACTGCTAATTAAATTTGCTTGTGGCATAGTTACAACGTTAAGAATTCTCTGTAAATTTTCACTCCTGAAAGTGTGTTGTTGTTTGTGTAAATTCTGTTTTTGCAATTTTTGAGATGATGCGTTTAATTTCATCATTTCGCAGCTGTCCGACTATGATGCAAGAGAATAGCTGTTTAAGTTAGTTTTGATTTATGAGTAAATCCAATACGTTGTTTTCTCCCAAGAGCTTAACAAGTATTGGATTCACGGAGAAAGGTTCCCAGTAGTGCAAAGCCGGCGGGTTCTCTCGCTACGTGTCAGGCATTTCAGTTTTTCTAGTTTTTCACTCATAGGTGTCAGCTCCTTTCTGAATAATGAGCAAAACAAAAACGACCAACTTTTTGCGGTTGATCGTTTTTGAGACATGCGCTACTTATATCGGTTAACTTCTTAGATTATCTCTGTTTTCCTCACAATACTTTTCAACCTCTTTTAGCCATGTTTCATACCAATACCATGTTTTTGCTATTAGTACACCATAATTATATTTCGGACTTTTGGCATCGCAAGATTTCCATAGCTCGGTATGCTTATAGACGGAGAATCTATCATATCCTTTTTCTTGCATCAATGTAACAATTTCGCTTGGTAGATACTTTTTCTTCTCAGTTTCCTTCAAAACAGCATATTTTTTTTCTATTCCCTCCGCCAGTGGAGAGTCGCTTTGAATAAATTCAACAACTTGATCTGCTTGTCCCCTCCGCTTCGCATTGATAGGGACAAAGAGTACACGATATGCATAGCGTGAACTTAACAATGCTTTCTCCGAAAGAATATCTTCAAAAGCTACAACAAAATTTTTGACATTGGATGTAATATGAGGATTTTTATACAATGTGCCGTGTTGCTCCAGTGTTAAGGGAGAAAATTGAATGGCAAGGGATAGTTCTTTGCTGAGGTTGTATTTGTCTCCAAATAATTTACAAATATAAAAGTCGAAGTTCAATGCACACGCTTGCAGTTTTGCGCTTAAAAATTCGTCTATTCGATCGGTCATTTGATGTTCAATCTCATGCCGAATACCAATAAGAAAACGCAAATTTGCTACTGTGTCGCTATCCAGAGGACAGTCTTTATCGTTAAGACATCTTTCAAGTTCCCAATGCTTGTAAGCGCCATATTTTGTTTTGTCATATACTTTCTTTTTACCAATATAACGATAATAGCGGTAGTCAATTCTATTATTTCTATAGTAAGCATGGAGCAAGTAAGTCCAACCAATTACAGACAGCGTAATGAACGATTCTGCTTTGAATGTTACCTGCGGATTATTGTATAGCTGGACGGCAGCAAGCATTGCCTCACGGGCTTTTTTTAAAAGCTCTATTTTTACGGATTTTACTCGTCTGTTTCTGGGCATATGGCACTGGAATAGGGTTGCAGAACAGGAATTTTGAATCTCTATAGAAACCTCATCAAAT
>CATVXH010000005.1 GCA_958347955.1 uncultured Sutterella sp.
TTGGTTGTATTTCCAGTGAAAGTAGGACATTGCCCGGCTCCCCATTAAAAAAGCCTCGAAGTTTTATCGCTTCGAGGCTTTTTTGTCATTTTTATCGTTGTTTTTTCATTCGGAAATTTATTAGATAAACCCCATTACGCAAAACTTTTTGTTCTTTAAGGACTTGATAGCCACTTTTCTCGAAGAAACTTTTGGCCGTTATTGAAGCGTTGGTCGTAATATCCCCTTGAACTTTTTTCTCCAGTGCGTCACATAGTGCTGTTCCGATTCCATGCTTTTGATATTGATAGTGGACGTAAAGTCTGTCTAAATACCCGAATTCATTGATATCGCCGAAACCAACAATTCGATTATTCTCTATCGCAACGAGACTGTAGTGTTGTGATAACGATAAATCCCATTCTATGAAATTTGTTGAGGATGTTGTCCAAGCCTTGATTTCTAATGGTGTGTAATCTCGAACATTGATATTGGTAACGGTTTGTCTGAACAGCTTGATAATTTCTTTCAGATCCGAACATTGATAACGTCTTAGATACATCTTCAATCTCCTGTATCGGATCGTATACTATCCTATAATGCCTCGTGTTGTTGGATATACGCAGTAGTGTTTCAGTTATGAATGAAGACTTATTTGCCGATTTGATGCCATCGCAACCAAAAATACAGCCCAAGGTTAATAAACGTCATACTGTTAGTGCTCAAATGCAGCCTTTGGCGGAAAGGTTGAGACCAAAAAACTTGGATGAAGTTGTTGGTCAGAAGCATTTGCTAGGCCCCGGTAAACCGTTAAGAGTGGCTTTTGAGGAAGGTCGTCCTCATTCAATGATTTTGTGGGGGCCTCCTGGGGTCGGCAAAACGACTTTAGCTCGTTTAATGGCTAAGGCTTTTCATTTACCTTTTATTGCCATCTCCGCAGTATTGAGCGGAGTAAAGGAAATTCGAGAGGCAGTCGATGAAGCCCAAACCCACATGGATCAAACAGGCGAGTCGACATTAGTCTTTGTCGATGAGGTCCACCGATTTTCAAAGTCCCAACAAGACGCCTTTTTACCTCATGTTGAAAGCGGTTTGTTTATATTTATCGGTGCTACAACTGAAAATCCCAGCTTTGAAGTCAACAGCGCTCTCTTATCCCGCTCCGCTACGTATGTGCTCGAAAGTTTAAAGTCTGAAGACTTTGAGCAATTGCTGCCTCGAGCTATACAAGCAGAAGCACCCGGAGTCTCTTTTTCAAAGGAAGCCAAGGAGATTCTTTTTAATTTGGCCGATGGTGATGCCAGGCGATTTTTAAATGCCGTCGAACTGTCTTGCCACTTGGCTCAAGATAAAGGTATTCAAGAGGTTGGCCCAGAATTGCTCCGCCAAAGTCTACCGGCCACACTTCGTCGTTTCGATAAGGGAGGGGAAAATTTTTATGACCTGATCTCTGCCTTACACAAATCCGTGCGAGGCAGTGATCCGGATGCGGCCTTGTATTGGATGACACGAATGATAGTCGGTGGGTGCGATCCGCTGTACATATGTCGACGGGTTATTCGAATGGCCACAGAGGATATAGGTTTAGCCGATCCCAGGGCCTTAGAGATTGCCCTGAATGCCGCTCAAGCGTACGAGCGTCTGGGATCGCCGGAAGGGGAATTGGCAATTGCCAATGCGGTGGTCTATTGCGCGATCGCTCCAAAAAGCAATTCCATTGAAGTCGCCTATAACGCTGTAAAGAGTTTCGTTAAAAAAGACAGTTCCCGCCCTGTCCCGCTTTATCTCAGAAACGCTCCAACAAAATTGATGAGTGAGCTGGGTTACTCGCACGGTTATCGCTACGCTCATGATGAACCGGATGCCTTTGCGGCCGGCGAGCTGTATTTGCCCGAAGGACTGGAGAAAATGAAGTGGTACTACCCGCGTCCGAGGGGGCTAGAGATAAAAATTGCAGAGAAATTGCAGAGATTGAATGAATTAAACCGTCAGGCCTGGGAAAAAGGGACGGGTCGAATTCGTTCTAAGAAAGAAAAATAGCACTCTAAGTTATATAGCCCTTGCATTCGCGCTTTAAACGGGTGAAAATTAGCGGATGTGTTTTTTCAGAGTTCGCTCTGTTTATTAGGAATTAATAATGCTTGATATCAATTTATTGCGTAAGCAATTGGATGATGTGGTTGCCCGTTTGGCAACGCGTCCGTTTGAATTTCCGGTTAAGGAATTTAACGCTTTGGAAAATGACCGTAAGGCAATCCAAAAGCAAACAGAAGAACTTCAGGCTTTGCGTAATAGCTTATCAAAGCAAATTGGCGCAGCCCGTAAGGCTGGCGGTGACGCTGCAGACCTGATGGCTGAAGCTGCGGCGATTCCCGAAAAGCTTTCTCAGCTCGAACAACGTTTGTCTCAAATCCGGGCTGATTTGAATGAACTCTTGATGAGTGTGCCTAATTTGCCGCATGAGTCCGTACCTGTGGGCCGAGATGAACGCGATAATCCTGAGGTTCGTCGTTGGGGCACTCCCAGAACGTTTGATTTCCCGATTAAGGATCATGTTGACATCGGCGCCCCCTTGGGTATGGATTTTGAAACGGCCGCTAAAGAATCCGGTGCCCGTTTCTGCTTTATGCGCGGTCAAGTTGCGCGGTTGCATCGTGCTTTGGCTCAGTTTATGTTGGATACCCATACTCGCGATCACGGCTATGTTGAATGCTATACCCCGTATATCGTCAGTGCAGAAACAATGCGTGGTACGGGTCAGTTACCGAAGTTTGAGGAGGACCTTTTCGCCGCCAAGAAAGGTGGTCAAGAAGGTGAGGGCGAACGCATGTATCTGATCCCGACGGCAGAAGTGTCTTTAACAAACATGGTCAGTGGCAAATTGCTTCGGGCCGATGAACTGCCGATTAAAGTCACAGCTCACACTCCCTGCTTCCGTTCTGAAGCCGGATCTTATGGCCGTGATACACGCGGTATGATCCGTCAGCATCAATTCGACAAGGTCGAAATGGTGAGAATTGTTAATCCCGAAGACAGTTACAAGCACTTAGACGAAATGGTGAACAATGCCGAAACGATTTTGCAACGTTTGGGCTTGCCCTATCGTGTTATCACTTTGTGCACGGGTGATATGGGTTTCGGTGCCGCCAAGACTTTTGACTTGGAAGTGTGGCTTCCGGCCCAAAACACGTACCGTGAAATTTCTTCCTGCTCTAACTGCGAGGCTTTCCAAGCTCGCCGTATGGGAGCCCGTGTTAAAGGCAAGGACGGCAAGATTCAGTACGTGCATACTTTGAATGGTTCCGGTTTGGCTGTTGGCCGTACTTTGGTTGCAGTGTTGGAAAATTACCAAAATGCTGATGGCAGCGTGACGGTTCCTGAAGTGCTTCGCCCGTACATGGGGGGCGTGGAAGTGTTGCGTCCTGAAAATCAACCTCTTGGGGATTTTAAGGCCTAAAACACAGTAGAAATAAAGAAAGCGGAATTCCTTCTGGAATTCCGCTTTTTTATCGGGGCATTAATCAAACCGACCCCGATTGATCATCAGGCCAATAATTATTTGGCTACTTTTTTAGCTGTAGTCTTTTTAGCTACGGTCTTCTTGGCTGCAGGTTTGGCGGCAGCTTTTTTCGCCGGAGCCTTCGCTTCAGCTTTCTTTGCTACAGTTTTCGCGGCGGCTTTCTTAGCCGGGGCTTTCTTTTCTTCGGCCTTTACTTCTGCCTTCTTGGCAGCGGGCTTGGCGGCAGCCTTTTTTGCCGGAGCCTTTTCTTCAGTTTTCTTGGCTACAGTCTTTGCGGCAGCTTTTTTCGCCGGGGCCTTCTTTTCAGTCTTTGTTTCAGCCTTCTTGGCTGCAGCCTTCTTAGCGGCGGGCTTCTTAGCCGGGGCTTTTTCAACCGGTTCTTCGGTCTTCAGCACTTCATCGTCCATGTAGGAGTGCAAAACATCGGACTCTTTCAGCATTTCGAAAGAGGCATTCATCATTTCCATGACCTTAGAAGCAGGCAAGCTGTTATGATGACCGTCAGCCAAAGTGTCGTGAAGTTCCTTGGTGATCACACCAAGGCGATGGTGGGCTTTTTTGTTGCGTTCGAGAATTTCTTTAAGATCCATTTTGATATAACTCCTACAAAAATAGTGTTACAGATAAGTTCAGGATAGACCTTTACCTATAATGTTATTGCAAAAGTAAAAGAAAATTTGAGTAACCTCAAAAGAATCTTTCAACTTTGAGTGTTTACCCTCGATATTTGACGATTCTTTTTTATAAACGTTGCTTAGCTGCAACAGATATTTTCATTGATCAATCAAGGTTATTTTGAAGTTGTCCTTGATGACGGCGGGATCAGAAAAGCAAAAATAATCTTGTTCTGATAAAATCGTCTGCTCACCGCGGAGAGATGGCAGAGTGGTCGAATGCGCCGGACTCGAAATCCGGTATACGGCTCGTTCGTATCGAGGGTTCGAATCCCTCTCTCTCCGCCATTTCATATGCGATACACCCAAGACATCTGATAGTCAAATCCTAGATAAATCCCTTATTTTTCAGATCTTGCGATCAATTTTTAAAAACGATTGGCGACACATCCTAGACAATTTGAGACGTTATAAAGAGATCAAAGTGTATGGCTAAATTTATGGCTGAACATTTTGGTGGCGAAAATTGACAAGAAATTCCTTTCCAAATTACCCGAGGCGTTATTGAGAATTGAGAGGATCGCATTTACTGTCGGACAATAAATTACTAATCGGTTTTGACGATATGATCAAAATGGATCAATGAGTGAATCAGCGCTTGGGTTCAAGAGGGTTTTGTATCAAAGCTAACCAAAAGCTTATAAAAAGTTTGCTAAGTGATTGATTTTTTATAGTCGATCTGTATAATCACCGAGGAAGATAAAAAGAATAAAGGCACTTTTAAAAGTGCCTTTATTATTTATCGGTCGTCGTGCATGAAGATCTGACATCAGTAAATGAAATTCATGCGAAACCTCAGCATCGGGTCAGCCTGTGACTGAGGGGATGGATGGGCCTTAGAGCCCATCTTTTTTTGGAAATTCTCCGCAGGAAATAAAAAATAACAATGACGGAAAAATCGACAGATTTACAGACACTGGTGGAGCAGACTGTTGAGGGGCTGGGGTTCGAGTTCATTGATCTCGAGCACCTTCCGCGCGGTCTGTTGCGGGTGACGATGGATAGCCCGGAAGGCGTTGGCGTGGATGACTGCGAACGTGTGAGTAATCAATTGACGTATTTGTTTACCGTGGAAAATATTGATTACGAGCGCTTAGAAGTTTCTTCCCCGGGAGTTGAGCGCCCGCTGAAACGAGTGAAGGATTGGGAGCGTTTCATTGGCAAACTCGTGCATGTGGAATTGTTTGCTCCGCTGATGGCCGAGGGGTTCCCGGAAGCCGGCCGTCGCAAGCTTGACGGTCGCATTCAGGGTGTTAGGACTGAGAATTCTCAAACGACGATTGATTTTTTGTTTACGGATGAAAAACCGGCCAGGACGCCGGCACAGGCCGCTCGGGAAAGAATTGCCCAAAAACGAGGAAAGAAGCCTGCCGCCGTTGAACCTGTTGCCGTGAGTTTTACGATTGACCAGGTTGATCGTGCCCATTTGATTGCAGAATTAAATTTCAAAGGAAACTAAAAATGAACCGCGAAATGCTTGAAATGGTTGAAGTTTTGGCACAAGAGAAGAATGTGCCTCGTGAGGTCGTCTTCGGTGTGCTCGAAACGGCCCTCGCTTCCGCAGTAAAGAAGGCAAACTTCGCCGGCGATGATGCCGACATTGAAGTTCATGTCGATCGTGACACGGGAGACTACCGCGCCTGGCGTCGTTGGCTCATTGTGGCTGATGATCAAGGATTGCAGGAACCTGATCGTCAGGAAATGTACTCTGACATTCATGACGAGTATCCGGAATTAAATGTTGGCGACTACATCCGTGAGGAGGTTCAAAACATTAATAGCTCCGGTCGCCGCTTCGCTCAAGACGCCAAACAAGTGATTCTGCAGCGTTTGCGTGATGCCGAGCGTGAACAAATGCTTGTTGAGTTTTTGGCTCGCGATGAGAAGGTTGTTTCCGGTTTGGTGAAACGTATGGATAAAGGCGATGCCATCGTTGAAATCGGAAAGATTGAAGCGCGTTTGCCCCGCTCTGAAATGCTTCCTAAAGAATCGTTCCGTCCGGGTGATCGTGTGCGCGCTTATGTGGCTCGAATCGATCGCGCTTGTAAAGGACAGCAGATTTTCCTGTCTCGCACCAGCCCTGAATTCATTAAGGAGTTGTTTGCGCTTCAGGTGCCCGAAATTGAAGAAGGTTTGCTCGAGATCAAGAGCGCTGCGCGTGATCCCGGCAGCCGTGCCAAGATCGCTGTGCAAGCTAAGGATGCGCGATTGGATCCTGTTGGTACATGCATTGGCGTGCGCGGTACTCGTGTCAACGCGGTTTCTAATGAATTGGGTGGCGAGCGCGTTGATATCGTGGTTTGGGATGATGAGCCGGCTCAATTTGTGGTTAGCGCTTTGGAGCCCGCTAAAGTTTCCGGTGTGGTGATGTTGGAAGACACCCATACGATGGAAGTGGTGGTTGACGAGGAAAACTTGGCGATTGCCATTGGCCGCGCCGGTCAAAATGTACGCTTGGCCTCTGAATTAACCGGTTGGAAGATTGACATCATGACCGACGATGAAGCCAATGCGAAGCGTGATGAGGAAACGAGCAAGATTCGCGCTGAGTTTGTCGAAAAGCTGGAAGTCGGTGAGGACGTGGCCGATATTTTGATCGAAAACGGTTTCTCTTCGATTGAAGAAGTGGCTTATGTTCCCGAGTCTGAGTTGCTTGAGATTGAAGCATTCGATGAAGACACGGTCAAAGTTTTGCGTGAACGTGCCCGCAATAAGTGCCTCATGCAAGATTTGGAAAGAGAAGAAAATTTGCGTCAAGCTGAACCCGAGATGGTGGCCCTTGACGGTATGGATAACGACTTGGTTAACGTGCTGGTTTCTCACGGTGTCAAAACCCGCGATGAATTGGCCGAATTAGCCGTAGACGAGCTGGTGGAAATGAGTGGAATTGATTCCGAAAGAGCCTCTAAGTTAATCATGGCGGCTCGTGCCCACTGGTTCAACAACTAAAACGTGCTTTGATCAAGAAGTGCGAAAGGAGAGAATATGGCGAGTTCGACCGTTTTAGAGTTAGCCAAAGAAATGAAAGTGACGGCAGCGGAACTGTTGCGACAGCTTAGAAGCGCCGGCATCGAAAAGCATAGTGAAACGGATGCTGTGACTGAGGCCGATCAGCGCAACTTGGTGGAATTTTTGCGTCAGGATCGGCAGGCGAAGGCCCGCAAAATCACCTTGACTCGTAAGGAAACGACAACGGTGAAGCAGGCCGACGGTCAGCACACCGTTAAGGTGGAAGTGCGCAGAAAGCGCGTGCTCGTGAAAAATACAGCGGCCGCTGCGAGCGCTCGAGAACAGGCGATGGCGGCAGAACGTGCCCGTGCGCTTGAAGAGGCGAAAGCCAAGATGCGCGCCGAAGAGGAAGAAAAGCGCCGCCGTGAAGAGGCCGAGCGTTTAGAAAAATTGGCCCAACAAAAGGCCGCAGAGGAAAAGGCGGCTCAAGAAGCTGCGGTCGCCGAGCAAGCCGCTCGAGCCAAAGCTCAGGCTGAAGCAGAGGCCGCGGCTGCCCGCGCAGCACAGGCTAAGGCTGAGGAGGCTAAGAAGGCCCAAGCGTCCAAGACGGAAGTGAAGCCGGAGGTGCGACCGGCTGAGAAAAAACAAAATAAGGTTGATGAGAAACCTGCTCAAAAAAATAAAGAGCAACGCCGCAATGATCGCAATGACAAGCCTAAATTCCAGCCCAATGCCGGTAAGAAGTCATTCCAACGGCCCGTTGAGCATAAGGCTCAAGAACCCTTGTCTGAAGAGGAAGTCAAGCGCCGTCAGGAAGCCAAGCGTAAGGCTGAAGAGGAAGCTCGGGCTATTCGCGAAATGATGAACAAACCCAAGCCCTCTGTGATGAAAGCCAAGACGGAAAAACCGTCTGACGCAAAGAAGGGACAGGATAAGAAAAAGGGCGCTAAAAATAACGACCGTGACCGCGATGACGATCAGGGCGGAAAGAAAAAAGGCGGCGGCAAGCATGCCGGCAGCAGCCACGGCGCCGGTGGCAAATGGGATGACTCGATGAAGCATCGCGGCGGCAACAAGGGCAATGCCCGTGTGATCGACGAGGATGATGACGGAAATGAACAATGGCGCGGTTCTCGCAAAAACCGCAACAATCGTCGTCACGAGCAGCCCAAGCCTCAGCAGGTTCAAAACACAGAACCCGTGGTGCGCGAAGTGAGCGTCCCTGAGACGATCAGCGTGGCCGATTTGGCCCATAAGATGGCTGTCAAGGCCACCGAGGTGATCAAGACCCTCATGAAGATGGGGCAGATGGTAACGATCAACCAAATGCTTGATCAGGATACCGCCATGCTTGTTGTTGAGGAAATGGGACATCACGCCATCGCAGCCAAGCCCGATGACCCGGAAGCGATTTTGGGCGACATGATGCAGGAAAACACTTCCGAAGCATTGCCTCGTCCGCCGGTGGTGACCATTATGGGTCACGTCGACCATGGTAAAACGAGCTTGCTTGACTATATTCGTCGCGCCAAGGTGGCTGCCGGGGAAGCCGGTGGCATTACCCAACATATTGGTGCCTACCACGTCAAGACGCCCAGAGGCATTGTGACGTTCTTGGATACCCCGGGGCATGAAGCCTTTACGGCTATGCGCGCTCGTGGTGCTCAAGCGACCGATATTGTGATTTTGGTGGTGGCCGCCGATGATGGCGTGATGCCGCAAACCAAGGAGGCTATCGCTCACTCAAAGGCCGCCGGTGTTCCGATGGTGGTGGCTATCAACAAGATTGATAAGCCTGAGGCGAATCCTGAACGCGTTAAGCAGGAACTCGTGCAAAATGATGTGATGCCTGAGGATTGGGGCGGAGATGTGCCTTTCATTCCCGTGTCAGCCAAGACCGGTCAGGGTGTCGATGAGTTGCTCGAAAACGTTTTGCTTCAAGCGGAAATGTTGGAATTGAAAGCTCCTCGCGACGGCATGGCCAAGGGACTTGTGATTGAATCGCGCTTGGATAAAGGCCGTGGTCCGGTGGCCTCTGTTTTGGTGCAGTCCGGTACGTTGCATCGGGGAGACATTGTGTTGGCCGGCGCCGAATTCGGTCGTGTGCGCGCAATGATTAACGAAACCGGTAAGGCTGTTTCTGAAGCCGGTCCTTCGATTCCTGTGGAAATCCAAGGACTTTCTGGTGTGCCGCAGGCCGGTGACGAAATCATGGTGTTGCCTGATGAACGCAAGGCTCGCGAAATTGCTTTGTTCCGTCAGGGCAAGTACCGTGACGTGAAATTGGCCAAGCAACAAGCCGCCAAACTTGAAAACATTTTCTCGGATGCGGCTAATGGCGAAACGAAGACCTTGGCTTTGATTGTTAAGGCAGACGTTCAGGGCTCCACTGAAGCCATTGTTCACGCTTTGACGAAACTGTCTACGGATGAGGTTCGTGTCCAAGTGGTGCATTCGGCTGTTGGCGGTGTTTCCGAAACCGACGTTAACTTGGCTTTGGCGAGCAAGGCTGTGATCATCGGCTTTAATGTGCGCGCGGATGCTCCCGCCCGCAAGTTGGCTGAAAGCAACGGCGTGGATATCCGCTACTACAACATCATTTACGATGCCGTCGATGATGTGAAGGCGGCCATGAGCGGTATGCTTGCCCCTGAAAAACGCGAAACAATGCTTGGCATGGTGGAAATTCGTCAATGCATTCGTGTGCCTAAGGTTGGCATGATCGCCGGCTGTAAGGTGCTCGAAGGCGTGGTCCGCCGTACCGCTTCGGCCCGATTGTTGCGCGATAACGTCGTTATTTGGACCGGTGAACTCAACTCGCTGCGCCACTTCAAGGACGATGTCCGCGAGGTGAAGGCCGGAATGGAATGTGGTTTGTCGCTTAAGGGATACGACGATATTAAAGAAGGCGATCAGTTGGAAATCTTTGAAGTGACGGAAGTGGCCCGTACGCTTTAATTGACCGGAGCAGAGCCGGCGAGAAAATTGGCTCGCCGGTCGGCTTCAATGTTGCTAGGAAAGGAAATTTGACATGAGAGCTGCTAAACCGGGACGCGCCCTTCGG
Source organism: uncultured Sutterella sp. (assembly GCA_958347955.1). GTDB lineage: Bacteria > Pseudomonadota > Gammaproteobacteria > Burkholderiales > Burkholderiaceae_F > Aphodousia. The sequence continues at coordinate 10,187 of CATVXH010000005.1, forward strand.
GTTGCTGATCAGATCCAGAAAGATTTGGCGCGTTTGATTCCGCAGGTAGTGCGTGATCCGAGAGTTGGATTGGTGACGCTTACCGGTTGCGAAATCACACCCGATTACGCCCACGCCAAGGTGTACTTTACAGTGATTGGCGCCGAGCCTGAGCAGGCTCGCCAAGGGTTGAATGCCGCCGCCGGTATGCTTCGCAATCACTTATTTAAACTGTTGTCGATTCATACGGTGCCGACGTTGCATTTTGAACATGACACCAGTGTTGCTCAGGGATTCGAAATGGATCGTCTGATCGCTCAGGCAATGAAGCAAACCAAGGGCGAAGAATGAAAAGAAGAGGCTTGCCGGTCGATGGCGTATTGCTTCTCGATAAGCCTTATGCCATGACGTCAAACGCTGCGCTTCAGACGTGCAGGCGGATGCTTAACGCTCAAAAGGCGGGGCACACCGGCACTTTGGATCCGCTCGCGAGCGGTCTTCTGGCTCTGACCTTTGGCGAGGCGACAAAGTTTTCCGCCGATTTGCTTCATGCCGACAAGACTTACATTGCCGGTATCAAACTCGGACAAAAAACGACAACCGGCGACCTTGAAGGTGAATTTATCCAAACGTGTCCGGTGTGTGTCGGGCGTGAAGAGGTTGAGTCGGCGCTGGAACAATTTAGGGGCGATATCATGCAGGTGCCGCCCATGTTTTCAGCCTTAAAGCGTGACGGAAAAACGCTTTACGACTTGGCCCGCGAAGGGGTGAGCATTGAGCGGGAACCCCGAGCGGTGCGTATTGAAAAGTTGGAAATACTTTCATTTGAGGGCGAATTGCTGACTGTTGAGGTCACTTGTTCGAAGGGAACCTATATTCGAGTGCTTGCTGAAGATATCGGCGAGGCGCTTGGATGCGGCGCCCACTTGGCAAGTTTGAGACGCACAGCGGTTGGCGCTCTCAGCATTGACGATAGCGTGGCAATAAGCGCGCTTGAATCAATGCAGCCGCAGCAACGGCTCAAGGTATTGAAGCCGATTGATGCGTTGATGCAAACGCTTGCAGCGGTTTATTTAGACAAAAACGACTGCGTGCGGTTTTGCCACGGCCAGCGCCTGGCGCTTGGCTTGCAGGCAAGCCCTCGAGTCCGGGTCTATGGACCTAAAGGAAAAATGGTGGGAACAGCCCGCGTCAATGAGCGCGGTGTGCTTGAACCCGAACGATTAATTGCCAACAAGAAAGATATTGAGGCAACAAATGACTAGTACTCGTGCTATTCGCAATATCGCGATTATTGCGCACGTCGACCATGGCAAAACGACCTTGGTTGATAAGCTTTTGCGCGCTGCCGGCACCTTCCGTGCCAATCAGGAAGTCCAAGAACGTGTGATGGACAGCGGAGATTTGGAACGTGAGCGCGGCATTACGATTTTGGCTAAAAACTGCGCTGTCGAATACGAAGGAACCCACATTAACATCATCGATACCCCGGGGCATGCGGACTTCGGTGGCGAAGTCGAACGTGTTTTGTCAATGGTCGATGGTGTGTTGCTTCTGGTTGACGCGGTAGAAGGTCCGATGCCGCAAACTCGCTTTGTGACCCGTAAAGCCTTGGCTTTGGGTTTGAAGCCGATTGTGGTGATCAATAAGATCGACCGTCCCGGCTCTCGTCCGGATTGGGTGCTCAATCAAACCTTCGATTTGTTCGATAAACTGGGCGCTACGGAAGAGCAGCTGGATTTCCCGGTCATTTATTGCTCCGCATTGGAAGGCGTGGCCGGTTACAGTGATGATATTGAAGAGTTGAAGAAAGTCGGCAACATGCGCGCGATTTTCGATACAGTGATCGAAAAGGTTCCTGTGCGCGATGATAATCCTGACGGTCCTCTGCAATTGCAAATTTGCTCGCTTGACTATTCGAGCTATGTAGGCAAAATCGGTATCGGTCGTGTGCACCGCGGACGCATTCATGCCGGTGAAGATGTCTGCATCATGAACGGTCCGGACGATACTCCCAAGAAGGTGAAGGTCAATCAAATTCTCATGTTTGAAGGTTTGGACCGTAAATTGGTTGATTCTGCCGAGGCAGGTGACATTGTTTTGGTCAATGGTATTGAAGACTTGTCGATCGGCACCACTATCACCGATTTGGAACACCCCGAGGCCTTGCCGCTGTTGAAGGTTGACGAACCGACTTTGTCTATGAACTTCCAAGTCAACACCAGCCCCTTGGCCGGTCGTGAAGGCAAGTACGTGACAAGCCGACAAATTCGCGAGCGTTTGGAGCGCGAACTGAAGTCCAATGTGGCCATGCGCATGAAGCTTACCGACGATGAAACAGTCTTTGAGGTTTGCGGGCGCGGTGAATTGCATTTGACGATTCTGATTGAAAACATGCGACGCGAAGGCTATGAGTTGGCCGTGTCTCGTCCGCGAGTGCTGTTGAAAGAAATCAATGGCCAGAAGATGGAACCGTATGAAGTGCTTACGGTTGATGTGGAAGAAGAACACCAGGGCGCTGTGATGGAAGAATTGGGTCGTCGTAAAGGCGACCTGCAGGATATGCAGCCTGATGGCAAGGGACGTGTTCGTTTGGAATACCGCATTCCTGCGCGCGGTCTGATCGGTTTCCAGAGCGAATTTATGACAATGTGCCGCGGCACCGGCATCATGAGCCACGTCTTTGATGACTACGGTCCTATTAAGGAAGGCGATGTCGGCGAACGCAGAAACGGTGTGCTTATCAGCCAAGATAACGGTGAAGCCGTGGCCTACGCTTTGTGGAAGTTGCAAGATCGTGGCCGCATGTTTGTCAAGCCCGGAGATAAGCTCTATGAAGGCATGATCATCGGTATTCACTCGCGTGACAATGACATTGTGGTGAACCCGATTCGCGGCAAGCAATTGACTAATATTCGCGCTTCCGGCACTGATGAGGCCATTCGCTTGGTGCCGCCGGTGCAATTGACGCTCGAGAGCGCCGTGGAGTTCATCAATGACGACGAATTGGTGGAAATCACGCCGCACACAATCCGCTTGAGAAAACGTTATCTCACGGAAATTGATCGTCGCCGTCACGCCCGCGCTGAACGCGAGCAAAACGCCTCTTAATACGCACTGATGAAAAAAAAGAAAACGCCCGTATTTTGTCCTTGCGGTAGTCAGCTCGATTACAAGGACTGTTGCGGGCTTTTTCATGATGGCGCTCAAGCTCCTGACGCGCTAACGTTGATGAAGAGCCGCTACAGCGCTTTTGTCATGAAGCGCGCCGATTATTTGCTGAGAACTTGGCATGAAAAGACTCGGCCTGTCGAACTTAAGCTCGATGAACCCATTAAGTGGTTGGGGCTGGAGATTGTGTCGTATGAGGAGCTTGCGGATCAGGCTACGGTGTCTTTTATCGCAAGGGGAAAAATCAGCGGACGGGCGTTTAAGCAAGTTGAAAGAAGCCGTTTTGTGAAACAGAACGGACAGTGGTATTACGTCGATGGAGTGGTTGACGATGAGCACGCTCGCTGATCAGCCGAAATGGATTTTGGAAGGGGCGTTGCTCACGAGCGATGTCCCCTTGTCGGTTGCGACCTTAAGGGAGTGTCTCGACAAACGCTATACAAAAGCTCAGGTGCTGCAAATGATCGCCGAGCTTCAGAACGACTGGTCGGGACGAGCCTTGGAGTTGCGAGAGGTGGGTGACGGGTTGTGGCGCTTTCAGTCCGTGCCCGCGATGCGCGACATTTTAAGAAGACTTCATCCGGAAGAAGCACCGAAATATAGCCGGACGGTCATGGAGACACTCGCCGTGATTGCCTACCGTCAGCCGGTGACGCGCGGAGACATCGAAAAAATCAGGGGTGTGAGCGTCAATCCCAATGCCATTAAAACATTGCTCGATCGCAATTGGATTGAAGTAATCGGTCGGAGGGAGACAGTTGGCCATCCTGAATTACTCGCCACCACCCGGCAATTCCTCGTGGATCTTGGTTTAAATTCATTGCAAGATTTACCCAGCATTGCTCCTCAAGATGAACCTGAAGTCGATGCGTTTGAACTATTCGAGGGACAGTCTCAGACGGAAAAAGTGACCGTGAATCGTATCACGGACCGTTCACAGCTGAAGGCTCTTGATGAGGAACACGCCCGATTAGAAAGCATGATCCAGCCGTTGGATTTTGGAGAAAACGACAATGATCAAACGAAACGCTCTGAATAAGGGCAAAGCACCGCGTCCGGCGGGTAAACGCACCCCGTTTAGGGCTCCCTTGCCGAAAAAGCGCGCTCAAGAAGCCATGAGACCTGATGTGGAGGGCAGTGGTGCGCCCACCGTTTCTGAACAGAGCGGCGGGACAGGTGAAAAATTGCAAAAAGTGCTTGCGGACGCGGGCTTAGGTTCTCGTCGCGAAATGGAAGCTTTGATTGCCACTGGAGCGGTGACGGTCAATGGTGATGTGGCGAAAGTGGGCGATCGTGTGCGCCCCAATGACAATATTCGGGTCAAAGGACGATTGGTCAAGCGCGCCGCGATCGGCAATGATGTTCCTAAAGTGTTGCTCTATCATAAGCCGGCGGGTGAAATCGTTTCGATGGATGACCCGCAAGGGCGTCCAAGTGTCTTTGATCGTTTACCGAAACTAAACGGAGAGCGCTGGATCGCCGTCGGCCGTTTGGACTTTAACACTGAAGGTGTGCTTTTATTTACCACGAGTGGAGCGCTTGCCAACATGCTGATGCATCCTCGCTATCGCATCGAGCGCGAATACGCTGTGCGGGTGCAGGGTGAATTAAGTGAGGAAAATAAGGAAAAGCTTTTAAAGGGTATCAGACTCGATGACGGTCTCGCGGCTTTTTCCCGCATTGAAGATATCGGCGGTGTCTCAAGCAACCATTGGTATCGAGTGACTCTGGCAGAGGGCAGAAACCGTGAAGTGCGCAGAATTTTTGATGCCGTGGGCCTGACCGTTTCACGTTTAATTCGAGTTCGTTTCGGAGCGGTGCTTTTGCCCAAGGATCTTCCCCGCGGAGCCAAAATGAGGCTTAGCGACGAGTGGGTCAAGGCGTGGATTGAGGACTTGAAGACGGGCAGCAGCCGTGCCGGCGTCGTCCCCGGAAGCGATAAAGGGAAAAAAATAACGACGCCGATTCGCCAAAAAGCGCAGGCCGGTGTCGGGGCCAATAAGGGAGGCCGCAAGTTCGCCGCCAGAAAAGATGTTTACGATAAAGGCTATGAAGGCGTGGCAGAATCAAAGAGACGCACCGCTAAACGTGTCATAAACATTAACAAAACCGCCAAGACAGCGAGACGTTCCAGCCGCTAAAATGTCGGCGAACTAATTTAAAAGAAAGCCCATGAATAAAAAAATAGTTGACCGCTTGCCGATTTTCAGTGACCCCTATGTCAGACGGTTGCTGGGGTATTTGCCCGCTTACAAAAAAGAAATCGCTTTGGCCGTTGTGTGCATGATTTTAGGAGCGGCGAGCTCTTCTTTGATTGCTCTTTTATTGGGAAAACTTACCGATTTGGGCTTTTATGAGCACAATCCTGCCATTGTATGGTGGACCCCCGTAGGTTTGATCGGTATTTCCATTTTGCATGGCGGAACACAGTTCCTATCGAACTACCTTTTGCAGCGAGTCAGTCAACAGGTATTGGTCCGCATTCGCCGCCTGATGTTCAGCCATTTAATTCAATGGTCCTCTCAGACGTATCAGCGCTACATGTCCGGCAAAGTGGTTTCAAAGTTTGTTAACGAAGCTTCCGGTGCTTTGGGGATGGCCGCGGAAATTTTGACGACGCTTGTCCGCGATTCTCTGCAAATTATTTCTCTGGCCTGCATTCTCGTTTATCACAACTGGCTTTTGACTTTGGTGACTCTGGTGGTGGCTCCGCTTTTAGCGATGGTGCTCAAATGGGTGAGCCGCACGGTTAAGCGCTTGACGCTCGGTTCTCAAAACACCTTGGGTGAAATGAGCGTGGCGATTCAGGAAGCTTACGAAGGTCAGCGTGTGGTGAAAATTTATGACGGTTACGTTTACGAGAAAAAACGTTTTGCCGCTATCAATGAGAGGTTGAAGTCATACGCCGTGCGTATGCAGGCCGTGAAGTCGTTGGGCACACCATTGACGCAGCTTGTCACAATGATCGGTGTCTCCGTTGTGGTGGTGTTCGCTCTTACCCAGGCTCAGCGTGGGGAGCTTTCTATGGGTGAATTCACAACCTATTTGTCCGCTATGCTTCTGATGATGCCTGCCATTCGCCACTTATCCGGTTTAAACGGCTCCATTGCCCGTATGTCTGCGGCCTCGGAAAGCGTCTTTAAGATGATTGACGAGCCGCCCGAAGAGGATAACGGCAGCCGCACAATCGAGCGAGCCACGGGGGCTGTGAGTTTCCGAAACGTTTGCCATACATATGATGGAGCGACGCATCCGGCTGTGGAAAATTTCACTTTGGATGTTAAGCCCGGCGAAATGATTGCCTTGGTGGGTTCCTCCGGTTCCGGCAAAACGACTCTTATCAATTTGATTCCGCGCTTCTGGACAATGACTTCCGGCGATATCCTTTTTGATGGTGTCAGCCAAAAAGATCTGACCTTAAAAAGCTTGCGCGCGCAGATTTCGTTGGTCAGCCAAGATGTCGTGCTTTTTGATGATACGATTGCCGCCAATATCGCCTATGGCGTCAGGGACAAGGTGACCGATGAAGACATACGAAAAGCGGCGGAAGCGGCCTATCTGTTGCCTTTCATTGAATCCTTGCCTGAAGGATTCAATACTCGTGTGGGCGAAGGCGGAGCGAAGCTTTCCGGCGGTCAGCGCCAGCGCATTTCCATCGCCCGCGCCCTGCTCAAAAACGCGCCGATTTTGCTTTTGGATGAAGCGACGAGCGCATTGGATACGGAAAGTGAAAAGTACATTCAGGCTTCACTCGATGAGTTAATGGTCGGCCGCACAAGTTTTGTTGTGGCGCACCGCTTATCGACCATTGAGGGCGCCGACCGCATCGTTGTGATGAAAGACGGCCATATCGTCGAAATAGGCAACCATAAGGAATTGCTGGAAAAGAACGGTGTGTACGCCAATCTTTATAAGATTCAGTTCTCTGATCGGCCGACTCATACGCATGAGGCAGAATAAGCGCTTCATAGCGAACAAAAGGGCGTTGGTTTAAACCAACGCCTTTTTTTAAATCAAATTAAGCGTTAATGCAGATTGACTCCAAGCAATGTCAAAGTGAGAGGAATCAATAGTGCGGATAAAAGAGTGGAGACAAAAATCGCGTTGCTTGCTGCTGCCTCCTGGCTCCTGAACTCGCTGGCCATCAAAAATACGTTAATGGCAACCGGAAGCGCGGCCGTCAGCACACAAGCGTTGGTGGTGATTTCGTCAAGACCGATCAGACGAGCAATGCAGTAAACCAAAAACGGATGGACAACAATTTTCAAAGACGATATCGCCAAACCTCGCGGCAGCGAGGCGGTGAAGCGGTGTTGCGCCAGACTCATGCCGACCACGATAAGTGCAATTGGCGTCGTGGCCGAAGAAACATATTCGAGAGTGCGCTCAAGAAAGTTAGGCAGTTGCCAGCCTGAGAGGCCCCAGGCACTGCCGACAATAATGGCAATGACCACAGGGTTTTTAAATACTTTAAGCATCGGCCTGCCGATGCGTTTCCAATCCATCGCTCCTTCAGTTTTTCCCAATTCAACACTGGCAATGGCGGCGGTCCAAAGTAAAAGCACACTGAAAATAATTAAGATACTGATCGTCGGCATGGCCTCATCACCTAAACTGACCTTAAGGATAGGAACGCCGAGCTGAACATTGTTGCCGAAAATCGCGGCCATGCCGAAAATGGTTTTGCCGGTGTTGTCCAGATGAAACGCTCGACCGACTGCGCGTCCCAAACAATAAATGCTGACGCAGGAGCCGAAGAATGCGATCAGCACGCGCCAGTCAACAGGTGGTAACTCAGAGAGTTTGCTCATTAGGGAAAAGAGCAGCGCGGGCATTAAAAAACGGAACGTAAAGCCCGAAAGAATACGGATGATGCTTTGGTCAAAATATTTTCCTACGATCAATCCCCAACCGAGAACAACCAAAAGGAAGAGAGGCAAACAAAGCTGCAGATGGTAAAAAAATAGGCTCAGCATATTGGCCTCAGAAAGGGCAAGGCGCTTCAATTGTCAATAGTTGCCCGGTTGTGGGATGAATAAAGCGAATAGCCTCGGCATGAAGATAAAGTCTGTCGGCGGGGTGTCCGTACAAATCATCCCCGACGATCGGGGCATTTAGCCCTTCGGCGTGAGCCGCATGGATGCGCAGTTGGTGCGTGCGGCCGGTTTTTGGATAAAAAGCCACTCGTGCTCTTCCGTCCGGGTAGGTTTGCAGCAATCGATAGAGTGTGCTGGCGGGCTTCCCGTACGTGTACTCAACCATCTGCCGGGGGCGTTCAAACGGATTGAGGCATAACGGCAATTCAATTTCACCGCTGCTGTTTCGCGGGCTTCTTTCTAAAATCGCGATATAGCGTTTACGAATGGATCCTTGGGAAAAGGCAGCCTGCAGCACTTTGTGGGTTTGCTTGTTTTTCGCAAAAATCACAATGCCCGAAGTCGCCATATCTAATCGGTGCAGCAACATCGGTCCGGTTGCGTTTGGATACAGCGCCATTGCAATGGAGTAAAGATCTTTGACGGGAAGTTTGCCTGGTACCGAAAGCATCCCCTCTGGTTTGTTAAAGGCGACGATGTCTTCGTCTTCATAAACGATTTCAGGGATCCAGTTTTGATATCGGTTTTCCGCTAAACGGTTTTTTTCAAGTTTTTCGCCTTCAAGGAAAAAATTGAGCAGTTTTTCATGGCGCTCTTTAGCGAAGGCGTAAAAAGTTCCTTCTGCTCTCGCATCATATGCTGCCACCGGCCCCCACCAGAACTGTCCCATGGCTATTGGTTTAGCATGCTGTTGATAAGCCAGGTTTAAAAGCGCTGGAAGAGCCGTGCGTAAAATAGCTTTTAATTGCTCCTCTCGGTTAAGGTAGCCGGAGAGAAGCTCAAGCAATGTGGCGTGTTTTGCGTTTTTATTTTGAACAGTGATGCTGCCTAAGCGCCGTTTCCACTCATTTTCCACTGCCACATGAGTACGGTGCTGAAAGTCTGAACGCGCAGCTTCTTCAGCCTGCAAGGCCAGCATATATCTCAGTTTCAGACGATCGAGTTCTCCGGAATCAAATTGACTTGAGGCGATCAGGGCTTCCCGATTGAAAACGCCGCTTGCGCGTTGCTGTTGACGATGTTCTCGCCGGGTCTGAGCGGCTTCTTTAAAAGTCATGTATTTTTCTTGAGCCCGCAGTTTTTCTTCAAAGGCCTTATCAATGCGTTCAGTGTTTATAGGTTGAAGATTTTCGGCAGGCAGTTGTTGCCAAAACGATTGCTCGAAATAGGGATCAACGCTGTCAAACTGATCGCACGCGCAAATGAACCCGGTCGTATGATCCGGCAATTGGCACACCAATACAGACACCAGACGGCCGGCTTGGTTGCGGGCGCAATCATCGAGATGCCGGCGGATTTGTTCCGCGGCATCTTTCACCAGAGGATGAACTTGATAGTGATAAGGATACGTGAGCGCAACGTCCGCTACTGACCGGTCGGAACACTCGAGTTTTTTAAACATATTTAAAACTAAAAATCAATTGTTTTGAAGTCTAGCAAATGCCGTCGGTCAATGAAATTGCCTCTCAAGAAAACTGAAAAATTTTCGCAAAAACCATAAAAATAAAAAGGGTTCCGAGATTGTCTCGGAACCCCAGCGATCAGCAAAAAATGATCAGTTTATGATAAGCCGACAATCTTTCCGTTCACGACGTCGATATGCAAGGCCGCCGGTTGTTTTGGCAGACCCGGCATGCGCATGATGGCCCCTGTGGTGGCGACCACAAAGCCTGCGCCCGCGTTGAGGATCAAACGTTGGACAGGCAAGGTAAATCCTTTGGGTGCGCCAAGCCAAGTCGGTTCGTGTGAGAGCGAGTAAGGAGTCTTTGCCACACAAACCGGCAGGCGATCAAAACCCAACTCTTGGATTTGTTTGAGATCCTTTTTGGCTGCCGCGGACAATTCAATGTCTTTGGCGCCGTAAACATTAACGGCCAGTTTTTCAAGTTTGGTGACGATTTCATCGTCTTCTTCGTACGAGAAATGCAGCGGCTTGGGGTCGCCTGCCGCGGCTTGCATCACAGCTTTAGCTAATTCAACGGCGCCTTCGCCTCCCTTAATGAAGCCGTCGCAAACAGCGAAACGCACGCCTTTTTCAGCGCAGCGAGCACGGATGATTTCGATTTCCTCTTCCGTGTCTGTGGCGAAGTGGTTTAGGCTCACCACAATTTCGGGACCGAAATGCTTCAGATTGTCGATGTGGGCGTCTAAATTGCACAATCCCTTCTTGAGCGCTTCCACATTAGGCTTGCCGATGTCAGGCAACGGAACTAAGCCGTGCCACTTTAAGGCCTTGGTGGACGTGACAAGCACAATGGCTGACGGAGTAAGACCGGCGGCGCGACATTTGATGTTAATGAATTTCTCGGCGCCCAAGTCGCTGCCGAAACCGGCTTCTGTGACGGCCCAGTCGCCTAAAGTCATCGCAGCCTTCGTGGCAACGACTGAATTGCAACCATGGGCGATGTTGGCGAAAGGACCGCCATGCACGAAAGCCAGATTGCCCTCAATCGTTTGCACTAGATTGGGTTTCATTGCTTCAAGTAACAAGGCCATTAAGGCTCCCGTTGCACCTAATTCTTTGCAGGTGTACGCAGAACCGTCACGCTTGATACCGACAACTAATCGATCGATACGGGCGCGCAAATCATCGAGGTCATTGGCCAGACACAGCACAGCCATTAATTCGCTGGCCACCGTGATGTCGAAACCGGTTTCCGTCGGAATGCCATTGGCGGGACCGCCTAAACCAGTGATGATATTGCGCAGCATACGGTCATTAACATCGACAACACGACGCCAAATGACGGTCTTTAAGTCGACTTGGCGTTGATGGCGGGCGTTGTCAATCATCGCGGCCAAAAGGTTATTGGCGGCCGTGATGGCGTGAAAGTCACCGGTGAAGTGCAAGTTGATTGATTCCATCGGTAAAACTTGTGAATAGCCGCCTCCGGCTGCGCCGCCCTTCATGCCGAAACAAGGTCCAAGTGAAGGTTCGCGCAACGCAACGACAGCCTTTTCACCGAGACGCTTTAAACCTTGAGTCAAGGCGATGGAAGTGGTTGTCTTGCCTGAGCCCGCCGGCATGCCGGAAGTCGCCGTGACCAGAATCAGTTTGCCGTGCGGCTTTCTGTCGGCGTGAAAAGACACTTTAGCCTTATCCCTGCCGTAAGGCTCGAACTCATCATCACTAAGACCGGCGCTGTGAGCCAGGTCATCAATGCGAATCAATTTTGCCTCTTGGGCAATTTCGATATCAGATTTCATTTAGAACTCCAAATAAAAAAACAAAAAACAAAAACAAATCCTCACCTCGGTTCAAAATAGCATGCCGGAACCGATAAATTTTCGTGCCGTTGGGTGTTCTTGTGCTCAACGGCGTAGCGTGTTTGAATGCAAACAGTATGCCTGAAAAAATCGTAGCAGCGAGACTAAAAACGGATATTTTTCTTAAATCTTTCGTCTTTTTGAATTTTTGTTGATTTTGACTATATGGAAAATTCAGTAACGGCGTTAAACTAAGAAAATTGTTGCGAAATAGTTCGCTGAAAATTGACAGACAAAAGCAAAGGAGAGTTCTTATGTGGGATCTGTTATTGAAAGGTGCCACCGTTGTTGACCCCTTGAATCACGTGGAAGGTGTTCGGGATGTGGCCATTGAAAACGGTTGCATTGCTGAAGTCGGTGTTGACTTGCCCGGCGGCAGCGCTCGAGTGGTTGAGGACTATACGGGCAAAGTGTTGCAACCAGGGATCGTTGACAGCCATGTGCATTTAGGGGAAATGTGGGGCTCTCCCTTCGGTTTCAAAATGCTTGCCATGGCAGGCGTGACGACGTGCTTGGATATGGCCGGTCCTTTGGATAACGTACTGAAAAATATTCCTACGTACGGCGCCGGTATCAACTGCGCCATTTTACAGTTTGCCTCTCCTCCCTTTACCTTCAAGACCAATGAGCCGTCAAAAGCCGAGATGGATGCTTTAATTGATCAGTCTATGAAGGAAGGCGCTTTGGGTGTGAAACTGTTGGGCGGTCACTATCCGCTTAAGCCTGCCGTCTCCTCTCTTTTAATCAAGACGGCTTTGGAACACGGGGCCTACATTGCGTGGCACGCCGGCACAAGCGAGCACGGTTCAAACATCGAAGGCATGCGCGAAGCCGTTGAACTCAGCCAAGGCAATTTCTTGCATTTGGCCCATATTAACGCCTACTGCCGTGGCTCTATTCGTCCTGAATTGGATGAAACAAAAGAAGCGATTGAATTACTTCTCGCCAATGATCACATCCATTGTGAAAGTTACATTTCACCGCGAAACGGAACCCGTTTGACTTGTTTTGAAAACGGCAAAGTTCAGTCTAAGGTGACAGGCAATTGCCTCAAACGTTTCGGTTTTACCGATGACCGGGACGGAATTGAAGCGGCCTTTAAAGCTAACAAAGTTTGGGCTGTTTACGATGCGGGTGGCTATTCGGATTTAAAGACCGGTGAAGAAGGGCTCAAACTTTGGAAAGATAACAATACCGATGTCGGCGGTTCTTTTAATGTGAACCCGCCCCTGCCTCGAGTATGGTTGGCCGAAGCTAAGCGTCCGAATGGCAGTTTTGTGGTTGACGCCATTTCGACTGACGGTGGTTGCATTCCGCGCAATGTGATTTTGGAACAAGGCCTGTCGTTGGTGAAATTGGGTATTTTGACGCTTTCTGAATTTGCGGCCAAAACCTCTCTAAATCCTGCTCGCATGTTGCGTTTGGACAATAAGGGTCATTTGAGCGTTGGAGCCGATGCCGACATTACGATCTACGATTATGAGGCGCAAAAGCCCGTGGCCACTTTTGTCAAGGGTAAGACCGTATTTAAGAACGGTCGGGTTTACGGCACCAATGGCACAGTCATCTGCACTCAGTACGGTGAAGAGTTTGTCAAAGGTCTAGGCATCAACACCTTGGTGGTTGATCCCGGCAAACCCGTCGCAGACCGCTTCATTGTATAGTCAGGGAAAAGGCCGGCGACGTCAGCCGGCTCTGAAATCAAAAAAATGGGCCTCGCATTTTGTGCGAGGCCCAAATAATTTTCGAGTAGATCTTTAATTACGGCATGGCAATATAACCCTTGCCGTCCTTAATTTCGATCTTTGTGCCATAAGGTTCAGAAATTTTCTGCAAGTGTTGCAACGTTGCCTCTGAGCCGGAAAGTTTTGGAATGCCGCGCTGAGAGCGTGTGCCTTTCTGCGCAAGGTCTATCGGATAAAGCACGACGTCCTTAATTTTCCCATCTTCAACCGTCCAACTCGGCAAAATGGCACGCCAGATATTTTCTTGAACAATGTAGCCCTTAGTGCCGTTTTTGCTGCGATGGTCCATGTAGACACCGATTTTGGTATCGAGCGGCATGCGCTTGTAGTAGAAAGCGTCATGAGGTTGCAGGGCGACTGTTTCGGTTTGGAAAATGAAATTACCGAGGCTATAGAAGATGAGGCCTCCGTTGTAAATTTCAATGCCACGCAATTCGTGGGGACCGTGGCCGATAATGGCGCTGGCGCCGGCATCAATGCATTTTCTTGCAAATGTTTCAACAAATTGAGCAACGCGTGTGGAGTCCGCCCCTTTCATTTCATGAGCATGCACACTGACGATGACAATATCGGCTTGACGGCGGGCTTCATCAATTTCAGCCAAAGTTCTTTCCATGTCAAACGCATTGGGAATGGTTTCGTTGAATTCTTCACCATCCGTTTGAACAAAATTCATGTTGCCAAGAGGCAATGTTCCTTCCGGGAACGGCGGCAAATAACCGTTGCGGATTTTTTGTTCGGTTCTTGCGTTAATTTGTGAAATGTCAGACAGAGTCTTGGCCATGGCAAAGTGTTCGGCGTTGACATGGTGAACTGTCTTGAAGCGCAACGGGTTCAAACCCGGACGACCAATCATGTCTCCGCTTTGACCGCCGGCGATTGCTGCCGGGTCAAGCGTTGCGGTGACGCCGATTAACGCTACTCGGGCTTCTTTAGTTTCCAAATAGCAGGCGCGAGAGGCCTCCTGGAGCGTGTTGCCAGTTCCCGCAAAGCACATTTCGCGTTCTTGCAGGTGGCGGATAGTGGCGCTCACTCCACCTTGGCCGAAGTCGCCGGAGTGGTTATTGGCTGTATTGAAAATATTGAATCCGTACCGGAGCATGTCGTCCAACATCGTAGGATCGGTCATGGCCCAAGTGCCTCCGCTTGTGGCTGCCGGATAACCTTCTTGACGGTGGAAAGTCATTTCAAGATTGGCGAAACTGACGTCATGTTGGGAGATTAGTGCGGCAATTTCGTCAAAGCCTTCATATCCTTCTTCAGCGATATGACGAGTGATAAAGCTGTCACCAGATGCGATAAAAGTGGTTTTCATGACAAACTCCTGTGCTTGAACTCATCCTGGAGAAATCGGTGAAATCAAAATTCCACCCGTTGGTAATTATTGTCTAGTGTCTTCTTTTTCTATGTCATATTCAATGACAATAAATTGAGAATTGTTAGCTTTAAAGTAACGATTCAGAAATTTCCCTTAAGCCCTCTTTTAATTTTTTTTGCACTGGTGTAAAAGTATGAAAAATCATAATTTTCAGGTATAACCGATGATTGATGATCGAATAACATTAAAAAAATTAGAAATATTTTCGGTCTTTATGGAGACAGAAAATATTAACCAAACCGCAGAGAAATTGGGTATTAGCACGGTTAGTGTTCATCGCGCGCTTCATTCTTTGGAAGAGGGGATGAGAGTGCCTCTTTTTGTCCATGTGGGGCGAAATTTACAAGCATTGCCCACAGCGAAGGTGTTGATTAGTCATTGCCATTCTATTTTGGCCAAAATTGAACAAGCAGTCGAGGACACGCAAGTGGCAGGGGGCATCGGAGCCAATCGAATTCGTTTGGGAACCATGTATTCATTGACAACCAATACTGTACCGTCACTGATTACGGGAATGAAATTACGCGCGCCCGGCGTTGAGTTTGACCTGCATATGGGCAGCAACGCGTATCTGCTTGATCTATTAAGTCAGAATAAGCTCGATGCCATCTTGATCGATATCGGGAATGCCACCTTGGATATGAAGTCGCTCGAGGTTTTGCCGCTATTTGTGGATAATCTCTACCTGGCAGCTCCTGCGAACCATGTTAGGCAGCTTCATGATGAGGTTGATTTGAAAGAACTTAAAGATGAAACGTTTATTACCTTAACGGAAGGGTTCGCCACATATTCAGATTTTAAGAAAGCGTTTGAAATCGCAGGCTTTTCTCCTAAATTCGTGACTAAAGTTCAGGATATTTTTTCATTGGCCAACTTGGTGCGAGCTGGAGTCGGCTATGCGATTTTGCCCGGTCGAATTTTTTTAATGTATAGCAATGCGCTGCGTTTTTATAAACTGGCTTCAAGCTACCAGTTGCACCAAACCATCGCCATTGTGTTTAACCGCAGCCGTGAGATGGAGCAAAATTTAAGAATATTGGTAGCAGAAGGAAGGCGGTACGCGCGAGAAAGAAAGTTAAATCCCGTTGCAGCCGATCAAAGCAAACTTCTGAATCGAACATAATCGATGGTTTTTCCCAATCCATTCTGTTCCACGGACAAGGCTTCTCCTTTTTGAAAAGCCAAGTTTGTTAGTGCGGACAGCACTGCTCCCGGAGGCATTTCAATAGCCATATTGACGCCTCTTTCATTTGCACTAACCATCGCATCTCTCCAACGTGTTTGTCGTGCCATATTCATGATTAGATCATTTTTAATTTTTTCCGCTTCCCATAGCACACGAGCAGAAGAGGCGCTCATATAGGCTAAGCGTGGTCTTTTCATCTGGATATTCTCGAAAGATAGGGCAAGCTCTTTTGCCGCTTCATTCAGTAGCGGGCAATGTGACGGAACGGCGATGTTGAGCCTTTGACAGCGGGCGGCGCCATTTTGAAGACACATATTGGAGATTTCTTTCATGGCCTCATCTTTGCCGGCGACGACGATTTGTGTCTCCGCATTGTAATTGGCGACATACACGTCATCTCTAGAATGGCAAAATTTTTCTACCGTATGAAGATCCAGGCCGATTATTGCGGTCATTCCATAGCCCTGAGGATACGCTTGTTCCATCAATTGACCCCGACGATGGACTAGGCTGACAGCTTCTTCGAAAGTCAAAATGCCGGCGGCAACGGCGGCGGGATAGGCGCCGATGGATAGGCCGCAGACCATATCGGGAGTTATTCCTTCTTTAACCAAATATCGTGCGCAAGCCGTAGCAGTGATGAGCAGGCAAACCTGCGTTGCCCATGTATGCTTAATTAATTCTTGACTGTCAAAGGTGGAAACATCGGTATGCAGAATGTCGGAGGCGATTTGTGTGAGCTCAGAAACGCCATCGCCCTTCAACATTCCTTGACGCTGAACACCTTGACCGGGAAATAAAAAAAGAATCTTTGAACTCATATCAAACTCCTGACCACGGATCGGTTACCAAAAGTGGGCCTGAATTTGTTTTAAGCAATACGCGCTCATGTGTGAGCCATTCTTTGAGTGCGAATCCGCCCAGAGGAGTTTGTATTTGGGTGTCCGCTTTACAACCTAGGTTCTGACAAGCCGTCTCCCATTGATCAAATTGTGAACGAGGTAGGCGATTTTGAGCTCTGATGATCAAATCCAAGTCACTTTCAGGGCGCATCCGCAATTGCCCTGTTGCCAATGAAAAGCCGCAGCTTCCTCCAATCCCCCAGCTAAAAGGCCATGAAAACGTTCTTAATTTCTTAAGCGCGACAATCGTTGGGTGTTCTTGGAAAGTCACTCTCTCGAGGTAGAGCAATACTTCTTCAGGCCTTAGGACTCGAGTAATTTCTCCACGGCTTACGAAAACAGGGTGGCGCTGGGCTCTTTGTCGACCGCGAATGCCCGCAGGAATTATCCCTGATGCACAACAATCCCTCCTGACAACCAGCGGCAGTGTGCAATCCCAATCCGTTCGCACCCAAGCGGGAGCATCTTGAAAGAGATTTTTTGAAGGTTTTATCCAAATCAAATCGTGTGGTAGACACATAGTTATTGTGGCGAGCTTTATCTTTTAAAAACATACCTTAGATTAACAGAACCCAACGGCTTTCGTGATAGATGATTCATACCTTAGGGTAATACCCAATTTGAATGATTTCGCAATAAATAATTCATAAAAGATCATTTTAATCAAATAGATAGATAGAAATTTCAAAATTGTTCTCTTATTGTTTTATTACTATGAAGCTAATGTTTTGCTGCTTAAGTTAATTGATGGATAAAGGTCTCAAGACGATACTCAAACCAAGTTATCAAAGTATTTTGATGGAGAAAGGCATGTCTCAAACAACCGAATCAAAGATTTGGGATAGTCGTCGAAGGGAAAAAGCCTCTCGTCTTCAGACAATTAAACGTGACGGAAAAATTGTCCAAACGGACGATATCCTTAATGTTTTGGAGTCGTTGATTAAGTCAGGCGACAGGGTTGTTGTCGAAGGCAACAACCAAAAGCAGGCTGACTTTTTGGCTCGTTCCCTCGCTAAAGTTGATCCCGAAAAAATTCATGATCTTCATATGATCATCCCCAGTATCAGCATTCCTGAACACTTGGATATTTTCGAAAAGGGAATTGCTCGAAAGCTCGATTTTTCATACTCGGGCACTCAAAGTCTTCGCATTTCCCAAATGATAGAAGATGATGTGTTGGAGATCGGCGCCATTCACACTTACGTGGAGCTGTACTCGCGGCTTTATGTGGATCTTATTCCAAATGTAGTGATGGTGGCCGGGTACAAGGCGGATCGCAAAGGCAATCTTTACACCGGCCCCAGCACGGAGGATACGCCCGCTTTGGTGGAGGCGGCAGCATTCCATGATGGCATTGTTATTGCGCAAGTCAATGAGATTGTTGATGAAGATGATTTGCCTCGCGTGGATATCCCCGGCTCTTGGGTGGATGTGGTTGTGGTGAGTGATAAACCGTTTTTTATTGAACCGCTTTTCACAAGAGATCCACGGCAAATTAAACCGCAGCATATCTTAATGGCGATGATGGCGATTAAAGGCATCTATGCCAAGCATATGGTGCAGACCCTTAACCACGGAATCGGTTTTAACACGGCAGCCATTGAACTGTTGTTGCCGACATACGGCGAGTCACTGGGGTTGAAGGGAAAGATCTGTAAGCATTGGTGCTTGAATCCTCATCCGACGTTAATTCCGGCTATTGAATCAGGTTGGGTTGAGAGTGTGCATAGTTTTGGCGGTGAACTGGGCATGGAACGTTACATGGCCGCCCGTCCTGATGTGTTTTTCACCGGTTCGGACGGCTCAATGCGATCTAACCGTGCTTTTTGTCAATTAGCCGGTCAATACGCAGCCGATATGTTTATCGGTTCAACACTTCAAGTTGATCCTGTCGGCAACTCTTCGACAGTTACTCGCGGTCGGCTCTCCGGCTTTGGAGGCGCTCCGAATATGGGGCATGACCCGCATGGTCGACGCCATGCTTCAAAAGCTTGGTTGGACATGATCCGCCAACCTGATCCCGTGGCTCGAGGGCATAAGTTAGTCGTTCAAATGGTTGAAACATTCCAGGCAAAGGGCAAGCCCACTTTTGTGGATCAGCTTGAGGCTGTTGACGTGGCTAAAGAAGCTCGCATGCCGTTGGCTCCTGTCATGATTTACGCCGATGATGTAACGCATGTGTTAACCGAGGAAGGCATTGCGTATGTGTACATGGCTGAAAGTCTGGAAGAGCGTAAGGCCATGATCGCGGCTGTGGCCGGTGTTACAGATGTCGGTTTGCGGGCGGATCCAAAAGAAGTTGAGCGACTCAGACGGCAAGGCAAGGTGGTGTTCCCGGAGGATTTGGGGATTCATCGTGCAGAAGCGACTCGCTCACTTCTGGCGGCAAAAAGTATTGCCGAACTTGTCGAATGGTCGGGCAATTTGTACAACCCGCCTGTGAAGTTCAGGAGTTGGTGATGCCTGTAAGCGCTCAAGTCTACGCTGATCGACTGGCCCAGTTGGCTACCGATAGCCTGATTGCTGAGGCTGTCTTGACTCCCAAGCCCGGTCTCGTTGACCGCAGGGGAAGCGGCGCGCACAAAGACTTGAGCCTGTCGCTGATGAAAATATCCGCACATACCCTCAAATCTTTCTTTAAAGCGATGGCCCTGGAAGGTTGGCAACAGCCGGTGAATGTTGAGCTTCGTGAGACTGTCGGTCGGATTGGCAGGGATGCTGAAGCAAAAATGCTTAGTGCAACGGGGGGTGTCAATACACACCGAGGCGCTATTTGGACACTGGGTATCTTGATTAGTGGCCTTGCTTCTATCGGTAGAGACTGCTCTGAAGAAGAACTTTCCAAAACCTGTGCTTGTTTAGCTAACTTAACTGATCGATTCTGCCCTGAAACCCCCTCTCATGGCAGCAAGGTCAAGGCCCTTTACAACGTCCCCGGAGCTCGTGAGGAGGCCCAAAAGGGCTTCCCCCACGTGATGAACGTGGCCCTGCCGGCGCTGCGGAAGGCCAGACAACAGGGAAAAGAGGAAGAACATTGCCGCTTGGACGCCCTTGTCGCTCTAATGTCAACTCTGACAGACACCTGTGTGGTGTATAGGGCCGGATTGGACGGTTTGGCGGTTATGCATGAAGGAGCCCGTTGTGTTCTTGAAGCGGGCGGCATGGGGACAGAAAGTGGAAATACGGCTTTCTTCGCTTGGGAGAAAAAAATGCTGGACCGCAATATTTCTCCCGGCGGCGCGGCAGATCTTTTAGCGGCGACAATTTTTTTAGATCAATTACCAAGAGTTTTTAAAAAAGTATCGGAGAACTAAGGATGGAAATTTGTCAACTTTCTTACTCGGTTAATCACACCGCACAACAAAAAGTTCAGGTACAGGTTGGTGTGGTTGCCTCCGGTGATTTAGAGGTTTTGCTAGTGTCCGATGACAGCGGGGAACTTAAGGTTTCAATCATTTCATCGGCAGACAACAGCAGGGCTCGTTGGGAAGCCTTGTTTAACCGCTTGGTCAGCCAGGATGATTTTTTCGGCGCTCAAATGTCAATTCACGATTTTGGCGCGACACCCGGTGTGGCTCGTTTGCGTATTGAGCAGTCATTGGAGGAGGCTCGTCATGATTGATCGAGTGAGTTTTATTGAAATGTCAGCTCGCCAGCGTGCTCAGTTTTTACTGGATAAAGGCACGTACCGTGAGCTTCTGGACCCGTTTGATTCTGTGATGTCGCCGTGGTTGCTGGGACAAAACGTTGTTCCTCAAGCCGACGATGGGATGGTGGTGGCCCGCGGCAAGATCAATGGCAAGGATTCCGTGGTGGTTGCCATTGAGGGGGCGTTTCAAGGTGGAAGCATGGGCGAAGTTTCCGGTGCAAAGATGGCTTCGGCGCTTGAGTTGGCAGCGCAAGATTGTCGTGCGGGCAAGCCTGTGCAAGTTGTTTTGTGTTTGGAAACTGGCGGAGTTCGCTTGCAAGAGGCCAACTTGGGGTTGGCAGCGATCGCTGACATCCATGCCGCCATCATGGATGTCAGACGCTATGTGCCGGTCATCGGGGTGGTGGCAGGAACCGTGGGTTGTTTTGGTGGAATGTCGATTGCCGCCGGTCTTTGCAGCTATCTCATCGTGACTCGTGAAGCCCGCCTGGGGCTCAACGGTCCTCAGGTAATTGAGCAGGAAGCTGGCGTTCAAGAGTACGACTCTAAAAATAAACCCTTCATCTGGCAGATGACGGGTGGAGAGATTCGCTCAAAGGTGGGCTTCGCGGATTATTTCAGCAAGGACGATGCCGAGGAAATTAAAAAAGCCGTATCGAACTTCATCGAGAAGGGAGTCCCTGAGGTCTTCCGAACCGATCGTTACGATGAGTATCTTGAGCGGGTTTGCAGTTTTGACACAAGCAAACAGGCTGACACGGATGCGATTTTGTCTTTATTTGCTCGATAGGAGACATGGAAATGACAGAGAAAAGTCGGGGAATGGTTTGGCTTGATCTTCTATCCAACCATGCTCCTCTAATGCAGGGTTTGGCACCTTCAGTTGAGGTTGCCGACGCGGAAGGAATTCGTTATGTGGCTGTTGTTCCAGATCCTCAAAATCACTATCCGAGAGCTCGACACGGAGAAGTGGGATTGATTGAGGGGTGGACTTTAGCCAAGGTCATCAATGAAACAGTCAACGCCGATGAAAAGTCTGAAGTTAAACGGCCGATCGTGGCAGTTGTTGACGTTACCAGTCAAGCCTACGGGCGGCGTGAGGAGGCTTTCGGAATTCATCAGGCGTTGGCCGGGGCTGCCGCCGCTTATGCCAAAGCGCGCATGGCTGGTCATCCGGTGATTGCTTTGATTGTCGGCAAAGCGATGTCCGGAGCTTTTTTAGCTCATGGTTATCAAGCCAACGAACTTATTGCGCTTGATGATCCCGGGGTGCTCATACATGCGATGGGCAAGCAATCCGCCGCCCGCATCACGTTGCGCACGGTTGAAGAGTTGGATCGCTATGCCTCCAAAATTCCTCCGATGGCTTATGACATCAAACACTATTCGCAATTGGGTCTTTTATACCGTTTGCTTGAAGTGTCTTGTGCCGATGAGCCCAATGACGAGGATGTGGCGCTTGTTCGCCGGACTTTGCTTGAGGCGATCGACAAGGCACGTCAATCTGATCGAACTCTCAAGAATCGCTTCGGCTCGGTAAACCGCCAAGCTTCTTTGACGGTTAGAGAAAAGATGAGAGCAATTTGGTAATGACTTCTGTAGGGAGATAAGTATGGTCTCATTAATTGCTTTAATCACAGTCTGTGTGATGGTTTGGGCTCTAATTAAAAAATACGAGACCCGAATGGTTTTGATTGCCGGCGGTTTGGTTTTAGCCTGCGTTGCCGGTGATCCGATGGCGACATTGAAGTCTTTCTCGGCTTCAATGAAACAAGCCAATGTGTTTGAAGTAATTGTCGCCTGCATGGGTTTTGCGGCAGTAGTTAAACTTACAGGATGCCACAATCACTTAATCGGATTGTTCGTGAAGGTCTTGCGTAAATGTGGACCGTTCACCATTATGGGTGCGGCCTTGGCCACAATGGTGGTCAATAGCGCGATCCCATCTGCCGCAGGCACTTCCGCGGCTGTGGGAACCATATTGATTCCGCTTCTCATCGCCGCAAAGGTGCCGGCTCCGATTGCGGCCGCCACGATTATGGCCGGCCTGTATGGCGGCAACTTGAATCCGGGACACGTTCACCCGACAATCGTGGCTGAATTGGCTGGGAAAACAGGTTTTGATTTCGTAGCCATCTCCGCTACCCCGATTATTTCTTCGGTGATTTGTTCCTCCATTGTTTTGATCGGCTTGTCCTATTACATGCGTAAAAAGGGTTTGTATGCCGACATTAACGTGGAAGAAGGTGAAGGTGGTTTGCCCGCGGATTTCCGCCCGAATGTTATTCTGGCCATTATTCCGTTGCTGCCTCTGATCATGTTGCTCTTGGGTAACATGGGAGTCGTTAAGGCATTGAAGATGCCGGTTTCTCACGCCATGATCATCGGCGCCGTTGTGGCTATGATTGCTACGCGCACGAACCCTGCGGCCATCACTAAGGAATTCTTCAAAGGGATGGGTTCTTCTTTCGGCAATATCTTCGGCATCATCGTGGCGGCGAATATTTTCGTGGCCGGCTTGAAGTCCTGTGGCATTATCGCTGAATTGATCGATTACATGACCGGCGCTCCCGGCATTGCTAAGATCGCATCGATTGTTGGTCCGTTCTTTGTCGCTATTTTGAGTGGTTCCGGCGAGGCAGCTTCGATTGCCTTTAATAACGCTGTGACGGCTCACGCTCCGTCCTTTGGCCTCGACATTATGAATATGGGTTGTATGACAGTTCTGTCAGGCGGTATCGGCCGTTCAATCTCCCCGGTTGCTGGGGCCATGATTATTTGCGCCGGCTTGGCAAAAGTTTCTCCGATGACGGTTACTCGTTGGATTGCTTTGCCGATGCTTTGTGCGTTGGCTTGCGTAACGCTCATTCTTTACGTTTTCTGATAGGGGCTGGCTATGCAAAATACTCAAATGCTCCAGGAATTTATCGAACTGGTTCGGATTCCTGTCAATTCAAAGCAAGAACGTCAGATTTGCGATGTTCTGAAGAAAAAATTCACTGAGCTTGGGTTGACTGTCTTCGAAGATGACACCGCGGAAAAAGTGGGCGGAAACGCCGGCAATTTAATTGCCGTGTTAAAGGGCGACCCGAAGTTGCCGGCGGTGCTCTTTTCTTCACATATGGATCGAGTCGGCAATCCCGGCAATATTAATCCTGTTGTTCATGAAGATACGGGATTGATCACAAGTGACGGCAACACAATATTGGCGGCAGACGATGTTTCCGGTATTTGTTCAATACTTGACGGTATCCGCCGCATACAGTCTGACAAAACTCCTCATGGCGATATTGAAGTTGTTATTTCCGTGTGCGAGGAAATCGGTGTTCGTGGCGGCCGTTACTTGGATTGTTCCAGTCTGAAATCAAAAATCGGTTACGTCTTGGATTGCCCGGGGCGCATTGGCCGTATAGTTAAACAAGCACCGACAAAATGCAAAATCATTGCAACGGTCAAAGGCATAAAAGCTCACGCCGGCAACGAGCCTGAGAAGGGGTTGAATGCCATTAAGGTGGCCGCTTGCGCGTTGAGCGAAATGCCGGAAGGTAGAATCAGCCCGGAAGTCACTTCAAACTTCGGACAAATTCAAGGCGGCACGGGCACCAATGTGGTGTGTGACAAATGCGTGATTACAGGTGAAGCTCGAGGTACTGATGAGGACAAACTCAACGAGTATCTGGAAGTGGTTAAGAGTACGTTTGCCAAGGCGGCAGAACGTTTCAACACAACCATAGATGTCAAAATCGATTTGCTTTATCACACATTTAATGTCCCTGAAGAGGCTCCCGTGATCAAGATTGCCAAACAGGCAATGCAGGCCGAAGGCATTGAAGCCGTTTGTCAAAAGGGAGGCGGCGGAAGTGACGGCAATCACCTCAACTGGCAAGGGATTTCGACAGTAGTGTTAGGTCTGGGGTACTCCAAGAACCACACTAACGCCGAGCAAATCTACTACGAGGATATGTTTGCCTGCGGCAAGCTAGTTCAAAGGATTGTTCAGGAAGTCTCTAAAATGTAATCGCTAAAAGCGTTTGACCCTAAAATCTTTTGACGACTTTGAAGTGATCCCCAATTCTTGGTCAAAGAATTGGGGATCATTGTTATAGGATTCTTTATTCATTACCATGAGGTTAATATTTAAAATTTCTGCTTAATTGATCGCGCGCTTCTTTAGAGAGAAACTGCAATCAGTCCCTTTAGCAGGAGAGCGCTATGAAAAAGTCCCTTTTAAAATTAACGGTTTTATCTGTTATGGCTGCTTTTACATTGACTCCGGTGAGCTTTGCCGCCGAGCAACCCAAAGCTTCTCAAACTCAACAAGTGCAGTTGCCCAAAGTGGCTATTTTGGCTACCGGTGGGACAATCGCCAGTCGAGGTTCGGGCGCCTTGTCGTTGACGGATTATGGTGTGGGCTCCGGTCATAAACCGGTTGGTATTGAAGTGCTTGTCGATGCAGTGCCGGAAATCAAGAATTTCGCGCAAATCAGTGGAGAGCAGGTTTTCAATGTCGGCAGCTCTAAGCTCAGTATTGAAAACTGGCTTACGCTGGCCAACCGCATTAACGAGCTATTGGCGACCAAGGATGTCGATGGCATTGTGGTGACCCATGGAACGGACACATTAGAAGAAACGGCGTATTTCTTAAATTTAGTTGTTAAAAGTGACAAACCTGTTGTTTTGGTGGGTTCGATGAGGCCTGCCACTGCGATGAGCGCTGACGGTCCCCTTAATCTTGTCAACGCTGTGGCTTTGGCGGCAAGCAAAGACGCCAAAGGCAAGGGAGTCATGGTGGTGATGAACGATCAAATTTCTCCCGCTTTTGGTGTCACCAAGACCAACACCACTAACGTGGCAACATTTAAGTGTCCGGATACCGGCTATATGGGTTACATGCAAAACAATGTTCCTTATTTTGTCAATCAGCCACTTAAGCGTCATACCGTAAAGAGCGAATTCGACATCAAAGGATTAAAAGCATTGCCTCGCGTGGAAGTCAACTACACGACTTTAGGTCAAGACGGACAACTGATTGACGCCATGGTTAATATTGGGGCGAAAGGCATTGTGAATGCCGGTTTGGGCCACGCCAATGTGCCGAATGCTGTCATGGATAGTTTGATCAAAGCGAAGAAGGCGGGCGTGACTGTTGTTGTGGATTCTCGCGTAGGTACCGGAATGGTGACGCCGGTTGGCAAATTCTCTAAGGAAGGTTTTGTCAGCGCCATGATGCATAATCCCCAAAAGGCCCGCATTCTCCTTATGTTGGCTTTAACTAAGACAGATGATCCGAAGGAAATCCAAAGAATCTTCAACGAATACTAAAGCAGATCTGACGAACCGAAAGTCGAAACAAATTTTGGGGCGGGTTAACCGCCCCTTTTTTGAAAATAGCCAATTGCCGCATTTCGATGTTGTCCGTCATGGTCCGCATAAGTGCTTAAGAACAACGGCTAAGAAGTTAAAAAAATAACTCACTTCTTTTTCTTTTCACTAGGTAGAACCTCGCAATATCAGGCTTCTCAAAGTAATCGTATCGTTGTATTGTCATAAATCAAAGACTCTCCGTGGAATTAACAAAAAAGGAGACTGCTATGGATGTCGCGATAGAAAACGGCATTTGGGTCCTCAACATTAATATGATTCAAAGCCTGGCCTTGGCCGTTGTGACCTATTACTTAGGTGTTTGGGTTAAGTCAAAAGTTGCTATTTTGGAGCGTCTTTCCATGCCGAGCCCGGTGGTGGGTGGCATGATTTTGGCGATCATTTTGTCAATTTTGCAGGGTGCCGGCATATTGTTGGTTCACTTCGACTCCACTTTGCAAACATTGCTGATGCTTGCCTTCTTTACCACGATTGGCATGATGGCCAGTATCAAAGTGGTCAAACAAGGTGGAAAACTCTTGGTTGGCTTTTTAGTCGCGGTGTCCGTTTTAGCGGTTTTACAAAACGTTCTCGGAATGTCTTTGGCCGCGTTTATGGGCTTGGATAAGCACTATGGCATTCTCACCGGCGCCGTTTCCATGATGGGAGGATTGGGGACTTCAGCAGCGTTTGGTCCTTATTTTGAACAAACATACGGCATTACAGGAGCAACAGCTGTCGCCATTACGTCGGCCACATTTGGTATGGCGGCCGCGCTCATTTTGGGCGGACCATTCGGCGAATGGTTGATTCGTCGTTATAAAGTGAAAACTCCTCAAACCGTTGCGCAGCCGGAACCGCCTCTTCGTATTCCAAATGATCTTGAGGCTGATATTGTGGCCAAAGAGGCTGGCCATAAACCGTCATTTACCGATGAATTGATGAAAGCGGGTGGCGTGGTGGCTATTTGCATGGCGTTGGGAGGAATTGTTTCGCAATACCTCGGTGAAATCATTACGTTGCCGGCTTATATCGGCTCAATGATTGTGGCGGCCGTTGTTCGAAATGTCATCGACTGCACGAAATCTGTCCGTATTGATGGGGTTGGTTTGAACGCCGTCGCAGACATCAGTTTGGTGCTGTTTGTGACAATGGCTGTCAACAGTTTGAAGTTGGCAGAACTTGTCAATTTGGCGATTCCAATGTTGGTGATATTGTTGGCTCAATCCGTGTTGGTGTTGGCTTTTTCTTGGTTCTTTATTTTCTTACTTTTCGGCAAAAACTATGACACAGTCATGTTGAGCGTGGGCGGTGTCGGTTTTTCCATGGGTTCTACGGCAAACGGATTGGCAGTTATGCAAGCTTTGGCTGAAAAATACGGCTCCAATGCCCGAGCTTGGTTGATCGTGAGTTTGGTTGGCGCATTCCTGATTGATTTGATCAACGCAGTGATCATTACCTACATGGGAACACTTTAATCATCAAAAGCGCGAAAACGCCCGAATTTTTTCTTCGGGCGTTTTTCGTGATTTAGCAGATCAAACTGCTAAGCGCTTGGAAACCTCAACGGCTTAGAGCAGGTGCTTTCCGTCGCGGGAAACAGAGCTTTTGACTTCCTTGGTTTCCACCGGCACAACGTCAAAGCCAACGACACGGTGGCCGTTTACTTGGGTGTAGAGCCAGAGGTCCATGGTGGCGCCGGGAACGGCTCCCTTGGCGACGTCCTTCATCGAGAACGTGAACACAACGTCTTCGATACCGTCCTTGTTAACGTCCTTGTACTCGATGCTCTTAGCAGGGGCAAAGTTCTTGAATTGACGGGTCGAATTGAGTTGGTTACCACTCATGCCGGCGCGCGTGGCTTCAATATTTGCGGAGAGAACCGAGTGATCCTTGTTGCCAAGGAGTGCGAAGGCAACCGTCTCGTCACTGTCGGCCTTAACAACAGGCGTCAGGATCTTCACTTCGTAGGGCATCAAGCGGGCGTTTTCAGCGCGCATTGTATCGAGCACGGCTTTGTAAGTGGATTCATTGTAATCGTGCAGGAACTTCGTGCGGGCTTCGCCCTTCAAAGAGGCGGCTTTCTTCGTAATCTTGCTGCGTTCGGCAAGGTATTTGTCTTCAATCTTATTGATTAAATCCGTGCGCTTGGTGATTTCTTGTCCGCGCAGATAGTCAACCGCGTTCGTGCCGGCGCTAAAGACGCTGTGCGGCGTAAATTCTTCGCGGAAGTCGAACATTTCAGGGGTTCCCTTGAAGTGTTCAGCCGTTGCTTTTTCGGGCGTCAGGAATGCCGTGCCCTTGGCGGGACCGGCCAACGGATAAAGCGGAACGAAAGCGGATTGGCAGGGACGGCCGTACGTGCGCCAAGCTTCGGTGAGAGTCGGATCGGCGCTCAAGTCATAGACGATAGAGTCATGGGAAGTCGTGCGGCAGATACCTTCGGAGTGAGAGTGGTAGAACTCTTGATCCTGGCCAATATAGTCCTCATGCAGACGCAAGAAGTTCATGGCATCTTTAACACCGAGCTTATGATCAATCTTCGCGCTGTAGGGGAATTTTTCAGGATCGTTGTATTCGACGCCCGTTAAGTACTTCCAAGCAATGACGTTGCGATTAGCGTTCCAGCGTTCATGACGGATGCTTTCCTGAGCAACGATCTTTCTCCAATTGAAAATCTTGTCATCAGCCTTTTGACGTCCGTCTTTAATGGCGCGTTGAACCTGACCCGGTTCAATCTTCCAGTTTTCATGGTCCGTGAGGTCAACCTTGTCCATCATGAAAACGTTCGGAATGTAGACGACTTCATCATCGGCAATCTTACGGGCGACCCAAGAATTGCCTTGGTGGATGGCCAATTGCCAAGCTTCGTTGGCGTCGGCGAATGTGTAGGTGCGGCCGTCATGGAAATAGCCGTATTCTTTCAGCAAGGCCGTGGCGATTTCAACGGCTTCACGGGCGGAATGCGCACGCTCGGCGACAAGGCGACGGATGCCGTAGCCGATACCACCGTCTTTCACTTCCATTCTGTCGGCGTCAAAAATTTCGCCGCACCAGTTGGTGGCAACAACAACGCCTGCGTCATTGAAAAAACCGTCGGCAAAAGAAGCACCGTCAGGCACAAAGGTCTGCGTCCAGTAAAAACCGAGCGTCTCTTCCACTTGAGGAATCTCGGCGGCAAACTTTTCAAAGCGAATCATTTCACCTTTTTTGTGCTTGGCAGGCGGCACGTAGTGATGCATATTGAAAAGGCGGCCACCGTTATCTTCGTTATGGGCAACAATGATATTGCCGGTTTTGGAAACGGCTTTGCCGATCACGAGCGTGCTGCAGGCTTGAGCGGAACCGACAGCGACAAAGGCTGCGGCCACTGCCAGAGCGGTCTTTTTAAACAGGGATTGCATAAAATTCCTTTCGTTAAAAGTGAAGTCGACTGAAAATCAGCCAAAGGTCTCTTATTTAAAAGATATTTAATTGTTATGACAACTAGGGAATGCACCTATTGTCGCTGTTTAATTTTTAATACAGAGATAGAAGAAATTCGTTAAAAATCACTCTGATTTGAGATAAATGATTTGTTATTAAAATATTTTTTAAAATTTTCTTGCTTTTTTTTTAATGTCTATATAAAATGCACACTCTCTTTTGGGGGTATAGCTCAGTTGGTAGAGCACTTGCATGGCATGCAAGGGGTCAGCGGTTCGAATCCGCTTACCTCCACCAAAATTAGATTGCGTCTCCATCGTCTAGAGGCCTAGGACACGACCCTTTCACGGTCGGTACCGGGGTTCGAATCCCCGTGGGGACGCCAATTCTTACAAAGCAACCAGTGGCGGTTGCTTTTTTGTTATTCAAAGCTTTTCCATTTTTTTGAAAATTTTCGCCAAGGACTTGTTAAATCCGAGTTGCCTTTTTCCGCGATCAGATTCATGATTTCTTGATACAGCGGACTGTTTTTATTTTCCGAACGACAATAAACATTGGCTCGTGCCACCGGCCTGTGCCAGCGAGGCAGGACTGGCACAATAAACTCATTTTGCAGTTGTTCCCGCACAACCCCCAGGTTAAGGTCCACAGAAATCCCCGCGCCGGCCAACAACATTTCTTTGCATGTTATTGCATCTCCATAATTGATTTTTCTGCAATTTCTTAGTTTGAACCGTTCATTTCCGTTTTCAATATAGTCCGCGTAATAAGGGCTGCTTTGATAACGGACCAATAATGGGCATTGAATCAGATCGGCGATAGATAAGGGATTGCCGTACTTATTTAAAAAATCTCTGCTGGCCAATAAAAAAGTATAGAAGTCATCAACGTAGATGCCGTGCAAATCGGCTTGATCTGAAGAATAAAAACAAAACGAAATATCTGTTTTGCGGGTCAGCAGTGCTTGAAGTCCTCTGTCTGCTGATATTTCGAAATGGACGTTTTTATGTTCAGACTCGTAATCAAGCAGTGCGGACAGTATTGAGGTTCTGTCCATATTGACGGGCAAAGAGATGTGCAGGGTTCTGCAAGGGTAAGAGCCATGCTCTTTTTTAATGCTGTCTGTCAATGACAAGAGTGCTTCATGGTGCCGAAGCATTTCATTGACGTAGGGGAGGAGTTCTGAGGCTTCAGCTGTCAGTTTGGCAGGTCTTGAACGTCGATCAAGAATGAATATCCCCAGTTCATCCTCGAGCGCAGAAAGCATCCTGGAGGCTATTGGAGGGTCAAGCCACAATTGCTTTGCGGCCGATTTCAAAGAGCCGGTCTGCCCTATGGTCAGTAGTATTTTCCAAGCCAATATGTTGTCAGTTTTTTTCATAAAAACGGCGCAACCCCTCCCTGCCTTTTTAACATAAACCCCATTAATTGCATTTTTAACAATCTTATATTAACAAACCCGCCTTCTCTTTTCTTTGAGCTCTACCTACAATTACTTATGCATTTTTTCCAGGAGTTGAAAATGAACGAATACGGCAGCGAAGAATTTCCAATGGTCAGATATGTTCCGTACATGGGCGTTATTTGGACGGTGAACGAAGCCTCCAAACTTGGTTTTTACAATGGCCATCCTGATTGGTGTAATGTTGGTCAAGGACAGCCGGAAGTCGGTGAAATTGAAGGGGCTCCGGATCGCATTGAAGATATCAAATTAAAACCCAGTGACGCGGCCTACGGTCCTGTGGGCGGTACGGTTGAGGTGAGAGAAGCCATCGCAGACTGGGTCAATCGCACCTACCGCAAAGGTATGAGCCAATACACGGCTGAAAATGTCAGTTTTGCCTGCGGCGGTCGTTTGGCGCTTACGCGTTTGTACAGTATTTTCAAAGATGGCGCACGCATTGCTTATAAAAATCCCGATTACACCGCCTATGAGGATTATCTTTATCCGCTTCGCCACAATTGTGAATTGATCGAATTGCGGGCCGAGGAAAAAGATGGATTTACGGTGCCTGTGGAACGCTTTGAAGATTTCATGCACGATGTTCGCCCGAATGCTTTTGTCTTCTCCAACCCCTGTAATCCAACCGGCCAAGTGGTCAAGGGCGAGGCCATGGACCGCTATCTCCAAGCGGCTCGCCGGGAAAATTGTCTTTTAGGCGCAGATGAGTTCTACGCGACATTTTCTTATAACGAAGACGGAACGCCGGCTGAGACAGCGGTATCAGCGTTGCCTTACGTCAAAGATGTTAATCGGGATCCGGTTATCGTGTTTGACGGACTGACAAAAGGTTTTCGCTATCCGGGCTGGCGCGCCGGATGGGCGATTGGTCCGAAATATCTGATTGAAATGATCAATCGCGCGGCAAGTGCTGTTGACGGCGGTCCCTCCACCATGGTTCAGCGTGGAGTTATTCAGGAGTTGGCTGAAGGTCATGCTGAGCAGGAGCTCTTGGCGACACGCAGAGAGTTCGCCGTTAAGCGCAAAATGATGATTGATGGGTTGGCGCAACTGGGCATTCACACACCGGCAAATCAGCCCTTGGGAACATTTTACGTATGGGCCAGCATTGAGAACTTACCGGGAAAATTGTCCGATGCGGATAATTTCTTCTACGCCTGCTTGCAAAAGAAGGTGATCACGGTTCCCGGGCATTTCTTCGATGTGCGTCCTTTCCGTGTGCGTCCGACAAATGAGCCTTATCGTCACTGGGTGCGTTTCTCTTATGGTCCGAATCGTAAGACCATTCAAACAGCCTTGGAAAGAATCGCAGAGGTTATCAGGGAAAATAAATAACTGAGTTTTAACGGGCAAGAAATTGCCCGTTAAATTTATGAGCGAGGTAAGCATTATGACCGATTCCTATCATGCGCAGCTGATTGAACAGAGACGTTATTTGCATCAATTCCCTGAGGTAGGGTGGACCGAGTTTGAAACCACTTGGTACATCGTTCAGAAATTAAAAAAATACGGTTACCGTGTCCATGTGGGTCGTGAGATTATTGATGAAAAATCAGTTCGCGGACGTAATCTCTCGATGGTTAACGAGGCATTGTCTCGGGCGAAGCAACATCAAGTTCCTGAAAGTTTTTTGAAAGAAACGGAGGGCTTTACAGGCTGCGTTGGCGAGCTGAAGTTGGGGAAAGCCGGACCAGTATTGGCGCTGCGCTTTGACATTGACGCATTGCCTGTTCAAGAAACAAACTCGCCCGCTCATCAGCCCAATCAATTGAATTTCCGCTCAAAACGCGATGGCGTTATGCACGCTTGCGGTCATGACTGCCACACATCGATCGGTTTGACGATCGCTCGCTGGATTGCTGAGCATAAGGATGAGTTAGAGGGCACGGTTAAAATTATTTTCCAGCCCGCAGAAGAAGGTTCTCGCGGAGCCAGAGCCGTAGCCGCCTCCGGCATTGTCGATGAGGCGAATTACTTTTTCGCCAGCCATATCGGAATGCAGGCTAAATATGGTGAGGTCATTATTGATCCGTATGGTTTCCTCTGCGGTTCAAAATTTGATGTCACCTTTATCGGACGGTCCGCTCATTTAGGCGCGGATCCTCATAAGGGGCGCAATGCGATGGCCGCGGCTTGCTCAGCCACACTGCAGCTTTTGGGAATTGCCAGACACGGCGACGGAATGAGCAGAGTTAATGTCGGCACTTTCCATGCCGGCCGCGCCCGCAACGCGATCCCCGACAGAGCCGTCATTGAAGTGGATGTCCGGGGTGAGACGATGGCCATCAATGATTACATGTGCGAGGAAGCCAAAAATATCTTTGAAGGTTGCGCAAAAAGTTACTCTGTAGGCTTGGAAGTTGTCGATCAGGGGACCGTTTGTGATTTGGAAAATGATCGGGAGCTGGTTTGCCTGCTTAAAACATGCGCTCAAAAAATTCCCGCCATTTCCAATATTCGGGAAAAATCCGATTTTGGCGGTTCGGAAGACGCGGCCATCTTGGCTCGCCACATCCAGAGCAAAGGTGGGAAAGCCGCCTTCTTTGTCATCGGCGCGGATCATTTAGCGGGCCATCATCAACCGGAATTTGATGTTAATGAGGAATCGCTTGACGTGGGATTGGCAATGTATGAAAACATCGTCAGAACGATTTGTGGCGCGCATTAACCGGATTTGGCTCGAGCCAATAAAAAAACTGTTGTAAGAATACAGAGTGCACCAATAGCTTCGACTGCTCCGAATGTCTCGCCTAAAAGCAGCACCGAGAGGACGACGGCCGAGAGCGGTTCGAAGCACGTCAGCATTGAGGCAATAGGCGGAGCGATAAATTCCATACTTTTGAGAAAACAGCTAAAAGACACGATGGTGCCGCAAAGCACAATGTGCAAATAACAGATAATCCCCATCGTGTTCCAAAGTACGTTGGTTTCCAGAGGATTGTTGTATAAGCAGGCAGCCGCTCCGCTGAAAGTCATTGCCCAACCGATGACTGGAAAGACAGTTAACTTTCTGACCACTCTGCCCGGTTGAATGGTGCCGACCGCTCCCATCATGGCAGATGTCAAGCCCCAGGCAACGCCCGCCACGGAAAATTCCATCGCGTCCAAATGACCCTTGGTGATAATCAGAAGCACGCCGATCATTGCCAGTACCAGGCAAATCATCTCAATAACCTTGATGCGCCGATGATGAGCTACAGCCAAATAAGCAATAATGAACAGAGGAGAGGTCAGCACCATAATGGTTGCTGTGGCGGCATTGGAGCTGGCGATTGATAGGAAAAATGTGGACTGAGAGCACAAAAGTGCGATGCCGTAAACGATTATGTCCTTTAGATTATCCTTTTGAAAAACGGCTTTGACATGTTTGGTTTTGTTCCAAAAGATGTCAAGCAACACTAAAAGAAGTCCCGCCCCCAGAAGACGAATTGACGTCAAGTCTAAAACCGTGAATCGGCACTCCGCCATCAGGTACTGTGCGGCCACCCCCATTGAACCCCAGCAAATTCCGGCAATAGAGGCAAGCGCCACGCCCTTGAGTGTTTTTATTTCCATAGGAAAATCCGATCATTAATGCTTCGTACTCTGAACCTCTTTATTTTGACACTACTGAAACGATTAATACATATGTTTCAAATGAAAAGAGAATTTTTAAAATTTCAAATTTTTAAAATCGGTAAAGCAAAAGTTTGTTCTTTTTTGTTGGATATCGCGAGTGATAATTTGGTTTAAAATCGAAAAGCAATTATAAGTTTTTGTTCGTATGAATTTCCGACAGGTGGCTGTTTTAGCCGTTATTTTGGGAGGTCTTGTCCAAGATGCTTGTGCGTTCGAAGTGAAAGTGCAAGGCATCAGCGGCGAGGTGCGCTCAAATGTGGAAGCGTTGTTGACGCCTGTTCGTGAAAACAGTGTTACTGAAGTTCGCCAGACATATCGCGCGCAGGTTGATAGGGCGATCAAAAGAGCATTGAATGCCCTAGGCTATTATCAAAGCACTATTCATTACTCATGGCGGGAATCTAAAACAGAAAACGCAGTCCAGTTGATAGCCGACATCCGGCTGGGAAAGCCTGTTCGCATCGCTCAAACATCATTGACTATCAGGGGCGAGGCGCAGGACGATAAGATTTTTAAAAGACTTCAAAGAAAATTGCCTAAAAAGGGACAACAACTCAATCATGGGGAGTATGAAAGTTTTAAATCATCGGTTGAGAGTTCTGCTGTTCAGAATGGGTATTTTGACGGAAAGTTTTTAACGAGTGAGTTGGGCGTTGATGCGAAAAATAATAAAGCCTATTGGACGTTGGACTACGATGCGGGAAAACGGTACCGCTTCGGAGATATTCATTTTTCCGGCAGTCAGATCCGTGAATCGATTTTGGTAAATCTTTTGCCTTTTGAAAAAGGCGATTCTTATACCGCGGACGATATTGCGGAGTTCAATCGGCGGTTGTCCTCCACCGGATGGTTCAATTCTGTTGTCGTTTCACCGGATATTTTTGCCGGGCGTGCAAGCGCGGACAAATCGCTGCCTGTGTACGCCAATGTCACCCCAAAAAAGGAAAACGCGGTGGAAACCGGCTTGGGTTTCTCAACTGATGTCGGCCCCAGAGGATCGCTTACATGGCGAAAACCTTGGCTCAATGATTCCGGTCACAGCTTGGAGGCTTCCACGGAACTTTCAGCAAAAGAACAGTTGCTGGATGTGGCCTACAAAATTCCTCTGGAGCAAAGCGCCCTTGAGCACTATTGGACGGTTCAGGGCGGTATTAAAAACGAAGATTTAAACGACACAAAATCAAACTCCGCCTCAGCGGTGATCTCACGGCATTGGGCGCCTTATGAGGGGTGGCAACGCAACGTTCATTTACGCTGGTCGTACGATGATTTCGATCAAGGTGAAATTAGTGACACGACCATGTTGGTTTATCCCGGCGTGACCTTCTCAAAAACAACAACGTTAGGCGGACTGATGCCCAGATGGGGCTTTTCTCAGCGCTATACGGTCGATTGGTCCAACACAGCGTGGGGGTCAGACATTGATTTTGTGGTCTTAGAAGCACAGCACGCTTTCATTAAAACTTTTGAACGTCGCCATCGTTTTGTTTTGCGTTCTCACTTGGGCTGGATTCAGACCGACGAGTTCGATCGTGTGCCGCCTGATTTACGTTTCTTTGCCGGTGGCGACAGAAGTGTGCGCGGCTACAAGTACGAATCCATTTCACCCGAAGATGACAATGGCGATTTAACCGGCGCGGAAAAATTAGTGACCGCAAGTGTGGAGTATCAATACAAGGTAAAAGGCAAGTGGTGGGGAGCCGTTTTCTTTGATATTGGCCAAGCGGTGAATAACTTCAACAACCAGGATTGGAAGAAAGGTGTTGGCGTAGGGGTGCGGTGGCAGTCTCCCTTGGGACCAATTAAGTTTGATATTGCTAGACCGGTGGGGGATCCAGATAAACACGGCTTGCAGTTCTATATTGGTTTGGGGCCCGAATTATGAGAATTGTCAGAATTATTTCTCTGCTCCTTTTGACAACGCTTGCGGTGCTTTGCGCATTGATGGCGTTTTTGTTAACCACTTCCTTGGGACTTCATTTTTTAATCACTCAGGCAAGAAGCTATTTGCCGCAATTAAGCCAGGGCACTTTTAGTGGCAGCGTACTGAGTCTAGAGGCCAAGGGGGTGGTGTGGAAGCAGTCGGGACTTTATTTTGAGGGCGATTTCGGCTGGCGCTTGGATGCCGAACGACTTTTGGCCGGTGAAGTGGTTGTTGATCATTTTTATTTGAAAAA
This sequence comes from uncultured Sutterella sp., assembly GCA_958347955.1. GTDB lineage: Bacteria > Pseudomonadota > Gammaproteobacteria > Burkholderiales > Burkholderiaceae_F > Aphodousia. Next base: position 46,604 of record CATVXH010000005.1, read on the forward strand.
GTCTCGCGCAACAATTGAAACAGACAAGCTTTCCGCTCAAGATGCCAAAGCAGCCTCAAGCGAAAAACAAAGTGCGATGTCACAAAATGTCAGCATTGAGGCTCCCTTGCCCGTGCACGTCAATAGCGTTTCTTTCGGTGACATTCATGTTGATATTAACGGCAGGATTCTCAATGTCCAGGATGCGCAAACCGCTTTGCATTGGACCGCGGACGGCATCGACGTGCCCGGCATTCATCTTAACGGTACTTGGCAAAATTTTCCCCTATCCCTGACGGGATCGGTTAACAGCAGGGACGGCGGTAAACTCTTGCATTTATCGGATATCGCGTTGCGTCTCGGTGACAACCGTTTTGAAGTTAAAGGCGATATTCGTTTCCATGCGGCGATTCCTAATTTGGATTTATCTGTCCTCGCCGACGCGACAGACTTTTCTGAAATAGTTAAGGAAATTAAAGGCAGAGCCAAGGGAAGGCTTCAGGTAAGAGGGCCGGTTTTGATGCCGCTGATCAACGCCGATTTAACTGTGCGTGATTTGGCGCTGCAGGGAGTTTCAATTAATACCCTTCGATTAACGGGGGCGATGAGCGCTGAAGAAAATGCGTCAGGAGGCGCTCATTTGTCGGTGGGTGGCGTTTCATTGTCCGGTTTTTCTGTTGAAAGTTTTAATGCCGATCTTGAGGGTAGCCGGAACGACCATAGATTGAAAATTCAGCTCAATTCCCCACAGGCTAAACTCCGAGCGACTTTTTCGGGAAGCCTGAATGGCGATATGGACTATTGGAAGGGGGCGCTTCAGAGGTTTTATGCCGAGACCGACTATGGCCCTGTGCAATTACGCGATCCGCTGCGTTTAGCGTTTAATACAAATGGTCTGCTTTTGGATGTCGGCCGTTTTTGCTTCAGTCATTCACAGGCTGAGCTTTGTTTAAAGAATGATTTGGCAATTGATTTACTTAATAAAAAATCATTTGATGTTAACTTGGCGCTTGAAAAACTTGATTTGTAATTTTTAAAACATTGGTTGCCAGAGCAACTTGAGACGGTCGGCGTTGTGAAAGCGCAAACGACACTCACAGTGCCGGAGGGCTTTAACAGCGTGCCAACAGGGGAAGTGACGTTAAGAGGACAATCGCTGGAAACCCGATACAGACTTCAGGATAGTGACTTTGAAGTGGGTTTTGATGAAATCGGTTTAGCGCTGGGGCATGACGGCAAAAAAATTCATTCTTCTTGGTCAATCCAATTTACAAAAAACGGCTCCTTTTCCGGCGCGTTGGATGTTATAGATCCCATCAAGCAGCGTCATCTTGAAGGCACCGTCAAAATTAAAAATTTCTCTGCCTCGATGTTTAATTCACTGTTGTCGCCTGGAGAAAGCGCTCAAGGGATGATTTATGGCGATCTTAGGTTGGGCGGCAGTCTCGCGGAACCGACGCTTTTCGGGAAAACGGGAATTCGTGATGTGAGGATTGACAGTACAAAACTGCCCTTTGAAATGCTGCCGAGTTCATTTGAGCTCACCTTTAACGGGAATAAAAGCACGTTGTCGGGTGAGTTGAAAACCCCGAAAGGCGGGATGACTCTTCGGGGTGACGCTGATTGGAAAACGTTGGCCCAAGGCAGAACAAGACTTGCCGTCAAAGGTGTAAAAATGCGTGTGACGATGCCTCCATCGGTTGAATTTGACTTAACAACCGATGTTCATTGTGAGGCAAGCGCTGAAAAAATTTCGCTCAACGGCATGATCGATTTGCCGTGGGCGCGTGTGCAGATGTATGAGCTGCCTGCTTCGGCCACGGATGTGAGTGCTGATGCGGTTCGTTTGGATCGACCGAGACCGAGAAAAACTCAAAATGCAGACTCCATACCGATCGAGAGTAACCTCTTTGTCAACATTGGTGATGATGTAAGGGTTAATGCCATGGGGTTGCGGGCCCGCATGACAGGAAAACTGCACGTGGTTCAAAACAACGGCAAATTGGGACTCACGGGTCAGATCAATGTGCCTCAGGGGCAGTTCAAAGCCTACGGTCAGGATTTGATTGTCAGGCGCGGTGAATTCATGTTTGCGGGGGCGGCTGAAAATCCGCTTATCAATTTGGAGGCTATCAGAAATCCGGACAAGACGGCCGATGACGTCATCGCCGGTATTCGAGTGACCGGGCAAGCCGATAGACCGGAAGTCGCCATTTTCACTGAACCACAAAAAAGTCAGACTGAATCTTTAAGTTATCTCATGCGAGGCGAGGGACTAGATCCGGCCGGTGAAGACGATAACAGCATGATTACTTCCGCGCTCATCAATCTAGGTTTAAGTCAGGGCAATCGTGTCATCGAGCAATTGGGAGACGCGGTGGGCATCACCGGGCTGGGGCTTGACACCGAGGGAGTCGGAGAGGAGTCTAAAGTTGCCGTGAGCGGCTATGTCCTGCCCGGTCTTAAAGTAAAGTACGCGGTGGGACTTTTTGATTCGCTCGCCACTTTAACATTGCGTTATCGAGTTATCCCGAGGCTTTATATCGAAGCCGCTTCCGGGGTCGATCAGGCATTGGATGTCATTTATTCTTTCGAGTTTTAGCGAAAAAGGCAAAAAATCGGCAGCGAGCAATAAGAGCTTAAAGAGGCATCTTGCTAAGCTACTTATGAAAAATTTTTAAGGAGAAAAGTGATGTTTCCTTATATGGCAGAGGTTGATTTGAATAAGGCCTATCGGCTTTTAAATGTTGGCGGCACAACTTTGGTGTCGGCCAGTTTTGACGGAGTGTCTGACATCATGCCGGCCACTTGGGCCTGCGCACTGGATTTGTCTCCCACGAAAGCGACGGTTGTTGTTGACAGTTCGCACTTTACCCGCCCGTTAATGGAAAAAAGCGGTTATTTTTCTCTTCAGTTGCCTACTGTCGGCATTATTAAGGAAACCATGCGCTTGGGCGCGGTCAGCAAGTACGACATGCCGGATAAAGTGCAAAAGAGCGGAGCCGAAATCTTTACGATGCCGGGATACGATTTGCCGTTGGTGAAAGGTTGCGCGGCCTGGATGATTTTCAAAATTTTGTCAGAACCGCACAATCAGAAAAATTACGATCTCTTTATCGGCGAGTGCGTGGCGGCCTGGTCTGACACGCGGGTATTTTCAAACGGTCATTGGCATTTTGAAAAGGCTCCCGGTGATCTTCGAACATTGCACTATGTGGCGGGCGGACATTTCTATACAATTGGCGAGCCTTTGTATGTGGAAGGTATTTTGCCTGAAGAGGATTGATGCCTGATATAACGCTTTTGGAAGCATTGGTCGGTTTGTTTACATCGGCTTTTGTTTCCGCGACGCTTTTTCCGGGCGCAAGCGAAGCCGTTTTGCTTGCGCTCGTTCATTCCTGGCCTGAAGCAATTTGGATAATTGTCGCCGTCGCTACCGTTGGCAACACGTTAGGATCAATGACCAGCTATTTGATCGGTCGTCTTTTTCCTAAAAAAATATCGGTAAAGGCCCTTAATTGGCTGACGAGGTGGGGCGCGTTTGCCCTTTTATTTGCCTGGCTTCCCGTGGTGGGGGACGCGCTGCCGCTGGCTGCGGGCTGGCTCAGAATTTCGTGGCTACAAAGCCTATTTTTCATTTTCATCGGCAAAGCGGTTCGCTATGCCGCCTTAGCCTTCGGATTTGCAAAACTTTTCTAACAAAATGGCATCACAAATCCTTGTCTGATGCGATATGATTCAATGAGTTGCCGCGGTCGTTGTTCTTTTGCTCTTAGAAGGCCGCGGGGTAGGGATTTTCATGAGAATTTTGATTTCAAATGATGACGGTTACTCGGCTCCTGGCATTCGGGCGCTCGCCAAAGCGATGCGGCGTTTCGGATACGTGACGGTTGTGGCGCCGGAGTTTAATCAGAGCGGCACCAGCAATGCCTTGACATTGACCCGCCCATTGCAGGTTCAGGAAGTTGAGCCCGGCATATTTGCGGTCAACGGCACGCCAAGCGACAGCGTCCATTTGGCATTGACGGGACTGTTGGACGAGCTGCCCGATTTAGTTGTCTCAGGGATTAACTGCGGGCAAAATATGGGCGAAGACACCATGTATTCCGGTACCGTTGCCGCAGCCATTGAAGGTTATCTTTTTGGGATTGATTCAATCGCTTTTTCCCAAATTGAGCGCGGTTGGGCCTATTTGGACGATGCCGCGACAATAGCGCAGGGCATTGTCGAGCGTTTTTTGGAAGCCAAGAAAGGCTCCGAGGCTCAGCTTTTGAACGTTAATATTCCGAATCTTCCGTTATCGCAGTTGCAGGGAGTTGTGGCTACGCGCTTGGGCCGACGTCACCACGCTGAAAGTGTGATCAAGGAGGTGAGCCCCCGCGGTTTCCCGATTTATTGGGTGGGGGCGGCCGGACAACCGAAAGATCGGGCGGAAGGAACAGATTTTTGGGCAGTGGAGCACCAGGCGGTGTCGGTGACGCCATTGCAGGTGGATTTGACCAATTATTCAGCCGTGCGCTCTGTGGATGATTGGTTGACGGCTCGCGAAAAGAAATAGTTGAATCGGCACGGTGACGTGTCAGTATGTAGAGGATAGATATGAAATTTCGTGCTTTGCTTGTTGCGATGATGGCTGGCGGTCTGTTGGCCGGTTGCGCACTCCAGGATGTCGGCGCGCCGATATACAACCGTACGGGTTCGACCGGTATGGGTACTACGGGAACAGTTTCAATGACGGGAGATACTTACACGGTTCAACCCGGTGATACGCTCTACAGCATTGCGACACGCAACGGTTGTAATCCTACAGAGCTTGCCAGAGCCAACGGCATTACAGATCCGACGTTATTGTCGCCGGGAACAGTATTGCGTCTGACGGCTGCCCGCACAGCGCCGGTGAATTCTCTGGCGGTTGATGCGCCGACAACGACCCCCTCGACGGAAGTGACTATCGGCGCGCCGATTGTTGCCGCGCAACCCTCGTCTGACAGTGTGACACTCTCATCAGGGACCGCTGCCTCGGGGACTCAAAAATTGTTAGGCAACACACAACTGTCGTGGCCTGTGGCCCGCGGACAGATTTTGCGTCAGTTTACCGATGAAAACAGCAAGGGAATTGAAATCGCCGGCAACATGGGTGACGACGTTCATGCCGCCGCGGCCGGTCGTGTGCTCTATACCGGTGAAAACGTGAGCGGTTACGGCAAGCTCATCATTATTACACACGGTCCCGGTGCGGTGACGGTTTACGGACACAACAGCGAGCTGCTTGTTAAGCGCGGCGACAACGTTACCAATGGTCAGGTTATCGCCAAGATGGGCAACAGTGACAGTGACAGCGTTAATTTGCTTTTTGAAGTGCGCCATAACGATCGTCCGGTCAATCCGATTGAATATTTGCCGCAATGATTTTTTAAAGTTTTAAAACTTGTTTAACGCTGGCGTCCGTTACACCTACTGGTGAAGCTTCAGAGTGGGCAGAAACGGACGCCTGATTTTTAAGGGATATTTCCAATGGCAAGAGCCCCTAAAGTATTGGAGAAGTTTACGGTTGATATTGAGTCTTTGGATCAAGACGGCCGAGGTGTCGCTCATCGTGACGGGAAGGTGGTCTTCGTTGAGGGCGCGCTGCCCGGGGAGACTGTGACTTATGAGCGTTTTCGCAATAAAAACAGTTATGAATGCGGCCGCACCGTGAGTATTGAAAAAGAATCATCGCTGCGTGTCAAACCCGCATGTAAACATTTCGGACTGCAGCCGGGGTGCTGCGGAGGCTGCGCCATGCAGCATTTGGATCCCAATGCGCAGGTGGCAATCAAACAACGAGTGCTTTTGGATGCCTTGTGGCATATCGGAAAAGTAAAACCGGAGACAATTTTGCCTCCTATCTACGGTCCATTTTGGGGGTACCGTCATCGCGCCCGTTTGACCGTGCGAGATGTGGAGAAGAAGGGCGGCGTATTGGTGGGATTCCACGAACGCTCATCCAGCTATGTTGCGGATATGACAGAATGCAAAATTTTGCCCCCTGCGGTCAGTGATCTTTTGATTCCCCTCCGACATTTGGTTGAGAGACTCTCGATTCGTCAGAGATTGCCGCAAATTGAAGTGGCGATGGGCGGCAACGGCGCCATTGCCTTGGTGTTTCGCGTTTTGGAGCAACCAAGTGAAGCGGATATGACCGCCTTTGAGGCATTTTCACTTGAGCATGGGGTGAGCGTTTGGTTGCAACCCAAAGGCCCTGATTCTTGTTATCCGATGCATCCGAGCGATTTGACTGCGCTAAAGCTTGAATTGCCGGAGTTTGGCGTGCACATTTCATTTAAGCCGACGGATTTCACACAGGTTAATCATCGACTTAATGAAACGATGGTTTCCCGCGCGATCAATTTGTTGGATGTCAAACCTGAACACCACGTGGCAGACTTTTTCTGCGGTTTAGGAAATTTCACTCTCCCATTGGCCGTGCGTGCTCAAACGGTGGTCGGTATCGAAGGTAGCGAGCAGTTGGTTGAACGAGCCAGAGCCGGCGCAGCCGACAACGGTTTAGCCGATAAGACTCAATTTGTAGCGAGAAACCTTTTCACCTGGTCTACCAATGATTGGGATGCGCTTTGGAGTCAGTTAGACGGTATTGATCGTGTGCTTATTGATCCTCCCAGAGAAGGCGCGTTGGAATTGGCAAGGACATTAGCGGCAACGGATAAGCGACCGCCCCGCGTTGTTTACGTCTCTTGCAATCCTGCGACATTGGCCAGGGATTGCGCCATTTTGCATCATGAAGGTGGGTGGCATATTCGAGCGGCGGGAGTCATGAATATGTTCCCTCACACCGCGCACGTGGAAAGCATGGCGGTGCTGGAACCCGGTCCCAAGCCTGAAAAGAAAGAGGACGATTTGCCGGAAGCTTCGCCGGTGGCTCAGGAAGACGCTGAATAATTTTTCTCTGCGACGCGGTCGTGCATTAGGTCGTTATTGATCTTCTGTCGACCGCGTTTTTGTTATGATCATATGTATCTACTTGAAAAATCGGTGAGTTATGGATTGGGATCTCAACCTTAGCCACTATAAGCAACGCCCTTTTAAAGAAGTGATCAGGGAACTTGCTGAATTCGTGTGGTTGCGCATTCAGGAGACGCAACTCAATCAGGTCGCCTCTTCTTTGACTCTCACTTCAGTGTTGTCGATAGTGCCGTTGGTCGCTGTGATCTTGGTGAGTTTTGCCGTGTTTCCGGCTTTTGCAGAAAGGCGCGCGGAAATGGAGCAGCTCCTTTTTTCCAGCCTCTTGCCCGAGGTCTACAGTCAACAGATTATCGGATACATGAAGTCTTTTGCCGAGCACGCCCAAGGGTTGACCATTTTCGGTTTGGCAGGCCTGACTGTGACGGCGCTTTTATTGATTAATACAGTGGACGCTACGCTTAACCGGATTTTTCATGTTAGACAGATGCGTCCTGTAATGCAACGGGTACTCATCTATTGGGCACTTCTGACGTTGGGTCCCATGGCTATAGGTTTCAGTTTGGTGCTCACCAATGTGCTCACACAAATTGAGTTTGGTGTGGAAAGTCTTCTGCCGGGTTGGGTCTTTATGGTGATTCAACTGCTGGTTCAGTCATTCATGTATGCCGCTCTTTATGTCTATGTGCCTAATTGCAAAGTTAAATGGCTTCACGCTTTTGTGGGGGGATTGCTTGTTACGGTAGTCGGTGTTGCCATTAAGTGGGGATTCAGTTACTACTTGAGTACAGGACCGTTGACAACGATTTATGGTTCTTTCGTTTTAATTCCCGTGGTTTTGCTTTGGATTTATCTTTCTTGGCTTTTAGTCTTGTCGGGTGCGGCGATTGCCGCCACTATTCCTATGCTCACCAGCGGTCGCTATCGGGACATGAATAAAACCGGCAATGATTTCATCACCGGGGTGGCGCTGTTGCATGAGTTGATGCTCGCGCAAGAAAAAGGAACGCCATCGGTGTCAATTCATGAGCTTTGTCAATCTGTCGACTCCTATCCGGAAGCCGCAGGGGCGATACTGGAGCGTTTGGCTGATGTGGGGTACGTCGGAAAGTTAAAGGATGATCGTAAATACGATGAGCATTGGAGTTTGCTTGTGTCACCTCAAACAACCACATTAAGCGCGGCTTTTGACGCTTTAGTGGTTGATCCAAGCAACAGCTTGATTGCGAAAGAAAATTCTCCGCTTTATGACTGGTACTGTTTGGTAACCGACGCGGAGTGGAAGAAGCGGCCGATGGTAGAAACTCTTCGCTTCATTCATCCGATTAACTGAAAACTAAAAAAGTGCTGAACCCGAAAGAGTTCAGCACCTTTTTTTTCGTAAGTCTAAAGCGTTATTACTTCAGCGCTTCGAAAACACGATTCTTGATTTCTTCGATCGTGCCCAAGCCACTGATGCTGCGATACTTCGGAGCAGTAGCTTCGCCAGAGGCAGCCAAGTCGCCGTAGAACTTCACCAAGGCTTCCGTTTGAGCATGATAAACGCTCAAGCGTTTGAGAACCACTTCTTCCTTGTCATCGTCACGTTGAATCAAAGGATCGCCGGTGATGTCGTCTTTGCCTTCCACCTTAGGCGGATTGTATTTGATATGGTATGTGCGACCAGAGACAGGGTCCACACGGCGGCCACTCATACGAGTGACGATTTCTTCATCGGGAACAGCGATTTCAAGCACAAAATCAATCGGAATGCCGGCAGCTTGAAGCGCTTCGGCTTGAGGAATCGTGCGCGGGAATCCATCGAAAAGGAAACCGTTGGCGCAATCCGGTTGAGTCAGGCGCTCTTTGACCAAGCCGATAATAATGTCATCGGAAACCAATTGGCCTTTATCCATAACTTCTTTGGCGGCCAAACCAAGAGGGGTACCAGCTTTAACAGCGGCACGCAACATATCACCGGTGGAGATCTGGGGAATGCCGAATTTTTCCTTAATAAAAGCGGCTTGCGTGCCCTTGCCGGCACCCGGAGGTCCAATCAAAATTAAACGCATAATAACTCCTCGTTTACTTCCGATGACTCAAGGAATTTGAGTCACAACTTTCTATTTCATTGTAGACATCTTAATGGGCAAAATGTGCGCCCGAAAAGACAAATTTCATGCCAAGCCCTGAGCATACACCTCTCGCACTCGGTCGAGATCCTCTTGAGTGTCCACACCCGCAGGTAATGCGCCGGGCAAAACCGCTACGGCAATTTTGACACCGTAGTAAAGAGCCCGCAGTTGTTCAAGGCTTTCCCACTTTTCAATAGGAGCTTGTTCCCATTGGGGATAACGTTTTAAAAATTTCACCCGATAGGCGTACAGTCCGATATGGCGAAGCGGCACAAGCCCAGCGGGGAGTCTTGTCCTATCGTCTCGGAAGGCATCGCGGGGCCATGGAATGGGGGCGCGGCTGAAAGTAATCGCATTGCCTTGAACGTCGCGCACCACTTTAACAACATTCGGATTCAGGAATTCTTCAATATCATCAATCGGGTGACCCGCCGTAGCCATTTCGCACTCAGGGTGGTCGGCCAACAATTGCGCAACCTCTCTGATCACGTCGGTCGGAATGAGAGGTTCATCCCCCTGAACATTAACAACGATTGCCTCGTCCGGCAGTCCCAGTTTCATGACGGTTTCGGCCAATCGGTCAGTGCCGGTCGGATGATCCGCGGAGGTGAGAATCACTTTTACGCCGTTTTGCTCACAGGCCTTGACAATGGCTTCGTGGTCGGTAGCGACCACAACATCGGCGGCGCCGGAGGCTTTCGCGCGTTCAGCCACACGCACCACCATGGGACGTCCGGCAATGTCTTTTAACGGTTTTTCAGGAAGTCGGGTTGACTTCATTCGTGACGGAATGATGGCGTAAAACTCAGTCATATTAAGCTCCCCTCACGATTGAAAGGCGCTTGGCATAATCTTCGGCCTCTTCATTTGTGAGTTTCTTGGCTTCTTCCGGGATCATATTGGGAATATTGTCTTTGACTTCAAAAGCCAGTTTGCAACGCGGACAAACCAAAACGTTGCGCTCGGCATCCCAAACGATGGCCCCTTTGCAAATCGGGCACACCAAAGTAGCGGTAAGACGGGGATCAAGGGCCATTTTATTTCTGAACCTTTTCTTGAAGTTTGTGTTCAATAAGATCAACCAGATAGGGGTCGATATCGACGAGATACTCCACCGTGTAAATTCTGGGATCTTGGGCTATATCAGGCTGTTGACGGCACTTGACCGCGTCTTTGCCTGTGATAAGAATGATTTCTTCCTTGCAGTTTTTAAATGGGTTTTCATCAAAAGCGTAGTGATCACCCAATTCCATTTCCGGCCCTTCAATGTCATGGGCCCGAAGCATGGCAAAAAAACGTCCCGGCGCGGCAATGCCCGCGGCGGCCAAGACTGGTTTTTTCATTTGCGCCACTTCTTCGAGCGTCATGCTGCGGCTTCCGTCGAGTGACTTCGCTCGCCCCAACGTCGCCGTCGCTGCGAATCTCGGAGTGCGGCTGTCGAAAGTATCTTCGGTCGCATTCAAGACAATGGCATCGACCTCATCCAAACGGGAAGGCGGCTCGCGCAGGGGGCCGGCAGGCAACACCCATCCGTTACCAAGTCCTCTGGCGCCAACGACGGCCAGTTCCACGTCACGGGCCAACGCATAGTGCTGCAGCCCGTCGTCAGAAATAATAAGGTCGCACTCGGGGTATTTGTCTAAGAGCAAAAGAGCGGCGGCGACTCTGTCTCGGGCGACGGCGACCGGAACCCGGGTTTGCCTCGCGATTAACAGCGGCTCATCGCCCACCTTGGTGGCGGGGCTGTCGGCAAACACCATTTGCGCCGCATCATCTTTACGACCAAAGCCGCGGGAAACAACCCCCGGATGGTAACCGCGTCTGATAAGTTCTTTAACGAGGGCGATGGTTACCGGTGTCTTTCCTGTGCCGCCTACATAGATATTGCCGACGACCACAACCGGCACAGGCAGGCGATGCGGTTTCGTTTTCAAGCGTCTATTGCGTGCAATGACGAGAAATACTAATGAAAGAGGAGATAGGGCCCAAGCCAGCAGACCTCTTTTAGTCCACTGACGATGCAGCCACGACTCAAATGTGGCTCGCATAGGATTCTCCGATGATGTGAAAAAATGACTGTCGACCCTCAGGGCCGGAACTGTCAGAAAGCATATGTTTTTTCTCTACCTGCTTTAAAAAGCTAACCTTTTAATCTTAGCAAATATGCAGAAAACTGCACTTAAGTTGAAGGAAGAAATTACTTTCAGGAGGCACTTTGACTTAGCCTGAAAAAAGTTGACACCTTTAAGAACTAAAGGAGTTAAAAATGTTGGTCAAATTAGACACCAAAAATTAGGACTATCGAGAGTTTTGTGGAATTTTTCACCCAACTCTGGCTGGCAACAGCCCCTTTTCTCAAACACTGGGGGCTGTGCCGCATCTCCGAGAGAACGGATACAGGACTCTATGAAACAACCGCGATCATTCGCTTTTGGGTCGATTGATCGCGGGTTGGAGTTAAAGTTCAAAAAGTTTTTTAAGTTCTTCGGTTGTTAATCGTTCATCAAAAGGCAGGTACTCGCCTTTGGAATTTTTAAAGACCCCGTAGGGAACCGCTCTGCAGCCAGCCCTGCGGTGAAGCTTGGTGTTTGTCCATACTTTATCTCGGACATCGACGGGTAACTTTTCCACCAAACCGTAACGAATTCCGCGAAATTCGATGTCAGTGAAATGAGCAAAATGTTCTTCCAATTTTGCTAAAGGATCTTTGTCAATCAGGATCGTCGTGGCTTGGGGTTCCGAATGAATGTTCATGAAAGAGATCGGGCAGAAGATAAACTCGATCTTATCCATAAAGGGTTCAAGCCTTTGATGCAGATGCCAACAATCGCGGCACTGCGTATCAAATGCGACATAAGCTTTGGGGCGGCCTGCGGGGCCTTTGGAGGAAATTCCAGTGCCTTCTTTTTCAAAAGACTCATACATTTTTTTGCCATCCCAAATCACGGGGACGGAGGCGGGGGCGGCCTGGGCGGGCGCAACGGCGGCTGTCAGCAAAGATGCGAAGCCGGCCCACATAGCGCCGCGTCTAGTTAATTTCTCCATAACGTTAACCTCCAGCTTTTTGTTGATTGTATCAATGAATTTCAATGACGCCCTTTTTCAATTGGGCGACCGGATGCCAATCTTGTTTGGCTTTTCTCAATCCCGCAATGCCCAAATCCTCTTCCCGGTTTAAATATTCAATGCAAAGCGGCAAGCTTTTTGCGAACGCCTGTGATAAAGCCGGGTAGGCGCCGGGAACTTCACGCGTGGCCTTTTCGATATGCACGGCTAAAATGTCAGGAGCGCTTCTGGCGCCGTAAGTTAAGCCGAGTATCCGTCCGTGATCGTGAAGCACTCCTCCATAAACGGGCAGTTCATCCCAGTGCGACAACACCTTCTCTATAGCGTTTCTTTCTTGTTCGAGGTTTTCGTCCATTTCCCTGCCGCTGTACCAATCGTCAAGAAAGTTCATGCAGCTGTCAAAAAGATCTTTGGTGTAGATATTAAATTGAGCTTCGGGACAAGCCTTGTAAAAACGTTTAATGAAATTGCGTTTGCTGTGAAAGTGGGAGCCCGGCAGCTCAACAAAATCAGAACAGGCGTACATATAGTCCCAGCGATCAGGGTTGCGCTCGATGATGAGCTCGTGGTCGGGGAAAGCCTTTGAAAGCACCGGTTCCATCAAGTCGGTGACGCCATAAAAGAGCAAGGGGCGATGATTGTCTCGCGCTTGTTTGGATAAATATTCAAAGAGTTCTAAAGGGATTGGCTTTTCGCCGATTGGCATGACAAACACGGGGAGGGACAGGTTTGTCAGCGTGCGCTCAATGATTAAGTGTGTGCCTTCGTATTCAAAATAGCGGAAATGGTTCTGGATACCGCGGCTAAAAAGCGACACCAAACTCAAGTCGCAGTCACCATTGGCAAACTGCGGCAGATACTTCTTCAAAAGGCAGAAATCGTTTTCTTTCAGTTCTTTAAATGTCATGGCATATCTTTCAAAATAACGCACTAACATTAAGACAGACGAACGGAATTTGCAAAGTAATTTCGTTAGAATTTTCGCAAGAATTCGTCTATTGAAAATTATGTTTTTTGAGCAAGATTCGCAGCCTGTGCGATCACCGGTATGGACAGTATCGGAATTGAATGAACAGGTTTCCCAGTGTTTGCAAATGAACTTTCCCCCTTTATGGGTCGCAGGGGAAGTGCGGGGTTTTACCCGCGCGGCTTCGGGGCATTGGTACTTCACGCTTAAAGATGCATCGGCAGAATTGTCGTGCGCGATGTTTGCGGGAAACAATCGTCGTTTGGGTTTTATTCCTAAGACGGGTGACCACCTTGAGGTTCATGGTCAAGTGAGTATTTACCGCGCCAGAGGCTCCTACCAAATGGTGGTGGATGCTGCCAGGCAAGCGGGACTAGGCACTCTTTACGAACGTTTTTTGCAATTAAAGGATAAGCTTCAAAAAGAGGGGTTGTTTGATCTTTCGAGAAAAAAAACAATTTCACGAATCAATACAAAAATTGCTGTGGTGACAAGTCTTCAGGCCGCGGCCCTCAGAGATGTCTTGATCACGCTAAGGCGCCGCGCGCCCTACGCCCGAGTGACGGTGTTTGAAACCTCAGTGCAGGGAGAAGGGGCGCCTGAGGAAATCATTTCTGCCTTGAGGCGAGCTGAACAAAGTGACAATGTTGAAGTGATTTTGTTGGTCCGAGGGGGTGGGTCCATACAGGATTTATGGTCTTTTAATGATGAAAATGTGGCTCGAACGGTGGCGTCTTTGACTAAACCCGTCATTGTCGGCGTTGGCCATGAAAGTGATGTCACGATTGTCGACTGGGTGGCGGATTTGCGAGCGGCAACACCGACGGCGGCCGCAGAGCACGCGACTGAAAGCGTGGACGTGCTGATCAAAGAACTCTCACAAATCAATGACACCCTAACTTATGCTTGGAATCGCTATTGGAGTGAATCGAGTCAAAAAGTGGATTCTTTGATGCGGGAAATTCCGGACCCTCGTAAGAATTTAATCCAGGCACAAGAACGTTTGTCACACATGAATCAACTTGTCGAGAGTTTGATGCGGACACAATGGCAAATGAGAGCGGAAACGACGAGGCTTTTGACAGAGGCGTTGATTAAACCCTCTGCAAGGCTTGCTTTTGAACGTGAAAAATGGTCCCGATTGTCGGATGAGTGTCATTTGTTAGTGAAAGAGCGTGTGGAGAAATCAAGACAGGAGAGTGAATCACTGATGGCTCTTTTAACAGAGTTAAGTCCCCAAGCCGTTCTTAATAAAGGGTACAGTTACGTGACGGATGCGAGCGGAAGATTTGTAAAAAGTGCTCGGACGGTAAAACCGGGAGAAAGCCTGAATATTCACTGGCACGACGGCAAAATTTTTGCCAGTGTTGATAGGACAGAGTCTTGAGGTTGCAATTCTTAACCAGAAAATTTACCGCAGCCCTTTTTTTGTCCGTACAATCAAAACGTTTTTAGGAGAGATGAAATGCCTTTTCAATTACCCACATTAGCTTTTCCGTTAAATGCGTTGGCTCCTGCCATGTCGGAAGAAACGATGCAATATCACTACGGTAAGCATCATCAAACGTATCTCACCAATTTAAACGTAGCGATTAAAGGGACTCCTTTTGAATCCATGTCATTGGAAGAAATCGTTTTGGCAAGCGATGGAATCAACACCGGTGTCTTTAACAACGCAGCGCAAGCTTGGAATCATGCGTTCTTCTGGATGTGCCTGTCGCCCAAGGGCGGTCAAAAACCCCAAGGTGAATTGTTAAGAAAAATCGAAGAACGTTGGGGTTCTTTTGAAGCGTTCCGTGAACAATTTTGCGCAAGTGCCGCCGGCAATTTCGGTTCCGGTTGGACTTGGCTGGTGCTCACTCCCGCTAAGACCCTGGAAATCGTCAATACTTCCAATGCGGGAACTCAATTGGCAAGTGACAACACACCCCTGATGGTCGTCGATGTGTGGGAACATGCTTACTACATTGATTATCGGAATTCTCGACCGAATTATCTCAACGCCTTGTTCGATCATTTGATTGACTGGGAATTCGTGGCAAAGAATTACTACAACGCTAAGTAGTCGCGGAAACTGAAGCGGGCTTCGAGAAAATGAAGCCCGTTTTCAATGGAACTGCAGATAGCTGCCCGTGTCGATCCGCTTTCTTTCAAACCAGCCGCCGTTCATTTCCAGCGCCCATGCGGCGGGAATCGGGGAACAATGAAGGTCTTCCGTTTCGGCTTTCATTTGTTTAATGGCTACCAATTTACCGCTTTCATCAAAAAAGCCGACATCCAAATCAATGGGGACATTTTTCATCCACATGCAAACTGATCGAGCCGGTTTGAATACAAACAGCATTCCCTCATTTTCACCGAGGGATCCGACTTTTTGCAGTCCCTTAATTTGTTCCGCTTCGGTGACAGCCAAGCGGGCGTTAATCGTTTGATTATTGATGCGTAAAGTTTGCGCGGAACTGACGAGCGGTAGGCAAATGAGCGTCAGGCACACAAAAAAACTGCGCAAAGAACAATAAGTTAAACTCCGCGCAGTTTCGAGCTTTCTAGAAACGTAGCTCATGGACACAAACAATCCTCTAGCTTGCAGCGTCATCGGTCTTCATTGGTGAGGGAATCACGCGCGTTGCGTGCAATCCGCGCTCAGACTGTTCGAATTCAAACTCCACTCGCTGATTGGTCTGCAAGGTCTTGCGACCGGGCATCTCAATGGAACGGAAATGTACGAACACTTCTCGATCTTGACCGTCGGGAATAAGGAATCCGTAACCCTTGGCGTCGGAGAACCATTTCACAGTACCGGAATTCATAAAACATCCTTGAAAAGAAAGCAAAGGCAAACTAGAGAAAGTTCTATTTTGTCTGCTTTCAATTTTCATCATATGCCTATTTCATAGTATTGAGCACATTTTCAACAATTATTTTTTCTTTTTAAGCAAAAATAATAAAAAAGCAACAGACTTCAGTGGAAAGGCTTTCAAAAATAGACGGTTGTATTCAGGTTTTGTCTCATCTGTATTTTTTTAAATAAATGAATATAATGACGCAAACAATTATCAGAATCGTTCTCATTATCAATGCTGCAAGGACGTATCTTACAACTTTCCATCGTTCCCATTGCGATTTTTTTCCTATGGGTTGTGTGCGCGAGATATTCCGATATTTCGCCGATTTTGTTGCCGGCGCCCCAGTCCGTGGTGTTGACGTTTAAAGAGCTCCTTGAATCCGGCGAGCTTGCCGAACACATTGTCTCCAGCGCGAAGAGGACTTTGAGTGGTTTCGCTCTCTCAAGTCTCGTCGGGATATCTCTTGCGTTAGTTTTTTCGCAAAGTCCGGTGGCAAAAAATTTAGGCTACTTTGTTGTTGAAGCCGCACGAGTGACGCCGCCATTGGCACTGATTCCTTTGTTGATTTTATGGCTTGGCATCGAGGAAGCGCCTAAGGTTGCCATTGTTTTTCTCTCAAGTTTTTTCCCCATTTATCTTAATGCGTTGACAGCGATTGAATCGGTGGAGCAGAAATTAAAAGAGGTGGCGAAAACTTTGCATTTTTCCGCCTGGGAGACATTTCGGTTGCTGACGATTCCTGCCGCTCTTCCCGGGATTTTGACGGGGTTGCGCGTGGGTTTCGGCTACAGTTGGCGCGCATTGGTTGGAGCAGAACTCATCGCAGCTTCAAGCGGTTTGGGTTTCATGATTAGTGAGGCCAGCGAATTTTCCAAGACCCCGGTCGTTTTTGTCGGAATATTTTCCATCATCGTGATCGGTGTTTTCATGGATTGGCTGCTCTCCGCGTTCATTAAGCGTTACGCGAAATTCTTTTCTATGTGAGATGAGTCATGTTTTCCATTGAATGCAAAAGTCTCAGTAAAGAGTTTCGAAGCGTAAACGGTTCAATAAAGCCTGTTGACGGCCTTTCTGTGAGCCTGAAGGCGGGAGAAATTCACGCGGTTATCGGTGAGAGCGGTTGCGGAAAGACGACACTGCTTCGCCTTATCGCCGGATTGGATACTCCAGATTCGGGATCGGTTTGTTTTCTGCCTCAGGGTAAAACTCCCACGATTTCTATTGTGTTTCAGGAGCCGAGATTATTTCCGTGGTTTACTGTTGAAAAGAATGTGGCTTTGTCGGTAAGACATTTAAATGGAGAAGAGCAGAAAGAAAAAGTTCGACGAGTGCTCGAGTTGGTCGGACTTTCTCATTGCAGGGAATTGTTGCCCTCTCAGCTATCGGGGGGTATGGCTCAACGCGTGGGGCTTGCACGCGCCTTATGTCCCGAACCGGACATTTTGCTTTTGGATGAAGCTTTCAGCGCGCTTGACGCGCTGACCCGATCAAAAATTTATCCGGAATTTATACGAATTCATGAACGGCAGCCGGTGACCACGGTGTTGGTCACGCACGATGTGACGGAAGCGGTTCTTTTATCCCGAAATATTTTCCGATTAGGAGCCGGTCATTTACTCAAAACATATTGTGTTGATCAGCCTTATCCCAGGACCTTGGCGACTGCCGGCGTGGGTAGGTTGATCGAAGACATTCTCAATGATTTTCTAACCGCAACAAAAGGAAATGATTATGAAGCTTAAATTGTGTTTGGCAGCGATGCTGTCCTGTGTGGTCGGTTTGGCTTGCGCTCAGACAATGCCAAAGGAAATCAATATCGCTTACGTGAAAGCGCCTTTCAATCTTCAAAACATGGTGATGAAGGATCAGGGATTGCTTGAAAAAGCGTTTGAAAAACATGGCACTAAAATCAAGTGGCACACCATTACGTCGGGCGCTAAACAAACACAAGCCATGGCTGCCGGCGCTTTGGATTTTTCCGCTGTGATGAATACCGCTTCACTTCTATCGACCAATGGAGCCGGCAACCCGGTTTTGATTGCCAACGGTGTGGCGCATCCCGCCGACACGTTTGCCATCGTCGGCAAACCCGGCAAAGCGATGAGCATCAAAGACTTGAAGGGTAAGAAAGTGGCCGGTCCCCGCGGAACGGTTTTACATCAACTGCTGGTGGCCGCTTTAGTCAAAGAGGGGATGTCTATTGATGACGTGGAATTCTTGTCAATGGACCAACCCGCAGCACTTTCGGCGATGTTAAGCGGCAATGTGGACGCTTCGCTTCAAGCTGCCAGCGGCATCATAAAAGCCGAGCAGGCCGGCGGCAAAGTGATCACGACAGCCAGGGGACTTGTCAACGTGAACTTGGTGATGACAGTTCGTGAGGCGTTTGCCAAGCAGTACCCAGATGCCGTGAAAGAGGTCGTGAAAGTTCAACGCGATACTCTCAAATGGATTGCCGAGCATCGCAAAGAAGCGATTGCCTTAGGCGCTAAAGAGCACGGCATCAGTGTTGAGGACGCCACGCAATTGGCGGATTGGTCAAATTATTACGATGTCGTTACGGCCGAGGATATTAAAGGATTGCAACAGGATCAGGAATTCTTGATTGCCAACAAGCTGATGCAAAAGCCTGTCAATGTTGAAAAACTCGTTTTGCCCGTCGCTCGACAATAGTTTGAAAGGAGATTTAATGTTTTTCTATGAGACACCCCAAACGGTTACAGTGCGCGATGAAGAAGGCGCAATGTCGTTTAACCGAGAAGATCTTATTCGTTATTCCGGCCAGGGGCATTTAATTGCGAGCGCTTTGATTATGAGACTTTTGTCGGACGCCTTCGCCCGTCTTTGTCCTAACAAACCGCCGCTTCGTAAAGATATTCGTGTTTTATCCGCTTTTCCGGGTCTCGGGGTCAGAGATCATATTGAGCTTGTTACCCGCGCCGTGACTGATAAGCGATATTACTTGGATACGCAGGCCGGTCCGCGGAACGCGCCCACCTCTGCTATTGGCGGACGAATGTACTTTGTGATCGGGGTTAAGGACAAAGCCGTCAGTTATGTGATGAATCCTGAAATTTTTGATGATCGCTGGCGTCATGAAGTCGCGGCTTATCAAAAGGGTGGTAAAACGCCCGAAGAGCATGGCCGGTATGTGGCGTACAAATACGAAGTCGTCGGGCAGTTGATGACACGAGACGACATCTTTAGCGAGGTTAAAGAAGTCAGCGCCGATATTTTTAACCGTTAATTTGAAAAAAGGTCCGATGAGCCTAAACTCATCGGACCGATTGGGGTTGCCAATCCTTTTCGTTAGGACTTTCCTGTTGAGCCGAAGCCGCCCTGTCCGCGGTCTGAGGCTTCAAAATCATCCACGATATTCATCTGCATCTGAACAACCGGAACAATCACCAGTTGCGCGATCCGTTCAAACGGCTCGATTGTGAACGCTTGCTGACCGCGATTCCAAACCGATACCATCAATTCCCCCTGATAGTCGGAATCAATAAGTCCTACAAGGTTGCCTAATACAATGCCGTGCTTGTGTCCCAAACCGGAGCGCGGGAGAATGAGCGCCGCGTAATTGGGATCTGCCAAATGAATAGCCAGCCCGGTTTTGACCAGTTTGGTTTCCCCGGGATTAAGAGTTAGGGCGGCGTCGAGCATGGCTCTCAAATCAAGGCCTGCGGAGCCAACGGTGGCGTAAGCGGGCATTTTTTCTTTGACACGGGGGTCAAGGATTTTAACGTCAACTTGCATGAATTTATCTCCGGCGGTTACGTTTCTGGCGGACAATGTTCGAAACTATACTGATAAAAATTAAAAAGACAGAGATCGCGATGATTTCTTCATCTCCGCTCATGCCGCCATAGGAAAAAAGGGCGAAGCCCGAAAAAATAAGTAAGAAGGTAGAGAGGTTACCTGCTCGATTAGACTTGTGGTACGAGTTGTTGGCCTGTTTTTGCTCGGCGCTCGGGTCAACTTTAAAAGCGTCTTCCGGTTGGTTGATTACAGTATCCCTGTGAATAGGCGCCGGGTCAATGTTGGGTGATGACCATACTCCGGAGGCCGCGCCGTTGAGCTCATCGTTGATTTGCTCGCGCATGAGCTCATCGTTGACTTGCAGGGCTTTAAGATCCTGAATGCTCTTTTGGTTAAGCTTTTCAACAAAACCGGCGAAGTCTCCGTCTTTGGGTTCAAGGTGAGCGGGATCAAAACGCTTTTGCATTAGTTCACCTCTTGAGCAATTTTCGCGATCAGAGCTTGGGCGATATGCTCTTTCGTTGCCTTGGCAAGCGGAGTGGCTGAGTCTCGCTCAACAAAAACCACCGCATTGGTGTCTTGATTCATTGCGTCACTTACCAGGTTGGCCACGATTAAAGGCACATTCTTACGGAAAAGTTTGGCTCGGGCATTATCAATCAGATTGTCTGTTTCAGCGGCAAAACCGACACAGTAGGGGGCGTTTTCAAGAGCCGCAACACTGGCAAGAATATCGGGGTTTTCTTCGAAAATAAGTTCGGGAGCGCCGGAATATTCCTTTTTGATTTTATGGTCGCTAACGTTAGCAACCCGCCAGTCAGCCACCGCGGCCACGCTGATGAAAATTTCGTGTTGAGCGACCTCAAGCATGACGGCGTCATACATTTCGCGGGCTGTCGTGACGTCGATTCGTCTGACGCCGGTGGGCGTTTTCAGGTCAGTTTTACCCGCAATAAGTGTCACTTCGGCACCGGCTAGGGCCGCTGCTTTGGCGATCGCAAAGCCTTGTTTGCCCGAAGATAAATTGGTGATGCCCCGAACAGGATCGATGGGCTCATAGGTAGGGCCGGCGGTGATCAGCACGCGGCAACGGTCAAGAAGCCGAGGAGAAAAGGCTCCCTGAAGCAGTTCGATAATTTCTTCAGGCTCAAGCATTCTGCCACTGCCGATATCCCCGCATGCCTGATCGCCCGAAGCCGGCCCGAGGAAAATAGCGCCGTCTTGAGTTAACTGTGCGACATTGCGTTGGGTGGCTTGGTTATGCCACATGAAAGTGTTCATGGCAGGCGCATAGGCCACAGGACAGCGGGCGGCTAAAATGGCGGCGCTCAGAATATCATCAGCCAAGCCTTGGGCGGCTTTGGCTAGGATGTTGGCCGTGGCTGGAGCCACAAGCAAAAGATTGGCGTTCTTTGTGGCTTCAATGTGCGGGATGGGGCTCTCGGATTGGTCCCAGTCTCCTGTATAGACACACTTGGCCCCCAAGGCCTTGAAAGTCAAAGGGGTGATAAAACGTTGAGCGGCCTCTGTCATAATGACCGAGACCTCTGCTCCACGTTTAATTAAGAGTCTCATCAGTTCGCAGCTTTTATAGGCAGCGATCGAACCTGTGATGGCTAATACAATTTTTTGCCCCGTGAGCATTACGCTCCCCTTTAGTTTGAAGAACGGTTGAAAAAGCTGTCAATGATCAATAGCGCGGCGCCGCCCACAATCGCCATATCGGCGATATTGAATGCGGGCCAGTGCCAATAACCATAATAAAAATCTAGAAAATCAATTACATACCCGTAAATTATACGGTCAAAGAGATTTCCCAGGGCACCGCCCATGATGAATGCCAAAGACAAACAAAAAAGGCGTTCTTGAGGATGGCGAATGATAAGCCTGACACAAATGACAAGCGCAATTAGCGCGATGGCTGAAAACAGATACATCTGCCAGCCGCTGTGTCCTGCCAGAAAGGAAAAGGCGGCGCCAGTGTTATGAGCAAGCACCAAGTTGAAAAACGATGTGACGGGGCGTGACTCTCCAAGGTAGAAATTATTCTCAAAATACGATTTTGTGATGAAGTCCACCAAGAAAATCAAGGCGGCGATGCCCGCCCAGGGCATCGCTGCTCGGGCGGGAGTAAAAGCGTGTGCTGTCATTGCCAATCTTTAGGCGAAACGGCGTTTTTCACCGGCGCCGAAGAGATTTTCGGCGCAACGAGCGCAAAGCGTCGGGTGTTCAGCCACCGTGCCGACCGTCGGCACATAATGCCAGCAACGGGCGCACTTGGGAGCGTTGGATTGGTGAACACTCACGCGGCTTTCACCTTGATGCAAGTCTGCGCGGCTGGTAATCATGACAAAGCGCAGTTCATCACCAAGGCTGGCGAGCGCGGCATAGTCATCACCGTCCACAGTGATATCCACTTCGGCTTGAAGACTGGAGCCCACTTTGCCTTCAGTGCGCAGATTTTCAATTTCTTTTTGAACATCTGTGCGGACCTTGCGGATGCGCTCCCACTTCGCTAAGAGGGCTTCGCTTCCATCAATCACCGGCAGATTAAAGAACTCTTCGGTAAAGATGGAAACCGACGTATTCGGTTCAAAAATCGCGAAAGCTTCTTCAGCAGTGAACGAAAGGATCGGGGCCATCAGACGCAAGTAAGCGGCAGTGATGTACCACAAAGCCGTTTGAGCCGAGCGGCGGGGCAGACCCGCGGAGGCTGTTGTGTACAGACGATCCTTCAGAATGTCGAGATAGAAGCTGCCCAAATCGTCGCTCGCGAAAGATTGCAGTTTGGCCACGATCGGGTGGAAGTCGTTGTTCTCATAAAGTTCAATAACTTCTTTTTGCAATTGGGCAACACGGGCGATGGCCCAGCGGTCCAACCCAATCATGTCCTCAAACTTGACGGCATCTTTGGTGATGTCAAAGTCACTGGTATTGGCCAACAAGAAGCGCAACGTATTGCGAATACGACGGTAAGAGTCGGTCACGTGTTTGACAATGGTTTTGCCGAAACTCAATTCACCGGAATAATCGGTTGACGCCACCCACAAGCGGATGATTTCAGCGCCGTATGTTTTGGTGGCGTCCATGAGTTGAACGGTATTGCCCAAACTCTTACTCATTTTGCGGCCTTGTTCGTCAACAGTAAAGCCGTGTGTGAGCAGGGCGTCGTAAGGTGCGCGTCCGTCAAGCATGACACCGATCAGAAGTGAGGAGTGGAACCAACCGCGGTGCTGGTCGCTGCCTTCCAGGTAAAGATCAATCGGGAATGCGAGCTTATCTTTGTGAGAGCCGCGCACTACCGTGGCGTGCGTGGAGCCAGAGTCAAACCAAACGTCCAAGATGTCAGTGGTCTTATCGTATTCTTTTGCTTCTTCAGCGCTCATGAAGTCCTCGGCCTTAGCCTTAGACCAGGTTTCGATACCGCCCTTTTCGACAATCTTGGCGACTTGCTCCATGATTTCTAGTGTGCGCGGGTGCAGCTTACCGGTGACTTTATGTGTAAAGAAGGGAAGCGGCACACCCCAATTGCGCTGGCGAGAAATACACCAGTCGGGACGATTGGCAATCATGGCGTGCAGACGGTTGTAACCCCAGCTTGGATAGAACTTGGTTGCGTCAACGGCTTCAAGCGCAGCTTCGCGCAGGCTCTTGGGTTGTTCTGTTCCGATAGCCGGTCGCGTGTCGTCCGTGCTCTTGTCCATGCGGATAAACCATTGACTTGTCGCACGGTAGATTAACGGAGTTTTGTGACGCCAGCAATGCATGTAGCTGTGCACTTGCGTGCCGTAATGCAACAAGTTGCCGGATTCTTTGAGCTTTTCAACAATAACGGGTTGTGCCTTCCAGATGTGCAGTCCTCCGAAAAGCGGAAGATCATTGGAGTAAACACCGTCGCCTTGCACCGGGTTGAGGATTTCATCATTGTGCATGCCATACTTTTTGCACGTGTAGAAGTCATCAACACCGTACGCGGGAGCCGAGTGCACAATACCGGTGCCCGCTGTGGAATCTACGTATTCTGCCAATTCAACAGGGCTGAAACGTTTGTAGCCGACGTCCAACTGAGAAAGCGGATGCATAAAGCGGACTAATTCAAATTCTTGGCCCTTGGCGGTGGCAAGCACTTTGCCTTGCATTTCATAACGCTTGAGGCACTCTTCGACCAACTTTTCGCACAAAATGAGGTAACGGTCTTCGCATTCGACAAGCGCGTAATCCAGTTCCGGGTGCATATTGAGCGCTTGGTTGGCCGGAATTGTCCAAGGCGTGGTCGTCCAGATCACGGTGTAGACGGGTTTATTGAATGACTGACCAAAGATTTTTTCCACGCGGTCTTTGTCTTCATCAGCCAGCGGGAATGCAACATCGATGATCGGGCCTTTGATGTCTTTGTATTCCACTTCAGCTTCAGCCAAAGCCGATTGACAATCAAAGCACCAGTTGACGGGTTTAAGGCCTCTGTAGACGTAACCCTTTTCCATCAGTTTGGCAAGCACGCGAATCTGAGCAGCCTCAGTGTCAAAGCGCAGCGTGAGGTAGGGATCTTCCCAATCACCCAAAACCCCCATGCGTTGGAAGCCTGCCTTTTGGCGTGCCACTTGTTCATGAGCGTACTGACGGGCCTTGGCTTGGAGTTCAAAAACAGGGAGGTTCTTGCCGTAAAGTTTTTCGATTTGAACTTCAATCGGCATGCCGTGACAGTCCCAACCGGGAACATAGGGGGCGTCATAGCCCATTAGCGTGCGCGATTTTAAAATGATGTCCTTGAGAACTTTGTTGACACCGTGGCCTAAGTGCAAATCTCCGTTGGCGTACGGAGGTCCGTCATGCAAAATGAAATGTTTACGGCCTTTTTTTGCTTTGCGGATAGCACCGTAAATATCCTTTTCTTGCCACTCTTTAATCCAGTTGGGTTCACGAGCGGGCAGGTTGCCTCGCATCGGGAAGGGTGTGTCAGGCAGATTCAACGGATATTTTTGAGTCTGATCTTCAGTGGTTTTTGCCATGATGTCTCCTTGGTCCCCTCGGACTCTTCAAGGTTTGTTAAACACAAAAAAAACATGCGAATTTTTGATCGGCTTCGCACTAACCGAATGATTGGGTCAGCGCCTCGTCGGAGCTGGCCAGGCCGACTAAAGCCCTCGCTTTTTCAGCATCGGCGTTAATGGCGGCTTTCAATTCTTCCAAGTTTGCAAATTTTTTGTCGTCACGCAGCTTATCTAAAAATTCCACACGGACAATTTTCCCGTAACAATCAGTGTGGTAATCAAAAATGTGGGTTTCGAGCAAATATTTTTTAGGTTGCCCTTCGGTGACAGTGGGGCGGCATGTGATAGTGGCTACGCCTCCCAACGGATAGGGGGCCAGACCGTGCACAAAAACCGCATACACACCCTTGACTGCCGGTTCTCCATTTCGATCCACGGGGATGCAGTCCATGTTGATGGTCGGGAAACCCAACGTGCGACCTAATTCTTGTCCGTGCACGACGCGCCCGGTGATATGGTAGTGATGGCCAAGAAGCTGAGTGACTTCGAACAAATCATTGTCCAGCAGCGCTTTTCTCAGTCGAGTGCTTGAGATGCGGCTGTCTCCGTGAAAAAGTGTGGGAGATACCCAGACTTCAAAGCCCAGCTCTTTGCCAAGCGCTATGAGATCGTTGACTGTGCCGAGCCCCTTGTAACCGAAGTGGAAATCTTCACCGACGGTGACCCAACGGGCGTGCAAGCCTTCCACAAGAATTTCTTCGGCAAACTGCCTTGGCGTCATTCGTGCCAGACGCTCATTGAAATTGAGAAAAATTACGCGTTCAATACCGCAAGCGGCGATATCGAGCACTTTATCCCGAATATTATTGACGCGCGCGAGCACCTCATGTCCATGCGGATACACCTCTTTAGGGTGAGGCTCAAACGTTATGGCACAAGGCATCAAACCGCGCAAATCCGCGGCCTGAACAACTTCTTCCAAAAGAGCCTGATGGCCGCGGTGAACACCATCGAAATTACCGATTGCCACCGCGCAGTCCACACGTCGTAAGGGTTGAGGTACCCCTCGAAAAACTTTCATATCTCAAAAAAGTAAAAATAAACGCCAAATTTTAACAAATATCGCCGAGATCAAATTGAGCGTTTCTAATTAGTCATAACAAAAAATTTAGTGTTTGTTGTCACTCGCTTCAACGATTTAAAAAGATGCTCACTGTCGAGTTTGAAATCTTTTTTTCACCTAGAAACCAGGCTGTCACACTTCCGAGTATGGAAAGCGCAAAGGCACCCAAACTCAAGTTAAAGTTGTTTTGCCATTCACCTGCAAAAGCCAAGAGCGCGCAAAAAGTTACGCTGATAATTACAGTCGGGCGATGAAGTGTTTTCTGACTGAAAATCGCAGTAAACACCGGTGCGACTACGGAACAAACATACATATTGTTTGCCATCAGCATCAAATCCAGGATGGCTCTGCCCGAGCTTGCCATATAAAAGGCGGCAACTGACAGGACAATCATAATGCATCGGGAAAATCGAATTGAAGGACGCTCAAAAATATCATTTGAAACGACTGTTGCCGCTGTGATCAGACAAGAATCCGCGGATGACAAAATGGCGCTGATTAACACGAGAGTAAGGATAAGTCCCATGCTGCCCGGCATTTGCTCGGTCACCGCTGATAGGACTTGGTCGGATGAGACAGACGCATCGACAAAGTGTCTGGCTTCAATGCCGATAAGCACAATAATTAAAGCCAACATTGTCAGTCCCACAATAGCGATCGCGGCGCCTTTTCGGGCGCATGCATCAGAACGGCTGCTTAAAAAACGAGAAAAGAGCATTGGGCAGACGATGTAGCTGCCCCCGATTAACAACGCAAACCGAGTCCAATCCTCAAATTGAAAACGATCATTCAGAAGTTCAATGTTTAGAGTTTGAATGCCGCTGGGGTCTTTCCAAATTAGGACGGACAAAAGACTCACAAGACCCAGAGCCATGACCGTAAGCTGAATCACGTCACTTTTCATCACAGCGCTTTGCCCGCCCAATATTGTGTAAAACACAATGACACAAGACCCAATTAATAAGGCTTCAACAGTATGGATTCCTGACAGTTGAATCACAATGCTGCCCATGGCTGAAAATTGCGCTGCCAAAATAGAGGTCCACGCTGCAACAATAATCAGGGCGCATAGTTTTGTCGCTCGTTGTCCCAAGCGGTTCTTCACGATTTCCAGCATGGTTAAACAACATTGCTCACGCAATCGCTTTAATAGAAACACTCGAAGAGTGATTAGGCCGAGAACACCGGACAAAAGCCACCATATGGCCGGCAGTCCCACTGAAAAAGCCAACCCACACATGCCGATAGTCGCTGAGGCGCCGACACACGAGGCAATGAGGGAAAAGCCCGTCTGAATCGAGCCGGCTTTGCGGCTGGCGACGAAATAATCCTCGTGATTGTGAAGATGTCTTGATTCAAAAAAAGCAAGAATGATGAAAATGGAACTATAAAGCAAGAAGGTGGTCACAATAGTCCTTTCAGTGCGTCATTTTCTAGACTCGCCAAGTCTACAAAGTCATTGCAAAGGTGGCAACATGGCTCAGAGAGGAAATTCGTCAATTATTAGAGATAACTTATTTTGGCTTTCACTTTATTTATTCTTTGCGGATTCTCAATTCTATTTTGTTGATAGCCCAATCCCAGGATGCTTCGGATTCGCATTAATTCCTAATCTCTGGCTTAGGTGAACTGAGCTGAGTGGTTTTTTATTCGAAAACTCTTTCCAAAATGATAAATTGATGAAAATCTTATGGATCAAAGATTCCAGCAGCAGGTTATTGATTGAAGTGTTATTAATCAAAATTCCAGAAATCGCCTAAACTAGAAGAGTCGGACTTTTGCTTTGCGCCTCCGCAAGGATTATTTTGAAAAACAAAGGTATGAGTTGAATTTTGCTCAAACGTTTAAAAGGCGTTGCGGTATGCTAAAAATAGTGACTTTAATACATTTGTTTGTTTGCCTTTTGATTTCTCTTCCGGTGCCCGCCGCTCAGCTTGAAGACATTACTCAGCCCTTGTATACCGGTCAAGTGTTGTTAAAGGCAACGGAACCCGACCCTATTGTTTTGCATATTGCCAAGTTTCATGCACCGAGTTCTCAATTTGACATATTAAAACCAACCATTGAGGCTCTACAAAAAACTTTTGGTAAAGGAAAATTGCAAGTTGAGGTTTTTAGAGGAGCCTTGTTTGATGTCAGTGACGCCCATTTGTTAATAACTTCCGCCGGCGCATACAGACGTCATCATTATTTAGGAACGAATGGACTCGCGACTTTAGTTTCAGACTCCTTCCCCGATCCCAATAAAGCTGAGGGCAGTGCGATCATTGTCAAAAGCGACAGGCAGGATCTGCAGACCCTTCGAGATTTGTCTTCGGCGACTCTTTCAACCACTAGTCCATTTTCTTTTGTTAACTATCAAGTGGCTCTTCGAGAAATGCAATTGCAGCATATTTCTCCTAAGCATGCTTTCGGAAAACAAATTTGGACTGGAAATTTGATTGAAAGCCTGACCCTTCTTAGAGACAACAAGGTTGATGTTGTGATTGCCAGAAGCTGTACGTTGGAAATATTGAAGACAAAGGGGGTAGACGTCTCATTTTTTAAAGTGCTCAATAAAAAAACGAAGAATAATTCTTTCCCTTGCGTTGTCAGTACCGATCTTTATCCGAATTGGACTTTTTTTGCCACGTTTGCCTTGCACTCTTGGCGAACAGAGGTTCTATTGCAAAGACGCACGAACGAATTAATGAGTACTCAGCAAGAAGTGATGCGGATTAGTGATACCTTGACACATTTACAAAAGGTCGGCATCGTGGGTCAGATTTCCACCGTTATCGCTCATGAGCTTCGTCAGCCATTGTCGGTTGTTGTTAGTTATATTCACGGCGTTCAAAGATTACTTGATCAAGGGCGAATTAATCCTTCTGTGCTGGAGGAGGCCTTAATGCAAATTAAGGACGAGGTTGTCAAAATCAACGATATCGTTGAGCGTGTTAGAGATTACGCTAAACAGCAAAAAGAAAGTCGTACGGCATTTAATTTATCTGATCTTATAAATAAAAATATTGAGGAATTGGAAAAATATTATCGCAATGAAATAAAGGTTGCTCGGGATATAGAAACGCTATTGCCAATCAATGCCAACGCTGTGGAAATGCGTTTAGTGATTATTAATTTATTGAAGAATGCGATGCAGGCCGCTCTTATGCAACCCAAGCCTATTGTTCAGATTAGTGCGAAAATGCAAGGGGATGTAATTTGCTTGAAGGTTACGGATAATGGTCCGAGACTGGATGAAATTTCGTTTAAAAAGATCATGGAGCCTCTGAAATCAAGCAAATTAACAGGATTGGGTTTGGGACTGATGATTGTTAATTTGATCATAGAAAATCATTCCGGGACACTTCAGGTTTCGCAAAACACTGAGACTGGATTGACTTTTACTGTTACATTGCCGGGTATTAAATATGAGTAACCAAAATGCACCGTTGGTTAGGATTGTTGACGATGATCCCACGTTGAGAAAAAGTTTAGCCTTTTTGCTGTCCTGTGAGGGGTATGAAACTGTTGGTTATGAGAGCGCAAGAGACTTCCTTGTCAAAGATTCGCCAAGCCAACCTGGTTGCATCATTTTGGATGTTAAAATGCCTGAAGTTTCCGGCATTGCTCTTCAAAAAGAACTCAATCGCAGAGCTAATACGCTTCCCATTATTTTTTTGACGGCTCATGGAGACATCGATATGGCGGTGCAGTCCTTGCATGATGGTGCCTTTGATTTTCAACAAAAGCCTATTGATCCGCCTCGTTTAATCACTTCAATTTCTAGAGCGATCAGAAAAAGCACTCTACAACATGGAATGCGTTTCGATGTCACAGAATCTATTGCGAAATATCAGCGACTGACCAAACGTGAAAATGAGGTGTTGCGATTTGTTTCGCAAGGCTTTTTGAATAGAGAAATTGCTCAACGACTCAATGTGTCGGTCAGAACCGTTGAAACTCAGCGAGCAAGTGGAAAATGGAAACTTCAGATTGATTCGGTTTCTGAATTGTCATCGTTTTTTCAAAATATTGACTCCTTGCTGAAAGACGGTCAACCCAAGCTCGGATAGCATTTCAGTCAAAATCCAATTTATTTTGATTTGTGCCTAACTACTTAAGTAGTTCCTCATGCCATGATGAAGAAGGATTTTTTTTATCTTTTTTGAGGAGAAGGCTGTGTTGAAAAACTATTGCGCTGTAGCGGTCTCTTTAGCGGTAGCTACTTTGTCGGCAAATGCGGCTGACTTGGTGGTGCCGAAAGTCACTCCGCAAATTCAAAAGTCCATGACGACGATTATCAACGATGCCAGCATGCAAAAAATTTATGCTGAACTTTTGACCGATGAGAATGCTCAGGAGCGTTTTAATACTCATGTGGAGCTTGCGCGTATCGCATCACCGTCTCGCTATGAAATGCGCCGCGCCAATGAGATTATGAGGCGAATGGTCGAAGAATGGGGATTTGATCCGAAAAATGTAATGACCAACGCACAGGGCACTATTGAAGGAGCTGGCATTCAAAAAGTGGGCGGCTTGCCAGTTTATAACGCCTGCGTAAGAATTCCGGGAACTTATTCTCAACAAAAAGACGCTCAAAGCTACAAAGGACAATACCCGAAAGTACTGCTTGAAGGGCATATTGATACGGTGAATCCTTCAGTGCTGCCGCCTGCAGATCATCCCTATTCAGCGGTTAAGCTTCAGAAGGCGACCGAAAAGGTGACGTCAACTCGTGATGGGCTTGCCGCTTTAAAAGATGAGATGCATTTCGATAAGAGCGGGAAGGTTATTGAAGACGAAAATTACAAAAAAGCCTACAGACGCTTTGCTAACTTGAAAGATGCGCAAAAAAACGGAGGTTACCGTATTTATGTTCCCGGTTTCAGAGATGCCATGGGTAATACCACATCCTTGCTAATGGCCGCGAGACTTTTAAAGAAATATAACATTAAGCCTGTTTATGATATTTGGATTTGCGGCACGGCCGGTGAAGAAGGTAAAGGCAATCTCGCAGGCATGAAGCAACTTTATGGTTATAACGAAGCAATCGGCAAAGGCAATAATGCGTTGAATATAGTTGCCAACTTCTCAGCTGACCAGATTCCTGTGAGGGCACGTCTAAATTATGTCGGAAGCTATCGCTTTGAAATGCAGTACTCAGAACCGCAAGTAACAGATGCGAGTAAGCCGCATCCAAGCGCACTAATGGCTGCCTCTGGTGCTGTGTCTAAAATTGCTGACTTGCGTACACCGACCGATTTTGACAAAACGAAACCGCCCACAACATATACCGTTGGGACGATACGCTGTGACGGCGATGATGTGACGCATCACTCCAAGGTCTGCACGATCAATGTGGATATGCGCTCGCCTATCCAGTCCATGCTCAATGACATCCGCGCCAAAATTGAACCGGCATTTAAAGCAGCCTTGGATGAAGAGAATTCCAAGTATGGTTTAAAGAGTGGAGAAAAGGGCGCTTTGGAAATGAAGCTGGTTTGGTTTGGCGACAGACCGGCTTACAAACGTCCGAACTACCAAGACATCGTCACTCAAATCTATTGGCAGTCGGGTGAAGATATTGGCATCGATAAAGTCAAAGGTTTAAATAACGGAGCCTCAAGTTTAAACGACAACATTCCCGCCACAATTGGTGTGCCGACAGTGAATTTCAATGTTCATACGATGGCAGCCACGGGTGGAGGTCATACGTTCTACGAATGGGGCATTCCTGGCAACGCTAAAGATGAGGCCAAACGTATTTTCCGTTGGATCGTTATGGGGCTGACAGCGGCAGGCTTTAATACCAGCACAGGTGAGGTGGTCGCTCCGGTTGCCGATCCGATCGGAAGTCGTACAACGGAAGACGTGTTTGAGGAGTAAACAAGATGAGAGCTAAAGTATTGATTGCTGGTTTTTGTATTGCTTTCAGTGGCCTGGCGAACGCTTCCATGACGGATGTTTTGACGGTCAACTTGGTTGGTCCGGGCGGACACAGCTTTCGTGACTACGGTTATACCAATGCAATTCACGCGGGTGCTCGCGCTGTCGCTGAAATTCAAAAAACGATAGTTGATCCCAATAAGTACGAAATTTATGGGTTTAACGGTGGAGTGTCCGTTAATGCAATTGCAGGCGACGCTCAATTCAAGGTGTTGCTTAAGGCTAATGACAAGTCCGAACTCAACACTTTGAAGCAACAGGTTATTTCTGCGGTGCAAAAAGGTGTGAAAGCCGAAAATGATTTCAGAGGAGTCAAAACAGGCTCGTTAACACCGGACGGTGCTAGTGCTGAAATTCAATGCACAATTAAATAACCTAGATAGCTAAACCAAGAGACTCTCTGGACTTAGTTTTTGCACTAAATTGACGGCGGTTCAGGGAGCTCGGAGAGTTTCAAGCGGCGCAGACGAGACGCTTGGTGGAAGCTGAATTCCAAACCAAGCGTCGCTTTTTTGCATACAAGTTCTTAATGGAATATGGGCTGGAAAAGAAGATTTCATGTTTAGTCTGAATTGTTTTCAAAGGGGAAACTGTAAGCGCTATTAGTCGCTCATTCAATAATTATTTCTATCGCTACCAATATTCAGGTCAATGAGTCGGTAGAATTCGACAATATCTTTGTGTTTTTTCAAAAAATGAAAAAAATCGTCGTTTTAATTTCCGGTCGCGGGAGCAATTTTGTTGCAATTGAAGAATGCGCTTTGCGTGAAGATTGGGAGCACAAGATCGGTGCCAAAATTGTTGCCGTCATTTCCAATAAGCCTGAGGCCAAGGGCCTGGATCTTGCCAAGGGTTACGGCATTGATGCTCTTTGCGTTGATCATAAGCTCTTTGACACTCGAGAGGCGTTCGAAGAAAAGCTCTATGAAGTGATTTCTCGCTATGAGCCGGACCTTATTGTTTTGGCCGGTTTCATGCGGATTCTGACCGCCGGTTTTGTTGACCGCTTTGAGGGGAAAATTCTTAATATTCATCCGGCGCTGCTTCCCTCTTTTAAGGGGCTTGACACTCATCAAAGAGCCATCGATGCCGGTGTCCGCATGGCGGGGACCACGGTTCACTTTGTAACTGCCGCGTTGGATGGTGGCGCTATCATCGCCCAAGCGGCGGTTCCCGTTTTGCCGAGCGATGATGTGCACACCCTCGCTGATCGTGTGTTGATCTATGAACACCAAATATATTCCCGCGCGGTTAAAGCTTGTGTGACCGGTCGCGTGCGCTATGAAAATGAAAAGGCCGTGATGGACAATGAAACGGCGCTTGAATTGACTTTGTTTGGACAGGCTTAAATCATGCAGGAAAAAAGAAAAACCTCTCGTCGTCAATCAATGGGTACGCAGAGACAGTTGACTGAGCGGCAGCGTGCCGCGAGGAGTCGCCAGCTGCGGGAGAGCCATTCAATGACTAAAGAGGAGCGCCGTCAAAAGTCAGGCGCCCACCTTGACATTGAGCATCGTCAGACGCGTGCCGGCGGTCCGCGCATTACAGGCCTGATCGTTGAGGAATTGGGTAAGGCGCTCGCAACGGTTTTAAAACTGGATGGACCGGCCGACGTGCTGATGAGCCGTTTCTTCAGGCTTAATCACAAGTTGGGATCGAGAGACAGAAGCATTATCGCTGAGGCCATTTTTTTCACTCTCAGGCATCTTTCGACCATTGCTTGGCAGATGAAACCCATTGTGCCGTCTCGCGCACCCCGATTGACAGCGATGGTGGCATTGGCACGTATTTATGGACGAGACGCTTTGGATGAAAAGACGGTTGGCAATGATGCCGGACCGTTGGATAACATTCTTCGCAGTAATCCCGAAAAAGCGACTGCATTTGTGCGATCGGAGTTGCCCTATTGGCTTTATGAAAAACTTTGCGATCAATTCGGTGATGAAGCCGAAGTTTTGTTTGAATCGATGAAAGAGGGGGCGCCGCTGGATTTGCGTGTTAACCTTTTGAAAGCTAAACGTGACGAGGTTTTGAAAGAATTGGCCGATCATGGCGTCAACGCTTTGGAGACGCCCATGTCGCCCGACGGTGTGCGTCTGATGACAAAACCGGGGTTGACAGCCTGGCCCATTTACCGGGAAGGTAAGGTTGACGTGCAGGATGAAGGCAGTCAGTTGATCGCGAGACTGGTGCAGCCCAAACGCGGCGAAATGGTTTGTGATTTTTGCGCCGGAGCCGGGGGTAAAACGTTAGCTTTGGGAGCGCTCATGCGCTCAACGGGCAGGCTTTACGCTTTTGATGTTAATGAAAAGCGTCTGGCCGGGCTGACTCCGCGCATGCGCCGGGCCGGCTTGAGCAATGTTCATCCGATAGCAATAAAGACCGAGCGTGACGTCCGAGTTAAGCGTCTGGCGGGTAAATTTGACCGAGTGTTGGTGGACGCGCCTTGTTCGGGCACCGGCACTTTACGGCGCAACCCTGATTTGCGCTGGCGCATGAGTGAAGAGGAATTGGCTCGCATCAATGCTATTCAGGCCAATGTTCTTGAGTCCGCGAGCCGTTTAGTGAAGTCCGGAGGACGATTGGTTTACGCCACATGTTCTTTGCTTAAAGTGGAAAATCAGGATGTTGTGGAAGCGTTTTTGGCCAAGCATCCCGAGTATCAAATCATGGATGCCACCGAGGTGCTTGCCAAACAAGGCGTGAATCTTCCCGAGTGCGCCAAAGCCCATGCGCCATACTTTGTCATGGCACCGCATCAAAGTGGAACCGATGGCTTCTTTGGAGCGGTGTTAATCAAAAAAGATACTGACGATCGCCAAGCTCGGGATTAAAATCATAAGCGCCCGCTAAACCAAAGCGGGCGCTCTTACTTCTCGGTACCGGTATTTAATGCTTTTCAGTGTCCCAAAATCGCTCGCTTTTTTATTGGCCATGTGCTCCATGGTGGGGCCGTTGTCAGCCAATACCTATATGCCGGGCTTAGGGATGATTGCCGATGAGTTTGCGGTAAGCGAAGTGGCCGCCTACCAAACGCTATCGAGCTACTTGCTTTGTTTTGCTCTGTCATCGCTTTTTGTTGGAGCGATTTCTGACAGCCTTGGCCGCCGTCCGGTTATGATGGGCGGGCTCTTTTGCTATAGTCTTTCGTGTTTAATTTGCGCCATCAGTCCGAATTACGAGTCATTTTTGATAGGCCGTATTTTGATGGGCTTTTTCGCCAGTACGGGAACTGTGCTCGCCATGGCGGTGACACGTGACTTATTTAGCGGTCGTCAAGCTCAGGAATTAACCAGCTTAATTGCCGTGATCTTTGCGCTCGCGCCGGCTCTCGCACCGATTATCGGTGGTTGGCTTGTCGTGCTCTTCGGTTGGCGCAGCGTATTTGTCTTTTTGGCCTCTTTTGCCCTTTTGATGGCCGGCATTACCTATTTTTTGCTTCATGAGACGCACCCCAAAGAAAAAAGAACGGTTTTCCACTTTGTGCCGTTAGTGGCGACGTACACGCGTTCCTTTAAAAATGTGGCTTTTACGGCAGGGGTGTTTTGCAACGGTTTCGTTTTCATGGGCTCCATCCTTTTTTCCGCCGGAGCTCCTGATTATGTAGAAAACGTTATGGGGATGGGGGTGACTGATTTCGGTTACCTAATGTTGCCACTGATCGGATTTTCGGTCACCGGCTCTATATTTTGCACCAGGATAGCAGCCTATTTTGGTGAGGTGAAAGCTGTTTGGATACAGATTGCTTTAATGTATCTGGCCGGAATCGGCGGAGTGTGCATGAATTATTTTTGGCATGTGCCTTATCCATATTGTCTTTTCGCCGTTATTGTGTACAGCACGGCAATGAGTGTGATTAGGCCGATCATGACGGTGTATAACCTGGATTATTTTCCCCAAAATAGAGGGATGGCAGCAAGCATTCAACAATTTTTCCAAACTTCAGCCTTCGCTATTTGTGCGGCGCTTTGGGTACCGATTGTGATGGGCGATGCTTGGAAGTACGACTTGGTTCTTCTGTTTTGCGGCGTGATGGTTAGTTTGACTTGGGTGATTGTGCTCAAAACCAGATCGCGCTGTCTGCCCGCTAATTTCTCGTCAGAGAATCGTCAATAACGTTGAAACAATCACCACGCTGCATGCCACAGACAGTGAGTTAAGGTTGGCGGCCATGGAAGGATTGCATTTGGCTTTAATGCAGAAAATCAATCCTACAACCGGAACGGGAGCCCAAGCTATCAGCGCAAGAATTTTGCAAATTTCATGGGGAAATGGCAGCAAATAATACATGGCAAGCGACATGACCAGAGAGCCTGCCAGGCGAATAGCCAATAAACGGAACAACTCTTTAAGTTGGGCAGCAGGCATAGTGAAGCGAATGCTTTGACCCAATAAAATCATGGCTAAAAAGGCATTGGCATTGGCGCCGATTTGAGCCCAATCCACAATTGTTTTTGGGAAGGCCAATCCCAAAACGGATAGCGCCAACATGACAAAGTATGAGCAAATCGGCCCCGAACTGAACATCCGCTTGAGGATTGTCTTCACAAGAGTCAGACCGGTCCCTGTTCCGGAGCCGAGCGCATAAGTGGTGCCTGTGCACATAATGGAGTTGCCGATATCGAAAAGACAAATCGACAAAAAGCCAGTCGGCGTAACAAAGGATTGAAGAAATGGCATCACAAATGTGCCGACATTAAAACCGGACAGATTCAGCATGTCAAACAATCTTTTCTGAGGTTGCCGGCGGGCAATTAGGCAGGCGACACCGATCATAAAAAAGTTTGTCAGAAGTCCCAACCCGATTAACCACAAATAGCTCCATTCAAGGTGAAGGCCATTTAAACAAACCAGAATTAGACAAGGCAGAGTGACGTAAAGCAGAAGGCCGGATAGCGCATGGACGGTATCTTCTTTAAGGATGTGGACACGCTTGAGAAAGTATCCGATGAGAATAAAAATCACGAATCCAAGGACTTTGATGAGACCGTCCACGTTGATATTCCTTATTTTTACA
This sequence comes from uncultured Sutterella sp., assembly GCA_958347955.1. GTDB lineage: Bacteria > Pseudomonadota > Gammaproteobacteria > Burkholderiales > Burkholderiaceae_F > Aphodousia. The sequence goes on from CATVXH010000005.1 coordinate 83,354, forward strand.
GTTGCCTTGGCATTGTACGCCTAAGGAAATCCAGCTTACTGAAAGAAAAAGGTGTTTTAATCATACAAGCGAGACAATTTGGCAAAAAGAACTCAAAGAAAAACAATTTGGCGCGATTAATTTTTTCTAAAATAAAATCACTTGGTAGTTGCACTCCTAAGCGTGAATATGCATGGATCTTCCCGACGATTTTGTTTAAAAGCGGCAGCGGCTAGCGCTCTGACTTTGAGCTTGCCCCAAGTTGCCTTTTCTCAAGCACCATTTCTTCGTTTGACTGATCTGGCTAACCGTTCCGTTGTCTTGACCGGGAAACCTCAACGATTTGTGGTGGCCAATTACATTGCCAATTTCCTTTTTGTCGGCGGCGCAAGAGCTATTAATCAAATAGTTGGTCTAACAGCGGACGGTTGGCAAAGTACGCGTTATGCGGAATATGTTCGCTTGACAGAGGCTTTCCCTCAGTTAAAAAATATTCCCAGCATCGGCGGCTATCATGATGACATTCTCAATACGGAAAGAATTCTTTCGCTTAAACCTGATGTTGTGTTATTAGGGCAGACCCAGTACGCGCAAAATGCGCAGAGACTTAGCATGTTGGAAAAAGCGGGGATATCTGTCATCGTGATTGATTATCATGCAATGACGCTGGAAAATCATGTTAAAAGTACCCAATTGCTCGGAAAATTGCTTGATCGTGAAAGCGTGGCTGATGAGCAAATCAACCGCTACAGTCAAGTCATACAAACAATACAAGAGCGCATTGCAAAGGCCGACGGCAGGGTTAAACAGGTGCCGGTTTATGTCGAGTGCGGGAATTTGGGCATAGGATCTTATGGGAATTCCTACAATAAATCGGTTCTTTGGGGAGGAATCCTTAGACGATTGCAGGCCAACAATATTGCCGCAGACATGCCTGCCCCCTACGCATCCCTGTCAAGAGAATATGTGTTAGCTAAAAATCCGGGAATTATTTTTATCGCGGGCAGCATTTGGCAAAACGCGGCTGAAAATGATCAAATGCGAATGGGGTTAATGGTTTCTAGGCAAGAGGCTTTAAACAGACTTTCAGGTTTTATTAACCGACCACTTTGGGATAGGCTTCAAGCGGTGCGCGACGGACGTGTGTATGGCGTCGACCACGGGAGTCTGCGGTCCATGCTTGACTATACTTTGTCGCTTTTTATGGCTCAAATGATTTATCCCGGGCTGTTTGAAGATTTTGAGCCGGAAGCGGAAATTCACTCATTTTATGAACGCTATTTACCTGAAGTTGACTCTTCAGGCACGTTTACTTTAAAACCCTAAATCGCATGAGTTGCCATTTACACTATCGTCAAACCAATCGAAAACGCGTAATGATTTTATGCGTGGCGGCGCTGTTGCTCCTTGTCGCGATAGGGTTGGATTTAGCTGTTGGTTCCTCTTCCATGCCGATGGACGTTCTGATGGGCGCGCTTTTTTCAGGGCCTCATGCTTCTGACATCAATAGCACCATTGTTTGGTCATTGCGGCTTCCGATGACGCTCACCGCGCTTTTTGTAGGAACCTCGTTGGCGATGGCCGGTCTTCAGATTCAAAATATCACGCAAAACGCGTTGGCAAGTCCATCGACCTTGGGGATTACCTCTGCCGCCAGTTTTGGGGCTGCGCTGGCTATTAGTTTAGGTCTGAGCGTATTTGGACAATTTTGGATAGCGACGGCGGCAAGTGCTCTCAGTTTTGCCTTATTTGTGTCTTTTGCCATCTATTTTTTAAGTGCTCGTCGCGGGATGACTCCGGAGACAGTGATATTGGCGGGCATTGTTGTGAACTTTTTCTTTTTGGCTTTGCAACAAATACTTATTTATCGTTCCAGTCCGGAAGTCGCTCAGATCATCAATGGGTGGACGTTTGGTAATCTGGAAAGGGCGTCTTGGCTTGCCGTTAGTTTAAACGCGACATTGACTCTTTTCATTGCAATTTTTTTACTGAAACGCAGTTGGGCCATCACCGCGTTAACTTTGGGCGAGGAGCGGGCGACAAGTTTAGGGATTGCCGTCAAACGTCTTCGAGTGCAGACCTTCTTTCTTTCTGCCTTGCTGATTGCCGGAGCGGTTGCCTTTATCGGCACCATTAGTTTTGTGGGACTCGTGGCGCCTCATATTGCCAAGTTGCTCTTAGGCGAGGATCAGCGTTTTTTACTTCCGGGAACGCTTTTATCCGGAGCTCTGTTAATGGTGCTTAGCTCTCTGCTCGCCAAACTGATTTCCGCAGGAGCCATTATTCCTGTTGGAATTATCACCTCTCTGGTCGGAGTTCCCTTCCTCTTAACATTGTTGATTCGTTACAGCGGCAGGAGGTCTCAATGATTCAATTGGCACTGAATAATTTAGCTGTCTGTTATGACGACAATCCGGTGCTTCATAACATTTGCGCCAATATTGAAGGCGCGCAGCTTGTCAGTGTGATCGGTCATAACGGAAGCGGGAAAACAACGCTTCTAAAAGCGATAGCCGGATTGATTCATCATCAGGGAGAAGTCTCCGTAAAGCAAGATGGGCAAGAAGTGCCAGTTTCGGCTATACGTTATGTGCCTCAGTTGTCGGGCATTTCATCAACCCTGACTGTATTTGAAATGGTTTTGCTGGGGCTTGTTAAATCTTTGTCTTGGCGAGTTTCTGAGGAAATATTCGATAAAGTTGACGCAACGTTGCACTCGCTTGAAATTGACAAACTCGCCAACGTGCCGATCAACAGGCTTTCCGGCGGGCAGCGTCAATTGGTCTTTTTGGCTCAGGTTTTCGTTTCTCAACCCAAGGTGCTCCTTTTGGATGAACCGACAAGCGCTCTGGATCTTCGTCACCAATTAATTGTGATGAATGCGGTAAGCGAGTACACGCAAAAACATGAAGCCATTACACTGGTCATCATGCATGATTTGTTAACGGCTGCACGGTTCAGTCAGCAGATTTTGTTATTGGAAAGCGGAACGCTATCTATATTGGATGAACCTGAATTGGTTTTGCAGGCTAAGCGACTCGAACGTATCTATAACGTAAGCGTGAGTATTGAAAAAACCGCCTCAAACTTTTTAAATGTTGTTCCTATTAAACCGTTGTGAGAGAAGTGGCAGGGCAGTTTCGGGTTTAATAAGCGAGAGTTTACGCAACGGTAATAAAAAAGCTCGACGTGATGTCGAGCTTTTTGGTCGGTACGATGACTCAAATTACTTGAGCTTCGTTTCCTTGTAGACCACATGCTTACGAGCAACCGGGTCATACTTGGAAATTTCCATCTTGCCCGTACTCGTACGCTTGTTCTTAGTCGTCGTATAGAAGTGACCCGTACCAGCGGTCGATTCTAACTTGATCTTTTCACGGTTACCCTTTGCCATGGTGAACTCCTATTAGATTTCGCCGCGGGCGCGGAGGTCCGCTAAGACCGCATCAATACCGAGCTTGTCGACCGTACGAAGACCTGCCGCCGTCAAACGCAAACGAACCCAACGGTTTTCGCTTTCAACCCAGAAACGACGATATTGAAGATTGGGCATGAAACGACGTTTGGTTTTGTTGTTTGCGTGAGAGACGCGGTGGCCGACCATCGGCGCCTTGCCGGTGACTTGACACACTCGTGCCATCGCTAACTCCAGTCAAAAAATTAAAACAAAAACAACCCGCCCGAAGTAATACATCTCACCTCGGTGGGGTCAACGGTATCGAACATTATACTCACCACCCCCTTGATAAGCAAATATTTCTAGCTTTTCTGAAGCTTAACGGTGAAAAACTAATCTCTGTTGATGACCAGAGCGGGTGAACCGTCGTAGCCGTAACGTCTTTGATTACGATAGATCAGTGCAACGCTTAATGTGAAAGTCAGCGTTTCTGCCAAAGGCACGGAGAGCCACAGTCCCTTTTCTCCAATGAGCGAAGGCAAACATTCAATGGCAATGACAGAAAAAAGGAACGTTCTGCAAAATGAGACTACAGCCGCTCGTTTTCCGTCCCCCATAGCCGTGAAAAGATACGCTGTGAACATATTCGGGCAAAGTAGCAACAGGGAGAGTGCGAAAAGCCCGAAGTTGGCTAATACCAATTCGTAAACCGGTGAATCAGTTGGAGTGAAAAAGCCCATGACAGGAGCGGCACAAAGGATAGACATGGCATAGGCCCCCAGAGAAAACACTGTCATGATGATCAGGCTGTTTCGAAAAACGGCGGCGAGTTCCGTCCAATTTTGTTCGCCGTATTTGTAGCCCAATATTGGAGCGGTCGCTTCACAGAAACCGTAAAAAATCGAATTAAATACGTACGTTGAATAAGATGCAATGGTCAAAGCCGCCACTCCGTCAACACCCAGCCATTTCATAAAAGCGGCGTTGAATAGGTACAGTGTAACGGCAGAGGAAAGACTGCCAACCATTTCGGAAAACCCACTTCGACAAGCGCCTTTTAGCGCACTCCAATCGGGTGCGGTCAAAATGATTAGCAGTGGCGCTTTTTTACGACAGAAGAAAACAGCGCCAGCGGCGGCAGCGACAATCCAAGAGATGACGGTGGCAAATGCCGCCCCGTACATTCCCCAGCCCATGGGACCCATAAAAAGAATATCCAATACAACATTGGTCAGACCGGAAGCAACAGAAACGGCGAGACCTAATTTGGGAAAACCGGCAACGGTAAAAAACGTTTGAGAGAGAACGCTCAGTAAAAAACACGGCATAAAAGCCAGCCATACGAGTTGATAGTCATAGGCGTAGTCATATTGCTCTTTGTTGACGTTGAGGAAATTCAATAGTGGATCAAGAAGTGCGATGCCCAATAGGCCGACAAACAGACCGAAAATAATTTCAGCGTAAACCAGGGTGCTGAGAGCTCTATCGGCGCCTTTGATATCGTTGGCACCCAAGCGCCGAGAGACAACAGAGCCGCCGCCGGCCGACAACATGATTCCCACTGAACCTAAAAAAATGGCCAGGGGAAAAATCATATTTAAAGAAGCCAGGGCGACCGTGCCCATATACCGGCTGATTAAGACACCATCGGCCACCATGTAGCTCATGATGAAAAGCGACATCAGCATGCGGGGAAAGGTAAAACGCAATTGACCCGTGATGCTGAAATGTTGACCGAGAATGGCGTTACTGGCACGCATGAAAAGAAAAAATAATGTTAAGAGTATGTTTACAGATAGTATTTTGTTAATAGTACTTAAACAAAATCTTTGTGTATTGCTTAAAAGAGCTGAAAAATAACCTTTTTTAGCAAAACAGGGGAACGGCGGCTAAAAAAACAAGGTAGACTGTCCGCAAGTTTCAAAAGGAATGATTATGCAGGTTTTATTAGCTCAGCCTCGAGGGTTTTGCGCCGGAGTCAATCGGGCCATCGCCATTGTGGAAAGAGCATTGAGTGTCTACGGTCGACCGATTTATGTTCGTCACGAAATCGTGCACAACAAAACTGTTGTGAATGAGTTAAAACAAAAAGGCGCCATTTTTGTCGACCACTTAAGCGAAGTCCCCGAAGGGGCGACTGCGATTTTGTCGGCTCACGGCGTTCCTCAACGAGTCAAAGACTATGCGGCGACGCGAAATATCCGCATCTTTGATGCGGCTTGTCCGCTGGTGCTTAAAGTTCATCGTGAAGTTATCAAAATGCACAATGATGGCTTGACGGTTATTGTGATCGGACACAAAGGGCACGCGGAAGTGGAAGGAACGATGGGACAGGTTCCGGACAACATTTATCGCGTTTGCTCTGATGAGGAAGTGGACGCGCTGAAGATTCCTGACCCTAACAAAGTGGGGTACGTGACTCAAACGACATTGTCGACTGATGAAACCAAGGAAGTGATTGAAAGACTTCGTAAGCGTTTTCCCGCCATTCGTTCACTGTCCGCGGCGGATATTTGCTATGCCACTCAAAGCCGCCAGGATGCTGTTAAGAAGTTAGCAGCGTCGGTGGATTTAGTGCTTGTGATCGGATCCAGCACGAGTTCAAATTCACGACGTTTGCGCGATAAGGCGCAACGCGAAGGTGTCAGGGCGTTTTTAATTGACAGTGTCAAAGATATTGAGCCCTCGTGGTTTGATGGAGTGGAGAAAGTCGGGCTGACTGCGGGCGCTTCAGCGCCGGAGCATTTGGTGCAGGGTGTGGTGGACTATCTCAAAGAAAATGGCGCTACCTCTGTTGAGACAATGCCGGGCGTTCCAGATAGCATCTCATTTCCTCTGCCGGCCGGATTATAAAGAAAGGATTGGTATGTCTAAAGAAAAACACCAGAGTGCAACGCCAGCGACCGACTGGCTCAAGCAACATAAGGTTCAATTTGAACCTCTGTCATACGAATATATCGATCACGGAGGTACGGCAGCGGTGGCTGCGGCATTTGGTTTGGATCATCATACGGTCGTGAAAACGCTCATCATGGAGGACGAGCACGCCAAACCTTTGGTCATTCTGATGCACGGCGATTGTGAAGTGAGCACGAAGAATTTGGCACGTCAGATTGGCGTCAAGCATATCGCCCCTTGCAAACCCGAGCAAGCTCAGCGCAACAGCGGTTACCAGGTCGGAGGCACATCACCGTTCGGCACTCGAAAACGGATGCCGGTTTATGTGCAAAAAACCATTTTGGATTTGTCTGCCATTTACATTAACGGCGGCCGCAGAGGGTTCATTGTAAAAATAGACCCAAAAATCCTTGTCAGCGAACTAGGCGCAAAGCCAGTGGATTGCGCCAACGCCGACGAATGATCGGGAAAAATGCCCTCAGGTGATGATGTCAGCGGCGGCTTCCTTGAGCCGCCAGCGGGGCTTGACACCGAATTTTAAATTTTTGAAGTGTCGGTTGATATCTTCGGTGCTCATATGTTTAATTCGCTCCAAGCCGGCGGTGGCAATCATGGCGCCGTTGTCTGTGCAAAGCTTGATCGGCGGGAAGAACACTTTCATTCCTCTCTTGCGCATTTCGTAGACTAAGCGGTTTCGAAGCTGCTTGTTGGCGCTCACTCCACCGGCGACCACCAAAGTTTTCATCTTTTCCTGTTTCATTGCTTTGACAACTTTAGTAGCCAAAACATCGACTACAGAGTCGACGAACGCTCGGGCTAAATTGCGGCGAAAGGTTTCATCTGAGGGATCAGGGGCATTTTTAACCGCTGTCAGCACGGCTGTTTTTAAGCCTGAAAAACTCATGTCCAGATTCGGTGAATGAATCATCGGGCGAGGCAATTCAATGGCGCCGGAAACCCCCTGATCGGCCAAAGCGCTTACCGCGGGACCGCCCGGATAACACATGCCGAGAAGTTGCGCGGTTTTATCAAAAGCCTCGCCGACGGCATCATCGAGCGTATCGCCGAGAAGCTCATAATCGCCGAAACGGTTGACTTTCATAATTTGAGTGTGTCCGCCGGAAACCAACAGGGCGATAAAAGGGAACTCGGGAGCGGGATCGGCTAAAAGATTGGCTAAGAGATGGCCTTCCATGTGGTGGATGCCGATGACCGGTATATCCAGGGCGAAGGCTAGCGCGTGAGCGACACTCACTCCGACCAGAAGGGCGCCCGCTAAGCCGGGGCCTTGTGTGACAGCGATCGCATTTAAATCTTTTTATGTTTTCCCCGCTTCTTCGAGAACTTGCTCAATCAAAGGGATAACACGTCTGATGTGGTCACGGCTGGCCAATTCAGGAACGACTCCGCCATAGAGCCGATGCATGTCAATTTGAGTGTGCACGGCGTGAGCGAGCAGTCCTTTTTCACTGTCAATCAGCGCAACGCCGGTTTCATCACAAGAGGACTCTAAACCAAGAATGAGCATAATATAAATAAAATCAATGAGTTACATTGATTTTCCGAGAAAAAACACAAAAAAAATACAGGACAATTTCCTTTTATGCGTATTTTATGCGAAAATATGCACCTTTCGGAGATCGTGCGAACATTCCGAGATGGTTTTGTGCGCGATGATCAGATCGGTAAAACAATACCGCAACATTTTTTATTGACAGGTAAGGTGCCTGATGCCCACTATTCGTGTTAAAGAAAACGAACCGTTTGAAACCGCTCTTCGCCGTTTCAAGCGCACTATTGAAAAGAGCGGTCTTTTGACCGAATTGCGTGCTCGTGAGTTCTATGAAAAGCCCACGGCTGAACGTAAACGTAAGAAGGCTGCTGCCATCAAGCGTCACTACAAGCGCTTGCGTAGCCAAATGTTGCCGAAGAAGCTCTACTAATTTTCGGACCGCATACAATGGACGGTCAGTCTGAAGCAGTGACCGTCAGGGCTTGAGCTTCGAGCTTAAAGCCGAAATCACGCGTGCAAAGCTCTGACAGAAGAGAGGGGTTGCACGCGTTTTTTTCAAAGGAAGCGAAATGACGATTAAAGAACAGATCATGGCCGATATGAAGGCCGCGATGAAGGCTCACGACGCCGGCCGTTTGGGCGCCATTCGTTTATTGATGGCTGCCATCAAGCAAAAAGAAGTTGACGAGCGCATTCAATGCGGCGACGCCGACATCATCTCGATCATCGCCAAACTCGTCAAACAGCGCCATGATTCCATCGAACAGTACAAGGCCGCCAATCGACAAGATTTAGCCGATAAAGAGCAGGCTGAAATCGAGGTGCTTTCCACGTACTTGCCTAAGCCCTTTAGCGAAGAGGAGATCGCGGCCATCATTGATGAAGCTATTGCCTCGATTGGAGCTCATGGCATGGCTGCCATGGGTAAAGTCATGGGCGCGGTCAAGCCCAAGCTGACCGGACGCGCCGATATGGGCAAGGTGTCTGCTCTGATTAAGCAAAAGCTTACGGCTTAATTCTCTTTGACGTGATCTAATGATCCCAGAGAGTTTTATTGAAGAGGTTCTGTCTCGCACCGACATCGTTCAGGTGATCGGTCGGTATGTGAAGTTGCAGCACAAGGGCAGCAACTGGATGGCTTGCTGTCCTTTTCACAAAGAAAAAACGCCCTCGTTTGCTGTTAATCCCAGTAAGCAGTTTTTTAAATGCTTCGGGTGTGGCGAGCACGGCACGGCCATTACCTTTTTAATGAAATTCAAAGGATTGTCTTTTCCCGAGGCCATTAAAGAGCTTGCTGATGACCTAGGAATGGAAGTCCCCGAAGATCCGCAAGCGAAAGTCCGTCAGGCTAAGGCGAAGACCCTGACGGATTATTTGGCACAAGCCGCAGAGTTTTATCACCAAACACTTTTCCATGATCGGAAAGCCATAGAGTATCTGAAGGGACGCGGCATTACTGAAGAAACTGTCAATAAATTTCAATTGGGTTTGTCTCCCGATGGTTGGCAGGGACTTGAAGCTGTTTTTAAAGGAAAGGCTTACGAAGATCCCAAGCTTGAGGAATGTGGCTTGGTGATAGCCAAGGATGCCCACCGCTACGATCGTTTTCGCAGTCGGGTAATGTACCCGATTCGAAATCCCAGAGGGCAGGTTATTGGGTTTGGGGCGAGAACGATGGTGCCGGGTGAGGAGCCCAAGTACCTTAATTCGCCTGAGACTCCGGTTTATCACAAAAGTCAAGAGCTATACGGCTTGTACGAGGCTCGCGACGCCATCCATAAAAAGGGCCGAGCCATTGTTTGCGAAGGCTATATGGATGTCATTCAGATGTCCCAAGGCGGTTTTTTGGAAACGGTCGCGGCTTTAGGCACTTCAATTACACCGGAGCATGTAAAAAAACTTTTTCAACTTTCCGATCACGTTTACTTCTCCTTTGACGGTGATGCGGCAGGATTTAAAGCGGCTCGGCGCGCAATGGAATCCACTTTGTCGATCATCACCGATACGCAGACAGCCCATTTTGTGCTTTTGCCGCAAGATGAAGATCCGGACAGTTTGATCAAGAGTCAAGGTTCGGAAGCTTTTGAGGCTCAGCTTCGCGCGGCGTTTCCGTTGTCAAAGTTCTTTGTCATGGATATCGTTCGCGAAGTCAGCCAAGGTCGGGGGCTTCGTACGGCGGAAGAGCGCGCTCAGGCGGTGGCCATCGCCAAGCCTTTGCTTCAGCGCATGAGCGCTCAAGCGTTAAGACAGCTGCTGGTGCAGGAATTCTCCGCGACTGTTCGCATGGATCCGGGCGAATTGGCCGCTCTCTGTGGGGTCACCCTGCTGGATGTGCCCAAGCATCAGAAGCCTGCCGGTCAAACGGCGGCCTATGGGCGTGACACCAAACAAGGCCAACGCTATCGCCGTCCGGCTCGTCCTGTCACCACCGGACCGGTTTTCACAAATATCAAGCGACGTCTTTTGCAGTGTTTTATCACTCATCCTTCATGGCTTTTGAAATATTCCGAACAAATCGAGTATGAAATGCTCGATACGGTCGATCAATGGGAAGAAGCCATCGTGAGGCTATGGCACTTGGCAGAAGATCACTCCAAGGGCGAGGGTTTTGAGCAAACTCAGCTTACCACGGGTTACTTGCTTTCCTTCATGCAAGACGATCCCCTGTATGATCAGTTGGCTGATTTGGTTTCTGAAGAGGAAGTGTTGCAAACGCCGGCGGAAGTGGCTGAGTATGAAATAAAGTGTGCTTTTTTAAAATTGGAAAAGGCGCAGCTTGATGCGAAAATCGCCGAGCTCCTCAGTATGGAAGAAAGAGGGGAGCCCGTTGAAGCTCAATTCATTGAGAGACTCTTTAAGCGTCGCCAAGACATACATCGTTCTTTAATTGACGAAAGTTCTCAAGCGGTTGATTACGTGTTGGATGGACGGTTGAGTGGCTAAGCAGTTGTAGGATTAGCTCGTTTTTGTGAAACAAAATCAGCTCTAAAGTTCGTATAATCGCAAGGTCGTTTGTAAAACCTAAAAATCGAATTTGACACGAAATGTTGTAAATTTGAATTACAGTCATTTCAAATTGCGAACGATAGGATCCCCAGAGCTGTTATTACTGTCCGGTGCTGTGTCCCGGCGGGCATTGAGTGTGTTGTATGGCTACTCGAAAGAAAAAGACGCACAAAAGCGAACCGTTATCCGTCAATTCTGCTATGTCGGCGGAAACCACCATCAATATTCTTTTTGATCAACCGATTCAAATCCAAACGCCGGATCCCAAGGCCTTGCCGAAAGCGAGCAACGGCAGTCGGCAAAAGATGCGTCTGAAAAAATCTCTGGAGAAGGTTTATCAAAATGGTGCCAGTGAGTTGCGCATACAAAAATTGCGCGGACTGATTGTGCAGGCCAAACAATCCGGCTACGTGACCTATGAACAGCTCTCCGAAGTGTTGCCCGAGCAGGTCGACGATGAGGAAGAGGCTGTCGCGAAGCTTGAGCACGCTTTTAATTTTTTGGGCATTCAGGTGCTTGATCAGCCGCCGGCTGATGATGAAATACTGCTGAATGATTCGCCGCTGTCTTTGGTTCAGGATGACGATTCTGACGATGAAGATGATGTTTTGTCGTTGGTTGAGAGCGATGTGGCTCGCACGTCTGATCCTATGACAATGTATACCCGAGAAATGGGTACTGTGCCTCTTTTAACCCGAGAAGAAGAGATAGCGATATCTCGCCGTATAGAAAATGGTTTCCGAGAAATGATGGAGGCCATCGCGGACAGTCCTCTTGCATTGAAAACATTAGTTGATATGGCTGAAACGCTTCGCAACGATGAAGTGAGTGTTGAGGCGATTGTTGACGGAGTCACCGACGAGGAGATATCAGATTCTCCAATCGGCCGGCAAGAGGTTCCTGAGTATGATGAGGAGGCCGATGATGAGGTGCAGGAGATTTCCATAGGCGCTTCGGCAATGAGTTCCGAACAACTTAAGGTGCTTAAGGATACAACGCTGGAGATTCTTGAAACTTGTCGTGGTTACTATGAGTGCATGCTCACGCTGCCGGTCGATAGTGATGAATACCACCAATTGGAAATGGCGGTCAAAGATCAGCTGATGCGTGTTCGTTTTACCTCTTCCACAGTGCGCACGCTATCGGATCTTTTGCATGACAAGGCCGAGTATTACAAACGGTTGGAGTCCGATGCCCGCCGGATATTGGTGGACGTGGTCGGTATGCCGAAAGCGGAGTTTACTCATCTGTACCGTGAGCAAGGGTTCAGCAAAGAGGCTTTACAGGCCATATTAAAGAGCGATAAAAGTTATTCTCTTTCATTTGAGAAGAACTTTGATTCTATTTTGAATATCCAAGACAAATACGAGCGCTTTGTTTCCGAGGCTCGTTTGTCCGCCACGCGCATGCGCGCGCTCTACAGTCAAATGTGTGAGGCTGAGCAAAACGTGCACGAAGCTAAGCAGGAAATGATCAATGCCAACCTCCGGTTGGTCATTTCCATAGCCAAGCATTATTTGAATCGAGGGCTGCAATTCTTGGACCTTATCCAGGAAGGCAACCTTGGTTTGATGAAGGCCGTGGACAAATTTGAATACCGCCGGGGATATAAATTCTCGACCTATGCCACTTGGTGGATCCGGCAGTCAATCACCCGAGCTCTTGCCGATCAGGGACGCACAATCCGTATTCCGGTGCACATGGTCGAAACACTTAACAAAATCACCCGTCTTTCTCGTGAATATCAGCAAGAATTCGGTCGCGAGCCCTCTTACGCTTATTTGGCTCAGAAAGTTGGTTTGACTGAACAGCGTGTGCGTACGATTATGCGCGCCCGTCGCGAACCGGTTTCAATTGACTCTCCGGTGGGCGATGAAGAGGATTCTCATTTAATTGATTTTATTGAGGACCAAAGCAACCCAAGTCCTTTGGAAAGAGCGGAAAACGATAATCTCAAGCAAGTTGTCCACGAGGTTCTGGCTTCGCTTTCTCCGAGAGAGGCTAAAGTGCTTATGTTGCGTTATGGTATTGACACCAGCACTGAGCATACGCTTGAGGAGTTAGGCAGACAATTTGTCGTGACGCGTGAAAGAATCCGTCAGATTGAGGCTAAGGCGTTACGAAAATTGCGCCATCCCAGTCGGGCAAATAAATTGCGCGGTTTTTTAGATGATGATGACATAAAAAATATTTGATTTAAATCAAATAAATATAAGAGCCTGTGCAAATTGTTGCACAGATTAATCTTTTCAGTGTATCTTAATAAGTTCGCAGAGGTTTGGTGGCCCTTCGTCATCGGACGAATCTAGTCTATTCCTTTATCTTAGCCCTAAAACCTACTGCTTGATGATAATTCGCGTCCTGTCGCGTGCCTGCCGGTCTGCGGTTAGTTGTTTAGCGATAGGACAAACAACGGGAACGAGGTTTGCCGAGCAAACCTAACCGGTTGGAGAATACTCTGTTGCGTGGGTCTAAGGCTAGGAGCGCGAAATTTCTATTGATGCCAAAGTTGACGTCCGTGATGATGACGTTTGGGGACTATTGTTCCATTGGAATTTCTCGCGATTATTCTCAATAGCCTAAACACGTAAACGAGTTGATACCGACCAGTGGTATTACTAATAGTTTATACGAGATTATGACCAAAGCGACTGTCAAAAAAACAACCGCCTCTAGAAAATCTTCCAAGCTTGTTGAGGAAGATATGAAGCCGGCTTCTGCTCATCAGGAAGATTTCGACGAGTGGTTGCATTCGCATGACCAGTTGAAGTTTGACCTCAAGGGCAATTTGCAGCTCGATGAAGATGAAGTTGACCAAGAGGAGCTCGATGAACAAGAGCTTGAAGAAGAAATCGAAGAGGCGGAAGAATTTTCCGAAGATGATTTCGGCGACGACTATGGGGATATGCCTAAGCCTGAGAAGCGTAAGTCTTCTCGCAAAAAAAACGATCCGCTGTTGGATTTGCCGCCCGCTCCTGCCGAGCATGAAGACGGTGCTGAGAACGGTTACCGTCAATTGGTTCGATTCGGACGTTCCCGCGGTTGGGTAACGATTGCCGAAATTAATGACTTGTTGCCGGAAAGTGCTTTGCGTTCCGAAGATGCCCTGACGGAAATTACGTTGGGTTTGGGACGTTTCGGTGTTCAAGTGTTCGACCATACCCCTGATGAAGACACAGTGGCTATGTTGGCTGAACAGCAGGCAACGGTTGACGATGACATTGATGAAGAAGACGCTGCTACGATTTTGACTCCCGAAGAAAGCGCGGGCTTGTCCAAGGATCCTCTTCGCGCCTATCTTCGTGGCGTAGGCAGTCATAAACTTTTGACCCGCGAAGGAGAAATCGAGGTTGCGAAGAGCATTGAGCAGCACCGCGCACGTTTGGTGCAAGTTGTGTTGATGTCGCCGCTTTCCATCCAAGAATTGCTCAATTTGGCTGAAAAGATTCGTGAAGGGTCTGAAACGATCGATAACGTTATCGATGGTTTCACCGATGTGGCCGGCGATGAAATTCAAGATGATAGCGGCGATCTGAACACTGATATCGGTGCGGCCGCTATGACGGTTGAGCAGCTCGAAGAAATGAAGGAACGCGCCTTAGAGATGTTCGATCGATTAAAGGTCTATCTTGAAAAGATGCATCAAAGCTTTTCTGATCCGGAAAAGAAGAAAGATTTCGAGCGCGCTCGTCAAAATATCGCCGACGAATTGTCAATTGTGCGTTTTTCCGTGAAGACGGTGACACACTTGGCCGATATTCTTGCTGAACATATGTCCAAGGTCACAGACACGATGTACGCGATGCGTGACGTGATGGTCAATAAAGCTCACATGCCGCAAGAGCGTTTCGTTAAAGGTTTTAACGAGCGTTGCTGTGATCGTCAATGGTTAAACGATGAGATCGCACTTGGGCAACCGTGGTCTGCCGCTCTGGAGAACAATCGCGGTGTCTTCGAAGAGCTTCAGGCTCGACTTTTGGGACTTCAGGAGGATGCCAGCCTTCCGATTTCCGAGCAGAGAGATTTGCACCGTAGCATGACGGTGGCTCAGGCTAGCCTTTCTAAGGCAAAAGCCAAAATGATCGAAGCGAACCTGCGTTTGGTGATTTCCATTGCCAAGGGGTATGTCAACCGCGGTTTGGCAATGCCTGACCTGATTCAGGAAGGTAATTTAGGTTTGATGAAGGCGGTCGATAAGTTTGAGTACCGTCGCGGCTATAAGTTTTCGACTTATGCGACTTGGTGGGTCAGACAGGCTGTGACGCGCGCGGTGGCCGACTACGGTAACACGATTCGCATTCCGGTCCACATGACTGAGTCTTATAACAAGATTCGCCGCATCAAACAGAAATATTTGCAAGAACACGGCAAGCAGCCCTCTGATAACGAATTAGCTGATTTGTCCGGAGTTCCTTTGCCTAAGGTACAGCTTTTGATTCAGGCCATGCGAGGCGTGGAGTCCATCGACGCTCCCATTGGAGACGATGAGGATGCCACTAAGCTTGATTTTGTCCGCGGTGATGAAGAACAGGATCCGCAACGCCGCTTCATGGTGACGGCGATGGAAGAAGAAATCAAGAAATCGCTCGATCGTTTAACCGATCGCGAAGCCACGGTATTGCGGTTGCGTTATGGCATCGGAACCAGTCATGACCACACGCTCGAGGAGGTGGGTCGTTCCATGGGATTGACCCGTGAACGTGTTCGTCAGATTGAAAGCGCGGCCATACGCAAACTACGTAGCCCGGATTTTGCGGAAAGACTTCGTGACTACGTTCAAACCCGTTAATAATTAACCTTCTTGTATTTGGGCCACTCCTATCGCAAGGTACGAGTGGCCTTTTTCGAAAAGATGACTCAACTGAATCCCTGGCGCTTTTGTGTGGCGCCCATGCTTGACTGGACAGATCGGCATTGCCGCTATTTTCATCGTCAATTGTCCAGGCATGCGAGACTTTACACGGAAATGGTAACCACTGGCGCCATAATTTTTGGGGACAAGGCCCGACATTTGGATTTCAACGCTGAAGAGCACCCGGTGGCGTTGCAGCTGGGTGGCAGCGATCCGAAGGATCTTGCATTGTGTGCAAAGATTGCTCAGGAATGGGGTTACGATGAGGTGAACCTTAATTGCGGCTGTCCGAGTGAGCGAGTACAGAGAGGGTCGTTTGGAGCGTGTTTGATGGCCGAGCCCGCGCTTGTGGCGGATTGTTGCAAAGCGATGATGGATGCCGTTGATATTGATGTGACAGTGAAGCATCGCATCGGGATTGACAAAATTGAGGATTATGGTTTTGTCCGTGACTTTGTCGGAACGCTTTTTGACGCCGGTGTCAGAACGTTCATTGTTCATACAAGAAATGCTTGGCTCAAAGGATTGAGTCCTAAAGAAAATCGTGAAGTCCCACCTTTAAAGAGAGAGGTGGCTTTTGATCTTAAAAAAGATTTTCCGCAGGCAACAATAGTGATCAATGGACAGATTGATACGTTGGAATTGGCTGAAGAGTTGTTGCAGAAGGTCGACGGCGTCATGATGGGGCGAGCGGCTTACAAGACACCTTGGGTGTTGAGTGATGTTGATGCGCGTTTGTTTGCTGACATGCATCCGGTGGCAACTCGAGAGCAACTCATTGAGATAATGACTAAGTACCTTGAACGAGAGACACCGAAAGACAGTCACGTGCCTCGTGCGACAGCCAAAGCGATGATTGGGTTGTTGCAAGGGCTCGCCGGCGCGCGGTTTTATCGTCGAACATTGTCCGACCCCGCGGCCTTCGCAGAAACCGGAACTCAAGTTTTGAAAGCTGCCTATGCGAGTGCCGGTTGGGGAGAGCGTCTTACTGACGATCGCCGCGATGATGACGAATTTTGAAATTGCCAACGATATAATGGGCGCAACTGAAAAGAATTTTGTTATTGCCTGACGATTGCAGGCTAAAGGATGATTATGAAAATTTTGGTAGCCGTTAAACGAGTAGTGGACTACAACGTGAAGGTTCGCCTCAATGACGCGGGGGTACCGGAAACTTCCACGGTGAAAATGTCAATAAATCCTTTTGATGAAATTGCCACCGAGTGTGCTGTTCAACTTAAGGAAAAGGGAATCGCTTCTGAGGTGATTGCCGTGACAATCGGCGCCCAAAAGAGTCTGGATACTCTGCGCGTTGCCATGGCCATGGGAGCTGATCGCGGCATTCACGTGCATAGCGAAGAAATTATTCAGCCCCTGCAAGTTGCAAAGATTTTGCAAAAGATTGTTGAGAAAGAACAACCCGATATGGTCATTGTTGGCAAACAGGCGATTGACAACGACGCTAACCAAGTCGGACAAATGTTGGCAACGCTGTGTGACATTCCTCAAGCGAGCTTCGCTTCCAAACTCGAAGTTGCTAACAACAGCGAGGCATTGGTGACGCGCGAAGTCGACGGAGGGGTGCAAACTGTAGCTGTGAAGTTACCCGCTGTGATTACGGCAGACTTACGTTTGGCTGAACCGCGCTATGTAACTTTACCCAACATGATGAAGGCAAAGAGAAAACCAGTTGAAACGATTGAAGTGCAATCGCTTGGAGTGGATGTCAAACCTCGTTTAGTTCCGTTGAGTTATTGCATGCCTAAGAAAGAAAAGAACGGGCAGATTTTGGGATCCGTTTCGGAATTAATAAACAAGCTTCAAACCGAAGCCAAAGTGCTTTAAGAGGAGAGGTTCATGCGAGCTTTAGTGATTGGTGAGGTGGTTGCCAACGGTGTTAAACCAACTGCTGCGTCTTTGGTGACAGCGGCGGTGAGTGCTGCCGGAGTTGCCGATATGCTTCTCCTGGGTCAAATGCAGGATGCTCAAGATGAGGCGAAAACTTTCAGAGGCGTCGAAAAGGTTTTTGTTAATCCAGATAATGGCGACAATATTTTGACGGAATCTTTGGCAAAGGCAGTCGTGGCTTTAGTCAATAAGAATCATTACAGCCATGTGTTTTTTGAATCCAGTTCTCTGGGTAAAAGTGTTATGCCTCGAGTGGCGGCGCTATTAGATGTTGCCCCTCTGTCAGATGTAACGGCGGTCGTGGATTCGCACACATTTGTTCGTCCGATCTACGCGGGAAGCATTGAAGTGACACTGAAGAACGAGGAACCTGTTGTTGTCGCCAGTATCCGTGCGACGGCTTTTGCTCCCTGTGAAAGAACTGGTTCTGCGGAAGTGGTGATGAATGAGCCATTTCCGGAGGTGATGAAAACTCGCAAGGTGAGTTTTGAAGCTGTAAAAACGGATCGCCCTGCTCTTCAAAGTGCCCGGGTTGTTGTGGCCGGAGGAAGAGGTTTGGAAGACGAAGAGGGATTCCGTAAGCTCGCGCAGCTTGCTGATAAATTGGGTGCCGCAATCGGAGCGACGCGTGCCGTGGTAGACATGGGTTTGTGTCCCAATGACTGGCAGGTTGGCCAAACCGGCAAAATTATTGCACCGGATCTTTACATAGCTATCGGTATTTCTGGTGCGATGCAACATATTGCCGGTATTAAGGATGCCAAAATTGTTGTGGCTATCAACAATGATCCGGAGGCGGCAATTTTTGAAGTCGCCGACTATGGATTAGTGATGGATGCCAAGGCGGGAATAGACGAGCTTCTTAAAGAATTAAATTAAGTAGACAGAGAAAAATTTCGGGGGCGCAAGCCCCCGAAGTTGTATGGGAGAGTGTAAGAAAAAAGTGAAGAAGAAACAGAGGGTTGAAAGGCGGGTTAAATTTTTTTGTGAGTTAGGGCTTGACAAGTCAGAAACGAGGGTTAAAAT